>CACEKG010000010.1 GCA_902560065.1 uncultured Bacteroidota bacterium
ACAATTTTAATAAGTATTATTCAAATAAAACCTTCAGGTAAAGGTGTTATTATACATAATGATAAAGAATATAAAATAGATAGAAGAAAAATTAATAAAGCTTTAGACGGGGATACTGTCAAAATAAGATTATTAAATAGAAAAAATAAAAATAAAGCAGAAGTAATAGATGTAGTTAAAAGATCAAATAAAAAATATATTGGAATATTAGAAAGAGGAAAAAATTATGGTTTTGTAGTAACAAAAAAAGATAACATATACACAGACTTTTTTATAGAAAAAGAAAATTTAAGAAAATATAAAAATGAAGAAAAAGTATTGGTTGAATATAAGTTTTGGAACTTAAATGATGAATCCCCTACGGGAAAAATTATTAAATCATTGGGTAAAAAAGGAGAAGTAAAAACAGAAATTGATTCTATTTTATACGAGTATGGGCTGGAAATAGAATTTGAAAATAAAACATTAGAAGAGTTAAAATATATTAAAAATGAAATAACAAAAAATGATATAGAAAACAGAGAAGATTATAGAAATAAAAATACTGTGACAATAGACCCAAACGATGCTAAAGATTTTGACGATGCAATTTCATTAGAGAAATTGAAGAATAATAATTTTGAAGTAGGTATCCACATAGCAGATGTTACTCACTATGTTAAACCAAAAACTCATATAGATAAAGAGGCCAAAAAAAGAGGAAATTCTACATACTTAGTAGATAGAGTAATACCAATGTTACCAGAAAAATTATCAAACCAAATATGCTCTTTAAGACCGAACGAAGATAAATTATGTTTTTCTTGTATTGTTGAACTAGATAAAAATGGAAAAATAATTAAAAGTAATTTTAAAAAAACTGTAATTAACTCAGATTATAGATTTAGTTATGATGAAGTTCAAGAAATTCTAGAAAAAAAAACAAAAACAATATCAAAAAAAAATTCATTAATTGGTCAAGAATATAGAATAGAAGAAAACATTTATGATTCAATCATTGTGCTCAATAAATTAGCAAAAAAAATTAGAAAAAAAAGAATTAGAAAAGGTTCAATAAACTTTGAAAATAAAGAAATAAAATTTGAAATTGATAAAGATAAAAATCCAATAAAAATATATTTTAAAGAATCAAAAGATTCAAATAAATTAGTTGAAGAGTATATGTTACTAGCAAATAGAAGCCTAGGAGAATTAATTAATAAAACAAAAAGAGAGTTTGTTTATAGAGTACATGATTTGCCAGATAATGAAAAATTAGAAAACTTAAAATCGATAGTAAAAAAGTTAGGATATGATTTAAACATAAATCCAAAAAAGGTAGGTTCTTCTTTAAATGAATTATTATTAAAAATAAAAGGAAAAAAAGAAAAAAATTTAATAGATAAATTAGCATTAAGAGCTATGAGTAAAGCGGAATATTCAAAAAATAATATAGGACATTATGGCCTAGCTTTTGAAAATTACACTCATTTTACTTCACCGATTAGAAGATATTCAGATATTTTAGTTCATAGAATATTAGAAAAAAATATATTAAAAAATAATAACAAAGAAAAAGAACTTCAAAAAACATGTAAACACATATCAAAAACAGAACAATTATCTACAAAAGTAGAAAGAGCCTCAAATAAATTTATGCAAGTTCTTTTTATGAGTAATAAAATTGGCTTTAATTATAAAGGTGTAATTTCTGGAGTTACTGATAGGGGAATGTATGTAGAAATTATTGAAAATAAATGTGAAGGGATGATTAGTGTTAAAAACATGAAAGATGATTTCTATATTTATAATGAAAAGAAACACTTTTTAATTGGAGAAAAATTTAAAAGGAAATATCAATTAGGAGACATTGTTTATATAAAAGTAAAAAAAACAAATCCTGAAAAAAGACATTTAGATTTCGAATTATTAAGATGAGGTTAAAAACATTTATTTTATTGTTTTCATTATTGTTTTTCAAAACATATTCTCAAATAAGATATGACGTTGAAAGAGCTACTATATCAATAAAAGACTTTAACTCTATAAAGGTATATTCAGGACTAGAAGTTAAATTAATACCCTCTGATAAGAATATTGTTTATGTATATGGAGACAATATAGAAAAGGTCATTATTAGTATAAAAAGAAAAACTATGAAAATAAAACTTCCTGTAGAGTCTCTTTTCAAAACGGGATATAATTATATAGAAGTTTTTTATAGTAAAAATCTCGAGTTTATATCAGCATACCAAGGATCTGTAGTTACTAATAAGAAAACAATAAAAACAAATCAAATAAGTATAAAAGCAAAAGAAGGGTCAAATATTTCAGCTAAAATCAGTGTTAATAATTTGAAAGCAAATGTGAGCTCTGGAGCAAAACTTAAACTTACGGGCGTTTCAAATGAAGTTAATTTAAAAGTTAGTGCTGGGGGATTAATTAATGCAGAAAAATTAGAATCAAATAAAGCGCAAGTTATTTCAATAGCAGGAGGGACTTCCTCAATAAGAGTAAAAGAACTTGCTAATTTAAAAATAAATGCAGGGGGGAAAATTGAAGTGTACGGAAAACCTAAGCAAGTAATTTCAAGATATACTTTAGGCGGAAAGGTTTTGCTAAAATAAAAGAGGCATCGAGCGGATTCGAACCGCTGTAAAAGCTTTTGCAGAGCTCTGCCTAGCCACTCGGCCACGATGCCATAGCAGACAAAAATACTAAATATTTATTTTAAGGACCTTTTTCTTTTTTTCTTTACAGAGACCTTTTTTATATCACCATCGATTGGTGGGTTTAATTTTGAAACCTCTATTGTTGCTTTTAATACAGAAGGAAATGTTTTAAAAATAACATTTAGAATTCTGTCACAAACATGTTCAATTAATGAAGATTTTATGCTCATTTCTTTTTCAATTATTTCATATAATCTAGAGTAGTCTATTGTGTCTATTAATAGATCACTTTTGGAGGGTTTTTCCAAATTAGATTTAACCATTAAGTTTATTTTATAATAACTTCCTATTTTATTTTCTTCTTTAAGGCAACCATGATAGGCATAAATTTTTATGCCATTTAAATAAATTCTTCCCATATTTTCAAATATATAAACTCTATTTATAAACATGTTTAAAAAATCAAATCAATATATTTGTTGAGTTTTTAATTTATGAAAAAAGGTATAAATTTTATAGAGCAAATTATTAAGCAAGATTTATTAAAAGGGTTTAATAAAAAAGCATTAAAATTTAGATTTCCACCTGAACCGAATGGGTATTTGCATATCGGGCATGTTAAAGCTATATGTTTAAACTTTAATCTTGGGGAAAAATATGGAGCATCAGTAAATCTTAGATTTGATGATACTAATCCAGTTAAAGAAGATAAAAAGTTTGTCGATGGTATAAAAGAGGACATTAATTGGCTAGGATATAAATGGAAAGAAGAGCTTTATGCCTCTGATTATTTTGAACAATTATATAAATGGGCACATTTACTCATTGAAAAAGAATTAGCATACGTTGATTCTCAGGATTCAGAAAAAATTGCATCACAAAAAGGCACACCAACAAAATCAGGATCAAATAGCCCCTATAGAAATCGAAGTGTAGAGGAAAATAAAAAGCTGTTTACGTCTATGTTTAAAGGAAAGTTTAAGGAAGGAGAGCATGTTTTAAGAGCAAAAATTGATATGGCGTCTCCAAATATGCTATTAAGAGATCCAGTGATCTATAGAGTTTTATATAGAGAACATCATAGGACCAAAAATAAATGGTGTATTTACCCTTTATATGATTGGACTCATGGTCAATCTGATTACATTGAGCAGATTTCACATTCACTTTGTACTTTAGAGTTTAAACCTCATAGAGATTTATACGATTGGTTTTTAGATTCATTAGCTCCCTTAAAAAAAATGAGACCAAAACAAAGAGAGTTTGCAAGACTAAATTTGTCATATACAGTAACATCTAAAAGAAAATTATTTGAATTGATTGAAAAAAAGTATGTTAATGGCTGGGATGACCCTAGAATGCCAACTATTTCAGGCTTAAGAAGAAGAGGATATACGCCGGAGTCTTTAAAAAAATTTGTTGAACTAGCAGGCATTGCAAAAAGAGAAAATTTGATAGATCTTTCTCTTCTTGAATTTTCAGTAAGAGAACATCTTAATATAATTTCTCCAAGGGTTATGGCAGTTTTAAATCCGGTTAAATTAATTATAATAAACTATCCTGAAAATAGTGATGAAATTTTAGAAGGAGAAATTAATCCGGAAAAACCTGAACTTGGAAAGAGAAAAATACCATTTTCTAGAGAACTCTATATTGAGAGAGAAGATTTTAAAGAAGAAGCTAATAGAAAATTTTATAGACTAACTCTAGGGAAAGAAGTTAGACTTAAAAATGCATATATAATAAAAGGAGAGAGTGTAATTAAAAATAATGATGGAACAATAAAGGAAATTATATGTTCTTATGATCCTAAAAGTAAAAGCGGAAGTGATTCAGAAGAAAGTAAAAGAAAAGTTAAAGGAACAATTCATTGGGTAACAATTAAACACTCCTTAGTCATTGATGTAAATGTTTATGATAGATTATTTTCAGTTCCATCACCAGATTCGGATAAAGAGATAGATTTTAAAAGTTTTATTAACTCAGAGTCTTTAAAAAAAGTTAAGGGCTATATTGAACCTAGTTTATCAACTGCTTCAAAAGGAGATCATTTTCAATTTCAAAGATTAGGATACTTTATTTTGGATAATATAATTAACAAAAAGCTAATTTTTAATAAAACAGTTGGATTAAGAGATAGCTGGTCTAAGAAATAAAGTTATTTTTCTTTTTTATTTTTTAGGTTTTCTGGATCCTTATTTTGTTTTTTCATAGCTTCTCCAATTTGATTGCTAGCAGTAAACGAAGCAACCATATTGTTTAACATTTCACTTCCAGCTTGGGGAGAATTAGGGAGCAAAATTAAATTACTATTTGTGTTTTCACCAACTGCTTGAAGAGTATCGTAATGTTGGGTAACAACAATTAATGCAGAAGCTTCTTGAGAATTTATACCAACTTTGTTAAGAACATCGACAGATTCTTCCAACCCTCTTGCGATTTCTCTTCTTTGATCAGCAATTCCTTGTCCTTGAAGTCTTTTACTCTCAGCTTCAGCCTTTGCTTTTTCTACAATCCTAATTCTTTCTGCATCACCTTCATATTGAGCAGCAACTTTTTTTCTTTCTGCAGCATTAATTTTGTTCATTGCAGATTTTACTTCAGTATCCGGATCAATATCAGTAACAAGCGCTCTAATTATGTCATAACCATAGTTAGTCATGGCGTCATTTAATTCTCCTTTTACAGAATTAGCGATTTCGTCCTTTTTTTCAAATACATCATCTAATTTCATTTTAGGCACAACTGCTCGAACAACATCAAAAACATAAGATGTAATTTGATCTTGAGGAAAATCTAATTTGTAAAATGCTTCATAAACTTTATCTTTTATAACTTTATACTGAACAGAAACTTTTAATTTTACAAAGACATTATCGCTAGTTTTAGTTTCTACGGTAACGTCAAGTTGAAGTACTCTTAAACTTATCCTGCCTATAATTCTATCTATAATTGGAATTTTAATTTGAAGACCAGAATGTCTTATGCTTTGAAATTTTCCAAACCGCTCTATTATAGCAGCAGTCTGTTGCTTAACCATGAAAAGTGAAAAAAACAGTAATAAAATAATAAGACCAATAATTATAGAAGTTGAAGTAGGCATAGATTTAATTTTTTAGTTTAGACATAAGGTTATCAATTCGTTTTAAAGTTACACTTTTTCCTATGATTTTAATAATTGAAAAAAGATCTGGTCCAGATAATTCACCTACTATTGATATTCTTAAAAGTTGCATTAAATATCCAAGCTTTAAATTGTTTTCATTACCATAATTTATAATTTGATTTTTTGCATCATCAATATTATTTATTGATGAAAAGACTGTTTTAAAATCATTTAAAACTTTAATAGAATCTTTGTTTTTTGAAAACTTTTCATTTAACAAAGAATAATCAGGATCATTGTAGAAAAATAAAGTTTCTTTTTTTAAGTCAGGGATTAAATTCAACCTTTCTTTAACTAAAGAAATAATTTTTAAAACCTCAGTTTTTTTATATGAGCTATTTAAATATTTTAAACTTTTTTTAGAAAGGGATAAAAGGCTTTTATCAGACAAGTTTTTTAAATGATTATGATTTATCCATTTAGCCTTATCGTAATCAAATTTTGCACCACTTTTTTGAATTTTTTTAAAATCAAAAGCTGTTTCTAGTTCTTTTAAAGAATAAATTTCTTTTTCTGTGTCATCATTCCATCCTAAAAGCGCAAGGTAATTTATTATAGAGTTTGGTAAAAATCCAATTTCTTTAAATCCAACATTTTCTTTCCACGATAAAGGAAAAATTGGAATTCCCATTTTTTCAGAATCTCTTTTTGAGAGCTTGCCTTTTCCAGAGGGTTTGAGAATAAGAGGGAGATGCATAAAATCAGGAGTTTTCCATTTAAACGACTTATATAATAATTTATGAAAAGGTAAAGAAGGAAGCCACTCCTCGCCTCTAATTACTGTTGAAATTTTCATTAAATGATCATCAACAACATTTGCAAAATGATATGTTGGCATCCCATCACTTTTTATTAATACTTTATCGTCTAGCAAATTTGAATTGACATTAATATTACCTCTTATTTTATCTTCAACAGAGATAATTTGGTTAGGGATTATTTTTAGTCTTATGACAAATGAATTTTGTTTTTTTAATTTTTCAGTTTCCTCTTTAGTCAAGGTTAAAGAGTTTTTAAGACTTTTCCTGTTGCTATAGTCATATTTAAAAGTTTTTCCTTTCTTTTCATATTCAAATCGTAGATTATTTAACTCTTCATCACTATCAAATGCATAATAAGCCTTATTGTTTTCAATTAATTTTAAAACATAATTATTGTATATACTTTTTCTTTCACTTTGTCTGTATGGCCCAAATTCCCCTTTTTTAATTGGACTTTCATCTGGATTAATACCAGCCCAATTAAGAGACTCATTTATATATTCTTCACTCTCTTTAATATATCTATTTTGATCGGTATCTTCTATTCTTAAGATAAAAGAACCTTTATTTTTTTTAGCAAATAAGTAGTTATATAATGCTGTTCTTAAACCTCCTATGTGGAGAGGCCCTGTTGGACTTGGCGCAAATCTAACTCTACAGCTCATAATTGTAAAGATAATAGCTTATTTAAAATGAGTTCTAATTAAAATCACATTTCGACTATCTTTGCATCTTAAAATTGAAGAAGATTATTAAATTTAACAACATACCAAAAATTATTAATATTTATGATATCAAAAGACTTATTTCAATCTTTGTTAAAAATGAAGGATTTGGAATTAAAAAGATTGAATATAACTTTGTTTCTGAGGATAGAATGTTAAAACTTAACACAAAATATTTAAAACATAAAACAGAAACAGACATTATAACTTTTGATTATAGTAAATCGAAGAAAATTCAAGCAGAGATGTACCTATGCTTTTCAGTAATTGAGAGAAATGCAAAAGAAAACATTCAATCAATTGAAAATGAGATAGTTAGGGTGATTATACATGGTCTTTTACATTGTATTGGCTATAATGACAAGAATAATGTTGACAGAGAGCTTATGAGAAAGAAAGAAGATTCTTTTTTAAAAATGTTCCACGTGAAACAATTTAATAATGTTTGAAAATAAATTTGATGTTATAGTTGTAGGCGGTGGCCACGCCGGCTGTGAAGCAGCAGCAGCAGCAGCTAATCTTGGCTCAAAAACTTTATTAATTACTATGAATTTACAGACATTAGGTCAGATGTCTTGTAATCCTGCTATGGGAGGTATAGCAAAGGGACAAATAGTTCGTGAAATTGATGCGCTTGGAGGTTATAGTGGAATAGTTTCTGATAAAAGTGCTATTCAGTTCAAAATGCTTAATCAATCCAAGGGTCCAGCTATGTGGAGCCCAAGAGTTCAATCTGATCGACAAATGTTTTCTCAAGAATGGCGTCAAATGCTCGAAAAAACAAAAAATTTAGATTTCTATCAAGAAATGGTAACTGATGTAATAGTTAAAAACAACAAAATTTGTGGTGTAAAAACCAGTTTAGGAATAAAAATTTATTCCAAGACAGTAATTTTAACTAATGGAACGTTTTTAAATGGTAAAATTCATATTGGAGAAAAAAACTTTCAAGGAGGAAGAGCTGGAGAGAAATCTTCAGTAGGCTTAACAAGCAGTCTTTTAAATTTAGGATTTATCTCTGGTAGGATGAAAACAGGAACACCTCCAAGAGTTGATGGAAGGTCATTAGATTATAATAAAATGGAAGAGCAGCCTGGAGACATTAAACCCTCAAAATTTTCCTTTTCTAATCAAACGAAACCATTGAAATCTCAAATAAGTTGCCATATGACCCATACTAATAATTTGTCACATGAAATATTAAGAGAAGGTTTTGACAGATCTCCTATGTTTAATGGTAATATTGAAAGTATAGGCCCTAGATATTGTCCCTCAATAGAAGATAAGATTAATCGTTTTAGTGATAAGTCTAGTCATCAAATTTTTGTCGAACCTGAAGGATGGAATACTATTGAGGTTTATGTCAATGGTTTTTCAACATCTTTACCTGAGGAAATTCAATTTAAAGCATTAAGATCAATAGTAGGCTTTAAAAATGTTAAACTTTTTAGACCTGGATATGCTATAGAATATGATTTTTTTCAACCTACGCAGCTATATAATACTTTAGAAACTAAATTAATTACTGGATTATATTTTGCAGGGCAAATAAACGGAACGACAGGTTATGAAGAAGCGGCCGCTCAGGGATTAATTGCAGGAATAAATGCAAGCTTAAAAATAAAAAGAAAAGATCCTTTTATATTAAGAAGAGACCAAGCTTACATAGGCGTTTTGATTGATGATTTAATCTTAAAGGGAACTGACGAGCCATACAGAATGTTTACTTCGAGAGCTGAGTATAGAACTTTATTAAGGCAGGACAATGCAGATAAGAGATTGTCTCCTATGGGGTATAAATTAGGGTTGATTTCCTCTCAAAGAATGAAGACTTTAGATAATAAAATTAAAAAAACAAAAAGCGTAAAAGAATATTTATATTCAACAAGTTTTGATATGAAATCAGCAAATTATTTGTTGTCTTCATTAGATGAGGTGCCAGTTAAACAAACTGACAAATTTTCTAAATTGCTCGCTAGACCAAATATTAAAAGAAAGGATATTAAAAACTTAAACCCTTTAAAAAAATATTTAATTAAGGAAAAAATATCTGATGAAATTCTTGAACAAGCAGAAATAGATATTAAATACTCAGGTTATATTGAAAAAGAAAAAAGAAATGTAGAAAAATTAATAAGACTTAGGAATATTAAAATTCCTGAAAAATTTAATTTCAATGAATTATCTTCTTTATCGTTCGAAGCAAAAGAAAAGCTAAATAAAATAAGACCTCAAACACTAGATCAAGCATCTAGAATTAGCGGAATTAAACCAAGTGATATAAGCGTTTTGTTAGTATCAATGGGAAGATAAATTATGTTTCACGTGGAACAATATGAAATTAAACAAAGACATATTTTTATACACTGCTGAAGATAAGTTAGTTACGAATAAAAAATTTAATATATATTCGGATTTGAAACTTGATATTGCCTGGACAGATATTGGAAATGAAAAAGATTTGTCAAAATATTACCTTTCAGAAAAATATGATTCATTTAAAAAAACGCCTTTAACATTTTTTGATTATCTCTACAATTTTGTCCAAAATTTAATGCTCAGGTATAAATGGAAAATAATAAAAAAATTAATTCCAAGAAAATTTAAATCACTTGATATTGGTTCTGGATTAGGAGTTTTTGCTGAGTTTTGTTTAAAGAGAGGAATTGATCAGTCAATAGTAGAAAATAATTTAAAAGCATTAAAAATTTGTAAGAATAAGAGATTAAAGTCATTTTCTTCAATCAATAAAATTCCGAATAATTTAAAATTTGATCTTATAACTTTTTGGCATTCTTTGGAACATATAATTAATTTAAATGAAACTTTAAATAAATGTGATTCATTATTAGACAAGAATGGGTTCTTAGTTATTGCTGTTCCCAATATTAATAGTTTTGATTCAAAGCACTACATGGAAAAATGGGCAGCATTAGATGTCCCAAGGCACTTATGGCATTTTACTAGAAAAGGAATTGAATCTTTATTAAAAAGTAAAGACTTTATTTTAATTAAAAGTTACCCTTTATTCTTTGATGCATTTTACATAGCCTATATAAGTGAAAAACAAAATGGAACAATTTTCCCTTTTTTTAAAGCAATTTTAATAGGAATCGCATCAAATATTAAGGCTTTTTTCAGCCAAGAGTATTCCTCTATAATTTATGTTTTTAAAAAAAATTAATTCTTAGAAAAACTTAACAGTCTTTTTGTTTTTATTGCAATTTCTGTTAAAAGCATTTTTTTGTTTACATTTTGTTCAATATAATTTTGCGATTTTTCAAATAATGCAACAAATTTTTTCAAAGTTTTTTTATTAATATATGGAGAAAGGTTTTCTATTTTAAAATTGGTAGAACTTTTAAATGGAGCAATTTTTTCAAGATTATAATTGACAAAAAAAGCAGACCTTAGAAACTCAATTGAATAAAATAAAAAATCTTTAATTTTTTCATTTCCTAATAGAGAGACTTTATTAATCCAATCATATAATTGAATGTTACTTTCCTTTTTTTGATTTGAACTAAATGAAATTCTAAGTAATTCAATTATTAGTAACTCATACTCAGAAAAACAGTCATTATTTAAAATGTTATTTATTGTTCTTATACTATCTAAAGTGTTATTATAATTAATTTTTTCAATATTATTTTTAACAAGGTAATCTTTTATATATAAATCTTTAATGGGCTTTAAATAGATTTTTTGGCATCTAGAATAAATTGTAGGAAGTAGTTTTAAAGAATCTTCTGCTATCATAATAAAGAAAGTTTTTTTAGGAGGTTCTTCCAATAATTTAAGAACCTTATTAGAAGCTGATAAATTCATTTTTTCAAGCCCCCAAATTAATATTACTTTATTACCTCCTGAAAAAGATTTTAAATTTATATGATTTTGAAGATTTTCAATTTCATTTACAGTTATTACCCCTTCTTTATTTTCATCACCTATCATTTTAAGCCAATCTGCATATGAACCATATATGTTTTTTTCTATAAATATTAACCATTCTTTTATAAAATCAATTGATAATTTGCTTTTGTTTGAATATATTGGATATATAAATTTTAAATCCGGATTTTGAAGGAGATTTTTTATATTTTTTCCTTGAGTAAAAAGTTTTTCAAGATTTTCTTTTCCGTAAATTAGAAGCACACAAAAATAAAGTGCTAAGCCCAATCCGCCATACCCATTTTTGTCTACAAAAAGCTGACAATGAGGAACATACATGTTCTCACACATTTCATCTATATTCTTTTTAATTTTGTCTTGACCAATTATATTTTTGAAGTACATTTATCAAATATAACATTAGTTTTTATTAATATTTTAATTTTAGTTTCTCTATTTGTTAGTCAATAATTATAGTATTTTTGAGATAATGAAAACATTAGTAAACCATTCTTTTATAAATAAAAAAGTATTAATTAGAGTTGATTTTAATGTTCCATTAAATGATAAATTACAAGTGGTTGATAATACTAGAATTTATGCTGCAAAGCCAACTATTGATTATGTTTTAAATAATGGAGGAAGTTGTATTTTAATTTCACACATGGGAAGACCTCAGGGATTTTCTCCAGATTTATCTTTAAAAAATATTGTTTCAGAGGTTAGTAAAGTTTTAGGCAGACCTGTTTACTTTTTTTCTGATTGTATAGGAGAAGAAGCTGAGAATAAATCTAGATTATTAGAGCCTGGACAAGTTTTATTGTTAGAAAACCTAAGGTTTTATAAAGAAGAATCTGAGGGGGATTTTGATTTTGCAAAAAAGTTGTCAAGACATGGCACAGTATTTATTAATGATGCTTTTGGAGCGGCCCATAGAGCTCATGCATCTACTACCATAATTTCAAGGTTTTTTAAGAATAATAAATTTTTTGGAAAATTATTAGAGAAAGAAGTTTTAGCAATTGATAAAGTTTTAAAGTCAGGAGAAAAACCTGTTTTAGCAATAATAGGAGGAGCAAAAGTATCATCTAAAATTACGATTATAGAAAGTATGTTAGATAAAATAGATCATTTAATTATAGGAGGAGGCATGGTATATACATTTATATACGCCTTAAAAGGAAAAATAGGAAATTCAATTTACGAAAAGGATTATGCAAATGTTGCATTAAAGATAATTGATAAGGCAAAATCTAAAAACGTTTTATTGCATCTTCCAATTGATGTAGTTGCAGGGGACAATTTTTCTAATAATTCAAATCAAAAGATTTTTGATGTAAATAATATTTCAAAAGGATGGGAAGGAATGGATGCTGGACCAAAGTCTCTTAAACTTTTTGAAAGTATAATTTTAAAATGTAACACAATACTTTGGAATGGACCACTAGGCGTTTTTGAGTTTGAAAATTTTGCTAAAGGAACAATTAAAATAGGTGATTCTATTGCAAAAAAAACTAAGCTTGGCGCTTTTTCTTTAGTTGGAGGAGGAGATTCTGTTTTCGCAGTTAAAAAGTATGGTTTAGAGAATAAAATGAGTTATGTTAGTACTGGGGGTGGGGCAATGTTGGAGAGCTTAGAGGGTAAAATATTACCTGGAATTAAAGCATTAATTGATTAAACAATTTTTTTTGAGGCTTAAAATTATATTTATTTTTTTTTTAATCTTTTCCTGTAATAAGAGGAAGAATCAACCATATTTAGCAGAATCTAACGGAAGAATAAATGATTTAACGATTGTTATGAATAAGAATGATTGGGAAAATTCTTTAGGAAAAATAATTAGACAAGAATTAAATAAACCATATGAGGGTCTTCCAACTGATGAGCCAAAGTTTAATTTGTATTACTTAAATCCAAGAGCATTTTCTGGATTTGCAAAGCAAAGTAGAAATATTTTATGGTTTGTAAATAATGACTTAAATGAATTTAAGTTGATGGAAAATGTATTTTCTAAACCTCAAATTGTTATTAAAAGTTCTTTTGAGGATAATGATTTACATGAATTTTATTTTAAAGAAAATGTTAATCTTATAATAAATACAATTTCATACAATGAAAGAAAGGAAAAATTAAGAAGAATCAATAAATCTTTATCTACATCTAAAGATTTAGAAAATAGATTTGGAATTAGATTAAAATATCCCTCTGCATATAAAACAGTTAAAGACACTACCAATTTTATATGGATTCAGAAAGATATTCCAAAAGGACATATGAATATTATTTCATATTCTATTCCAAAAAATAATTTCAACTCTTTTAATAACAAAAGAATTGTCAGTATTAGAGATTCCATTGGAAAAATATATGTTCCAGGAAGATTGAAAGGATCATATATGATTACAGAAAAAGCCTACAAACCATTTTTTTATAAATCAAAAAAAGAAAATAATCCACTATATATAACAAAAGGAACTTGGGAAGTTCACAATGATTTTATGGCAGGTCCATTTGTAAATTATTTTGTTGAAGATATTATTAATAATAGATGGATAGTTATTGAAGGTTTTACTTTTGCGCCTTCAACTAAAAAAAGAGATTATATGTTCGAACTAGAGACTATTTTGAATACAATAAAATTATGAAAAACCTATTCTTTTTTTTCATTAATTTTTTTTTCATCATTATCTTCTTTAGTAGCTTTTTTGAACTCTTTAATACCGCTTCCAAGGCCTTTCATTAACTCAGGAATTTTTCTTCCTCCAAAAAGCAAGAGTACTACGGCAATTATAAGAATAATTTGAGGGGCTCCAATCATAATTTTGTAAGGGTTAATTATTTATTATTTAAACAAATTTAGTTAAATATTTAACTTATTCTATATCATTTATTATAATTGATATTTTAAACTTTGAGTAATCCTTATATTTGAATACAATATGTCAAAAAAAAATAAACCATCAAATAAAATAATAAAAAAATTGACTAGTCGCTATCGAATGTTGGTAGTTAATGAAGAAACATTTGAAGAACAATTTCAATTTCGATTATCTAGATTAAATGTTATTATAGTTTCAATTTTTTTGTTTTCAATTTTTAGTGTAGGATTATTTTTTACAATTGCATATACTCCATTAAGAGAATATATTCCAGGATATGATTCAAGTGAGATTAGAATTAATGCCATAGAAAACTTATTTATTACAGATTCTCTAATAAATATTTATGAAAAGAATTCTCGGTACTTGAATTCAGTTAAAAAGGTTTTAACAGGAGAGAATTTAGATGAATCCTTTTTTCAAATAATAATCTTGAAAACGATTCAATTCTAGAGAAATTTAGTGAATTAATTAAAGGAAATAAAGCGGATTCAATTTTAAGAAAAATAGTTGACGAAGAGGATAAATATAATATTGATCAAAATTTTTTATTAAACTCAAAGGTTTTTTTAAATTCTCCTGCAAAAGGCCCTATTTCTCAAGGGTTTAATATAAAAGATGAACACTTTGCAGTAGATATAGTTCTAAAAGAAAATTATCCAATTAAATCTATAGCTGATGGAACTGTAATTTTTTCAGAATGGACATCTCAAACAGGATATGTTATAATAATCATTCATAATTACGGTTTTATGTCTGTTTATAAGCATAATTCTAGTTTAAGAAAAAAACAAGGAGAGCTTGTATTAGCAGGTGAAGTTATTGCTGCTGCTGGGAATACTGGAGAGTATTCAACCGGATGGCATTTGCATTTTGAATTGTGGCTTGATGGTTACCCTATGGATCCAGAACAATTTTTAAATTTTAATTAAATAATGTTAAAAGGGTTTTTAGCTAAAATTTTTTCAAAATATATTTATTTCAAGAATAAGGATTGGATAAACAATCCAATAAAATATCAGAATTTAATTTTTAAGGATTTAATTAAAAAAGGTTCAAACACAAGTTTTGGGTTAGACAATGATTTTAAAAACATAAAATCATATCAGGATTTTGTTCAAAAAGTAAAAGTTAGGGATTATGAGGAAATTAAAATTTATATCGAAAAAATACTATCTGGAGAAAAAAATGTTTTATGGCCAGGAAAACCTATGTATTTTGCTAAAACCAGTGGAACTACCTCAGGTATAAAGTATATACCAATAACTAATGTTTCCATAAAAACTCATATAAATTCTGCAAGAGATTCTATATTAAATTATATTCATAAAAGCGGAAACACTAAAATAGCTTATGGTAAACATATTTTTATTCAAGGATCCCCTATTTTGAAAAAGAAAAATGGAATTTTAATAGGAAGGCTTTCTGGAATAGCTGCTCATTATGTTCCAAAGTATATGTTAAAAAACAGAATGCCTAGTTGGGATACTAATTGTATTGATGACTGGGAAAAAAAAGTAGATAACATAGTAAAAGAGACAATTGATAAAAACATGACTATAATCGCTGGAATTCCATCTTGGGTTCAAATGTATTTTGAAAAGTTATTAAGTAAATCAAAAAATAATATATGCAAACAATTTCCAAATTTTAGTCTTTTTATATATGGGGGAGTAAATTTTGAACCGTATAAATTAATTTTTGATAAATTAATTGGAAGAAATGTAGATACTATTGAAGTTTATCCTGCTTCTGAAGGATTTATTGCTTATCAAGATCAATTAAATGATAAAAGCTTACTATTATTGGTTAATAATGGAATTTTTTATGAATTTATTGAAGCATCAAAATTTCATGATAAAAATGCTAAAAGATATAATTTAAGTCAGGTTAAAAAACAAGTTAATTATGTAATTATAATCTCTACAAATGCTGGTCTTTGGGCATATAATATTGGAGACACAATAGAATTTACTTCATTAAAACCATATAGAATAAAAGTAACAGGAAGAATTAGTCATTTTATTTCTGCTTTTGGGGAACATGTTATAGGATCTGAAGTTGAAAAAGCTTTGAGTTTTGGGTTAAAATATCATAAGACAAAAATTTTTGTCAGAGAATTTACCGTTGCGCCTGTTATTGATTCTAAAAAAGACTGTTCTTATCATAAGTGGTTTATTGAATTTGATAAACTTCCAAAGGATTTAAAATCTTTAGAAAAGAACATAGATTTTTCTCTTCAAGAACAAAATATATATTATAAGGATTTAATAAAGGGAAAAATTCTAAGAAGACTTGTTGTTAAAGCTGTTGAAAAAAATAGTTTTTCTAATTATATGAAAAATATAGGTAAATTAGGAGGTCAAAATAAAGTTCCCAGATTATCTAATGACTATAAAATTGCAAGCTATTTAGAAAAATATGTTATAAATAAAGATTAGTTTATGCATGGGGTTAAAGCAACATTTGTTTATAGTGTTCTTACTTCTTTTGTTAAAAAGGATATAGAAATCCTAAATAATATGAATGTTTCATTACATCAAATTAGATCTCATCCACATAAAGATTTTTTCAATTTTTCTAGAAATAGATTTATAGAACTTCTTAAATCAATTTTGTTTATACCAAAATCTCAAATAGTTATTTGTTGGTTTTGTGATTATCATGGGTTAATACCATTACTGTTATCAAGAATATTTAAGAAAAAATTTGTTGTAATAGTTGGAGGTTATGATGCCGTATCATATAAAGAATTAAAATATGGAGTTTTTCAAAAAAGAAATTTAAGAAGGAGAATAGCATGTTGGATTTATAATCATGCAACCGAAATATGGGTTGTACATAAAAGTCTTAAATACGGTTGTAAAAACTCAAAAAATATGTTAAATATTGATTCAGGAATTAAGATTTTTTTAAAAAATATAAATACTGAAATAAAAGAAGTTGCAACAGGATATGATTTTTCTTTTTGGAAACCCACAAAAAATAGAAGAAATAAAAACACTATATTGACTGTAGCTAATATTGATAATTTTCGAACTTTTAAAAGAAAAGGATTACCTCAATTTATAGAATTAGCAAAAAGTCTTCACGATTTTAAATTTACAATTGTTGGACTTTCAAAAAAAATGATTTTAGATATTGAAAAGCCAAAAAATATAACTTTAATTGGAAAAGTTAATTCAAATAAGTTGATTGAATTATACTCAGAAAATTTTTTCTATTATCAAGGCTCAATAATTGAAGGTCTTCCAAATGTTTTATGTGAAGCAATGTTATGTGAATGTGTACCGATAGGAAATAATGTTTTTGGAATTTCAGACGCAATTGGTGATACAGGTTTTATTTTTCATGGATTTGAAGAGCTTTATAAAGTAAAAAAATTTTTAAAATCGAATGTTTATTTAAATGGTAAAAAAGCTAGAGAAAGGATAAAAAAGAAATATCCATTATATAAAAGGGTTGATAAATTTAAAAGTTTATTTGGTGGAGAAAAAGTTTAAAACAGCTGTAATTTCTTATCCTTATTCTAATAATTTGGGAGATTATATTCAAAAAATTGCGGCTAAGCAGTTTTTAAAAGAAAAGATAATTGAAATTGATCGAGATAATTTGAACAATTATTTTGGAGAAAAAATTAAACTAATTATTAATGGATGGTTTATGGAAAAACCTAATAATTGGCCTCCATCAAATAAAATTATTCCTTTTTTTATTTCTTTTCATATAAATCCTATAATAGAGAAATATATTTTAAATAAAAATGGAGTTGAATATTTAAAGAAACATGAGCCTATTGGATGTAGAGATTTATATACCAAATCAATTCTTGAGAGAAATGGAATAAGGGCATACTTTTCAGGATGTCTTACCTTAACTTTAGATAGAAAAAAGTTAAAAATTAAAAATAATTTTAAAAAAGGAATTTTAGTAATTAATTTAATTGACAGAATATTACCTGATTTTTTATTTTTTAAAAAACCATCTATAAAAAATCTTTTTAATGATGGCATTCAACTTATAAAGTATCCTTATAAAAAAAGTATTTACATTATTTCCAAGAGAAGAATTAATGTTTTTTTAGAAAATCAAGATAAAAAAATAAAATATATGTCTCAAATAATTGATGTTAGTAAAACAAGTGTTTTAAAAAGAGAAAAATTAGCATATGAACAATTATTTGCAATTGCTAATTCTGAACTTGTATTAACATCAAGAATTCATTCTGCACTTCCTTCAGTAGCTTTGGGAGTTCCTACTATTTTTATTTCAGATGGATTAGATCATATTAATCAAAAAAGTAGATTATTAGGATTAGGAAAATTTTTTAAAATTATAAATTCCAAAGACTTAAATAAAATTTCTAATAAAAATATAAAACTGAACAATCACAAAACTTTTGTTGAAAAAATGAAAATGAAAATCAATAATTTCATTAATAATAAATAACAGAATTGTTAGTTTCACATTATAATAATTATTATAATTTTAACATATGAATATATTGGTTTTAGGAGCTGGTGGAAGAGAAAATGCTTTTTGTTGGAAATTATCGAAAAGTAAATATATTAACAAAATCTATGCTGTCCCTGGTAATGCAGGTACTGAAAATTATGCTGAAAATCATAATATATCTGTTAATGATTTTCAAAAAATAAAATCTTTAGTTATTGATAAAGGAATTAAAATGGTTTTGGTAGGGCCTGAAGAACCACTTGTAAAGGGCATACATGATTATTTTTTAAATGATGATTCTATTAAAGATGTTCATATAATTGGCCCTCAGAAAAAAGGAGCACTTTTAGAAGGAAGTAAATCTTTTGCAAAAGAATTTATGATTAGAAATAATATTCCCACGGCAAAATATTTAAAAGTTAATGAAGATAATATTAATGAAGGAAATGTTTTTTTAGATGATTTATCACCACCATATGTATTAAAAGCAGATGGACTAGCAGCTGGAAAAGGTGTTTTAATTATAAACAATTTGAATGAAGCTAAGATAGAACTAAAAAATATGTTAATTGAAAAAAAGTTTGGTGAAGCTTCAAAAAATGTAGTAATAGAAGAGTTTCTTGATGGTATTGAATTATCATGTTTTGTTTTAACAGATGGAAAAAATTACATTAATTTTCCTATGGCAAAAGATTATAAAAAAATTGGAGAAGGTGATACTGGATTGAATACTGGTGGAATGGGGGCAATTTCCCCGGTTCCTTTTGTTTCAAAAGAATTTAAAAATAAAATTGAAAAAGAAATTATAAGACCAACAATTAATGGTCTTAGAAAGGAAAAAATAGCCTTTAGAGGGTTTATTTTTATTGGTTTAATCAAAGTTAAAGACCAACCAAAAGTAATAGAATATAATGTTAGAATGGGAGATCCAGAAACTGAAGTAGTTTTACCAAGAATTAAAAATGATTTTGGAGAAATATTGATTTCTTTGGTTAATAATAAATTAAAATTTGTTAAAATGAAATTTTCTGATCATTCAGCTGCAACTGTTGTTTCTGTATCTGGAGGATATCCTGCCAAATATGAAAAAGGAAAGGAAATAAAAGGTCTTGATAATAAAACTGAAAGTATTATTTTTCATTGTGGGACAATAAAAAAGTCAAAAAAAGTTTTCACTAATGGAGGAAGAGTTCTTGCTGTTACCTCTTTAGGAAGAGATTTTAAAATGGCGGTATCTAAATCTTATTCATTTATAAAAAATATTAATTATAAAGGTATTTATTATAGAAAGGACATAGGATTTGATTTGTAATATTATGTAAAACGTCTATTTTAATATGGTAGCTGAACTTTTTCAAAAAACAACTTTAAAATCCTACTTTGCTAGTATTTTTATTTCTTTTCTTATAATTGTTTTTATTCATTATTGTAAAAATAATGGATCTTTAAGAATTGAGTTTTTACCAAACATAATTATTTTTTGGCTTTTATTTTCAGGAATTATTTTCTTAATAGGGTTTTTAGAAAACAAAAATTCCGTAAATACTTTTAGGGCTATCCATTTATTATCATTTCCTTTAATTTATTTGTTTTTTCCTCATGGAAAAGAATTAGTTATTTCTAAGGTTTTAATAGCTGTTATAATAATTTTTTCAAAATATAGTTACAGTAGAATTTTTAATGAAAATAAATCTTATCTCAGGCTATTTGATTTGTCGTTTCTAATTGTTTTATTGATTTTATATAATAAAAATTTTATTTTTTTTTTAATAATACCAATAACAGTTATTTTTTATCAAAAGTATAGAGATTTAAAACATTTAATTTCATTTTTAATCCCATTAATATTTTTACCTTTAACCCTACAGATTTTCAATAAAGTATTATTTCAGAATTATAACATTTTATCAAATTATAATTATTTAATTAATACATGGGAAATTGAAGAAAATTTTTATTATTCAGAAATTATTTGGTTTATAGCAATTTTTACAGCTATTCTGTCTAGTATATTATTTATTCCTAGAAGATATCAAAAAATAAGATATCAAGGATTTATTTTCATGATATTTTGGCTGTATATCAGTTTAATCATGGGAATTTTTGGTTTACAAAAAGGAGAAGGAGAATGGTTTTTAAGTTTTATTCCTGTAGCATACTTTTCAGGTATATTTATTGAAAAAATAAAAAATATTAAAATAAAAAATATGTCAATTTATTTATTGTTTTTTATTGGCGTAATATCTAAATTGATTCAAAATAATATTATATAGTTAAAGAAATGAAATATTTAGATTTAAGTAAAAAAGCTTTGAATATTTTTAATGAATCAGTTGCTAAATATCATTTAATTGATAAAGTTGATCAAAAATTTAATAATCCATATAGCGATAAAAGTTTATCAAATTTATTATTTAAAAAAAACTGGATCGATACTGTTCAGTGGCATTTGGAAGATATAATTAGGGATCCTTTAATTGATTCAAAAAAAGGAATGGAAATTAAAAGAAAAATTGATTTATCAAATCAAACAAGAACAGATTTAGTAGAATATATTGATGACTTTTTTTTAGATGCATTTAAGAAAATTAAGATTAAGAAAAATGCAACTCATAATTCTGAAACATTGGCATGGGCTTTAGATAGGTTATCTATTTTAGTTTTAAAAATATATCATATGAATGAAGAAGCTGAAAGAGAAGAAGCCTCAAATGAACATAAAAATAAATGTAGAAAAAAATTAGAAATATTAAATCTTCAAAAGGAGGATCTATCAAATGCTATAGACCAATTAATTTTTGATATTCAAAAAGGAATTAAATACATAAAGGTATATAAACAAATGAAAATGTATAATGATGTTTCTCTTAATCCGATACTTTATAAAAAAAAGCTCACATAAATTTTAATGAAAAAAAATGAGAATATTTTAGTTATTCGTTTTTCATCACTAGGAGATATTGTAATTTTAGTACCTCTCTTAAGAGTTCTTTTTAAAACTTATCCAAATTTAAATTTAACAATAGCAACAAATAAAAAATTAAAACCTGTTTTTTCCGAATTTAAAAGACTTAAGTTTTTTAGTGTTGATTTTAATAATAAACATAAAGGCTTAATTGGTTTGTGGCATTTATTTAAAGAGTTAAAATTATTGGATATTAATAGAGTTGCTGATTTACATGCTGTAATTCGCTCTTATATTATTGGAGGGTTTTTTAAACTTAGTTTTTTTAAATTAAAAAGAATTAATAAAGGAAGAATTGAAAAAAAAGCATTGGTTAGAAAAAAAAATAAGGTTTTTAGGCCATTAACACCAACTTTATACAGATATTCTGATGTTTTTGGAAAATTAGGATATCCTGTTGATTTTGTAAATCATGATTTTCCTGACAAATTATCTATGCCAGAAAAATTAATTGGCAAATATGATCATAAAGAAAAACCTTTTGTTGGTATAGCTCCTTTTGCTGCTCATATTGGAAAAATTTACCCCTTGGATTTAATGCAAAAGGTAGTTGGGTATTTAGAAAAAAAATATAATATTTTTCTTTTTGGTTTTGGAAAAGAACAAACATCTAAATTAAATTTATGGGAAAATGCTTTTTTAAATGTATATAATTGTTCAGATAGACTAAACTTATATGATCAAATCAAATTGATTTCAAATTTAAATTTAATGATTTCTATGGACTCTTTTAATGGTCATTTAGCTGCAAATGCAGGGATTCCTGTAATTACTATTTGGGGTATGACTCATCCTTTTTTAGGATTTTCTCCTTTTTTACAGCCTGATTTAAATCAAATAGTAATTGATAGAAATAAATTTAATTTAATACCTACTTCTGTTTATGGGAAAAAAATTCCAAAAGGTTATGAAAATGCATTTAGGACTATTTCTCCTTTGACTATTTTAGAAAGAGCAAATAAAATATTAAGTACTAAACATCATCAAAATCAATAATAATATTATTTGACTTAGGAATTGATTGACATGTTAATATTAATCCCTCATTAATTTCTTCATCGGTTAATATTTGATTTGTTTTCATTTCTATCTTTCCTTTTTTAATTCTTGCAATACATGAAGAACAAACACCCCCTTGACAAGAATAAGGAACATCAATATTATTATTTAAAATGGAATCTAATAATACTTCAGAAGACTTAAAATTAATTTTATTAGAATAATTATCATAAATTATTTCTAATTGACCTTCTTGTGTGGAAGAAGGTATTTTTTCTAATACTTTATTTTCGAATAGCTCACAAAAGATTTTTTGAGGATTTACCTTATTATCCATTAGAATATTTTTTAAAAAATCATTCATTTTACCAGGACCACATAAATAATATAAATTATCTAAAAATTGATTTGATATAACTTTAGTAATATCAGATTCATTAATTCTTCTATTTTCAAAATTTTTAATTTTTGCCTCAGTAAAAAACCAAGTTATTTTAAATCTATTTTTGTTTTCAAATTCTAAGGATTTTAATAATTCATAAAACATTGTTTTTTCGGGAGATTTATTGACATATAGTAAATGAATTTTACTTAAGGTTTTTTTATTGAGAATAGTTTTAATGATAGAAATAATAGGTGTAATACCACTTCCAGCAGCAATTGCAATTATTGAATTATCAATATTTTTGTATATGAATTTTCCTTCAGGATCTGAAACTTTAATAAAATCTCCAGCTTTTAGATTACGATTTGCATAAGTTGAAAATACTCCTCCTTTTACTTTTTTAATTCCCACTTTTAAAATATTTTCATCTGGAGATGAGCAAATTGAATAAGGTCTCCTTATTATTTTATCATTAATTTTTTTTTCAAGTGTAATATATTGACCTGCTTTAAAAGAAAAGGGTTTTTTTAAATTTTCTGGTATTTTGAATGACAGGATAACTGAATCCTCAGTGTTTTTTTCAACGGATAGAATTTTCAAATCATTAAAACTGTTCATCAAGGGCAAAAATAATAGAAATTTTTGTTTATAAAACATACTAAAAAAGATGTTTTTTAGTTATTAGAATAAAGAATAAATTGCAAAATAAAATATTTTTTCTCTTTATATTTTTTTTTATATTAATTTCTTGTTCTACATCAAAAGACAGGTTTTTAAATAGAAATTATCATAAACTTACCACAAAGTACAATGTGTTGCATAATGGTAAAGAAGCTTTTTCAGTTGGAAAAAAGATTTTAGAAGAGTTAAATGAAGATGATTTTTATAATTTGCTTTCTGTTGAGCCAATATCTTTAAGAGGTGAAAATATTGATAATTCAACTATTATTCCAGGATTTCAAAAAGGTGAAGAAAAATCTGTTAAAGCAATTCAGAAACATTCAATGAATATTAAAGGCCATCAAAAAAATCGATTTATAGATGATGCTTATATTCTTCTGGGAAAGTCAAGATATTTTGACAGAAGATTTTTTCAGGCTTTAGAATCTTTTAATTATATAATGGAGAACTATTCAAACCCCAAAACTTATCTTGAAGCAAGAATATGGAGAGAAAAGACAAACATTAGATTAAATAATAACGAATTAGCAATAAATAATCTTAGAGGAATTTCTAAAAAACTAATAAATAAGAGTACTTTTTCAGGAATATTAAATGCTTCAATAGCTCAAGCCTATATAAATGATAAAAAATTAGACTCAGCAAAATTTTTTATCAAAAAAGCAGCAATTAATGAAAAAAAATATAATAATAAGGCTAGATATTTTTTTATAACAGGACAGCTTTTTGAAAAACTTAATAAGAAAGATTCTGCAATTTGGGCTTTCAAGAAAATAAAATTAATGAAAAGAAAAATATCAAGAAAATTTTATATTAATTCGATTGTTAAGCTTTTTGTTTTAGATGAAAATGAAATTATAGAAATCAAAAGAGATAAGATTAAAAGAGAACTGAAAAATTTTCAAAATCAAGAATTAAAACACTACTTATATTCAGGGTTAGGAAAGATTTTAAGCAAAAATGGGGATGATTCTTTAGCTATCAAAAATTATTTATTATCACAAAAATCTTCAAACATAGATGCTTATACTAAAATAAATAACTATAATTCTATACTAGATTATTATTTTAGGAAAGGAGATTTTATTAATTCAGGAAAATATATAGATAGTTTAATAGTGTTATATAATCCAAATCAAATACAAAGAAAAATATTGAAAAGAAGAAAAGAAAGCTTATCTGATATAATTAGATATGAAAAGATAGTCAATGAAACAGATAGCATAATAAAATTAATTAAAATGGATTTTGATCAGAGAATTTCTTTTTTTTCATCATTAATTAAAAAAAGAAAAGAAAACGAGTTAGATTCTTTGAAAAAAATTAAAAAGAAAAAAAAGGTAAGTTTTTTAAATTTTAACGATAAAAATAAATTTTATTTTTATAGTTCGGATTTAATTCTTAAGGGTCAACAAAAGTTTAGATCATTTTGGGGAAATAGGCCCAATACAGATAATTGGAGATTGATAAGTGATATTAAATTACCAAAAGCATATCAAGATGATTCTACTTTAAAAAATACAAAAACCATAATAGCATATGATACTCCTGAATATTTAATTTCTAATATTCCATCAGATAAGACAAAAATAGATAGTATTATAAAACTTAATGAAAATTCTTTATTACAATTAGGTTTAATATATAAACAAAGGTTTGGAAAGAATTTATTAGCAAGTGAAAGATTAAAAACTTTAATTAATAAAGATCCAGTACCTATTATTGAAGTTCAAGCATTATATCATCTTTATAAGATTTATCAAAATAAAAATGATTCTTTATCAGATTTTTTCAGGAATAGGATATTTAATGAGTTTCAAAATACTCCTTTTGCAATTTTATTAAAAGATTCAAATAATTTTAAGAATTTAGAAAAAGAAACAGACGAAAGTTTATATAATAACCTATATAAGATTTACTCTAAAGGTGAATATTTAGATTTATTAATTAAAATAAATGAAATCAGTGCCTTTTTTAGTGGAACTAAATTTGAGTCCAAATTAGCTCTTTTAAAAGCTAATGTAATTGGCAGAATGTATGGAGTTTCTAGGTGGAAAAAAGAATTAGAAGTATTATCACTTAGTTATCCCGAATCAATTGAAGGGAAATTTTCAAAAAAATTATTAATTAATATTTCTAGTTCCAATGATTTAAAAGAGAAAAAAGTAAGTTATAAAGATTATAAATGGATCTTTGTTTTTAATAATAATGAAATGGACAAGTTAAATAACTTTTATTCAAAAATTAAAAAATTATTAATTGATTCAAAAGTTAAATGGACACTAAGTAAAGATTTTTACAATATTGAAAATTCTTTGATTGTAATTCATGGAATAAAAGGTGAAAATGAAAAAGATAAATGGATTTCTGATATTGAAGGAGAAACAAAATTTATTATAGAATCAAATAATTTTGTAGCTTTAGCGTCCGATTATAGAAATTTAATGAAAAGTAAGATTTCTTTAAAATAATTTAATCCGATAATATGAATGATTCAAATGGTCAATATAGTAGAATAGAAAAAGCAACAACTGTTAATGGAAATATAATTTCAGAAACAGATCTAAGAATTGATGGATCTATGGAGGGTACAGTTACCACTAAGGGTAAAATTATTATTGGCAAAGAGGCTAAAGTAAAGGGAACTTTAAATTGTCAAAATGTTGAAATTGAAGGATTTTTTAATGGGATTATTAATTCTATTGATAGTTTAAATTTAAAATCTACTTGTGAAATAGAAGGTGAAGTTAAAGTTGGTAAGTTAATTGTAGAAGCAGGAGCTATTTTTAATGCAACTTGTTCTATGAATAATGATTATGAAGGAGTTAAAACGTTAACTAAAAACCATGAAAAAACAGCCTAATAAATGGTTAGTTTTTTCTTCTCTTTTTTTTCAGATTGCAATTATAATGTATCTTTTCGTTAAGATTGGGTCTTTTATTGATTCAAAATATAGTTCCAATAAGGATTTTTATTCTTTAATTTTTTCTGCATTAGGAATAATAATAATTTTAATTTTGATTTCAAATCAATCAAAAAAATTAAAATAGTTAATGCTTAAAGGTTTGATACCCATTTCAATAAAATTAATAATAATTATGGGCATTACCTTTCTTATTCATTTATCGGTAAGCTATAATTTTAAACCGGATTTTCTTTTAATTCAAAGTTATTTAATTAATATATTTTTAGTATTTATAAGCTTTATTTTGTTATTGATTTTAAATAAAAAAATAAACTTAATAATTACTTATTTATCAACTATTTTTATTAAAGTTTTGGTATATTTTATTTTTTTTTACCCAATTTTTTACCAAGATGGAGTTTTATATAAAGAAGAATTTATGATTTTTTTTATTCCTTATTTTGCAGGTTTAATATCTGAAATATTTTCTTTTAAGAAATTATTTTAATAATGATTTAAAAAAGTATATAAAAAGTTGCTACAATCATTTTATTTTTTACCCTAATGCATTACATTTGCGTTTTTCAACACAAATTGTTTAATGACTATAGTCAAAAGCAGATTTTTTATTTTAATACTACTATTTTTTAGCCATTTTGAGCTTTATTCTAATAGTTTAGAAAAAAATATACAAGAGCTAGAAAAAGAAATAAAAGAGTATATAAATCATCATGTATTAGACTCTCATGATTTTAATCTGTTAAGTTATACTAAAGAAGATGGAACTAAATTTTATTTGGGAATTCCTCTCCCAGTAATTTTATGGGATGATGGATTGGCAATATTTTCTTCATCAAAATTTAAACATGGTAAATCTGTAGTAAAATCTGGTGAGAATTTTTATAAGTTATATCATGGAAAGATATATAAAACAGACTCTTCTGGAAAAATATATTATGATAATAATAAAAATGTTATAAATACTAGTCCAATTGATTTTTCTATTACTAAAGGAGTTGTAAGCATAATTTTTGTTTCTATCATTATGTTTTTTTTATTTAGAAACTTAGCTAATTCATATAAAAAAAATAAAATGATGGCAAAAGGTATTGGAAGATTTTTTGAACCAATAGTTCTTTACATAAGAGATGAAATAGCAATTCCAAATATTGGAGAAAAACATTACAAAAGATATATGAGTTTCTTATTAACTCTATTTTTCTTTATTTGGATTTGTAATATGGTTGGTTTGACTCCTTTGGGAATCAATGTAACAGGTAATATTGCAGTTACATTTTGTTTGGCATTATTAACTTTTATTATAACTACAGTGAGTGGTACAAAGTATTATTGGAAACATATTTTTTGGATGCCGGGAATGCCCCTGCCAATGAAAATTATTATGGCTCCTATAGAATTATTAGGTGTTATTATAAAACCATTTACTTTAATGATTCGATTATATGCAAACATTATGGCTGGTCATATTGTAATGATGACTTTAATATCTATGATTTTCATTTTCAGAAATTGGATTGGATCTAGTTTATCATTTATGCTAGCTTTTTTTATTGCAATTATTGAAATTTTAGTAGCACTTTTACAGGCTTATATTTTTACAATTCTATCGGCATTATATTTTGGTTTTGCTGTTGAAGAAGAACACGATCATTAAGATCAAAATTTTTAAAATGAATGTTTAATTTAAAATAAATAAATATGGAAATTCCAGCAATAGTAGGAGGAGGTTTAATAGTAATAGGTGTAGGTATTGGTATAGGAGGCATCGGTAGAGGTGCTATGGAAGCAATTGGTCGTCAACCAGATGCTTATGGCAAGATACAAACAGCTATGTTAATTGGAGCAGCTCTTGTAGAAGGTATAGGCTTTGCAGCAATGTTTGTACTTTAAATCAAGATTTTATTAAATTTTTAAATAATGGAGAAGTTAATAACTGAGTTTTCTTTTGGATTATTTTTTTGGCATTCTTTAATTTTCATTGGGTTAATTTTTTTGCTAAAAAAGTTTGCATGGAAACCAATTCTTGACGCTGTTGAAGAAAGAGATAATTCTATAAAAAAAGCAATTTCTTCTGCTGAGAATGCAAGGAAGGAAATGGAAACTTTGAAAGAAGATAATTCTCGAATTTTAAAAGAAGCAAGAATTGAAAGAGACAAGCTTTTAAAAGATGCAAAAAAAACAAAAGATGAGTTAATAGATAATGCTAAAGAAGAAGCAAAATTGGAAGCTCAAAAAATTATTAATCAGGCTAATATTTCTATTAAGAATGAAAAAAAATTAGCGATTAAAGAATTAAAAAATCAAGTTTCATTAATTTCAATGCAAATTGCAGAAAAGGTTATAAAAAAAGAACTTGATAATACTAATAAACAAGAAGAGTTTTTGAATAAATTAATTGACGAAACTAATATTAAATAATATTTGATGAAAAATAGTTTAGTAGCCTTAAGATATTCAAAAGCTTTAATCAATTATTCTGAAAACAAAAAAGCATCAAAAAAAGTCTATGAGGAAATGAAATTGATTTCAAAAATTTTCTCTCAGAATAAAAAAGTTTTAAAATTTTTTAGTAATCCAGTTGTTTCGATTAAAAATAAGAAAAACTTGATTTTTAGGCTCATAAATAATACTAGTGAGGAAACAACTAAATTAATTGATCTCTTAGAAAAAAATAAAAGGTTATTTATGATTAGTGAAATATCTAACAGCTTCATTGATCTATATAAAAGTAAAAGAGGTATTTCCAATGCTAAAATTACTACATCAGTTAAATTATCAAAGGAACTTGAGAATAAGATTTTGGAAAAATTAAAAAACATTGATAAAGGAGAAATTAAAATTTCAAATGTAATTGACCCTGAAATAATAGGTGGATTTATAATAAATTTTAAAGGACTTCAATATGATGCTAGTATTAAAAATCAGTTTAAATTATTAAAATCAGAAATAGTTACTTAATATAAAGACTAGAAAAATGACAGAAATTAAATCAGCTGAAATTTCAGCTATATTAAAAAAACAATTAGAGGGATATGAATCTGAATCTTCATTAAATGAGATTGGAACTGTTCTAGAGGTAGGAGACGGAATAGCAAGAGTTTTTGGATTATCTGATGCTCAATATGGTGAGTTAGTATCTTTTGGTGGAGGTCTAGAAGGAATGGTTTTAAATCTTGAAGAAGATCATGTAGGGATTGTTTTGTTAGGATCCTCAAATAGAGTTAAGGAGGGAGATTCAGTAAAAAGAACAGGAAGAATTAGCTCTATTAAAGTTGGAGAAAATATAATAGGAAGAGTTGTTGACACTTTAGGAAACCCAATAGATGGAAAAGGAGAAATTAAGGGCAAAACTTATGAATTGCCTCTAGAGAGAAAAGCTCCAGGAGTTATATTTAGACAGCCAGTTAATGAGCCATTACAAACAGGAATTAAATCTGTTGATGCAATGATTCCAATTGGAAGAGGTCAAAGAGAATTAGTTATAGGTGATAGACAAACTGGAAAAACAACAGTATGCATTGATACAATTCTTAATCAGAAAGAGTTTTATGATGCAGGAAATCCAGTTTATTGTGTTTATGTTGCTATTGGTCAAAAAGCTTCAACAGTAGCTGCATTGTCAAAAATATTAGAAGATAGAGGTGCTCTAAATTATACAACTATAGTAGCTGCTAATGCTTCAGATCCTGCAGCAATGCAGGTTTATGCTCCTTTTGCTGGAGCCGCAATAGGAGAATTTTTTAGAGATACCGGAAGACCTGCTTTGATTATTTATGATGATTTGTCAAAGCAAGCAGTAGCTTACAGAGAAGTTTCATTATTGCTTAGAAGACCCCCTGGAAGAGAAGCTTACCCAGGAGATGTTTTTTATCTTCATTCAAGATTATTAGAAAGATCTGCAAAGATTATTAATAACGATAAAATTGCTTCGGAAATGAATGATTTACCAAAACCTTTAAAACCAATTGTTAAGGGAGGAGGATCTTTAACTGCATTACCAATTATTGAAACACAAGCTGGAGATGTCTCGGCCTATATTCCTACTAATGTAATTTCGATTACGGATGGTCAGATATTTTTAGAATCTGACTTATTTAACTCTGGAGTTAGACCTGCAATTAATGTTGGAATATCTGTTTCTCGAGTAGGAGGGTCCGCTCAAATTAAATCTATGAAAAAGATTGCAGGGACTTTAAAATTAGATCAGGCTCAATATAGGGAATTAGAAGCTTTTGCTAAATTCGGATCAGACCTAGATGCTGCCACTTTAAATGTTATTGAAAAAGGAAGAAGAAATGTTGAAATTTTAAAGCAGGCTCAGAATGATCCTTTCACAGTAGAAAATCAAATAGCTATTATTTATGCAGGCTCTAAAAATCTTTTAAAAGAAATTGCTGTTGAAAAAGTAAAAGATTTTGAAAAAAGCTATTTAGAAGAATTAAATAAAAATCATAAAAAATCCTTAAATAGCTTAAAGCAAGGAAATCTTAGTGAAGATGTTTTAAAAACATTAGATACTGTTGCAAATAAAATTTCAAAACTTTTTGCATAAATTCTTATGGCTAATTTAAAAGAAATAAGAAATAGAATAGGATCTGTATCTTCTACAATGCAGATTACTAGCGCAATGAAAATGGTTTCAGCTGCTAAATTAAAAAAAGCTCAAGATTCAATAATTGCAATGAGACCTTATTCAATAAAATTAACAGAATTAATTCGATCTTTAACTTCTTCTAATAGTTTAGATGCTGATAATATTTTATCTGTGAAAAGAGAAATTAATAATATATTAATAGTAGCAATTACGTCAAATAGAGGTTTATGTGGCGCTTTTAATTCAAACATTTTAAAAGAAGTTCAGTTTTTAATGAATGATAAATTTAAATCTAGTAAGGTTAGTATAATGTCTATTGGAAAAAAAGGAACAGAGTTTTTTACAAAAAAAAATTTAGTTTATTCAAGCCACGATGAAATTTACGATAATTTAAATTATGAAAATGTATCTAGTATTGCTCAAAAAATTATAGATTCTTTTATTGATGGCTCCTTTGATAAGGTTATACTAGTATATAATCAATTCAAGAATGCTGCTACTCAAATAATTAAATCAGAAGGATTTTTACCTTTAGAAAATGAAACTTCTGATCAAAATTCTGAAGTTAATAATTATATATACGAACCTTCAGAAGAGTTAGTTTTAAAGGAATTAATTCCTAAGTCACTAAAAATACAACTTTTAAAGTCTATAAAAGACTCAATTGCAAGTGAACATGGTGCTCGTATGACAGCTATGCATAAAGCTACAGATAACGCAACTGAGTTAAGAGATCAATTAAAATTATCTTATAATAAAGCTAGACAAGCAGCAATTACTAATGAAATTCTTGAAATTGTTGGAGGAGCAGAAGCTCTTAAAGGATAATTTATTTTTTTATTTTAAACGATATTACCTTTTTGTACTTTTGAATAAACAATAGTTTATGATTAAAGTTCCAATAATTAATAATAGTCATTATGATTTACCATCATACTCGACTAAACAATCTTCAGGCTTAGATCTTAGAGCGAATATTCTAGAAAAAATAATATTAGCTCCCTTTGATAGAAAATTGATTCCAACCGGATTGTCTATTTCTATACCTGAAGGATATGAAGCACAAGTTAGACCAAGGAGTGGGTTATCCATTAAAAATGGAATAACAGTTTTAAATTCTCCGGGGACAATAGATTCTGATTATAGAGGAGATATAGGTGTAATTTTAATTAATCTCTCAAAGGAATCTTATTCAATAAATCCTGGGGATAGAATAGCTCAGTTAGTTTTCTCTAAATATGAAAAAATTGAATGGGGAATTGTTTCAGATCTTACAGATTCAAATAGAGGAAAATCTGGTTTTGGAAGTACTGGTAAAAATTAATTAATCCTTTTTTCATTTGTAAAATTAAATTTTAAAAAACGTTAATTAAATGATTTCAAATAATTTCAAAACTCAAATAATTAAGGTTTTTTGGGTTATTTCGATATTCTTTTTTTATAGTTGTAAATCAATAACTGTTTTACCAACTAACAAACCAGTATCTAATGTTAACATTAATGCTTTAATTGATAAAATAAATACTAATACTTTAAATTTTAAAAATTTTAAATCAAGAATAAGGGTTATTTATGACGATGGAAAAAAGAAAGAACAAGTAATAGTTCAAATGAGAGTTAAATCAGACGAAATTATTTGGTTAAGCGCAACAATGTTAGTTCCTATAGCAAAAGTCATTATTTCTAAGGACAAGTTAAGATTTTACGAAAGATTTCAAAAAACTTATTTTGATGGAGATTTAAAAGCTATTAATTCTATTTTGAAAACAAAAATTAATTATAATAAATTAGAAAATATTTTATTGGGAAAATCTTTTGTAAATCTTAATAATTATTCTTGGAAGCAAATATCTAGTTCTAAAAATTACATTTTAATATCTAAAGGAAGAAATAATATATTTAATCCAACCTTGTTCTTTAATCCCGGAAGTTTTCTTTTAGAAGAACAAAGAATATTTTTACCAGAAATATCCGAGATCTTAAGGATTCAATATGCAAATTACATAAATATAGGAGATAATAATATTCCTCAGACAATTAAAATTTTAATTAATTATGAAGGTGTTTTAAGATCAATTGAAATTGATTTATCTAGTATTAATTTTCCTGAAAAGTTAAATTTTCCTTTTGAAATCCCTAAAGGTTATAAAAAATTAGATTTGTAATGCATAGATTTTTTTATTGGGTAATATTATTTTTTTTAATTAGTATTAATCTGAAGAGTCAAGAGATTAAAAAGCAAAAGGAACTTGAAAATAGAAGCAGAATATTAAAGAAAGAAATAAAAAAAATAAATGAGCTTCTTTTTTCAAATGAAAGGAAAAAGAAAAATGCAATTGATGAAGTTGAGGATTTAGAATTAAAATTATCATTCAGAGAAGAATTAATTAAAGTAAATAATCAGCAAGCAAATGAAATAGTAAAAAGAATAAATATTAATGAAAAAACTATTTCAAATCAAAGAAATGAATTGGAGATGCTTAAAAAAAATTATTCTAAAATGATTAAAAATTCATATAAAAGTAGGTCATTAAACAATAGATTAATGTTTTTATTTTCATCAGATAACTTTTATCAAGCATATAAAAGATTAGAATATTTAAAACAATATTCAGTTTCCAGAAGAAAAGTTGCTTATAAAATCCAAGAAAAAACTATATTACTTCAAGAACTTAATAAAACATTAATTAATCAAAAGATAAAAAAAGATGAGTTGATCAAAGAAAATAGAAAAGCAAAACAATCTTTGTTAAATGAAAAAAATCGTCAAAAAGAAGTAATAGATTTCTTATTAAAAAAGAGAAGAAATTTGTCTGTCCAAATAAATTTAAAACAAAAACAAGCAAAAGAAATTGATAATGAAATTGAAATTTTAATAAAAAAAGCAATATTAGCATCTAAAAAAAATAAAAAACAATCTAAATCAGTTGTTTTTGATTTAACTCCTGAAGCAAAATTAATTGCTGCTAATTTTAAATCAAATAAAGGCAGACTTCCATGGCCTTTGGAAAACGGAATTGTGACTCAAAAATTTGGAAAACAACCTCATTCAGTTGTTAAAACAACAATGATTCAAAGTAATGGGGTAACCATTGCTACTAAACCAAACTCGTTTGTAAGATCAGTCTTTGATGGTGAAATTATGGCGATTTTAGTTTATAAAGGAAGTAATCCATCAGTGCTTATTAAACATGGAAATTATATAACAGCATATAAAAACTTGGGAAGCGTGAACGTTAAAAAAGGAGATTTAGTTAAGGCAAAACAAAAAATTGGCAAAGTATTTACAAATCAAAAATCAGGAAAATCAACATTGCAATTTAGTATTTTCAATAATACAGTCCCACAAAATCCTAAAAATTGGATTTATGAAATGTAAATAATTATTCCTCAAGAAACCAAGCATCTTCTTGAAGAGTATATTTGACAAAAATTAAAAGATTAATGGCCTTTTTCTTAGAAATAAATCTACCATATGCAACCCTATGAAACCCTTCGGAACTTTTTTTTGCCATTTCGGCTTTGTAACCTTCTTTAATTAGTAAATTAAGTTTATTTTCAGCATTATTTATTGATCTAAATGAACCAGCTATTACACTAAAATACTTTTCATTAGAACTTAAATTTGAGACTTTGTTAGAGTTATTTGAATTTACATTTAACTCAACTTTAGAAAGTTTTCCTATATCAAAAGTTGCTTTTTGAACATTTGATTTAATTTTTTTTTGAGCAATTTCAATTTCTTTTAATTTTTGATTTGAAAAATAATTATCAGAAAAAAAGTAAATACTTCCAATTAGAACAATTATTAGTAAACCAATAGCGGAGTATTTAATATATTGCATTTTTCTTTTTTTATTTTTACTTTCAGGGGTAAATAATAAATCATCATTATTTGAATTTTCCATAATTTGATCGTGTTTTTTATTATATGAGATATTAACTAAAGGATTCTTTTTAAAAGAATAAAGGCCAAAAGAATTTTTATAGAAATTAATTTCATTAGAGGGTAAAAATTCAATTTTACCATGATTATTTAATTTCATTTCACCAATTCCTGGGAAATTTAGAGATTCTACTTCTAATTTTTCAATCCATTTTATAGTTTTTTTATTTATTAATTTTAAAATAGATTCATAATTAGAATTTGTCTTTTGAGCTATATGTTTTGCAAGAATTCCATCATTTGTTTTTAGAAGACTATTAAAACTTACTTCTTTTTTTGGGGGTGTAAATGTGCCGTCAAAACCTATTTTAGCAGGAATTTTTCTTGTTAGAAAAGATCCAAACTCAGGAATTGTTACACATTCATATTGATATAGTAAATCATTAATATAACTCTTTATTTCCATACTACTAAATTACTAAATTAAAATCTTAAACCTTTTAAAGAGGAATTAATAATTGAAAAATAGTAGAATTAATATCCAATTTTTTTTCGTACTCTTACTAAAACTTCATTTGCAATTTTTCTAGTTTTTTCAGCACCTTTTGATAATAATTTATTGACTTCTTCAGGATTATTTATGAAATAATTAAATTTTTCTCTTTCAACTGAAAAATGGCTAAGGCAGAGATTAAAAAGAGCTTTTTTTGAATCACCGTAGCCAAAATTTCCAGACAAATAATTTTTTTCAAGCTTTTTGATTTTTTCATCGTTAGCTATTAGACTAAACAATTTAAACACTGTACAATTTTCTGGATTTTTTGGCTTATCATAAGGAATACTATCAGTTTTTATTGACATAATTTGTTTTTTTAGATCATTCTCCGGTAAAAAAATATTAATTGTATTATTTTTTGATTTACTCATTTTTTGACCGTCAGTTCCTGGTATATAAAAACCATCTTTTTGAATTTTTGCTTGAGGGATTACAAAAGTTTCACCCATCAAATTATTAAATCTTGAAGCAACATCTCTAGTTATTTCTAGATGTTGTAATTGATCTTTTCCAACGGGAACAATTTCAGCATCATATAATAAAATATCAGCTGCCATGAGAATTGGATATGAAAAAAGCCCAGAATTTATATCAGATAATTGATCTGATTTATCTTTAAAAGAATGAGCAAGAGTTAATCTTTGATAAGGATAAAAACAATTTAGATACCATGCTAATTCAGTAACTTCACTAACATCACTTTGTCTATAAAAATGAGTTCTTTCAATATCTAATCCACAAGCTAACCAAGCAGAAGCAGTTAATAAAGTATTTTCTCTTAATGTTTTTTCGTTTTTTATTTGTGTTAGTGAATGAAGATCTGCAATAAATAAAAAAGATTCATTATTTTTATTTTTAGACATTTCAATTGCTGGAATAACAGCTCCTATTAAATTTCCTAGATGGAGTTAAAATTCTTCTTAATGATAATCCAGACCTAATGGAAGAGCTTGAGAGTAAAATAATGAATACTATAACTAAAATTGAAGATTAGTCTATTTTTTTATTTTTCTTCCATATTTTAATTGCATTTAAAGATGCTTTTTCAGGATCAAGTTCTAATTCTCTTTTTATCATTTTATAAACCTTTTGCTTTAATAAATCAATTGTTAAGTTTTCCTTTTCTAATCTAACCGTTTTCAATGTCTTAACTCTTAAGCTTCCTGGATAACCATGTGTAGTATACCATGGAAATTTCCTTTTGCAATCTAAAAAAACTAAAGGGACAATTGGGATTTTATATTTTAAAGCAATTTTAAAAGCTCCCTGTTTAAAAGAGTTCAAAAGTACTGTCTCATCTAAATAATTTTTTTCAGGGAAAATACATAAATTAAATCCCTTTTTAATTACTTCATCAGCTCTTCCATAGACTCCAAACCTACTCTTTGAACTACTTCTATCTACCATAATAACGGCCCTTTTATACAAAAACCCAAAAATTGGAATTTTAACTAATTCTTTCTTCCCCACAAAAACAAAAGGAGTGCTTGACATTCTAAACATTACCATAACGTCAATGTAACTTGCATGATTAGCTACTAAAATATAATTCTGATCAGGTTCTTTAAAAAAATTAACTTTTGAAACATAAAAACCACATCCAAACAAAACAAATGGAGCCCATAAATTTCTTGCTAACCAAAAAATAA
>CACEKG010000011.1 GCA_902560065.1 uncultured Bacteroidota bacterium
TAAATTGATACTTTTCCCTTTATTAAAGGATGAGGGTCATAGCCAACTAGTTCAAAATCTTCATATTTAAAATTAAAAATGTCCTTTATTTTAGGATTTAAAATTATTTTGGGTAAAGGTTTAAAATCTCTTTTTAATTGTTCTTTAATCTGATCTATGTGATTTGTGTATATATGGGCATCTCCAAATGTATGAATAAATTTTCCTGGTTTAAATCCGCAAACCTGAGCAACCATCATAGTTAAAAGGGAATAGCAAGCAATATTGAAAGGAACACCTAGAAAAACATCTGCACTTCTTTGATATAATTGACATGATAATTTTTCTTCTGAAACATAGAATTGGAAAAAGGCATGACAGGGAGGAAGAGCCGCTTTATTTTTTTTTACGTTTTCTGAAAAAGATAATTCATCATTAGGAAGAACACTTGGATTCCAGGCTGAAATAAGCATTCTTCTAGAATTTTTATTTTTTTTGAGTGTTTTGATTAGTTCTTTAATTTGATCAATTCCCTCATTATTCCAATTTCTCCACTGTGAACCATAAATTGGACCTAAATCTCCTTTTTTATTAGCCCATTCATTCCAAATTCTAACTCCATTTTCATTCAAATAGTTGATATTAGTATCCCCTTTCAAAAACCAGAGTAATTCGTAGATTACTGATTTAAAATGAATTTTCTTAGTTGTAACCAAGGGAAAACTGTCAGAAAGATCGAAATGCATTTGATGTCCAAAAATACTTTTAGTACCCGTTCCTGTTCGGTCTCCCTTTATTGCACCTTCATTAAGAATTTTATTAATTAAATTAAAATATTGAACCATTTATAAATTTTATTTTATCAAAAATAAAATCAATTAGACAATTCGGCCCTTAATTTAAATTGAATTATTAAAAATTGATTAACAATTTTTTTATTTTTTGGATTTTCTTTTTAATAATTCATCCCTAAGCCTAGCAGCTTGTTCATAATTTTCTTTAGAAACCATTTTATTTAAAAAAGATTTAAGTTCAGAGGTTTTAATTTTATTTAAATCTTTAGGAATTAAATTTTTATCAATATTTTGAGAGAAAAATTCTTTACTCCAATTTTTATTTGGTGTTTTTAAATTTTTATTAGATGAAACTGATGTAGTAAAACCTGCTTTTTCTAGAATAGAATTGTATGTTAGTATAGGAGCATTAAACCTAAGAGCTAAAGCAATTGCATCAGAAGTTCTAGAATCTATAACCTCTTCAATTTTATTTTTTTCACAAATTATACTAGAATAAAAAACACCATCCAATAATTTATGGATAATTACTTTTTTAATTTTTATATCGAATTTATTTGCAAAGTTTTTAAATAAATCATGTGTTAATGGTCTGGATGGTTTTATTTCATCTTCAATTGCAATAGCTATAGATTGAGCCTCAAATCCTCCTATTATAACTGGAAGTTTTCTATTACCATCTTTTTCACTTAAAATTAGAGCATAGGCACCTGATTGAGTTTCACTGTATGAAATACCTTTTACTTTAAGAGAAATCAGTTCCATGCTAATTTTAATTTAATTATTCAAAATTATTTTTAAGGTATTTACTTTAACGTAATTTTTTGAAATTTATTGAGTGTTTATAAATATATAATTAATGATTAAATTTGTTTATTAAATAAAATTTATGAGAATAATTCAATTTAGAGAGGCAATTTGTGAGGCTATGAGTGAAGAAATGCGTAGAGATGAATCTGTATATCTTATGGGAGAAGAAGTTGCTGAATATAATGGTGCTTATAAAGCTTCAAAAGGAATGTTGGATGAATTTGGTGAAAGAAGAGTTATTGACACTCCTATTTCTGAATCAGGATTTTCTGGAGTTGGAGTTGGGTCAACAATGGTAGGAAATAGACCAATTATTGAATTTATGACTTTTAATTTTGCTTTAGTTGGAATTGATCAAATAATTAATAATTCAGCTAAAATAAGACAAATGTCTGGAGGTCAATTTCCGTGTCCTATAGTTTTTAGGGGACCAACAGCTTCTGCAGGACAATTAGGAGCTACTCATTCTCAGGCTTTTGAAAGTTGGTATGCTAATTGTCCCGGTTTAAAAGTTATTGTTCCATCAAATCCATATGATGCTAAAGGGTTATTAAAATCAGCAATAAGAGATAATGATCCTACAATTTTTATGGAATCTGAACAAATGTATGGGGATAAAGGAGAGGTTCCAGAAGGTGAATATTTAATTCCAATTGGTGTTGCAGATATTAAAAGATCTGGAAATGATGTCACAATAGTATCATTTGGAAAAATTTTAAAAGAAGCAATTATTGCTGCAGAAGAATTATCAAAAAAAGGCATAGAATGTGAAGTTATTGATTTACGAACAATTAGGCCCATGGATTATAACTTAATTTTTGAATCTGTTAAAAAAACTAATCGATTAGTTATTTTAGAGGAGTCATGGCCTTTTGGTAATATTGCAACTGAAATAACTTTTCAAGTTCAAAATGAGATTTTTGATTACTTAGATGCTCCAATAGAAAAAATAAATACTGCGGATACACCTACACCATACTCTCCAGTTTTGTTAAAAGAATGGTTACCTAATAGCGAGGATGTAATTTCATCTGTTAATAAAGTCCTTTATAGAAAATAAAATTTATCAAAGGTTTTTTCTTTTTTTTTTTCTCTTTCCTTTTATTACTTTTACAGCCGTTTAAAAAAATAAAAAAATGGAATTAATAGTAAAAATTTTACCCGCTTTTGGTCTTTTGGCTTTATTGTTTGTGTTTATTAAAAACTCATGGGTATCCAAACAGGAAATTGGAAATGATAAGATGGAAAAAATTTCTAAAAATATTGCTGATGGGGCAATGTCTTTTCTTAAATCAGAATATAAAATACTTTCAATATTTGTTTTTTCAGTAGCGATTCTTTTATATTTTAAAGGTAGTAATGAAGTTGGGTCAAATGGTATGGTTGCTTTTTCCTTTGTTGTAGGAGCTATATGTTCTGCTTTAGCTGGTTTTATAGGCATGAAGGTTGCAACCAAAGCTAATGTAAGAACAACTCAAGCTGCTAGAAAATCTTTAGGAAAAGCTCTTGAAGTTGCTTTTGCAGGTGGTTCGGTTATGGGTTTAGGAGTTGTTGGTCTTGGGGTATTAGGCTTAAGTAGTTTATTTTTCCTTTATAAGGAAATTTGGCCTGGTGCTGAAAATTTGGAAATGGTATTAAATGTACTTACTGGTTTTTCGATGGGGGCTTCATCAATTGCACTTTTTGCACGTGTTGGAGGAGGAATATATACCAAAGCTGCTGATGTTGGTGCAGATCTTGTAGGTAAAGTAGAAGCTGGAATTCCTGAAGATCATCCTTTAAATCCTGCTACTATTGCTGATAATGTAGGAGATAATGTAGGAGATGTTGCAGGTATGGGAGCCGATCTTTTTGAATCTTATGTTGGATCAATAATTGGCACAATGGTTTTAGGAGCATTTATTATAACTCCAGAATATTCTGGCTTGGGGGCTGTATATTTACCTTTAGTACTTGCAGCAATTGGTATTATTATGTCAATTATAGGGACATTTTTTGTCAAAGTTAAAGAAGGAGGAAATCCTCAAACTGCATTAAATCTAGGAGAGTTTGGCTCTGCTGGTTTAATGGTTATTGCTTCTTATTTTATAATTAATGAGTTAATTCCTGATTCGGTTGAAGGTTTACCTTTCGGTGGAATGGGGATTTTTTGGGCTACAATAGCTGGACTATTGGCTGGACTTGGTGTTGGAAAAATAACTGAATATTACACTGGTACAGGAACAAAACCTGTAAGGTCGATAGTTCGACAATCAGAAACTGGAGCAGCAACTAATATTATTTCAGGTTTAGGTGTTGGAATGATGTCAACTATGATTCCAATAATTTTAATTGTAACTGCTATATTAATATCTCATTACTTTGCTGGATTATATGGCATAGCTATAGCTGCTGTGGGAATGTTAGCAAATACAGGAATTCAATTAGCTGTTGATGCCTATGGTCCAATTTCTGACAATGCTGGTGGGATTGCAGAGATGGCTGAACTTCCAAATGAGGTTAGAGAAAGAACAGATAAATTAGATGCTGTAGGTAACACAACTGCTGCAATAGGCAAAGGTTTTGCAATTGCTTCTGCTGCATTAACAGCACTAGCTTTATTTGCTGCTTTCATGCAAGTTGCTAATGTAACCTCAATAGATGTTTCTAAACCTAAAGTAATGGCGGGCCTTTTGATAGGTGGAATGTTGCCATTTGTTTTTTCAGCACTTTCAATGAACGCTGTAGGAAGAGCAGCGATGGCGATGATTGAGGAGGTTAGAAGACAATTTAATGATATACCAAAATTAAAAGCAGCTTTAAAAGTGATGAAAAAATATGATGCAGATATGAGTAAAGCTTCTAAATCTGATAGAGAAATTTTTAATGCAGCTGATGGGTGTGCAGATTATGAGAAATGTGTAGCTATTTCAACTGATGCATCCATTAAGGAAATGATTTTACCTGGATTATTAGCCATTACGGTTCCAGTAATAATTGGATTTGTTGGAGGTGCAGAAATGTTAGGAGGGCTTTTAGCTGGAGTTACTACTTGTGGTGTTTTAATGGCAATTTTTCAATCAAATGCAGGAGGAGCATGGGACAATGCTAAAAAAATGATTGAGTCTGATGGTAGAAAAGGCAGTGATGCACACAAAGCTGCTGTTGTTGGAGATACAGTTGGAGACCCATTTAAAGATACCTCAGGCCCTTCTTTAAATATTCTTTTAAAATTGATGTCTGTTGTAGCGCTTGTTATAGCTCCAAGTATTTCTCTAGATTCAAACAAAATTTCTGACAATTTTAGTTCTGAAGAAAAATTAATTAAACATGAAATTAATTTACAAGATTTAAATTGTAATGATTTTGTTTCAAACGAAGATTTAGAGGTGAAATATTATTATTTTGAAGAAAATTATCTTTCTAAAGGATAGCTTTAAAATGAAGTTTACTTTAATTCCTTATCTATAAGTTCAATTATAGTTTTAAGATCTTTTTTGTTTTCAACAAAGTCAATATCATCTACATCAATAATGAGTAATTTTCCTTTATCATATTTAGTTATCCATGCTTCATATCTTTCATTAAGTCTACTTAAATAATTTATGCTAATAGAGTTTTCATACACTCTTCCTCTTTTATGAATTTTATTAACTAGATTAGGAATTGAACTTCTTAAATAAATTAATAAATCTGGACCTTTAACGGAAGATTCCATGAGGTGGAATAAATTTTTATAATTTTCGTAATCTCTTAAATTCATTAAACCCATTGCATGAAGGTTAGGTGCAAAGATGTATGCATCTTCATAAATAGTTCTATCTTGGATTACATTTACTTTCTTGTCTTTAAAAGATTCTAGTTGTTTAAATCTACTTCTTAGAAAAAAAATTTGCAAATTAAAAGACCACCTTTCCATATGATTATAAAAATCGTCTAAGTAAGGATTATCAATAACATCTTCGAAATTAGATTCCCACTTGTAATGTCTTGATAATAATTCAGTAAGACTGGTTTTCCCTGCTCCAATATTTCCAGCGACAGCTATATGCATTTAAACTAAATTTATTTGCAATTAATTTTAAAAACCGCAAAGTAGTGGTTTTTTTAAAAAAATAAAAAAAAAAATACTTTGAAATTATTTTAAAATAAATATTATATTTGCCAAATAAACGAGGAAGGATTTGACTGATTGCAACCTCTATAAAAAAGTGCTAAAGCAGTGTTGCTTTAATCAATTTAATTTGAATCCTTCTTTAAAAGCAACAAATTATGTCATATTTTTTTACTTCTGAATCTGTTAGCGAGGGCCATCCAGATAAAGTTTCCGATCAAATTAGTGATGCTCTTTTGGATAATTTTTTAGCTCATGATCCATCTAGTAAAGTTGCTTGTGAAACTCTTGTAACTACTGGACAAGTAATACTTTCAGGAGAAGTAAAAAGTAATGCTAAAATAGATGCAATAGGAATAGCTAGAGATACAATTAATAAAATTGGTTATACCAAATCAGAATATAAGTTTAGTGGCAACTCATGTAAAGTGACTTCATTTATTCATGAGCAGTCTCAGGATATAAATAGGGGAGTTGAGAGAATTAAAAAAGAAGATCAAGGGGCTGGAGATCAGGGTTTAATGTTTGGTTATGCAATAAATGAAACAAAAAGTTTTATGCCTTTAACTTTAGATTTGTCCCATAAAATTCTTATTGAGCTTGCAGATCTTAGAAAAAATAAAAGAATTAAATATTTAAGACCAGATGCAAAATCTCAGGTTACAATAGAGTATGATGATTATAATAAACCTAAAAGAATTGATACAATTGTTATATCAACACAGCATGACGATTTTGATGATGATGATAATATAATGTTAAACAAAATTAAATCTGACTTGATCAATATTTTAATTCCAAAATTAAAAAAATCTTTACCTAAAAATATTCAAGACTTATTTGGAGACGATATAAATTATCATATAAATCCAACAGGAAAATTTGTTATTGGTGGACCTCATGGAGATACTGGTTTAACTGGAAGAAAAATTATTGTTGATACTTATGGGGGAAAAGGAGGACATGGTGGAGGAGCTTTTAGTGGAAAAGATCCAAGCAAAGTTGATAGAAGTGCTGCTTATGCAGCAAGACATATGGCAAAAAATTTGGTAGCCTCAGGAATTTCTGATGAGCTATTGGTTCAAGTAAGTTATGCAATAGGTATGGCTAGTCCAACTTCAATAAATATAGATACTTTTGGTACATCAAAAATTAATCTTTCTGATCAACAAATTGGATTGAAATCAGCTTCAATTTTTGATATGAGACCATATGCAATTGAGCAAAGGCTTAAGTTAAGAAATCCTATTTACTTTGAAACTTCAGCTTATGGGCATATGGGGCGTAAGCCTCAAATTATTAATAAAACATTCGATTCAGAAAATTCAGGTAAAATAGTAAAAGAGGTTGAACTTTTTACTTGGGAAAAATTAGATTTTATTTCAAAAATTAAAAAAACATTTAAATTATAAATTATGAGTTACAAATTAGAAACAAATGCTCTTCATGCCGGTCATGATATAAAAAACACATCTGGAACTAGAGCAGTTCCAATTTATCAGACATCTTCTTATGTATTTAATGATTCTGATCATGCAGCTAATCTTTTTTCTTTGGCTGAACCTGGTTTTATTTATACAAGATTAAATAACCCAACCAATGATATACTTGAACAACGTTTAGCTGCTCTTGAAGGTGGAGTTGCTGCAGTTGCAACAGCATCTGGTCAATCAGCGGTTGCTACAACTTTGTTAGTAATGCTTAAATCTGGAGATCATATTGTTGCATCAAATAGTTTATATGGAGGGACATATAATCTTTTAAAAGTTACTTTGCCTAGATTAGGTATTACTACAACTTTTGTTGATCCTGATGACGTAAATAATTTTGAGAAAGCTGTAAAGTCAAATACTAGAGTCTTTTTTGCTGAAACTTTGGGAAATCCAAAATTAGACGTTTTGGATTTAAAAGCTATAAGTCAAAAGGCAAAAAAGGCAAAGGTTCCTTTTGTAGTTGATAATACAATAGCAACACCAGCTCTTTTAAATCCAATTGAACATGGAGCAAATATTGTAATCCATTCTCTTACTAAATTTATAACAGGAAATGGAACTTCAATTGGAGGTGTAATTATAGATGCAGGAACTTTTGATTGGTCAAATGGATTATTTCCTGAATTTACTGAACCTTCACCAGGTTATCATGGTTTAGTTTATCATGAAGCATTAGGACCTATTGCATTTATTGCAAAAGTTAGAATTGAAGGTTTAAGAGATCTTGGTAGCGCTCCAAGTCCTTTCAACAGTTTTCAGGTTATTCAAGGAATTGAAACTTTGAAATTAAGAATGGATAATCACTCAAAAAATGCCTTGGAATTATCAAAATGGCTTGAAAAAAGAGATGAAGTAAAATGGGTTAATTATCCTGGTTTAGAATCATCAAAGTATAAAAAACTAGCTGATAAGTATCTTTCTAATGGATCAAGTGGAATAGTTACATTTGGGTTAAAAAAAGGGTATGAGGCTGCTAAAAAAGTATCAGATAATACTAAATTATTTTCTTTATTGGCTAATATTGGAGATTCAAAATCATTGATAATTCATCCAGCAAGCACTACTCATCAGCAATTAACCGAAGAAGAACAAAAAAGTACTGGAGTCACTTCAGATTTAATACGTTTATCTGTTGGATTAGAGTCGATAACTGATTTAAAAGCTGATTTAGAGCAAGCTTTTAAAACAATATAATGTCAGAAATCCAAAAGGTTTCTATTATTGATTTTAAAACTGATAGTGGAGCTTTATATAAATCTATAGATCTTTTTTTTCAGCATTTTGGAAAGGATTATAATAAAGCTCCTGTAGTATTAGTTAATCATTCATTAACTGGAGACTCTAATGTTTCGGGAAACAAAGGTTGGTGGTCAGGAATCATTGGTCCTAGAATGACTATTGATACTGAATATTATTCAGTTTTAGCTTTTAATATTCCTGGAAATGGATTCAAAGGTTCAAAAATTAAAAAACATGATGATTTTCATACAGGAGATGTTGCAAGATTATTTTTTGAAGGGTTAAAAATTTTAGGGATTACAGAACTTTTTGCTATAATTGGTGGTTCAATTGGTGGTTCAATTGTATGGGAAATGGGAGCTTTATATCCAAGTTTTTCTAAATATTTAATTCCAGTAGCATCTGATTGGAAAGCTCCAGACTGGATAATAGCGAATACTTTTTTGCAAAAAAGAATTCTTAAAAATTCATCAAAACCACTCGAAGATGCTAGGATTCATGCTATGTTAACATATCGAAATCCTAGATCTTTTGACAGTAGATTTGATCGTACCAAAAATGAAGAAAATAATATGTATAATGTTGAAAACTGGTTAATTCACCATGGAAAAAAATTAAATAATCGATTTAAATTAGATGCATATATTTTTATGAATCATTTACTAGCTTCTGTTGATATAACTAGATCATTAAAATCATTTGAACAAATAATTAAAAAAATTAATTCATCGATCCATTTAATAGCTATTGATAGTGATTTATATTTTTTTTCTTATCAAGATGAATTAACTTTTAAAAAATTAAAAAAAATTAAAAAAAATATTTTTTATCATGAAATAAAATCTATTCATGGTCATGATGCTTTTTTAATTGAAAATGATATTATGTCTAATATATTAAAGCCTATATTTAGTAAAAAATAAATTAATTATGAAAGTTTTTTTAGAAAGAGTTAATAGTGATTATTTATTTGAAGTTGAAAACAAGAATGGCCAAAAAGTTCTATTAGATAATAGTTCTAAAACATCTGGAAAAGTTGAGGGAGTTAGCCCTATGGAATTGCTTCTTATGGGAGTTGCAGGTTGTAGTGCTATTGATATAATAGCAATCTTAGGTAAGCAAAAGATTAACCCTTTGTCTCTAAAAATGGAAGTAAATGGTCTAAGAAAATTGAAAGAAGTACCTGCTTTATTTTATCAAATAGATATTATAATTTATTTAGAAGGAGATATTGACAAAGAAAAAGCTTTAAGAGCTGCTAAACTCTCATATGATAAATATTGCTCAGTTTCTAAAATGTTAGAAAAAACAGCTAAGATTAATCATGAAGTTATATTAAATGGAAAAAAAATTTAGATAAGAATTTTACTTTTTGCAACTTCATTAAAAATAGTACTGAGAGGTCTTTTAAGTTTATTTTTGTATTCATTTAAAATTATTTCACCTTTATTGATGATTATTATTTTATCACATACTAAATCGATTTCTTGAAGAATATGAGAAGAAAATAATATGATTTTATTTTTACTAAGATCCTTAATTAAACCCCGAATTTCATTTAGTTGTAATGGATCTAAACCAGAAATTGGTTCATCCAATAATAAAAGCAAAGGATTGTGAATTATTGAAGAGGCAATACCAATTCTTTGTTTAAAACCTTTAGATAAAGTTGAAATTTTCTTTTTAAGAACATCACTTAAACCTGTCTTTTCAATTATTTCATTATAATTTTCAACCTTAATCCTGTATAAACTGATAATAAATTTTAAATATTCCTCAACATACATCTCTTTATATAGTGGATTGTTTTCAGGAAGATAACCTGTAATCTTTTTTATTTCTTTTAAGTTTTTTTTATAATTTAAACCATTCATACTGATTTGACCATCCCAATCATCATAATATCCAGCCAAGATTCTAATTAATGTAGATTTTCCAGCCCCATTAACTCCCAAAAGGCCAGTTATTTCACCTTTTTTTAATTCTAAAGAAATATTATTCAATACTCTAAAATCTTTGAAATTTTTATTAAGATTCTTAGTTATAAGACTCATAAAGTTTTTTTTAATACTATAAAATTATATGATTTAAATTAAAAAACTTAGTTAAAAGTTTGTTTTTGAAGTTTACTCCCTTACATTTGTTTTTTAAAATTATGAAACAATTTAAATTAAATAATTATAGCTTCTATTTCTACTTCTTTTATAAGTTGCATAGGGCTTAGTATTAATTTGTTTTAAATTAAATATAAGTCCTGAATTTCGGGGCTTTTTTTTTGTAATAATGGAAGAGAAAAAATTAGATATTGGAATTCAAGGTATTAAAGGGTCTTATCATCATATAGCTTCTGAATCATATTTTAATGAGAATTTTAATTTAAGAGAATGTTTAACTTTTGACCACCTTGTAAATGAAATTGAAAAATCAGAAATTGATATGGGTGTTATGGCAATTGAAAACTCAATTGCAGGTTCAATAATTCCTAATTATGCCTTAATTGATCAAAATAATTTGATAATTGTTGGTGAAGTTTATTTTAAGATTAATCATAATTTAATGGCTTTAAATGGTCAAAATATAAATCAAATAAATGAAGTTTTTTCTCACCCGATGGCTTTACTTCAGTGTAAAAGTTTTTTTAGTGAATATCCTCATATTAGATTAGTTGAATCAGATGATACTGCTTATGAAGCTAGGAGAATATCAAAAAATAATTTAAAAGGTGTTGCTGCTATAGCTAGTATTGAAGCAGCTAAATATTATAATTTAAATGTTTTATTTAAATCAATACAGACTATAAAAAATAATATTACAAGGTTTGTTATTATTCAAAAAAGAACAAATCAACCAATAATTGATAATATAAATAAAGCCTCATTAAAATTTATTTTAGATGATAAAAGAGGTAGTTTGGCAGCTGTACTTAATGCAATGAGTGATTGTAAACTCAATTTAACAAAAATTCAGTCATTACCTGTTATAGAGAAGCCAGGTAAATATGCATTTTTTGTAGATTTAATTTTTGATGATATTAACAATTATTTAAAAGCTAAAAAGATATTAAGTATTATGGCTTCTCATTTTAAAGTTTTAGGAGAATATTCAAATGGATTATAATGATTGAAAGAGCAAGTAGAATAAATCATATTGAAGAATACTATTTTTCAAAAAAACTTAAGGAAGTTTTTTCTATGGAAAAACAGGGAAAACCTATTATTAATATGGGAATTGGAAGTCCAGATATTCCTCCTGATAGACAAGTTATAAATGCCCTTAAAAAAAGTCTTTCTCACCCAAGGGCTAGTATGTACCAAAGCTATCAAGGATTGCCTGAACTAAGAAAAGCCATTTCAAATTTCTATAAAAATAATTATAATGTAACTGTTGATTATTCAAGTGAGGTACTCCCATTAATGGGTTCAAAAGAAGGGATTATGCATATTTCAATGGCATTTTTAAACAAGGGAGATCAAGTTTTAATTCCAAATCCTGGTTATCCGACCTATTCTTCTGTAACAAAAATTTTAGAGGCTAAACCTTTATTTTATGATTTAGTTGAGGAAAATAATTGGCAGCCTGATTGGAAGTATCTTGAATCAATTGATTCAAATAAAATAAAGCTTATGTGGTTAAATTATCCAAATATGCCTACAGGAGCTAAAACTGATATAAATACTTTAGATAGATTAATTGATTGGGCTAAATCTAGAAAAATTATATTAGTTAATGATAACCCTTATAGTTTTATTTTGAATGACAATCCCATAAGTATTTTATCAAGAAAAGGGGCCTTTGAAGTTTGTCTTGAGTTAAATTCTTTAAGTAAAACTTTTAATATGGCAGGATGGAGAGTTGGAATGTTATTAGGAAATAAAAATTATATTAAAGATGTTGTCAAAATAAAAAGTAATATGGATTCTGGAATGTTTTATGGAATTCAAATAGGAGCTATTGCTTCATTAAATTTGAAAAAAGATTGGTTTAAGTCATTAAATGAAATTTATTTTAAAAGAAGAGAAAAAGTTTTTGAATTAGCAAAGAAATTAAATACAAGTTTTGATAAAAATATTTCAGGATTGTTTGTTTGGGCAAAACTTAATGAAGATGTAAAGTCCTCAGAAAAATTTATTGACAAAATTTTATATAAACATAACATATTTATTACACCAGGGTCAATTTTTGGTTCTAATGGAGACAGGTTTATTAGACTGTCTTTATGCGTTGAAGAAAAAATAATAGAAGAAGCAATAAATAGATTATAAAATGAAAATAGGAATAATTGGTTTAGGATTGATAGGGGGATCTTTTGCAATTTCAGCAAAGAAATATATTGAAGATTGTGAATGTTATGGCGAGGATATTAATAAAAACCATCTAAATAAAGCCATAGAATTAAATATAATTGATAAAGTTTTAAAAAAGAAAAAATATAGCTTGATGGATATTATAATTTTGGCTGTCCCAGTTGATGTTGCTTCTAATAATATAATATCTCTACTTGACAAGTTAAATGAAAATTCTTTAATAATTGACGTAGGATCTAACAAAAAAAATATTTGTGAAAAAGTTTCTCTTCATCCTAAAAGAAACCAATTTTTGGCAACACATCCTATAGCAGGAACAGAGTATTCTGGTCCGGAAGCAGCATTTGAAAAATTGTTTTATAATCAAAATCAAATTATATGTGAATCAAATAAAACGAGACCTGATTTGTTAGAGTGGGCTTTAAATTGGTTTTCTCAAATGTCTATGAAAGTTCTAGAAATGAGCCCCGAGGAACATGATGAACACATAGCATATGTATCTCATTTATCTCATATTTCATCTTTTATGCTTGGCAAAACTGTTATTGAAAAGGAAAAGGATGAGAAAGCTATTTTTGATATGGCTGGTAGTGGATTTGCTTCAACAGTAAGGCTTGCTAAGAGTTCACCAGATATGTGGGCACCTATTCTTTTAGAAAACAGAAAAAATATTATCAGTGTATTATCCGAGTATATAGAAAATTTAAAAAAATTTAAATTTTTACTTCAAGAAAAGAAGAAAATAAAAATTTATGAACAATTGAAGTCAATTAATAAAATTGAGAAAATACTTAATGGAATAAAAAATAATAATAAATAAAAATGGAAAATAAAAAAGAAATGCGAAAATGGTTAGATGATTTTAAATTAGATCATCCATTGGTTATTGCTGGACCTTGTAGTGCTGAAACAGAAGATCAAGTTTTAAATATAGCTAATCAATTAAAAGATACTGATGTTAGCGCTTTCAGAGCAGGTATTTGGAAGCCAAGGACTAAACCAGGAATGTTTGAAGGAGTTGGTTCAATAGGTTTAAAGTGGTTGCAAAAGGTTAAAAATGAGACGGGATTACTAATTTCTACTGAAGTAGCTAATAGTACTCATGTAAAATTAGCTCTTGAACATGATATAGATATTTTATGGATTGGAGCTAGATCTACAGTTAGTCCTTTTATTGTTCAAGAAATTGCTGATGCATTAAAAGGAACCGAAAAAGTAGTGTTGGTTAAAAATCCAGTTAATCCTGATTTATCTTTATGGATGGGAGGTATTGAGCGTTTACATTCTTCTAATATTAAGAATCTTGGTTTAATTCATAGAGGGTTTTCAACTTATGAAAAATCTAAATACAGAAATATTCCTGAATGGCAGATTCCAGTTGAGGTTATGAATAGATTTCCTGACTTGCCAATGATTTGTGATCCATCTCATATTTCTGGTAATAGAAATTTAATTTTTGATGTTTCTCAAACTGCTTTAGATCTTAATTATGATGGCTTAATGATTGAGACTCACAGTGATCCAGATAATGCATGGAGTGATGCTAGTCAACAAGTAACTCCTAAAAGACTTGTTGAGATTATGAAGGATTTAAAAATGAGAAAAATAACTACAGATGAAGAAGAGTATCAAAATAATCTTATAGATTTAAGAGCTAAGATTGATGTTATTGACCATGCTCTATTAGAAAATCTTGGAAAAAGAATGAAAATTTCAGATAATATCGGTGAAATTAAGAGGTCAAATAATGTTGCTGTTCTTCAAAATAAAAGATGGAACGAAATTCTTGGAAAAATGATTTTAGAAGGTGAAAAATTAGATCTTAGTGAAGAATTTATTTTAAAGTTATTCAAAGCTATTCATCAAGAATCAATTAACAGACAGGAAAAGGTTATAAATAAATAGTTATTTAATAGCAGATTTAATTCTTTTAACAGCTTCAATAATTTCCTTTTCAGATGCAGCATAAGATATTCTGATACAATCTTTGTTTCCAAAAGCTTCTCCGGAAACTGTTGCTACATTTGCTTCTTCAAGAAGAAAAAAGGCAAAATCTGAAGAATTATTTATTACTTTATTTTTTATTTTTTTTCCAAAAAAGAAAGAAATATCAGGAAATACATAAAAAGCACCTTGGGGGTTATTTAACTTAAATCCATCAATTTCTGAAAGTAAATTTATAATTAGGATTTTTCTTTTATAAAATTCATCAATCATATATTTAATTTCAGATATGGGGGTATTAAGAGCTGTAATTGTAGCTCTTTGAGCAATACAATTTGCTCCACTTGTTATTTGGCCTTGCATTTTATTACAAGCTTTTGCAATTAATTCTGGAGCGCCAATATAACCTATTCTCCATCCAGTCATCGCATAAGCTTTTGAAATACCATTAACTGTTATTGTTCTATCATAAAGTTCTTTTATTCTAGCTATGCTAAAATGTTTAACACCATAATTTATATGTTCATATATTTCATCAGAAATGATATAAATTTCAGGATGTTTTTTTAAAACTTCGCCAAGAGCTTTGTATTCATTTTCTGAATACACAGTTCCGCTTGGGTTATTAGGAGAATTAAATATGATTAATTTAGTTTTATTTGATATTGCTAATTCAAGTTGTTTAGGAGTAATTTTAAAATCATTTTTGATTGATGAAGGTATAATTTTAAATTTTGCTTCACACAAAGTTGAAATTGCAGAATAACTTACCCAATATGGAGCTGGTAATAAAACTTCATCACCTGGATTGAGTATTGACATACAAACATTAGCAATAGATTGTTTTGCACCAGTTGAAACCACTATTTGAGATTCATTATAATCAATATTATTATCTCTTTTAAATTTTTCACATATTGATTTTTTTAAATCTAAATATCCATCTACAGGACTGTAAGAATTATAATTTTCATCTATAGCTTTAATAGCTGCTTTTTTTATAAAATCAGGTGTATTGAAATCGGGTTCACCAAGACTTAATCCAATAACATCAATCCCTTTAGCTATTAATTCACGTGCTTTTGCTGCCATTGCTAAAGTTGCAGATACAGGAAGGCTTGTAATTTTTTCTGAAAGAATTTTCATTTATTTGCAAATATATATATTAATGGATATTTTAAATAGTAGAAATATTTAAATTTTGGAAGACATAAAAAGTTACTTTCCTGAATTAACTAAAGATCAAATAATTAAATTAGAAATGTTATATAATTTATATAATCATTGGAATTCAAAAATTAATTTAATTTCAAGAAAAGATTTTTCTTTTTTTTATGAAAGACATGTTTTACACTCTTTGAGCATTGCAAAATTTTTTAAGTTTAAGAAAAATAGTTTAATTCTAGATGTTGGAACAGGTGGAGGTTTTCCAGGTATACCTCTTGCGATAATGTTTCCAGAATCTTCTTTTTATTTAATAGATGGAATTGGTAAAAAAATATTTGCAGTTAAAGATTTAATTAAAAAGATTAAATTAAATAATGTAATTGCAAAACAAATTAGAGTTGAAAATTTTGACAGAAAATTTGATTTTGTTGTAAGTAGAGCAGTCAGCGAAATTGATAATTTAGCACCATTAATTTCAAATAACATCTCAAAAAATTCTAAGCATGAAATAGAAAATGGATTAATTTATTTAAAAGGTGGAGAGTTAACTAAAGAAATTGCTATTTACAATGATTTAAAAATATTTGAAATAAAAAAAATTTTTAGTAATCCTTTTTTTGAATCAAAAAAAATTTTATACATACCATTTTAAAATATTATTCAAGAAAAGGATACCTATAATTTTCTTCTGGAACAAAAGTTTCTTTAATTAATCTTGGTGAAGTCCATCTAATTAAATTATATGACGAACCTGCTTTATCATTTGTTCCTGAGGCTCTTGCGCCTCCAAAAGGTTGTTGACCTACTACAGCTCCTGTAGGTTTGTCATTTATATAAAAATTTCCAGCACAATTTTTTAATTTACTCATCGACTTTTCTAGAATATATCTGTTTTGAGAATAAATAGCTCCTGTAAGTGCATATATAGAAGTGTCATCAACTAATTTAAGAGTTGAATCCCAATCTTTATCATCAAATATATAAACTGTCGCTAAAGGACCAAAGAGCTCTTTTTCCATAGTAAAATATTTTGGGTTTGTAGTTAAAACGATTGTTGGTTCAATAAAATATCCTTTACTAGAATTACAATTTCCTCCAATAATTATTTCTGCATCTTTGTCTTTTTTTATTTTTTCAATAGTTTTCTTAATCCTTTCAAATGCTTTTTTATGTATAACAGATGTAATAAAATTATTAAAACTTTCAGGAGATCCCATTTTCAAAGTTTTTATTTCTTTTTTTAAAAGATTAAGAACTGTTTTAGAAATAGACTTTGGTATATATATTCTTGATGCAGCTGAACATTTCTGTCCTTGAAATTCAAAAGCTCCACGAATTATTCCAGAAACAAGAGCTTCTTTGTTTGCTGATTGGTGAGCAATTATAAAATCTTTCCCCCCCGTTTCTCCAACTATTCTTGGATATGATTTATAGATATCAATGTTTTGTCCAATTTTTCTCCATATACTTTTAAAAACCTCAGTTGATCCCGTATAGTGAATTCCAGATAGGTCTTTAGATTTAATAATAGAATTTGTAATCATTTCAGGGTCTCCAAAAATTACATTAATAACTCCATTTGGCAAGCCTGCTTCTTTGAAAACATCTATAATTATTTTAGCAGAAAAAACTTGATAATCACTCGGTTTCCAGATAACTACATTACCCATCATTGCAACACAACTAGGAAGGTTTCCAGCTATGGCTGTAAAGTTAAATGGAGTTATGGCATAAACAAAACCTTCTAATGGTCTATATTCTAATTTATTCCAAACTCCAGAAGATGATTCAGGCTGATTACTATAGATTTGTTGCATATAGTATACATTAAATCTTAAAAAATCAATTAATTCACAAGCTGAATCAATTTCTGCCTGATGAGCTGTTTTTGATTGAGCAAGCATTGTAGAAGCATTAATTTTAGCTCTGTAAGGTCCAGCGATTAATTCAGCAGCCTTTAAAAATATAGATGCTCTTGAATACCAAGGCATTTTCGACCATTTTTTTTTTGCTTTCAAGCAACTATTTATAGCATCTTTGACATGAGAAGAATTACATTTATGATATACTCCTAGCGTATGATTATGATCATGAGGTGGACTCATTTTTTCAGTATTACCAGTAAAAATTTTATTCTTCCCTATAAAAATTGGAATTTCAACTTTTTCATTTAGCATTTTTTTATACTCGAAAAGAACTAGTTTTTTTTCATTACTTCCATTTTTATATGATAAAACTTTTTCGTTTTTAGGTAGAGGAACTTTATATATGCTATTTGACATAAAAGTTAATTTTAAAATAACTAATTAATTTAAAACAAATGGAACGTTTAATTTAAAATTTGGAATTTTAACTTTAAACTTATTAGTATTAGAAAAGTTTATCATAGTATATATTCCACTCATTGAAGCAATTGAGGAAGTAATTAAACAACCGGATGAATATTTATGAAATTTGCCAGGCTTTACAATAGGATTTTCACCTAAAACACCATGCCCATTAATGAATTTAGTTTTATGATTAGATTGAATTATTTTCCAATGTCTTGTTAATAATTGGACTGTGTCATTACTATTGTTTTCAATCTTAATTTTATAAGAAAAGGCATAATTAATTGTATTATTATTAATAAAGTTGCCTTCAAAATTTGTTGAAACTGAAACTTTTATACCCTTTGTAATTTGTTGAATCATAAACTTATAGATAATAATATAATAATATATTAATTATAAATATAATAAAAGCACTATTATAAATAAGCTGTTTTTTTCTTAATTTTTGAGATTAAATGAATTGGTTTTTCCAACTCCAATAAGCTTATCGAATTTTCCTCCAATATCTCTGTAATAAACTAAAACTAAATATTCGTTTTCTGTTAAAGCATGCGAACCACTTATATTATTTTTATTTAAAGAATCTTTTGCTTTAGAAACATATTTGTAGTTATAAAAACCTTGTTTCAAAAGTAAAACGCCTTCATATAATTCCATAGAAGGATTATAATACATCTTGTTTTTTTCAGTTAGTTTGTAATTGTTGAATTTGCCATATATATATATAGAGTTTTCAAAAAAACTTATATCTGATGCTAGACTAAAGTGAACCCATGTATAGTCAGCTTCTGTTTTCGAGTTTTGACTTCCATTTAAAGTTCTTATTTTAAAATTTCCATTTATATCTTGATTGTAAATATAATTACTGTAATTTCTGCTATAATCAATTTTAAGATAAGTTTCATACAATTCTGACCTATTAATATAACTTATGTTTTGATTAGTAGATCTTATTTCTTTAGTGTCAAAAAATAAATATTCATTTCCTCCCTCAAATTTAGATTCTGTATCATATTTATATTCTAATTTTGAATTAATTATATATTGAGGTTTTAGATTTTTGATTTGAGAATTCCATTGATAATTTTTAAGTATAGTAACTTTAATTCTTTTTTCAGGTTCTCTAAAAATTATATTTTTTGGAGTTATTGAAAAGTGTATTGATTGGTGAGTTTTATAGAATTCCATATTTTGAAGCCTATAGACATTCACATTAGTCTCGACCTTTTTATCATATATACAAAATTTTCTTGAAAAAATTATTTCGTCTAATGAATTATAAACTTCGATCATGTAATTGCCAGAAACTAGAAAACGAGTTTTATCATTAGGAAATTTCAATTCATAATGAGTGTATGGTTGAAGAGTATTAAATGAATTAGAGTAATTTACGATTCTGACATTATCAAAGCCGTCAAATATTTCGTTTTTAAACAATTCTGATTCTTTCCAATCGAAGTTGAAATGTCTAATTTTGTAATAATAATCTTCTTCATTAGAATTTAAATCATCAAAACTCAAAGTTATATTTTCATCAATTGAAATAATTGGAAATTGATCATTCTCATTTTCACCTTTAAAGATTATTGTTTTAATATTTATTGGTTCTGAAACTTCCTCAACTTGACCTTTTAAAAATGAAGATATATTTAAAAAGAAAAAAAGTATTAAAATATTTTTTTTATTCATTAAACTAAAAATTAAGATTAAATAAATGATTTAATAAATTTTTATAAAAGACGCTTTATTATTAAATTTGCATCGTTTTTAGACTTTATTGTTTTTAATGAAATTAACTAAAAGTATTCGAATTAAAAAAGGAGCAAACCTAAAAATTATAGGTGAGGCTTCTAAAATTTTAAAAAAAAATATTTTACCATCTATTTTTTCCATAAAACCTACAGATTTTTTCGGTTTGATACCTAAACTTATTGTTAAGGAGGGAGATAAAGTTAAAGTTGGGACTCCTTTATTTTATAGTAAAGAAAATCCAGAGATAACAATTGTTTCTCCTATTTCAGGATCAATTAAATCTATTATTAGAGGTGCAAAAAGGAAAATATTAGAATTAATTATTGATTCTGATAGTAAGAATTTAAAAATTAAGCACGATGTTACTTTTCAAGAAAATGATAAACATGAAGTTCAAAAAATAAAAAATCTTTTATTAATAAGCGGTTGTTGGCCATTCTTAAAACAAAGACCCTATGGAGTTATAGCTGATCCTAATGTTTCTCCAAAAGCTATATTTATCTCAACAATAGATAAAGCTCCTTTAGGAGTAGATTATGATTTTATTTTAAAATCTAGAATTGATGATTTTCAGTTAGGAGTTAACGTCTTAAATAAAATGTCCAGTGGCAAAGTGTTTTTGGGACTAGATAAGAATTTTAGAGGTTTTTTTGAAAAGATAAAAAATGTTCAAATGTATGACGTTCAAGGACCTCATCCATCTGGAGATGTTAGCTTTCATATACATAAAATTAGTCCTATAAACCCAGGAGAAAAAATTTGGACAATTAATCCGGAAGATGTTGCTAACATAGGATCTTTTTTCAAAACTGGAAATTATACTCCGACAAGAACAATTGCTATAGCTGGAAGTGTTGTTAAAGAACCAAAATATTATGAAACAATTATTGGTTCTGAGTTAAAAAAATTTATGAAGGATTCTAAAGTTGATAATAATATTCAGGTCAGGTGCATAAATGGAAATGTATTAAATGGAAAAATTGAATCTTCTGACGGTTTTATAGGGTACTTCAATAATTTGATTTCAATAATACCTGAAGGAAATAATTATAGGATGTTTGGTTGGCTACCTTTTGTTGATAATAAAATTTTGAGTTTAAGTAATACTTCTCTATCGTGGTTATTTAATAGAAATGGTTCTGAAGTAAATTCAAATTTAAATGGGGAAGAGAGAGCTCTAGTGGTAACCGGAGAGATGGAAAGCTTTTTTCCAATGGATATTTATCCTATGCAATTAATCAAAGCTTGCTTAGCTTCTGATATTGAAAAAATGGAAGGATTAGGAATTTACGAGGTAATTCCAGAAGATTTTGCTTTAATTGATTTTTCTAACACTTCTAAAATTGAAGCTCAAGAAATTGTTAGACAAGGGATAGAATTAATGATAAAAGAAGTAGGATGAAAAATTTTTTAAGAAATAAAATAGATTTAATTAAAAGAAATTTTCAGAAAGGTGAAAAATTTGAAAAGTTTGCACCTGCTGTAAACGCTTTCGACACCTTTTTGTTTGTTCCTAATCACACTACTCAAAAGGGCTCTCATATTCGTGATGCTGTTGATTTAAAAAGAACAATGGTAACTGTAATTATTGCTTTAATGCCTGTTTTAATTTATGGTATATACAATACCGGTTATCAATATTATATCCAAACAGGTGAAAGTTTTACTTTTTTAGATGCATTCTACCATGGATCCTTAAAAATAATTCCAATGATTATAGTTTCATATGTTGTAGGATTAAGTATTGAGTTTGCTTTTGCAGTTTACAGAGGTCATGAAGTTAATGAAGGATATTTAGTTACAGGATTATTAATTCCTATGATAATGCCCGTTGATATACCTTTATGGATGGTTGCTATTTCAGTTGCATTTGCAGTTTTAATAGCAAAAGAGGCCTTTGGAGGAACTGGAATGAATATTTTGAACCCTGCTTTAACAGCTAGAGCATTTGCTTTTTTCGCATATCCCACCTACATGTCCGGGAATAAAGTTTGGGTTTCTGAAGCTTCAAATGTAGATTCTATTTCAGGAGAAACAATTCTTGGATATCTGGCTGCCGGTCAAAATATAGATTACTCAGTTATGGATATGTTCATGGGATCAATACCAGGATCAATTGCCGAGACATCTACATTTTGGGTAATTATAGGAGCTTTAATTTTAGTTTTAACTGGCGTTGGAAGTTGGAGAATTATAGTCTCAGGTATTTTAGGAGGAGCTTTTATGGGCTTTATTTTTAATTTACTTGGGTTAAATCCTTTAATGGAGTTTTCATGGATAAATCATTTAATTGTTGGAGGTTTTGCTTTTGGAATAGTTTTTATGGCTACTGATCCTGTTTCAGCTGCTCAAACAAATATGGGAAAATGGATTTATGGTTTTTTAGTCGGAGTTTTTTGTATAATGATCAGAGTTTTTAACCCTGCCTATCCTGAAGGAGTTATGTTGGCCATTTTACTTATGAATGTTTTTGCTCCAACAATTGATCATTATGTAATTAATTTGAATATTGAAAGAAGAAAAAAAAGATGGTCTCAAGACAATTTAGTCAAAACAATTTAGGTTATGAATAGAGATAGTAATGTTTATACTTTTTTATTTACTGTAGTAATGGTTTTTTTAGTAGCTACTAGTTTAGCTACGACTGCAAGCTTATTAAAAGATCTTCAGAAAGAAAATGTACGTAAAGAAAAAATGCAAAATATTTTGTCTTCAATTGGAATAACTACTGATCGAGAGAATTCTGAAAAGCTGTATAACAGTTATATTACTGATGCATTATCTTTAAAGTCAGATGGTACAATTGACAAAGAAGTTGATGCATTTAAGATTAAATTAAATAAAGAATTAAAGAAGACCCCTGATCAACAAAGGTTTCCAATTTACATTGCTAAAGTTGAAGAAAACAACTATTACATAATACCTTTAAGAGGTGCTGGTTTATGGGATGCGATATGGGGTTACATTGCCCTAAAAGATGATAAAAGCACTATAAAAGGTGCTGTATTTGACCACAAATCTGAAACAGCAGGACTCGGAGCTGAAATTACTCAGGATTGGTTCCAAAACAGATTTATTGATGAAAAAGTTATGGATATAAATGGAAACTTGGTTGGGATTAATGTGTCAAAAACTAATAATGACCCCCAGGACTTAGATAAGTTAGATCATGAGGTTGACGCTATTTCTGGTGCAACTATAACTGGAGATGGAGTAACAGATATGATACTTGAAAGGTTAAAGCATTATTTACCCTTTTTTAATCGTAAGGATGTTTTGGCTTTAAATAATTTAATAATATGAAAAAGAATAATAATATAAACAAGAAAAACCCTCTTTTGTTTTTTATAAATAAAGGTTCAGAACCTTTATTTTCTCCTAAAAACAGAAAGCTTTTATCTGATCCTTTGGATGATGACAATCCAATTACAGTTCAAGTATTAGGAATTTGTTCTGCATTAGCAATTACAGTACAATTAAAACCTGCAATCGTTATGAGTATTTCAGTTGTTGCTGTTATGGCTGCTAGTAATGTTATTATATCTATTTTAAGAAATTTAATACCAAATAGGATAAGGATTATTGTTCAACTTGTTGTTGTAGCTTCAATGGTAATATTAGTTGATCAAATATTGAAAGCGTTTGTTTATGATGTTAGCAAAGAACTCAGTGTTTTTATTGGATTAATAATAACAAATTGTATTATTATGGGAAGATTAGAAGCTTTTGCTCTAGGAAATAATGTATGGAGATCATTTTTAGACGGAATTGGCAATGCTTTAGGTTATGCATGGATATTAATTGCTGTTGCTTTTTTTAGAGAATTATTTGGATCGGGAAATTTATTAGGCATTCAGGTTATACCTGATTTTATATATGAAATGGGTTATGTTAATAATGGTTTAATGTTATTATCTCCTATGGCACTTATTGTTGTTGGAATAATTATTTGGATTCAAAGATCTAGAAATAGAAAATTAATTGAAGAAAATTAAGTTTAAATGGAAGGATATTTAAATTTATTTGTTAAAAGTATTTTTATAGAAAATATGGTTTTTGCATATTTTCTGGGTATGTGCTCTTATTTGGCAGTATCTAAAACAGTTAAAACTGCTCATGGTTTGGGAATGGCTGTAATTTTTGTTTTAAGTGTAACAGTTCCAATAAACTTTTTAATTAACAAATATATTTTAGATGATGGAGCTTTAGGAAGCTGGTTAGGACCAGAATTTGAAAGTGTTGAATTAGGGTTTTTGACTTTTATTTTATTCATTGCTGTTATTGCTTCAATGGTTCAATTAGTTGAAATGATTGTTGAAAAATTTGCACCAGCACTTTATGGGTCATTAGGTATTTTTCTTCCTTTGATTGCTGTTAATTGTGCTATTTTAGGAGGTTCTCTTTTTATGCAATTAAAAGATTTTTCGGGAATTTTGGAATCTGGTGTTTATGGATTTGGTTCAGGAGTTGGCTGGTATTTAGCAATTGTTGCCATAGCATCTATAAGAGAAAAAATTTCGTATTCTAATATCCCTGCTCCACTCAGAGGACTGGGTATTACTTTTATTATTACAGGTCTTATGGCTCTAGGTTTTATGAGTTTTATGGGAATTAAATTATAAATAATATGGACATAACTTTTATTACGATTATTTCAAGTGTAGTAGTTTTTTTAATTATTACTTTATTATTAGTTGGTGCATTATTAGGAGTTAAGGCTAAACTTTTGCCTTCCGGACCAGTCTCTTTGACAATTAATGGTGAAGAAAAAGTTGAAGTTTCATCCGGAGGTACCTTATTAAGCACTCTTGGAGATAATAAAATTTTCTTGCCTTCAGCATGTGGTGGTGGAGGAACTTGTATTCAATGTAGGTGCCAAATTATAGAAGGAGGTGGAGAACTTCTTCCTACCGAAGAACCTCACTTTTCTAGAAAAGAAGTGTCTGAGGGTTGGAGACTTGGCTGTCAAGTTAAGGTTAAAGAGGACATGGTGATTAAAGTTCCTGAGGAAGTTTTTGGTATCAAAAAGTGGGAAGCAAAAGTTTTAAGAAATTGGAATGTAGCTTCATTTATTAAGGAGTTTGTGGTTGAAATTCCAGAAGAAATGGATTACAAAGCAGGAGGCTATATACAAATTGAGATTCCGAAATGTGAAATTGATTATCAAAATATTGATATTTCAGCCCATCCTGATGAACACCCAAAAGATGCTCAAAAATTTAAGTTAGAATGGGATAAATTTAATTTATGGAATTTAAATATGAAGAATTCTGAAACAGTTGAAAGGGCATATTCTATGGCATCTTATCCTGCGGAAGGTAAAGAAATTATGCTTAATGTCCGAATTGCAACCCCTCCTTGGGATAAAAATAAAAATGATTGGATGACTGTAAATCCTGGAATTGCATCATCTTATATTTTTTCCAAAAAAGCGGGGGATTCCGTAACTATATCTGGACCCTATGGAGAGTTTTTTATTAATGAATCTGATTCAGAAATGTTGTATGTAGGAGGTGGGGCTGGAATGGCACCCATGAGATCACATTTATATCATTTGTTTAGAACTTTAAAAACTGGAAGAACTGTAACTTTCTGGTATGGAGGTAGATCGAAAAGAGAACTTTTTTATATTGATCATTTCAAAGCTTTAGAAAAAGATTATAAAAATTTTAAATTTTATATTGCTCTTTCTGAGCCACTTGAGGAAGATAATTGGAAAGAAAAAAAATCTCTTGATGATAAAGAAGGTGATGGGTTTACAGGTTTTGTTCACCAAGTAGTAATTGATCATTATCTTAATTATCATGAATCACCTGAAGATATTGAAGTGTATTTTTGCGGACCTCCACTTATGAATCAAGCTGTAGAAAAAATGGCAGATGATTTTGGAATTCCTCCTGAAAATGTAAGATATGATGACTTTGGAGGATAACGTGTAAAAGCTTTTTATAAAGTTTAAAAATCATTTCTGCATTTTGTTTTTATTATGAAATTTTTTTTAAGTTTTTTTATTTTATTTATAGCATTTATTTTTTCTTGTAGCAAACCTGCAAATAAAAAAATAATTAGTGGTTATTCATTTGGCACTTCATTTTCCATTCAATTTGAGAAAGATAATGATGAGAATATTATTAAAAACAAAATTGATTCACTTTTTAAAATTGTAAATAATTCTTTTTCGACTTATATTTCGGATTCTGATATTTCAAAAATTAATCGTGGAGATTCTTTACTAGCGGTTGATGATCACTTCAAAAAAGTTTTTCTCAAATCTTACGAAATTTGGGAATTATCTCAAGGTTTTTTTGATCCTACAGTTGGGTCTTTAGTTAATGCATATGGTTTTGGCCCTGAAAAAAAAATTAAAAACTTTTCAAAAAAACAATTAGATAGCTTAATTGAATTAACAGGGTTTTCAAAAGTTTCTTTAACCTCAAAAGGCACTATAAAAAAAAAGTATCCAAATATATATATAGATTTTAATGCTATTGGAAAAGGATACATAGTTGATCTTATTTCAGAGTTATTAATTTCTTATGATATAAAAAATTTTCTTATAGAAATTGGTGGTGAAATAATTGCTAAAGGAAAAAATCCAAATTCAGGAAATTTTTGGAAAGTTGCCATTGATAATCCCAGTAAGAAAAATAATAGAAAATTTATAAAAACTATATTTTTAAAAAACAAGGCTCTTGCAACTTCAGGAAATTATAGAAAGTATAGTATTGATTCACTAACTGGAAAAAAATATGTTCACATAATTAATCCAAAAAACGGAAAATCATTTCAATCAAAAATTTTGAGTGTCTCAGTATTAGCTTCTGATTGTATGACAGCTGATGCTTGGGCTACTGCATTAATGGTTATGCCTTTTCAACTTTCTAAAAGTATTATTGAATCAATTGAAGGCATTGATGCATATTGGATTTTATCAAATCAAAAAGGATATAATGAAATTTTTTCTTCCAACTGGCCTGATTCTTAACTTTTAATTACAAATGGGATTTTTTCATACTTAGGTAAACAGTATTCTTTAATTTCTTTTTCAGACAAAGTTTTTTGCACATCTATTTTTTTTACCTTAAAACCCACAGATTTTAATCTATCATAATAATCTTTACCATATTTTCTAACATGATCATATTGACCAAAAAGTTCAGATTTTTTTTTAGGATCAATAATTGTTTTATCTTCAAAAGTTATAGATAAACTTTCGTCTATTGGAACTTGTAGAATGCCTATTCCATTTTTTTTTAAAACCCTATAAATTTCTTCCATTGCCTTAAAATCATTATCTATGTGTTCTAATACATGATTACAAATAATCAAATCAAACTCAAAATTTTTAAAAGGAAGTTTACATATGTCAGCTTTTATATCTGCTAATGGTGAGTTTAAATCACAGGTTATATAATTCCAGTTCTTAATTGATTTAAATTTCTTATAAAAAGGTTGTTCAGGTGCAAAATGTAAAACTTTTAATTTATCATTAAAGAATGTTGTATTTCTTTTTAGAAAAAGCCATAACAACCTATGTCTTTCAAGGGATAGTGTTCCAGGGCACAATGCATTTTTTCTAATATTTTTTCCATAACCATATGGTAAAAATTTTCTGTATTTAGAATTATCTATTGGATCTATGTATTTTGATCCTTTAAAATATATTTTCAGTATTGGCCTTAAAAATATACTTATTCTTATAAGAAATTTTCTGGGAATTAAATTTAAAATAAAATTCATAATGATGTTATTTCAAACTTTTCTTCTTCATCAGACGATATACCTAATTCATCATAAATATATTTAAAAGTTGAAAGAAGTTTAGGCATACCATCTATTATTGCAATATTGTGTTCAAAATGAGCACTTGGCATTCCATCTGATGTTAAAATTGTCCATCCATCATTTAATTGTTTAATTTTATGAGACCCCATATTAATCATGGGTTCAATAGCAATTACCATTCCTTCTTGAATTTTTTTTCCTTTTCCTTTTTTGCCATAATTAGGAACTTCTGGGCCCTCATGCATTGTTTTTCCCAGCCCATGTCCAACAAGCTCCCTTACAATTCCATACCCTTCTTTTTCATTATATTTTTGAATTGCAAAACCTATGTCACCAATTCTATTACCAATTTTAAATTCAGAGATTCCTTTATATAATGATTCTTTTGAAATTTTTAATAATTTTTTTATTTCAGGTTTTACTTCACCTACTTCAAATGTGTAGGCATGATCTCCATAAAATCCATTATATAAAACACCGCAATCAATCGATAATATGTCTCCATTTCTAAGAGGTTCTTTATTAGGAATACCATGAACAACTTGAGAGTTTGGACTAACACATAATGTGTTTGGAAAATCATATAAACCTAAAAATCCAGGTTTTGCTCCATGATCTCTTATAAAACTTTCTGCTAATTCATCAAGTATTAGTGAATTTATGCCTGGTTTAATTTCACTGGCTAACATTCCTAAAGTTTTTGAAACTATTTGAGCACTTTTTCTAATTAATTCTATTTCGTCAGAATTTTTAAGTATAATTTTAGACATTTTCTTTATAATAAGTAGTTTGAACTTAAATTATCAAAGATTTTCTATTCATAGATTTTGGAATATCTATATTCATTAAATTTAAAATTGTAGGTGCAATATCACTTAAAATACCAGCTTTAATTTTATTTTTTTTAGAATCGACTAAAATAATGGGCACAGGATTAGTAGTATGAGCTGTATTAGGACTACCATCATTATTAATCATTGTTTCACAGTTTCCATGATCTGCAATTATTAATATAAAATAATCTTTAGTAAGCGCTTTTTCTACTATTTTTCCTAAACAATTGTCAACGGTTTCACATGCCTTTATTGCTGCCTTCAAATTCCCTGTATGACCAACCATATCAGGATTAGCAAAATTAATACAAATAAAATCAGGCGTATTTTTTTCAATTTCATTTATTGTTTTATCCATTACTTCAAAAGCGCTCATTTCAGGCTGAACATCATAGGTAGATACTTTTGGAGAAGGACATAAGATTCTTTTTTCTCCTATATAAGGCTCTTCTTTTCCTCCATTGAAAAAATAAGTTACATGTGGATATTTTTCGGTTTCTGCAATCCTAAGTTGAGTTTTATTCGATTTTGAAAGAATTTCTCCTAATGTTTCTTCCAGATTTTCTTTATCAAAAAGAACCTTAATATTTTTAAATTTTTCATTATAATTAGTGAGAGTTACAAAATATGTATCAATAGGATTCATATTATAATCATTTATTTTATTTTGACTTAGAACCTCTGAAAGCTCTCTAGCTCTATCAGATCTGAAGTTGAAAAAAATTATGACATCATCTTTTTTAATTTTTCCAATTGGTTCACCATATTTATTAGATTTATAATGAGGTTCAATAAATTCATCCGTAATTCCTTTTTTATAACTCTTTAAAATACTTTCATTTAAATCTTTAGATTTAATTCCTTTACCATTAATTAAAAGATCATATGATTTTTTTATTCTTTCCCATCTTTTATCTCTGTCCATCGCATAAAACCTGCCAATTACTGATGCTATAATAGCACCATATTTTTTAAACTTTTTATTGGCATACTTAATAAAATTTATTCCAGACATAGGGTCAACATCTCTGCCATCGGTAATAGCATGTATAAAAAGGTTTTTAAGATTATATTTTGAGCTTACTCTCAACAATTCCTCAAGATGAGAAATGTGTGAGTGAACACCTCCGTCAGAAAGTAAACCAATAAAATGAATTGGTTTTTTGTTTTTTTTTGCAAAATTTATACTTTCAATTAAAGTTTTGTTTTTAGCGAATTCATTATTTTTAATTGAAAGATTTATTTTAGCTAAATCTTGATGTACAATTCTTCCAGCACCAATATTCATGTGGCCCACCTCACTATTTCCCATTTGACCTTTAGGTAGACCAACATACTCTCCATCAGTTCTAAGAGTATTGTGACTATAGTTTTTTAAAAGTTTATCAAAATTTGGAGTTCTTGCTAATTCAATTGCAGAATCATTAGGATCTTTTCCAATTCCCCATCCATCTAAAATCATTAATATCCCTTTTTTTGACATTATTTTTTTTATAAAGATACAAATTCGGAAAATGGTTAATAATAATGATTTGGTAAAAAAAATTCTAAATCTTACTTTGCAATAAAATGTTGAAAAAAGGAATTATTTATAAGTCAACAGGAATTTGGCATCTAGTTAAATCTGGCAATATATTTTATAAATGTAGAATTAAAGGGAAACTTCGACTTCACAATTCCAAGAGCACTAGTCCAGTTGTGGTAGGAGATAGAGTTAGTTTTATATTAGATATTGAAAATAATAGTCAAGGAATTATAATTGAAGTACAAAAAAGAAGAAATCATATTATTAGAAAATCAGTAAAATTATCTAAACAATTTCAGGTAATCGCATCAAATATTGATCAAATTTATTTAATAATTACTTTAAATTATCCCACTACCTTTACTCAATTTATTGATAGAATATTGGTTACAGCTGAAGCATATAAAATTCCATTAAATCTTGTTTTTAATAAAATGGATATATATTCATCATCAGAAAAAAATGAAATAAAAAAATTAAAAAATATATATGAATTAATAGGTTATAAATGTTATAAAATTTCAGCTTTAAGTAAAGACTCTGTAAATAAAGTTTCAAAATCAATGAAGAATAAAGTAAATATGATTATAGGTCATAGTGGTGTTGGAAAGTCAACTTTAATTAATACAATTTCTCCTAATCTAATGATTAAAACATCTAATATTTCTGATTTGCACAAACAGGGACAACATACAACAACGTATTCAGAAATGTTTGATTTAAGTGATAAAATTAAAATAATAGATACTCCAGGAATTAAAGGTTTTGGATTAGTTGATATGGATTCTAATGAAATTAAAAATTATTTTCCAGAATTTAAAAATTTAAATGGAAATTGCAAGTACAATAATTGCTTACATCTAAATGAACCTAATTGTGCAGTTATAAATGCTTTAAATCTAAATAAAATTTCAGAGTCAAGATATAAAAGTTATTTAAATTTGATTGATGAAAATTCTACTTATAGAATTAAATAAATGAAAGCAGTAATTCAAAGAGTTAAAAAGGCTAAAGTTTTAATAAATAATCTTGAAGAAAGAAAAATTGATTTTGGTCTTGTCGTTTTATTGGGAATTGGAAATAGTGATAATGAAGAAGATGCTGATTGGCTGTTAAATAAAGTTTTAAATATGCGAATATTTAACGATGAAAAAGATATTATGAATTTATCATTAATAGACACGAATGGATCAATTATGATTATAAGTCAATTTACTTTAATGGCCTTTACCAAAAAAGGAAATAGACCTTCTTACATTAATGCAGCAAATCATAAACATGCAGTTCCTTTATATAATTATTTTATAAGAAAAACTTCTAATTTTATTAACACACCAATAGTAACAGGTGAATTTGGGGCAAACATGTTAGTTAGTATTGAAAATGATGGGCCTGTTACGATTGTAATAGATTCGAAAAATAAAGAGTAAAATTAAAATATGTTAACTTCATTTTCTAAGTTAATATCAAAATTTATTTTTACATCATTTTGAATTTTTTTGGCAACTTTCAAAATATCTATTCCTTTTGCATTTCCATTATTAATTAAGACTAAAGCTTGTTTTTTATATACACCAACATTTCCAAAATTTAGACCTTTGTATCCAAGTTTTTCTATTAACCATCCTGCTGATATTTTAATTTTATTGTTTTCAGATTTATAACCTAAAATATCGTTAAACTTATTTTTTAAATTTTCATAATGATTTAAGTCAATTATAGGATTTTTAAAAAAACTACCAGCGTTTCCAACTTTAGATATATCTGGTAATTTTGATTTTCTTATTTTAATAATTGCTTCAGAAATATTTTGAATTGACTTTTTTTTGTTTTTTAAATGTTCTTTAACTTTTCCGTAACTAATATTATAATTATGAGGCTCTTTGCTAAGTTTTAAGAAAACTTTCATAATTACATAATTATTTTTTTCTTTAGTTTTAAAAATTGAACTTCTATATTCAAATTCACAATCCTCAACATAAAATTTTTTAATTTGTTTAGTTTTGATATTTAGTGCTTCACAACAATAGAAAACATCTTTTAATTCAACACCATAAGCACCAATGTTTTGAATTGGTGCAGCACCAACGTAACCTGGTATTAATGATAAATTTTCAATTCCCCCAAAATTGTTTTTAATTGCCCATAAAACTATATCATGCCAATTTTCACCTGCACTAATTTCAACAATTACATCTTTAATAGATTCATTTGTAATTGAAATTCCTTTATTGGCTATATGAATTGTAAGACCATCAAAATTATTAGTAAAAAGTATGTTACTTCCACCTCCTAATATTCTGTAATCTCTATAATTATTATTTTCTAATGCTTTTTTGAGTTCATTAAAATTTTTTATAGAAACAAACCCTTTTGAAATAACATCGATTTTAAAAGTATTTAATGTTTTGAGTGAAACATTTTTATTTATTGAAAGCATAATTTCAATATAATAAACTCTATTTAATTTTGATAAACTTTTAAAGCTTTTTCTAAAATTTGAGTAGCTCTAATTAATTTTGAGGGTTTTAAAATAAAAGCAAATCTAACTTTATCAATACCATAACCTGGAGTTGAATAAAAACCTTGAGCAGGAGCTAACATAATTGTTTGATTAGAATCATTAAAATCTTCAAGTAAAAATTTACAGAAATTTTCTGCATTCTTTACTGGTAATTTAACTATACAATAAAAAGCACCCATAGGTTCAGTTACTGAAACTCCATCTATTTTTTTTAAATTATCAATTAGGACTTTGCGACGATTAGAGTATTTTTTTAAAACTTCCAACATATAACTTTTAGGTGCTTGAAGAGCTGCTTCACTAGCTATTAAGGCATAAGTAGGAGGAGAGAGCCTTAGTTGAGCAAATTTTAAAATGTTATTTATGACAGATTTGTTTTTTGATATAATACATCCAACTCTAGCTCCACAGAGACTATATCTTTTTGAAACTGAATCAATCATAATAGAAATAGATTTATATTTTGAGTTTCTTAAAACAGAATAATGTTTTATGTTGCCATAAATAAACTCTCTATATACTTCATCAACAATTATGAAAATATCATTTTTCAATGCAATTTCACAAAGAGAGTTAATATCTTTTTCACTATAAACATGTCCTGTTGGATTACTTGGATTACAAATAAGTATTGCTTTAGTTTTACTGTTTATTTTTGAAATGATTTTATTCAAAGAGGGAATTTCAAAACTTTCCTCTTTATCAGATATAATAGGTATTACTTTTACACTTGAAGCAGCAGCAAATCCATTATAATTAGCATAAAATGGTTCAGGAATGATTATTTCATCATTTGCGTCACAAATAACATTTAAACAAAAAGTTAGGGCTTCACTTGCTCCAGTTGTAATTACAATTTGATCAGGATTTAATTTAATATCATGACTATTATAATATTTGCAAAGACTTTTTCTATATGAGAGAGGTCCTTGAGATGGGCCATAAGGAAGTAATTTTAATTTAGATTTTGTCACAGCATTCAATGCTTCTAATGGAGCATCAATATCAGGTTGACCAATATTTAAATGTAATATATTAACTCCTTTCGATTTTGCTTTTTCTGCATAAGTTGCCAATTTCCTAATTGGTGAAAAAGGCAATTTTACTCCTTTATTTGATAGTTTAGGCATTAAAAAAAATTAAGTTGCAAAAATGGTTATTTTTTTAATCACTCTCTAAAAAAAAATTAAAAAAAAATATTTTATTTTTTTGAGATATAGTAAAAAGTAGGTTATGACATCTGATATTACTACTTTTGTTTGGGGTAATAATTTACTTAATTTATGGAAATTCCTTTAAAATTTAATTCTAAAGAGATAGAAGATAAGTGGTACTCCTATTGGTTAAAAAATAAATATTTTAAATCTATTCCCGATAATAGGAATCCATTTACTATTGTAATTCCTCCTCCAAATGTTACGGGAGTTCTTCATATGGGACACATGTTAAACAATACTATTCAAGATATTTTAATTAGAAGGTCTAGGATGAAAGGTTATAATGCTTGTTGGGTTCCTGGTACAGATCATGCATCCATTGCTACTGAAGCAAAAGTTGTTGAAAAATTAAAAGAAGAAGGATTAAGTAAAAATGATTTAACCCGTGAAGAGTTTTTGGAACATGCATGGGATTGGACAAATAAATATGGAGGGGTTATTTTGGACCAATTAAAAAAAATTGGATCCAGTTGTGATTGGGACAGAACAAAGTTTACTCTTGATGATGAAATGTATGAATCCGTTATTAAAGTTTTTGTTGATTTATATGAAAAAGGTTTAATTTACAGAGGATATAGAATGGTTAATTGGGATCCTGAAGCAAAAACTACATTATCTGATGAAGAAGTGATTTATGAAGAAAGAGAAGGTAAACTACATTTTATTTCATATTTAATTGAGAATTCAAAATCCAAAATTATTATAGCTACTACAAGACCTGAAACAATATTGGGAGATACTGCAATTTGTGTAAATCCTCTTGACAAAAGGTATAGAGATTTGATTGGGAAAAAAGCAATTGTTCCTATTTCTAAAAGATTAATTCCAATTATAGCGGACTCTTATGTTGACATGGAATTTGGTTCAGGTTGTTTAAAAGTTACACCAGCCCATGATTTTAATGACAAAGTAATTGGCGAAAAGTATGATTTAGATTTTATTGATATTTTTAATTCAGATGCTAGCTTGAATAAAAATGGTTTAATTTATAATGGTTTAGATCGTTTTGAAGCAAGGAAAAAAATATGTATTGATCTAGAAAAAAATGGAAGCTTAATAAAATCAGAGTTATATAAACATAACGTAGGAGTTTCTGAAAGAACTAAATCAGTTATAGAACCTAGACTTTCTGATCAGTGGTTTTTAAAGATGGAAGAAATCGTTAAACCTGCAAAAGATGCTGTTCTAGGTGATAATTCTATTTTGTTTTTTCCTAAAAAATATAAAAACACCTATAAACATTGGATGGACAACATTAAAGATTGGAATATTTCTAGACAATTATGGTGGGGTCATAGGATTCCAGTTTATTATTTTGGCAAAGACAATAAAGATTATGTTGTTGCAGAAAATATAAAAACGGCATTAAATAAAGCTCGATTAAAATCGGGTAATAATAAATTAAAAGAAAATGATTTAATACAAGATCCTGATGTTCTTGACACTTGGTTTTCCTCGTGGCTATGGCCTATATCTGTTTTTGATGGAATTAGAAATCCTGAAAATGAGGATATAAATTATTATTATCCAACACAAGATTTAGTAACAGGACCTGATATTTTATTTTTTTGGGTTGCTAGAATGATAATATCTGGATTTGAATTTAAAGCAAAAAAACCATTTTCTAATGTTTATTTTACGGGTTTAGTTAGAGATATTAAAGGAAGAAAAATGTCTAAGCAATTGGGTAATTCTCCTGATGCTCTTAAATTGATAAGTCTTTATGGAGCAGATTCAGTCAGAGTTGGTTTAATGTTAAGTTCTGCTGCTGGAAATGATCTTTTGTTTGATGAAAATCTTTGTAAACAAGGAAAAAATTTTGCTAATAAAATCTGGAATTCATATAGATTAATTTCTGGATGGAAAAGTTCAAAAAAAGTAAAAATATCTGAATTAGAAAATCAAGCAATTATTTGGTTTGAACAAAAATTTCAAATGACTTTAGAAAATATAGAAGACCAATTTTCTAAGTATAGAATTTCTGATGCTTTGATGGCTACATATAAATTAATTTGGGATGATTTTTGTTCCTGGTTTTTAGAATTGATAAAACCAGATTTTAACAAACCTGTTTCATTAAAATTGGTTGAAAAAGTTAAAGCAATATTTGAATCAAATTTAAAAATACTTCACCCTTTTATGCCTTTTATCTCAGAAGAAATATGGCAGAGAATATCAACTAGAAATGAAAATACAGCATTATGCATATCTAAATGGCCAAAAATTAAAAAATATGATAAAAATTTTATAGAAAGTTTTCAATTAGCTAAGGAAATAATTACTTCAATCAGGAATATAAGAAATGAAAATAATTTAGGATTTAAAGAAAAATTAATTCTTCAA
>CACEKG010000012.1 GCA_902560065.1 uncultured Bacteroidota bacterium
ATTAATTGTGGGTAACGTTCAAATGGATTTTTTGTTAAATGATGAAGGGTCATTAAAAGCCAAAGTTTTTAGTAAAGAAAATGAATTTCGTTATTTAGGAGATGAATTAGGATATACTCAAGGTCTTGGAATTTCTTATGATGTAGATTTTAATACATTTAAAAGTTTAATAAAAAAAATAAAAAACAAAGAATCTAATATTAATAATAGGAAATTTGACAATAATAATAATTCAAATGAAATAAATTTTATAAATAAAAATTAAAGAAGAATAGTTAAATTTGGCATCGTTATATGGCAAAAAAAAATATTAAACGTATTGCAGTATTAACATCAGGAGGTGATGCACCTGGCATGAATGCAGCTGTAAGAGCTGTTGTAAGAGCTTCTGTTTTTAACTCTATTGAATGTTTTGCTGTTTACAAAGGTTTTCAAGGTCTAATTAATAATGAAGTTAAATTAATTAATGCAAGAGGGGTAAATAATATAATTAATCGAGGCGGAACTGTTCTAAAGTCTGCTAGATGTATGGAATTTAAAAGTAAAAACGGAAGATTAAAAGCTTTTAATAATTTGAAAGCAAAAAAAATTGACGCCCTTATTATAATAGGTGGTGATGGATCTTTTACTGGTGGTATGATTTTTCAATCAGAATTTAATTTTCCTGTTTTAGGCATTCCAGGTACTATTGATAATGATATTTTTGGAACTAGTCATGCAATAGGATACGATACAGCTTTGAATACTGTTGTTGATGCTATTGATAAAATAAGAGATACAGCAATATCTCATAATCGTTTATTTTTTGTTGAGGTTATGGGCCGTGATGCTGGTCATATAGCATTAAATACTGGAATTGGAGCAGGAGCTGAAGAGATTTTAATTCCTGAAGAAAATATGGGAATTCAAAGACTTTTGCAGTCTTTAAAAAATAGTGAAAAATCTGGAAAGTCATCCAGTATTGTTGTTGTAGCAGAAGGAGATAAAACAGGAGATAATGTATTTGAATTAGCCTCATACGTAGAAAAAAATATGCCTCATTATGAGGTTAAGGTTTCGGTATTAGGTCATATGCAGAGAGGAGGTAAGCCATCATGTTTTGATAGGGTTTTAGCTTCTAGAATGGGTGTCTTTGCAGTTGAGACATTGTTGTTGGGTAAATCAAATTTAATGGTTGGAATTGATCATGATAAATTAATTTTAAGCCCTTTAAAAACTGCAGTAAAATCTAAATCAGAAATTAATAAAGATTTAATAAGAATTTCTGATATACTTTCAACTTAATTTTTAACTAAAAATAATTATATATGTCACTTAGAATTGGAATTAATGGTTTTGGTCGAATTGGTCGTTTAGTTTTTAGAGCTGCTATGATGCGTTCTGATATAACTATTGTTGGGATAAATGATCTTTTAAATGTTGAACATTTAGCTTATTTATTAAAATATGATTCTGTCCATGGTACATTTTCAGGCTCTATTGAAATAAAAGATAAGGACCTAGTTGTTAATAACAAAGTAATTAAAGTTAGTGCTGAAAGAAATCCTGAGGATATTCCATGGAAAGAACTAAAAACTGATGTTGTAGCTGAATGTACAGGTATATTTACAACTTTAGAATTAGCACAAAAACATATTGATGGAGGAGCTAATAAGGTTGTAATTTCTGCTCCATCTGCTGATGCTCCAATGTTTGTTATGGGTGTAAATCATCAAGAGGCAAATAAAAATCAGTTGATAGTTTCTAATGCCTCCTGTACTACAAATTGTCTTGCTCCAATAGCTAAAGTTTTAAATGATGAATATGAAATTGAAGAAGGATTAATGACAACAGTCCATGCAACAACAGCTACACAATTTACAGTAGATGGACCTTCAAAAAAAGATTTTAGAGGAGGTAGAAGTTCTCTTTTAAACATAATGCCTGCATCCACTGGTGCTGCAAAGGCTGTAACTAAAGTTATACCAAGCCTTGAAGGTAAATTGACTGGAATGGCATTTAGAGTTCCAACTGCTAACGTTTCTGTAGTTGACTTAACAGTAAAATTAAAAAAAGAAACTTCATATGATGAAATTAAAAGAACAATGAAGAATGCTTCTGAAGGTTATTTAAAAAATATTTTAGGATATTGTGAAGAACCCGTTGTTTCTCAGGATTTTATTGGAGATGTTAGAACTTCGGTTTTTGATGCGGATGCAGGAATGGAATTGAATTCTAAATTTTATAAGATTATTGCTTGGTATGATAATGAATGCGGATATTCTAACAAACTTATTGATTTAGCAAATTACATCTCTAAATTATAATTTATAAATGATTTTAGTTGTAGATAGTGGTTCAACAAAAACTGACTGGATATCTCTTGACAACAATGGAAAAATTATTTTTTCTACACAAACAAGAGGTATGAATCCTCAGGTATTGTCGAGTTCTATTATCTCGGAAAGAATTATTAATAATTTTGACTTATATCATAATAGAAATTCTGTTAGTAAAATATTTTTTTACGGTGCAGGTTGTGGTGTTTCTTCATCTGTTAATAGAATATTAAAAGTTTTTCAAACAATTTTTAAAAATTCGAAATTTGATATAAAAGAAGATACTTATGCTGCTGTTTATTCAACTATTAAAGTTGGAGAAAAAGCAATTGTTTGTATACTTGGTACAGGGTCAAATTGTACATATTATGACGGAAAAGATATTGAACAAAGAATAGTTTCTTTAGGCTATACATTAATGGATGAAGCTAGTGGTAATTTTTTTGGAAAGGAATTAATCAGAAGTTATTATTTTAATGAAATGGATTCAAATATTGCTAGAGCTTTTGAAAAAGAATATGATTTAAATGCGGATGTAATAAAAGACAATTTGTACAGAAAGGAAAATCCAAATGCTTATTTAGCAACTTTTTCAAAATTTTTAATTGAAAATAAAAATTACAATGTATTTAAAGAAATTATATATAAGGGTTTAAATAGATTTATAGCTCATCAAATTATGCAGTTTAAGGACTGTTATGATATACCTATACATTTTGTTGGATCGATTTCTCACTATTTAAAAGAGGAGATTAGGGAATCATTAACTGAAAAGAGATTGAAAATGGGAAATGTTGTTCAAAGACCTATCGATAATTTAGTTAATTATCATATTAAATTATTAAAGTAATTATTTTACGGCAATCATTGAAATTTCAACTCTAACTGATTTTGGTAATGCTTTCACAGCAATTGTCTCTCGAGCTGGAGCAAAATCATTATCAAAATATCTTCCATAAACATCATTTACCTTTGCAAAATCATTCATGTCACTTAAAAAAATTGAGGTTTTAACTACATTTTTAAAGGTCATTTGGGCTGTTTCTAAAATAGCTTTTAAATTATTCATTACAAGATTAGTTTCTTCTTCTATTGTAGAATTCAGAATTTCCATTGTATCAGGAATTAAAGGAATTTGACCTGATATATATAATGTTTTATCTGACAATACTGCTTGATTATAGGGTCCAATAGGAGCCGGTGCATTTAAAGTTGTTATAATTTTCTTTTTCATAGAAATAAATATAAAAAAAAAATAAAATTATCTAAGGTCAGGCTGCCTAGTTTTATCATATTTTATGTCACTTAGTAAGCCAGATTTAATTCCAATAAAAAAATTCCATGATTGTCTCGGGCCAAATGGTGTCCAACTAAAATTTAAAAGCCAACTATCAAGATCTCTATCAAACCTTAATTGAGTATAAGTAACACCTTTTAATTTAAAATCATAACCAGATGAAATACCTATTTGCCATTTTGGAGTTAAAGATAAATTTCCAGAAATCATTAAAGAATTATTTGATATTATATCCTCTCCAGTTGTATTTCTATAAGTAAAAGAGTGAGCGAACGTGAGGTCCCAGGGAATTTTAGCCATATAACTTGGGTATTTTGGTATATTTTTATTACTTCGATCAATCTGTCTATTTGAAGGGTCAACAGCTCTCCCAAAAAGGTCATCATCTCGACCACCATTTGCTGATGTATTATTATCTATATAATCTTCATCTTCATCTTCATCTTTATTTTTATTTTCTCTTGTAAAGTCATCACTAGATATTTCGAAATTTGTATTAATATTAGCACTTGTTAATCTAAGTAAGCCTCCTCCATTTGATGCATGAAATTTGTTAAATCTAACATTATTTTCATCTAAACCATAAGGATCAAAAGTACCAGCTAAATTAATTTTAAGTCTATTATTAATAATATTTAATCCAGTTGAGACCCTAACTGGACTCCATTTAAGTGAATCAGCAGCAAAATTATATGAAGTTGAAAGATTTAAATTATTTAATAAGCTGATTTTTTTTGGTCCTTCGGCAGTTGAATCTTTATCTTTGACTTTCGCTTCAAAAGTATTACCAATAGATATTCCCATGCTATTTGAAAATGATTTTGAAGGCAGTCCATACATATTTCCTTGAAATCTTGTATACTCTGAAGTATTTCCTTCAGCATCAATGATATATGTGTCATAATACTTTTCAAAGCTTGGCCTTGCACTATACCCAATTGAAGGTGTTATTGTATGCCTTATAGATTGGATTTTTTTGTCCTCACCAAAATTAACTGTGCCATAAATAGTTGTTCCAATACTTGCACTATAATTATATTGCCTAAAAGCATCAAATCCAGATATTGTATCTAAAGTTGCTTTTTTTACTTGTGGGTCGTAATCATTGTATTTAAATGTTTTTGGAGTCCAAACTTCACTATAGGTTGCATTAGTTGATACACTTAAATATTTAAAAATTTTAAAATTTGTGCTTAATGGAATATTATGAATCATTCCATTTTGCGCATTATCAAACATTTTACCAGAAAATAAATCATCTGAGTTAGTTATAATTCTATTTTCTGCTCTAGTACTATATTGAAGGTTTATATTTTGAATTATCCCTTTTTTTTGATCCATTTTTGGGAGCAAAGGGAAAAATTCTCTCCAAATTAGCTGTAAAAGTTGGGAGAGTTAAATTTACTGAATTTGTTCTCGAGTTTTGGGACATTCCAGAGGTTAAGCTTACTGTTACACGAGGATATTCAGGAAATGTTCTAGAATATGAAATAGATGAACTAAGATTATTATTTAAAAAATTTGGAGAGTTTAGTTGATTAAGAGATTTTTGATAATAATCACTTGAACCAAAGTTTACGGATGCTGAAAAATTTGAATTGGGACTAGATTTAGAATCTTTAGTATGACTCCATGTTAAATTAAAGACAGTTGATTTTCCATAATCTGGCAAACCTCTTTCACTATTTATGAGGTTTTCATATCTAAAATTAAAGTTTCCTCTAAATTTATATTTTACATTGTAAATAGTTTGACCCCTAAATCCATAACTTCCATTAGTATAATAATCTCCAGTTATAGAAAGGTCAAAATAATCCGATAAAGCAAGATAATATCCTCCATTTTGTAGATAATAGCCTTTGTTATTGCTTTCTCCAAATGAAGGAAAAATAAATCCAGATTCTTTGGTTTGAGTTGTAGGGAAATAAGCAAAAGGTAATGCTAAAGGTGTTGGTATATCAGCAATGAACATATTAGTAAAACCTGTGATAATTTTTCCTCCGGGTATTAATTTTCCTTTTCTAACTTTAAAATAGTAATCTAAATCTTCGGTTTCACCTCCTAAAACTTTACCAGCTGTACTTACTCTTGCATCTTTTATATAATAAACTGAGTCATTTTGTTTTTTTGTAAGTGCAGAAAAAACATCCATACCATTTTCTCCTGATTTAGAATTCCATATTAATGCTTTTTGTGTATCAAAATTAAATCTAATGGAATCAGGATTTACTTCATTATTCGCTTGCTTGAAGTAAGGAAATTGAATTAAAGAATCTTTGTCGTTTGGAATTCTTCCTGCGTAGACTTCATTTTTAGAATAATCAAGAATTATAATGCCTGCTCGTAATTCAACGTCTTGATAGTATAATTCGGCTTCATCGTAGAGATATAATTTATTTTCAGTTCTATCAATTTTTACATAATTTTTGGCATTATACCTAACTTTGTCTAATAGAACTTCATTGGAATTTTTTTTAATTGAATCCGATTTGTTTATGTTGTTTAATTCTTCCTGAGAAAATATATAGAAGAAATTCGTAAAGAGAATTAACGTAGTGAAAAAATTGAATTTTGATAGCAATTTTATATACCTAAAAATATTAATTAAATTAAAAAAGTATTCAAAATTAATCATAATTTTAACCTTAATAGATTTTTAACAAATATTAAGATTGAAAACAAACGTTATAGTTAAAACTTTCTTATTTTCTTTTATAACTCTTTTTTTTCATTTTTATTTGTTTTCTCAACAAAAATCTTCATCAAGAAATATTTTTACAGTCGTTTTAGATGCAGGTCATGGTGGAAAAGATACTGGAAATCGGGGTAATAATTACTATGAAAAAAAAATAGCACTAAACATTGCTTTGAAAACTGGAAAATTATTGGAAAAAGAAAAAAAAATAAAGGTTATTTATACAAGAAAAACAGATGTTTTTGTAAATCTTATTGAAAGGGCTAATATTGCTAACAGGGCAGATGCAGATTTATTTGTTTCAATTCATTGTGATTCTTTTGAAAAAAACAAGTCAGTCTTTGGTGCCGGTACATTTGTTATGGGCCTTCATGCTAATGACAGAAATTTTGAGGTTGCAAAAAAAGAAAATTCTGTAATTTTTATAGAAGATAATTATCTTCAAAATTATGATGGATTTGATCCTAATAGCTTAGAATCGGTTATTGGATTAACCTTAATGCAAGAAACTTATTTAGATCAAAGTATTTTAGCCGCTAACTCAATTCAAAATAGTTTTGTTTATAAATTAAAAAGAAAAAATAGAACTGTAAAACAAGCCGGCTTTATAGTTTTAAAATATTCATATATGCCAAGTGTACTTGTTGAAACTGGTTTTTTAACTAATAAAAGGGAAGGAGCATACCTAAATTCAAAAAAGGGGCAGAGTGAAATGGCAGAGACTATTGCTGGAGGAATAAAAGATTATTTTTCAAATCTTGAAAACACATTTGTTAATAATGATATTGATTATGATGAAAGACAGAATAATTTATCATCTTCAAAAAGTAATATTATTTTCAAAATACAAATAGCTGCAAGTAATAACTATTTAGCTACTAAATCATATAATTTTAATGGGCTTAAAGGTATTTCAAGAGAAAAGAATGGAAATCTTTATAGATATTACTATGGGAAAACACCAAAATATAAAAATGCCTTAAGTCTAATGAGAAGAGCAAAAAAGAAAGGTTATAAAAAAGCTTTCATAGTTGCTTTTAAATCAGGGAAAAAAATTAAACTAAAAGATGCTTTAAAATAGGTTGGCAAAGTTTATCTTTAAATAATTATTAATTTTACTTAAAAATTAGAGACTAAATTGAAAATTTCTAAAGAAATTAAAGCTGCCTTTTTTGTTATTGCTTCAGCTTTTATTTTAATTTTTGGATATAATTATTTAAAAGGCACTCCTATTTTTAGCAATGAAAAGATTTTACACTCTGTTTATGAAGAAGTTGAAGGTTTATCTTTGGGAGCTAATGTTACAATTAATGGTATGTCAATAGGAAAGGTAATTGGTATTAGTTTTGGAGATAATTATGAAGGAATAAAAGTGAGTTATACTATTCCTGAAAATCTTAATCTATCCAAAAAAAGTAAGGCTATTTTATATGAAGTCGGAGTTATTGGAGGAAAAGCTATTTCTATTCAACCTGTTTTTAGTAACACTTCTGTTGTTAAGGATGGAGATAAATTAGACTCCTCAATTAAACCAGGTTTAACAGAACTAATTAATCAACAAATCGCGCCAATACAAAATAAAATTGAGGGAATACTTTCAGGAGTGGACTCAATTTTTTCTGGGGTTAACAATGTTGTTAATAATGAAACGCAGGATAATTTAAAAAAATCACTTGAAAATTTTTCTCTTTCAATTAAAAACATTAATGATTTAACCAACTCTATGAAAGAAATTATTTTGCAAAATAAAACTGCTATAAACTCTTCTTTTAATAACATTAATAAAACCTCTGAGAATTTAATTAAAATAACAGATTCAATTTTATTATCTCAAATAAAACCGATGATAAATAATTTCGAAGTAGTTGGTGAAAAATTAAATAATACTTTAGAAAAAATTGAAAACAATAAAGGAACTCTCGGTAAATTAGTTAATGACGAAGCTTTATATAACAATTTAATGAATTCATCAAAAGAACTAGAATCATTAATAAAAGACCTTAAATCTAATCCTAAAAAATATGTTCATTTCTCTATTTTTGGTCGTAAAAATAATGATGATTAATAGACTTTTTTATTAAAAATATTATGCATGCATAGTGCCATTTTTAATACCTTTACAAAAGATAATTTATATGGATATTTTACCTAATTTATTATTTTCTTTCATTTTAATTTTAGCTTTTTACTTTTTTGTAAATAATATTTACAAATTATATAAAAATATTTCTCTTGGTAAGAGTGTCAATAGATCGGACAATAGAAAAAAAAGAATTTTAAACATGCTTTGTGTTGCTTTTGGCCAATCTAAAATGGGTGCTAAACCAATTGCTGGGATTCTTCATATAATTGTTTATGTTGGTTTTATAATTATTAATATTGAATTACTTGAAATTGTAGTAGATGGAATTTTAGGTACTCACAGAATTTTTGCAGATTATATGGGAGAATTATATAACTATTTAATTGGTTCTTTTGAAATATTAGCTTTATTAGTATTGATTTCAGTTATATTCTTTTGGGCTCGAAGAAATATATTAAAAATTGAAAGGTTTTGGAAACCAGAAATGAAAAATTGGCCTAAAAAAGATGCTGATTTAATTCTTTATTTTGAGTTTATTATTATGACATTATTCTTGTTAATGAATTCAACAGATAGCCTATTACAGGATAATAATTACGAAGGTTATGTAAAAGCTGGGTTTTTTCCTATTTCTGATCTTTTAAAACCACTGTTTGTTTCATTTGACATAAATTATTTATTTATACTAGAAAGATCATTTTGGTGGATGCATATCATTCTTATCTTTATTTTCTTAAACTATTTATATTATTCTAAGCACTTACATATTCTCTTAGCTTTTCCAAATACATATTATGCTAATTTAAATATTAAAGGAATGTTCGATATAGATAAGAACATAACCAATGAAGTCAAATTAATGTTAGGGTTTGAAAATTCAAATGATCAAAATGATCAAGTTCCTGATAAATTTGGAGCGAGTGATGTTTTTGATCTTAATTGGGTTCAATTAATGAATTCATACAGTTGTACAGAATGTGGTCGGTGCAGTAGTGTTTGTCCTGCAAATTTGACAGGCAAAAAACTGTCCCCGAGAAAAATTATGATGGATACACGTGATAGATTAGAAGAGGTAGGGTCTAATATTTTTAAAAATAAAGGTAAATTTGTATCCGACAACAAGCAGTTATTAAACAATTATATAACTAAAGAGGAATTATGGGCTTGTACATCATGTAACGCTTGTGTTGAAGCTTGCCCTATTGAAATTGATCCGTTATCGATTATTATGGATATGAGAAAATATTTAGTCATGGAGAAATCAGAGGCTCCAGTAGATTTAAATAATATGATGAGTAATATTGAAAATAATGGTGCTCCATGGCCATTTAATAATCAAGATAGAATGTTATGGACAAAAGAAAATAATTAAATTAATTAAAATGAAAAAAGAAGAAGTTGACAAGTATTTACATGAAAAAGTTGAAAAAGGAGAAGTTGTTAGTCCAGTTTTACCTGAAGGATTAAAAAATTATCTAATTGATATTGATGGAACAATATGTGATGATATTCCAAATGAAGAACCGGAAAGAATGGCAACTGCAAAAGTTTATCCAGATGCACTAGAAACACTTAATAAGTGGTATGATCAAGGGCATATAATTTGTTTTTTTACTGCTAGATTAGAATCTCACAGAGAAATTACCGAAAAATGGTTAAATGAAAATGGTTTTAAATATCATAGTATGGTTATGGGAAAACCAAGAGGGGGTAATTACCATTGGATTGACAATCATTTAGTCAAAGCAACTCGATACAATGGAAAGTTTACAGATTTAATTGAAAAAGAAGTTACAATAGAAGTATTTGATGATAATAAAGATTAAAATTCTTACATAGTTTATGAAAGTTCCAACTTTATTGGAAATGTCTTCTAGAGGAGAAAAGCCTGAAGTTGTTTTTTGGATTGGGTGTGCTGGAAGTTTTGATGATCGATCAAAAAAAATCACTAAAGCTTTTGTTAAAATTCTAAATAATTCTAATATTTCTTTTGCAGTTCTTGGTGCTGAAGAGTCTTGCAGTGGAGACCCAGCAAAAAGATCTGGTAATGAATTTTTATTTCAAATTCAAGCATTAAAAAACATTAATTCATTAAACAATTATAATGTTACCGACATTGTAACTACTTGCCCACATTGTTTTAATACTTTAAAAAATGAATATCCAGAGTTAGGAGGAAAATATAATGTTTTTCACCATTCTCAATTTTTAAAAAGGTTATTGTTGTCAGGTAAATTGAAAGTAGAAGGAGAAAAGTTCAAAGGAAAAAAAATAACATATCATGATCCTTGTTACCTAGGAAGAGCTAATAATGAATATAAAGCTCCAAGAGAGTTGATTGAAAAATTAAAAGCTAATTTATTAGAAATGAAAAATTCAAAATCTAATGGTTTATGTTGCGGAGCAGGTGGTGCTCAAATGTTTAAAGAACCTGAAAAGGGTAATAAGGATATTAATATTTTAAGAACTGAACAAGCTCTTGACACAAAACCTGATATTATTGCTGCAGCATGTCCTTTTTGTAATATTATGATGACAGATGGAATTAAAAACAAAGAAAAAGATGTGTCTGTAATGGATATTGCAGAATTAATAGCTAACGCTGAAGATCTATAATATGTATGTTTCTTTTAATTTATTACCTCCTAATGCTAAAGTTTGGATATATCAATCAGACACTAATTTAAGTATTACAGATGTTGAATTAATTGAAAAAGAGGTTAAGTTTTTCTTAAATAATTGGTCATCTCACAATAAAGAAATCGAATCAAGCTACGAAATTAGATATAATAGGTTCTTAATAATTGGTTTGAATGAAAATATAAATTTAGCTTCGGGTTGTTCTATTGATAAATCTGTAAATTTTATAAAAAATCTTCAATCTATTTTGAAAGTAAATTTTTTAAATAGACTTGATGTTGCCTATAAAATTGGGAATGAAATTAATACCATTTCATTGTTAGAGTTTCAGAACATGATAAGGGAAAATAAACTATCAAAAGATTCAATTGTTTATAATAATATGATTGACACAAAAAAATTATATCTAAATAATTGGGAAACTACAATTGAAAATAGTTGGCATAAAAAATATTTATAAATGAAGAAATTTTTATTTATTTTCTTGTTCTTTATTTTAAATATATTTTCTCAAGAAAATGACCCTTTATTAGTAAACATAGCTGATAGAATTAATCAAAAGAAATGGGTAGATAGTACTTATAATAAAATGTCTCTTGATCAAAAGATAGGGCAATTATTTATGCCAATGGTTTTTTCCAGAAAAGATTCAACGCATTATATTGCTTCTTTAAAGCTCATTAAAAAATATCACATTGGAGGCGTGATTTTTTCTCTTGGTTCTCCTTATAAACAAACAAAATGGCTAAATTCTTTTCAAAAGAATTCTAAAATACCCTTATTGGTTGGAATGGATGCAGAATGGGGAGTTTCTATGAGATTGGATTCTGTTATGTCTTTTCCATGGAATATGACTTTGGGAGCAATTAGAGATACTTCATTAATTAGAAAAATTGGTTATAGAATGGGAGTTCAAGAAAAAAGATTAGGGGTTCATATAAGTTTTTCACCAGTATTAGATATTAATACAAACCCGAGAAATCCTATTATTGGGAATAGATCTTTTGGAGAATCAAAGAAACTAGTTACAAATCATGGAATTGCTTTAATGCAAGGACACCATCAGGCAGGCATCTTAACTTCAGGAAAACATTTTCCTGGTCATGGTGATACAGCCAAGGATTCTCATAAAACTTTACCGATATTAAGACACAGCAAAAAAAGAATAAATGACATAGAATTATATCCATATTATAAATTAATTGAAAAAGGTATTTCATCTGTTATGATTGCACATTTAAATGTGCCTGTTTTGTCTTCAGATAAAAACCCTACCTCATTATCAAGTGATTTGATTAATAATTTATTAAAACAAAAGATGGGTTTTAAGGGATTAATAATTACTGATGCTTTAAATATGGATGGTGTTTTTAAAAACTCTAAATCAAAAAATGTTGATCTGCAAGCATTCTTAGCCGGTAATGATTTGTTAATTGTATCTAGAGATACTCCAAAGGGTTTTAAAGCAATTAAAAAATCTTATAAAAAAGGAATTATTTCTGAAAAAAGACTTTCCCATTCAGTAAAAAAAATACTAAAAGCTAAGTATAAAGCAGGTTTATATAATTATAAGCCAATTAAATTAAATGATATAACTAAGGAATTAAATAGTAAAGAAGATTCTATTTTAAATTATAAAGCAATAAAGAAATCATTAACCCTTTTAAAAAACAAGGATAACCTTTTACCATTAAAATTAGATGAAAGAATTGCTCATATTTCATTAGGAGATGCTTCAAGTGATATATATAGGAATGAATTAAGCAAGAAATATGAAATTAAAACTTTAGAAAAAGTAGATTCAAATAATTATGAAATAAAAATTAAAGATTATGATAAAATCATTATAAGTTTTCATAGATCAAACAAAACTCCATATAAGTCTGAAAAGATGAATAAATCTGAAATTGATTTAATAAAAAAGATATCAGATAAAAAAAGTGTTATTCTAAATCTTTTTGTAAAACCATATGTGTTAAAAGGCATAGAAGACTTAAATAACATATCATCAATACTTTTAAGTTACCAAAATAGTAATATCGCTCAAAAAATAAGTGTAAATGCATTATTTGGTTTTCAAAAGATTACAGGAAGACTTCCTGTAACAGGGTCAAAAGATTTTATTTTTAATTCCGGTATTGATTTATTACCGGTTAATCATTTAAAATATTCTAATCCAGCAGTTGTAGGCTTTAATGAAAAAAAACTTAATAGATTGGATAATCTTGCTAAAATTGCAATTGATTCTATGATGACTCCAGGCATTCAAATGTTAGTTGCAAGAAAAGGTAGAATTGTTTATCATAAAAGTCATGGTTTTCATACTTACAAAAAAAGAATAAGTGTTAAAAATGATCATGTATATGATATAGCATCTTTGACAAAAATTATTGGGACTTTACCTTTGGTCATAAAATCAGTAGATAATTTAGATTTTCATTTAAATTCTACTTTGAAAGATATATTACCCGAATTTAAAGGGAGTAATAAAGAAAATATTACAATAAAAAATATGTTGTCTCATTTTTCATATTTTACTCCTTGGATACCATTTTATAAAGAAACTATTAATAAAAGAAATAAACCTAAAAGGAAATTTTATAGAAAAAATAAAAATAATAAGTTTTCAATTCTTGTCAGTGAAAACTTATATATGAGAAATTCTTATAAAGATAAGATGTTTGAAAAAATTGTTAAAAGTCCAATATTAAAAAATACTGAAAGTAGGTATTCTGATTTGCCATTTTATATTTTAAAATATTATTATGAAAAAAAGTTCAATAAAGATTTGTCATTAATTGTTCAAGATCAGATTATTAATCCATTAGGTTTAAAAAACACATCATACTTTCCATTAAAAAATAAAAATAAAGCTAAAATAGTTCCTTCAGAAATAGATCATTATTATAGAAATTCTGAATTGAAAGGTTACGTGCACGATATGGGAGCTGCAATGCAAGGAGGAGATGGCGGCCATGCAGGATTATTTTCTAATGCTTTTGACATTGCTGTTGTTATGCAGATGTATTTGCAAGGTGGGATTTATGATAATAAGAAAATCCTATCAAAAAGAAATATTGATAGTTTTAATTACTGTTATTTTTGTAATAAAGGAAATAGACGTGGAGTAGGCTTTGATAAACCTCAAATTAATAGTTTGGATAGTGGTCCTACTTTTGGAGGAGCTTCAAATCAAAGTTTTGGACATTTAGGTTTTACAGGAACATATACATGGGCAGACCCAGAGAATGAAATCATTATTGTATTTTTATCAAATAGAACTTATCCTTCTATGGAAAGAAATCTAATAGCAAAGCATGATATTAGAACTAGAATGCAGCAGATAGTTTATGAAGCCTTAACAGAAAAATAAGATGAATATTGCAATAGTATGTTATCCAACTTTTGGAGGAAGTGGTGTTGTTGCTACTGAGTTAGGTATCGAATTGTCTAAAAATGGTCATGAAATTCATTTTGTAACTTATAGTCAACCTGTAAGACTTGAAGCTTTAAATGCAAAGCTAAATTTCCATGAAGTAAACGTTCCAAGATATTCTCTTTTTAAATTTCAACCTTATGAGTTGGCATTATCAAGTCGATTAGTAGATGTTGTTAAAGAAAATAATATAGAAATCTTACACGTTCATTATGCAATACCTCACGCATATGCAGCCTATATGGCAAAAAAGATGCTTCAAGACGATGGAATCAACATTCCAATTGTAACAACTCTTCATGGAACTGATATAACTTTAGTTGGAAGTCACCCTTTTTATAAGACAGCAGTTTCTTTTAGCATAAATAATTCTGATTGTATAACTGCTGTATCAAAAAGTTTAAAAAATGATACAATTGAACTATTTGATATAGAAAAAGATATAGAAGTTATCCATAATTTTATAGATTTTGAAAAGAAAACTTTAAAAAAGAATCTATATGACAGAAATCTTCTTGCGAAAGAAGATGAGAAAATAATTGTACATGTAAGTAATTTTAGACCATTAAAAAGAATTATGGATGTTATCTATGTTTTTGAACAGATAAGTTCTAAAATTAATTCTAAATTAATTATGATAGGTGAGGGACCAGAAAAATCAAAAGCTCAGAGATATTGTATAAAGAATAATTTAAATGATAAAGTCGTTTTTTTGGGAAATAGTTCTGAAATTTATGATATTCTAAGTTTTTCAGATCTTTTTCTGCTTTTATCTGAAAAAGAAAGTTTTGGTTTATCAGCACTTGAAGCTATGATTCATAAAGTACCTGTAATTTCGACAAACGTTGGAGGTCTTCCAGAGTTAAATAAAGATAATTATTCTGGTTTTCTTTTTGATATTGGTGAAATAAATAAAATGGCAAAAAAATCAATTGAAATTTTGTCTAATGATGAGTTATTAAAAATACTTAAAAACCAAGCATTTGAAAATGCAAAAAGATTTGATATAAAAAAGGTAATTAAACAATATGAGTCTGTTTACAAAAAGGCAATAGATTTAAACTAATTATCTTGGATTGTATATTTTTTTCGCATTTAACAACACCTTTTCTTTTTTTAATGACATTTTTTTAGTTTTAAATAAAGAATATATTTCCATTTGATCATCAAAGTGGGGACTATCTGGATTGTCAGACGAACCATAAGAAACTACTGATTCTATTTCAGGACCATCTTTAGTAAATTTGATTAATTCTATATATGATTCTCCAGCTGTAACTCTTGTTTTTCCTTTTTTATAGGGAACTGATGACATAGCCGTGATTACATCTCTTAATCCAAAAATTGGAATTTCTTTAGAACCTCTAACAAGTTTTTGAAATTCTCCTAACTTAACTTTTTCTTTTCCAAAGAATTTAAGCATATGTTTTTTTGTTTCTTTTAAAGCTTCTATTAAAAAAGTTTTTGGAAAAATCTTTGGCTCAGGTATTTGTCTATAATATTTTCTCAATTTTGAATAAAATATTGCATAAGCTCCAGCACCATAGGAATCTGCATCTGTTTTTCTATCCCATTTTTGAATTTGAATTAAAATATTTGATATTTCAGGATATTTATTAGGATTTATGTCAAAAAGAGCATTTATGTCCATCCATGAATATGACAGAGGATTTGGGAGGGAATTATCATACTTTATTTTTTTAAAGTCATTATAATCTAATTCTTTTTTTTCTTCAATAAGTTCATATAACCTTGTTGATCTATTATTATTATATGTTTCAAAACCCATATTTTTTGAAAATGAATCCTTTTTTGGATTTTCATTTTTGGAAGTAGATAAAAATGGAGAATGGTTAGCATTATAAAAATATCCTGATTTAGGTTGAATAACTTGAGGTAATTCCTCTGTTTTATACATTTCTGTCCATAAAGTTTTTTTTGTATTACCAGGAACAACATTTTTCCAATCATAACCATCTTTTCTTTTTGGGATTAGACCATTTGAAATATAAAAAATTGTATCGTTTTTGTCTGCATAACCAATATTGTATCCTGGCAATGAGTTCATTTTAATAATGTTATAAAATTCTGTAAAATTTTTAGCTTTACCCATTCTCCACCATTGCTCCATTGCCCTTATCTCGAAGAGGGAAGGAGTCCTGATTGAATAATAACCCGAATTGTTTTTTAAAGTTGGACCGTAAATACTTTTGTAATATTTTCTCTTAATTTTTATTGGGATTCCTAAAATTTTGATGAATATAGATGCTTTATATTCTTCTAAATCATAATAATTATTATCAACTCTATATTTTTTTTTAAATTTTGGATGCATTTCTAGTGCAAAGACATCAGTTTTATCAGGTCTATTTACTGTGTGAGACCATGCTATATTTTCATTTGCACCAATAAGAACATGTGGGCTGCCTGCAAAAAGAGCTCCTAGAATATTTGTTCCTTCTTCACTTGACAAATGTGCTTCATACCATGAAACAGGACCATCTAGTGGTTGATGGGTATTTATAGCTAAATAAGTGTTTCCATCTTTTGTCCTTGAACTATTAAAACCAAAAACATTAGATCCCCTTGTTTCTTCATTAGAATATAAATTATTTGATTGGTCAACAACCTGATATTTTAAATCATTTTTTATAATCTTATTTATCCAATAATCACCTTCTGAGGATACAAATAATTGCAATTGAGCATATTTTAAAAGTTTTTTAGGGTTTAAAGGAAATAGCTCCTTAATTAAAACTTTATCGGGATTTAATTCTGCAAATCGATTAATTCCCTGAGAGTATGCTTCAATAATTTTTTTATATTCTATACTTATTTTGGATTTATATAGGTCATTAATTAATTCATCAGACCCAATGAATTGAGTTAAGAAATCTGCTCCAGCTCCTTTTATTCCTAGCAATTTTGAAAGGAGATTATTTCCAGCTAGATATGCTTTTTGAATTGTCTCAAAGTCATCTTCAGCATTTGCCCATGCTAATCCATAGGCTAGCTCAGCATCAGTTTTTGAAAAAATGTGTGGAACACCATAATTATCTCTTATAATTTCAATATTATTTGTATTTATTTGTCCATTAGAAGATGTAATTGAAATTATAAAAAGAGTATAATAAATCAGGAAATGATTATAATATTTGACCATTTTATTTAGTGTTTTAATTAAATATAAAACGTTATAATACTAACATAATTTATTGTCAATAAATTATTGAAATTATTATTCTGTAAGATAGATAAACAGCTAAAATAGCCCATATCCACCATCTATTTTTCATATACCAATCCATAATTTATATATACAATAATGAAGGTTACTAAATTAACAATTGTATTAACATTATTAAAATTTTGATTTAAATATTTAAAATATTGAATGTAGATGTTTTAATATAAATTTTGAGTCTTTCATTTATTATTAATAATATTGTAAGACAATAAATTTAAAAGTTATGAAAACTAATATTAGAATTTTACTAACAGTAATTTTAATTTTTAATACTATATCTATTTTTTCACAGGTTAATGATGATAAAGTTGCTCTATCTGACTTTGTTAAAGAACATGAAAATTTTGTAGAGAATGATGCAGGAGAAATTGATCCTATTAATGTAAAAGAAATTAATAAGATTGTAAAATTTCTTGTTGAAGAAAAGTTTACAAATTTAGAACATACAAGAAATATTATTTGGGATTCTTATGAAACATATGTTAGTCCTTTTAGCAGATGGCACAAACATACATTTATAGTTCAAGTAAAAATGGAAAATGTTGAAAGATATAAATATGTAGAGGTGACTTATGATCCTAAATCTAAGAAAGCTGATACAGAGTATTCTTGGGTTGAAGAAAAAGAAGATTTTTTTATTCTTGAAGAAGAAAGTATTGAAGAAAATAAAGATGATTAATCTTAATAATAAACTAATTTTCAGTTTTTGATTAACTCTAATTAAATTTTAATTAATTTTTTTTTCAGTTAATAATATATTTTTTATATTTAACTCAATGAAGCGCAACCTTTTACATTATACTTTTCCCCAAGGTCTGACATCTATTTATATAAATGGTAAGCGCTACACAAAAAAAGAATTTGAGAATGCTCAAAGAAGGGAGAGAAATAGAGACAGTAAAGGAAGGTATGCTAAAAAGATTAATTATATTCAATAATTATTTTTTCCAATTATTTAATTTTACATTATGAATGCATTTAAATTTGTAATATTATTTTCTATATTTTACAACTTTTCTTTTTCACAATCTTTTTCTTTATTTAACGGTACTGATTTATCTGGTTGGAATATTCATGGAACAGAAAAATGGTATGTAGAGAATGGAGATTTGGTCTGTGAAAGTGGACCAGATAATGAATACGGTTATTTATCCACTGAAAAATTTTATGATGATTTTATTTTAACTCTTGAGTTTAAACAAGATTCCAATGGAAATAGTGGCGTTTTTTTTAGATCAACTCTTGAAGGAACTAAGATTAGTGGTTGGCAAGTAGAAGTTGCACCACCTGGAGATAATACTGGTGGAATATATGAATCATATGGAAGAGGCTGGTTAATTAAACCTAACGAAAAAAAAGATAAACATTTAAAGTATGGTGAATGGAACTCTATGAAAATAATGGTTAAGGGAGATAATGTTAAAACTTGGTTGAATGGAGTAAAAATGATTAATTTAAAAGATAAAAAGATAGGAGAGGGTAAAGGTTCAATTGCGCTTCAAATTCATTCTGGTGGGGATTTAAAAATACGATGGAGAAATATTATTTTAGAAAAAATATGAAAAAAAGAGAATTTTTAAAAAGTGCAACTGCTTTAGCATCAATGACAATTTTACCTTCTTCAATTTGGTCAATGAAAAAAAATAACAGAATAAGAATTGCTCAAATAGGAGTTGGAGGAATGGGCGCCGCAGATTTAAACTCAATTTCGTCTCATCCTTCTGTTGATATTGTAGGATTATGTGATGTAGACTCTAAAGCTTTAGATGAAGCAAAAAAAATTCATCCAAAAGCTTCAGTTTATGTTGATTATAGAATAATGCTTAATGAGATGAAAGATCAAATAGATGCAGTAGTTGTATCTACTCCAGATCATACGCATGCTCCCGCATCAATTATGGCTATGAATTTAAATAAGCATGTATATTGTCAAAAACCTTTAACTCATCATGTAACCGAGGCAAGGTCTATGAGGAAAATTGCAGATGACAAAAACTTAATCACACAAATGGGTATTCAAGTTCATTCATTTTATGATTATAAACTTGCAACTATTTTAATTCAAGGAGGAATTATTGGAAAAGTTAATACTGTAAGAGCTTGGTCTCCAAAAAACTGGGGGTACGATGGGGCTCCCCCAAAAGGTTCAGATCCTGTTCCTGATAATTTAGATTGGAATTTATGGTTAGGAACTTCCTCTAAAAGACCTTATAAAAAAAATATTTATCACCCTATGAATTGGAGAAAACTTCTGGATTATGGATGTGGTACTTTAGGTGATATGGGGGTTCATATTTTTGATACTCCATACAATGCTCTTCAATTAGATGTGCCTGAAACGATTAAAAATAATTGTAGAAAACCAAACGGGTATGGGTTTCCTGAAAAAAATTCAGTTACTTATATTTTTCCTGGAACAAAACAAACTACTGAAAAATTAAAATGGATTTGGTCTGATGGACCTGGAGCCCCGTCATATCATAGAGATCTAAAATTGCCAAATAAAGAAAAGCTTCCAAATCAAGGAGCTATGTTTATAGGAGAAAAAGGAAGACTTCTTTTGCCTCACTTTATGGAATTACCCAGGTTGATTGTTGACGGCAAATACAAAAAAATTGACTTATCTAAATATCCTGAAGCTAAAAAAATGGGAAATCCTGTCAGAGATTATGATAAAGAGGCTCATTTACATTATCATGAATTTGTAGACGCTTGTCTTGGAAAGGCCGAATGTACAGCCCCTTTTTCATATTCTGCAAGATTAACAGAAACAATTTTATTAGGTGTTATTGCAGGTAGATTTCCTAATAAAAAACTTCACTGGGATAGTAAAAAAGCTTTGTTTCAAGAATCTGACGCTAATCAATTTCTTGATTCAAAATATAGAGACTTTTAGTTTTATTTTTTACCAAAAAATACTATAAATAGCTGCAAGAATTATTAATACTGCAAAGGAACCTATATTAAATATAGGTTCTGTATTAAATACACCTTTCTTTAATTCTATTCCCTTTGTGTCATTTGCTCCTTTATTTTGATTCAAGCTGACAATAGCAATAATTAACATTGTAAATAAAGTTGTTAATCCCATTTGATCTAAAAAAGGGAGTGTAGGGAAAATAGATTCTAAAGCAGTTCCTTCAACCCATCCCTTTGAGCCAACTTTTAAAAACATGGCGGTCGGAATTGAGATTAGTGCTCCAATAATAGCGCCTTTATTGGTTGCTTTTTTCCAAAATAAACCTAGCATGAATACTGCAAGTATTCCAGGACTTACAATACCAGTATATTCTTGGATAAATTGAAAAGCTTGATCTATACCTCCTAGAAGTGGGGCCATAATAGAGCCAATAATCAGGGCAATAGCAGCGGATATTCTTCCAATTTTTACAGATTTACTTTCGCTAGCACCAGGATTTATAATTTGTTTGTATATATCCATAGTAAAAATTGTAGCAGTTGAATTTAACATTGAAGCCAGAGAAGAAACAATAGCTGCTGCAAGTGCAGCAAAAGCTACACCCTTAAGACCAGTTGGTAAAAATTGTAATAACCATGGATATGCTTTATCAGCAGTTTCATTACTTGGCATATTTAACAAACCTTCTTGACCAAGACTTGAAAGAAGTGCAGGGTCATTTACTATAACATAAGCAGCAATTCCAGGAATAACAATGATAAGGGGAAGAATCATTTTTAATCCAGCTGCTAAAACTATTCCTTTTTGAGATTCCTTTAATGATTTTGCCGCTAATGTTCTTTGAATAATATATTGATTAAAACCCCAATAATAAATGTTTGCAACCCACATACCTCCAACTAGAACAGCAATACCAGGAAGATTATCATATTCTGGATTGCTTTTATCAAGTATCATGTCAAATTTTTCAGGAGCTGCTTTATATATACCTTTTAAACCCTCTATAACACCTTCTCCTGATGAAACTGTATTTAGAGCTAGATAAGTTGTAATAAAACCTCCTATAACTAAAAAAACAACTTGTATAACGTCTGTCCAAGCTACAGCAGATAGCCCGCCATATAAAGAATATGCAGCTGCAAAAAGAGACAATCCAATAATTGAATAAATCATTTTTATCCCTAAAATAGTTTCAAATGCTAGTGCTCCTAAATATAAAACGGATGCAAGATTAACAAATACAAAGAGACCTATCCAAAAAACAGCTAAAATTGTTTTTAGATTTGTTGAATATCTCTTTTCTACAAATTCAGGAATAGTATATAGACCTTTTTCAATAAAAATTGGCAAAAAATATTTACCTACAATTAATAGAGTTAATGCTGCCATCCACTCATATGAGGCTATTGCAAGACCAACTGCAAAACCTGAACCTGACATGCCAATGAATTGCTCAGCTGATATATTAGCTGCAATTAGCGATGTTCCTACTGCCCACCATGGTAAAGATTTACTTGCTAAAAAATAATCTTCAGAATTTTTTTCTTTTCCTTCTTTATTTCTTGAAACCCAAAGACCAACCCCTAGTATGATAAGCCCATATGAAATAAAAATTATATAATCTAATAATTCAAAATTTGTTTCCATTTTTTAAGTTATATTTAGGATTGACAATATTAAGCTAAAAAGTTTATCGAAAAAAGAATATTTTAGTTTAAAATATAATAAAAAATGAAAACACAGATTAGGTTAATGATTCTATCACTTTTATTCATATCATGTATTTCTAAGTCTAAGGAAGTTGATGGCGATAAAATTTTGAATAAAAAAAATGAAGTATATGAGCTACGTATTTATTATACTCATGAAGGCAAGTTTGATGATATAATTTCAAGATTTGAAAATCATACTACCAAGTTATTTGAGAAACATGGCTTTACCAATGTTGGGTATTGGACTTCTCAAAGTGTAGAGAAGCCTTCTTATGCTGATGAAATTTTGAATAACAAAGATCAAGGAGCTCTATATTATATAGTATCTTTTCCAAATATGGAGGAAAGGGATAAATCATGGGATTTGTTTATCAATGATCCTGATTGGAAGAAAGTGTATAATAAGAGTATAGAGGATGGTCCAATTGTTAGTAGGATTGAACAGGTTTTTTTAAATCCTACTAGTTTTTCAAAACTTAAATAGTATTATTAAATTTTAGAAATCTCCAATTGTTAAAGTTCCTTTTCCATTTGTTGCTTCCCAAAAGTTGTATGTTTTCCTTGGCTGATATGTCACTCCATCAATAGTATAGGGTTCAGGGTTAGAACCTTCACCTTTTTTCCCAAATTCTGCTGCTTGATCATCAACAATTGCCCACTCTTCATCAGACAAATCTTTATCAGTTAACACTATTAGAAGTAAATTAAAATCCTTTTGAGAATTTTCATAAGAAGGTTCTCTTTTTCCAAGAAGATTTTCAATTGAAGTTGAGTCAAACGTTTTTCTTGAAGAAGAATTAAAGGTGTATTTTCCTTCGGAGAAAGATTTATTTGATATTTCAGAAAAATTATCAAAAGGCTTAACAGATGAAAGAGGAATCATTCCCATTAAATAAAGTTCAAGTTCGTTATATTTTACTGAATTTCCCCCATTAGCTACCTCTCCAAAACTATTTACTGTGTATGAGTTATTTCCATTTTCAATAAGCGTACTTTGTTTAAAACCACCTAATTGGCCTCTGTCACTTCCTCCAGTAAAACCCCAATGAGCATTATTAGTTGTTTGCAAAGCATAATTACCCCAATTATGCATTAACTCATGTAAAGCAGGGCCTTGAGTTAAATAATTTAATTTGCTTAATTCCATGATAGCATTCAATCTTCCTTTAGACCCATATTTATTAGTATTATCATATATACTTAACCCTATTCCAGCTATATCATTTTTAATATTTAATAATCTTCCAGCAGGAAGCCCTTCAGGTATTTCAGTTTCATTTAATATTAAAAAAATGAAATCATAATCATCTTCAAACTTTTTATAAATATCTTGAAATAACGCTTTTGATGCTTCTGAACTACCAAATTCATTATTTTGCTTCCAACTTTTATATTCACTAGTTGACATTTTCAGAGATGCAACTCTATTATTAGAATGAAGCTCAATTTTATGAGAATTACTGGCTTCTTTTAAAACATGTTTTTTCTGAGTTGAATCATCATCATTTTTTGAACATGAAAGAACAAAAAATGATAGAAATAATATCAAAAACAAGGCTTTATTATTCATTATATTGTATTTGTTATATACAATTTAATAATTAATTAGCATTTTCCCAAGGTCCAATCATTAACACCGAATGATTTAGCTACACATTTGTTTGAATAAGTTACTCCATTACATCCACAAACTGGATTATATTCTTTCGTACAAGGAATATTTAACTTTTCACCAATAATACAATTTTCTTTGTGATCTTTTTGGGAACTACAGTTAAAAAATATTAATATTATTAAAAAATAAATTTTATACATCTTAAGTATAGTATGTTTAATATTTAAATATATATAATTAAATGAGAGTTATATTTTTTTTGTTAATACTTTTAGTTGTCAGTTCATGTTATAAATTTAAATCAGATTTAGAGGGATTATGGCAATTTCATTCTTATATTTCTGAAGAAGGTAAAAAAATATATGTTGATAGTATTGGAAACAGATATTACTGGTCTATAGATCAAGATTTATTTGTAAGATCAATTGAATATACTGGTATTGATAGTATTTTTTACAAAAAAAATATTATAAATAAAATTCAAAATAATTTGTCTTTTACAGATAATATAGAAGGAAAAACAACTTATTTTATAGAAAATGACACCTTGTATTTATATCCTTTAGAACAATATTTGCCTGAAGAGTTAAATACACCTAAATCTGAAGAATTAATTTTTATTAAAATAAATAAATAAAAAAACCTTCATAATTATATGAAGGTTTTGTTTTATTGGAAAAATTAAGATTACTCCTCTGATGTTTTCATAGCAGCAGCCATAACACCTGTTGCATCAAAATAATCTCCTTGTATATGTATTTGCCCTGCATCATTAAAATCAAAATAATGATATGCGTTTACACTAACTACATTTCCTGTTTGAGAAAATTTTGCAGTCCAGGTTCCATAAGTTCTAACGCTTCCATTAAAAACTCCTAAGGAGTCAGTGCCAGGAAGCCAAACACTCTCTGAGTATGTAATGTCTTCAAAATTATCTTGCCATGCTTTATTACCTGCAATAAGACCATCGAATTTAGCTGGTTCTGATCCTATAAAAGGAGAGTGAAATGTAACGCCAGGACAAATTAGAGGTTTTTGAGCATCCATATCTTCAGTTTTAAATAATTCAAAATATTTTTTTGCAGTTGCTAAATTAGCTTCATATTTTGGATTATTATTTTTAGGTGTTGTTTCACATGATGAGAAAATGAAAGCAACAACTAATAATATTAAGTATTTTTTCATTATTATATTTTTTAAGGTTACTTTCAAATATACGATTTTAGAATAACCTTTAGTATTATATATATTTCTCTAATAATTTTTTTGTAGCTAAAATCCCATCATGTGTAGACAAATGGTTGTTTTGCTGACTAAAAGTATCTCTTATAGCCCCCTCATATTCAATTGACATATAACCTTCAAAATTTGACTTTTTTATTAGCCTAATCATTTTTTTAAAATTTGTATCTGTTTCATTTCCTTTTAAATCAAATTGAGTTGATTTTGCACTTATTCCTTTTGCATAAGGAAGTAATTCTTTAACTCCACGATATTTGTCATATTGATTTAAGCATTTTGATGAAAAAATCTCGGAGTTAGATACATCCCTTTCAACACAAAAGTTTAAAGTCCCGAAATCAGGCAAAGTTCCAAGATTTTTATTATTTATTTTTTTTATTAAATTAACTAACCACTTAGCATCCCCAGTATAACCTCCGTGATTTTCAATTACAATGCTGACATTCTTATCTGAACTATATTCTAGGAGCTTAGAAATACTCTCTATAGAAACTTTCATTACCTCTTCCTTACTAGCATCCGACCACAAATTAATTCTAATTGAGTCACATCCAATAGATTTAGCGGCATCAATCCAGGGTTTATGATCTTCAATAGCTTGATTTCTTTCTTTTTTATTTACAGACGCTAAACTGTTTCCTTGTTTCATTGTTTGCATATTAAGTAAGTCAACAAGTATAATAGTATTTTTAATTCCATAGTCATTAGACTTTTGTCTTAACTCATTTAAAAAACTTGAATTTTTTTCTTTACCCATAAATGGAATTGACCAATATTCAGCTCCATCAAGATTATAGGTTTCTCTTATGATTTTTGAAAAATTTGACAAATCAAATTTGCCTGTATAAAATTCTGAAGCAAAAGAAAAGCATTGAAGAGAAATTTTAATTTTTTTAGAAAGATAATTTGCAAATAAATTATTGTTTAACAAAGGAGAGCTTAAGCTAATAGCTGCTGTACCTTTAAATATATCGTTTATAAACTTTCTTCTATTTTGATTCATGTTTAATTTATTTTAAGATTAAAATCAATTTTTGTATGATTTTTTGGTCCTTCTAAAGCATTTAGCACAATAAAAGGCAAATTAACTTTATCAATAATTTCACGAGTTTTTATTCTAAGTTTTAATTCAGAATAAGGGTTAATTGTAATTATATCACTATCGTCGTGAAAACTATATTGACCTATATATTTTAACTGAATCTTGGTCGCGCTTTTATTTTGTAGAGTTGCATGTAGTATTGTTTTCCCTTTTGGGTAAAAAGGTTTGGAAAAAATTAAATTAGATTTAAGAACTTTATTCAGGACAGTTTTTTTACCGATTAATAGATCTTTAAACCAAACAAGAGTTTCTCCCTTAAATAAAGCTTTTTTTAAATCAGAGTCAGAAAGGCCCTTTGTTAACACAAAAGTTATAGGTCTGTGTCCTCCACTAGAAATATCATGAGTCCATTCTGTTAGTTCATGTATATCAGAAGTACCAAGAATGGTTAAATTATTATCTATAGCAATTTGGAAAGCTTCCTCAGAAAAAGTAGTTTCATTTACAACTTCAATTCCATGAAGAAGTTTTTTGTTTACTAAATAAGTCTGAAACTCTTTTAGTCTTGCAATTCCTGTTGAATCCCAGTTAGGATGATTCCAAAAAACAAAGGCATTTTGTTTATTTGCCTCAATAATCCCAGATAAAGAATCTTTTTGAACTAGTTTATTTGCATCTTTAAGAAAAACAGCATTAAAATGGCCTGATGGAGATATGTCTCTAGTTATTTCAGAACCGTTTATAATTCTTAATTTTTTAGAGTTTTTATTATATTCTTTAGCTATATTAAATGGCCGGTTTCTATCTGGATAAGGTATATCCTCTCTATGAGGTAAGTATTCAATATGGTCAGTAATAGCTATTAAGTCTAGACCTTCCTTTAAAGCTTCTTTTACTCTTATGTTGGGCCAAACAGATCCATCAGAAAAAACAGTATGAATATGTAAGTCAGTGCTAATAATTGAATATCCTGAAGGGGGTAAAAAAAATTTTTTTTTGTCTACAATTTGCCCCCTTATAAATGAAAGATTTAAGGTTATTAAGAAAAATAAATAAAAAATTCTCATAAGACTATTATAATTTGAGAAAAAGGTTTAAAAACATCACATTTTCAATATAATAATATATTAAATTATTTGCTATTAATTATTTGTATATATTTTTAAAAAATAATTGTATTTTAATACTCATTAAAAAAAAAATCATGAAATATTTTACGTTATTATTATCGGTTACGTTCTTGTTAATAGGATGTCAGCAAGAAGTGAAACCACCAGCAACAGCTGAAAAATCAAATGGAGAACCTGAAGGGCCTCACACATCCGTAGAATGGAGAGTTTGGGCATATAGTACAGCTGCTCCATCTTTTATAGCAGAAAATGCAACTGTCATTAGTGTAGACAATAAGGTTTTACGTGAGGGTACTAACGGTTGGACTTGTATGGCTGCTAATCCTAGGGGAATGTCCGATCCAGAAAATGGTTGGAAAGATCCTCATGAAGCAATGCCTATGTGTGGTGATGCTGAAACTATGAAATGGGCTATGGCCTACATGAGTGGAAAAAAACCTGAGTTAGATAGAGATGGATGGGCATATATGTTACATGGAGATATGGGAGAAGATAATACAACACCCTTTGTGTTTAATAAAGAAGATGCAAAAGATCCCAGTCAGTGGATTGAATCTGGACCACATTTAATGTTAATGCCAAAAGATCCAGCAAGTTTAGATGGCTATACAACTGATTTTAATGAAGGATCTCCTTATGTGATGTTTAAGGGAACGCTATATGCACATATGATGATACCTGTTGAAGGTTATTATTCTTATCAAAGCAAAAAATAGCTTTTAATTATTTTTTGAAATTAAATCCAGTCAAATTATTTGTCTGGATTTTTTTATGATTTTATTCCATATAATAGCCTAAAAAAACACCCAGTGTTAAACCAACTATAATTGCAACTATAAATGTTTTTCTAAATTTATTTTTGTCTGAATACAGTTTAAAGGCTAATTTGTTTAAAAAATCTAATTGAGAAGGATAAATTTTCTTATCCTCTAATCTTTGATATATTCTAACTGCTTTAATTAAAAAATACATACCAATTCCACTAAATATTAAAACTCCAAATAATTGAGGGATTTCAGGAAGTGTATTAATTCTAAAAAACAATAATATAAGTCCTATAATAATAAAACAGTATGCATATAAAATATTTCTCCAGTAATCGTTTTTTGTTTTCATCAATTTTTAAAAATTAAAAAACTAAATTAAATTAATTTTAAGGATAATCACTTTTTTTAAGATAAAGACTTATTTTCGAAAAAAATCAAAAAAATGAAAAGAGTTTTACTAATAATATTTTTTATAAATTCTTCATTATTATTTTCTCAAAATAATATTATTGAATTATGGGATGTAATTCCTAATCACATCAAGACTAATGAAAAAGAAATAGTAAGTAAAACAGATATTATTCGAATAAAAAATGTAATAAATCCAACAATAGAAGTTTTTTTACCAGCTAAGCAAAATTCGACAGGAAAAGGTGTTTTGATTTGCCCTGGAGGTGGTTATGAAATTCTTGCTTATGACTGGGAAGGAACAGATATAGCAAAATGGTTTAATTCTAAAGGAATTGCAGCATTTGTTTTAAAATATAGGTTGCCAAATTCAAAGTCAGTTAAAGTATCTCATAAAGCTCCTCTTCAAGATGCTCAAAGGGCCATGAGAATAATTAGAAATAATCATAAAGAATATAATATAGATAAAGATAGGATAGGAGTAATGGGATTTTCAGCAGGAGGTCATTTAGCAAGCACTTTGGGAACTCAATATAATAAACCCAATGATTTTAGTGAAAAAGAAATAGACAAGGTTTCAGCTAAACCAAATTTTATGATTTTAATTTATCCAGTTATTTCCATGAAAAAAAATATAACTCATATGGGGTCCAAAAATAATTTATTAGGATTAAACCCCTCTAAGAAGATGGTTTTAGAGTTTTCTAATGAACTTAATGTAAATGAATTAACTCCAAGAACTTTTCTTCTACATTCACAAGATGATATGGGTGTTCCTGTTGAAAATAGTTTATTGTTTTATGAATCGCTTAAAAAACATAAAATTCTTTCAGAAATGAATTTATATTCATATGGAGGGCACGGTTATTCTTTAGCAATCGGAAATGGTCATCTTCAAAATTGGCCTGAAAGATTACATCAATGGATAATTGCATTAGACAATTAATTTAAAAGTTTTATTTGAAATTTTAGCAAATTTTATTGAAGCTATAAGACCAAACAAAGAAAAAACTACAAGCATACTAAATACGTATTGATGTCCAAGATTTCCAGGGTAATTGTCTAAAAAATAGCCCATAACTGGACTTGCGAAAATATCTGGAGTATAACCCACCACAGATATTATACCAACAGCAGTTCCCATTATACCTATAGGAATATTTCCTTCTTGAAAAATAGCATAATATAAAGCCCTAGCTGCATATGTTCCAACCGCAACTATAATAAGTGATAATATGAAGATGAAATTCATTTTTGAATTTATTATTCCAACAGCAAATATTGATGCCCCAAATAACATGGTAATAAAACCTATTATTATCCATGAAGAGGAATTCGTTCTGTCTGCTAACAATCCAATTAGGACACAAACTATAGGCCTTAAATATAATTGTAAAGATCCAACTTTTGAAGCATTAATTTGATCAAAAAACATAATATCAGATGCATAAAGAGAGTAAATATCAGTTGTTTTATATCCTACATATGCAGACATTATAATAATCATTAGCAACCAAACTGATTTTAGCTTTAAGACTTCTTTAATTTTTTTTATTGAATTTATTGAAGAATGATTAGCTGATTTAACATCTTCTTTTGTGTTCATAAATAAAAGAACTAATAATCCGACTATGGAAATTAAAAATGAAGAAAATAAAATAACATATTTAAAAGCTTCTTTACGTTCTATTATATTAGATGAACTTATATCATTTGTTAGGCTAATAGAAAAAATAAAAACACTAATACTTCCTATTAAAGCAGCAACTATTCCTCTTCCACCATCTAGATATCCATATGCTCGTCCTTGACTATTTAATCCGCCCCATAATCGTGCTGCCTTAATCATAGCACCCCAAAATAATAATACCGTTGTAATACCCCAATATCCATATATTATTTTTAAAATATTAAATGATGGGAATGTAGCCAAGAAAATCCCTCCAAGTGCAGTTAAGAAAAGAGCTGTTGATATCAATTTTCTTGGCGATAAATTATCTGCAATAACTCCACCAAAAAGATATGAGAATATAGCAACAATCCCATAAACTGAAAACAAACTTCCTAATTCAAAATTTGATAAATTAAACACATCTAAAAATGTTGGCCGAAAAATTCTGGCTAGAACATAGGGAAGTATATAAATACATTCTCCAGAAAGAATTAAAAGAATTATAGTTGTTAAATCTTTTTCTTTTTTCATTAATATTTTAAATATAATTATTAATAAATTAACTCACTTCCCAATACAAAACTTGGAAAAAATAGAACTCAGAATATCTTGATTTAAATCAATTTTTCCTGATATTAGACCAATTTGGTATATAGATTCTTTAAGATCAATACTTAATAAATCTCCAGTTATATTATTATTTAAACTTTCGATTACATCATCAAGAGATTTAAGAGCTTTTTTTAAAGCATTATAATGTCTTTCATTAGAAATAATAATATCATCATTATTAATTAGTCCCTCAAAGTTTTGAATTAAGAGATTTTTTAAATTTTCAATGTGATTGTCATTAAAAGTTGACAAACCAATAAAATTTGAAATTGAGCTTTTATTTATTTCTTTACCTAAATTTTTATAAAATTGACTAGTTCCATAATTTTCAATTAAATCAATTTTGTTTTCTATCAAAATAATTAATAGATTTTCATGATATAGATCATTGTTTTCTTTTATTATTTCTTTTAAAGTAATATCATTTCTATCAAATAGATATAAAAGAACTTTTGCTTTTTTTATTTTTTCTTTAGCTTTTTTTATTCCTAAAGATTCTATTTTATCATTAGTTTTACGAAGTCCTGCAGTATCAATAAATCTAAATTTTAAACCATCAATAATTAAAGTATCTTCAATGACATCTCTAGTTGTTCCAGGAATATCAGATACAATGGCTTTATCCTCATTTAATAAAGCATTAATCAGAGAGGATTTACCAGAATTTGGCCTTCCTGCAATAGTAACAGGAATTCCATCTTTGATGACGTTACCATATTTAAAAGAATTAATTAAAGAATTTAATTTAATCTTTAAATCAGCAACAAGTTTATTTAAGTCTTTTCTGTTTGCAAATTTGACATCTTCTTCGCTAAAATCAAGTTCTAGTTCAATAAGCGATGTAAATTCAATTAATTTTTCTCTTATTAATTCTATAGCATTTGAAAAACCTCCTTTGATTTGATTCATTGCTATACTATGTTCTGATTTTGTTTCAGAAGAAATTAAGTCGGATACAGCTTCTGCCTGACTCAAATCAAGTTTTTTATTAAGATAAGCTCTTAGAGTAAATTCTCCTGGCTGAGCAAGTTCAGCTCCACTATCCATATAAGACTTAATTATTTTTTGTTTTATATAGCTAGAACCGTGGCATGATATTTCAACCACATCCTCTCCAGTATAAGAATTTGGATTTTTAAAAACTGAAATTAATACCTCATCAATTGTTTCATTGTTAACAATAAAATCTCCTAAGATTAATTTTAAGGGCTTGGATTTAGATAATTTAATACCAGATCTAGATTTAAAAAAAAGGTCAGTTAATCTTATGGATTCAGACCCTGAAATTCTAATAATACAAATAGCACCAGATCCAGGTGGAGTAGAGGCAGCTATTATTGTTCCACTAGACATCATAAACTTTATAGTTTTTTGCTAAAAGTAGCTCTTCTTTTATGAACTCTATTCTTATAATTTTTCCAATTATTTTGAATAGCAATGTTTTCCTCTAATTCTGGGTTTGTTTCTACAATAGAAATATTTCTTTTATTAAAAGTTTTTTGAATTTCATTAAATAAAATAGCAGTAATCCCTTTATTTTGAAAATCTGGTCTAATTCCAATTAAATAAAAAGATGCTTTATCATAATAAAATGAAGCCTTTAGCAAATACAAAAAACCAAAAGGGAATAAACTTCCATTCACCTTTCTTAATGCTTTTGCGTATGACGGCATAATTATTACGAATCCTATTAAATCATTGTCTTTATCTACGACACATTTAATTAAGTCAGGACTAATGTATCTTAAATATTTTTCTTTGTAATGTTTGATTTGATAGTCTTGAATTGGAACATAGGTTTGAAGTGAATTATAAGTGCTGTCTAGGAGTTTAAACATTTGATCTACATATGGTAAAATCTGATTTTTTTTCTTAAAATTTAGTGCCTTTAAATTATATCGTTTCAAAATTAAATTTGAAAATTTTTTTATTTTTCCTGGAGCATTTTCAGAGGATGCAATTTTTATTTCATATTCTATCCAAACAGCTTCTTTTTTATAACCATGCTTTTTTAAATGTTTCGGATAATATGGGTAATTATATAGAGTGATCATTGTCCCCATTTCATTAAACCCTTCTATTAACATTCCAGCTTTATCTAAGTTGGAAAACCCCATTGGACCTTCAATTTTTTCTAATCCATTCTTTTTTCCAAAAGCTTCAACTGTATTAAGTAGAGCTTTGCTTACAGATATATCATCTATAAAATCAAACCATCCAAATCTAACTTTATTTTTTTTGATTTGTTTTACTTCTAACCAATTAATTATTGCAGCAATTCTTCCAACAATTTTTTTATTTCTATATGCCAAATAAAACTTTGCATTAGAATTTTTGTAAACTGGATTTTTATTCGGATTAATTGTATCAATTTCTTCGTTAATTATTGGGGGTATCCAGTAACGGTTATCAGAATAAAGTTTAAATTGAAAATTCACAAACTTTTTATAATCAGAAATATTTTTTATTTCAACTATTTCTATTGATTCCTCCATTTAATTCTTTTTTCTTGCCTTTTTATTTCTTTTCTTCTCTGCCCTAGATGTTTTTTTTAAGGTCTTCTTTAATTCTTTTTCTTCCTTTTTTAATTTTTTGTCTTCGATTTCAGCTGAAGATTCATAATCTTTATGAAAGTCTAATCTATAAGAAGCACCAAAATTAGCAAAAACTAAGGATGGAGATTCTTTAATATTCATTCCTAAACTAGTTTCAAAATGAAGATTATTTGAAAACAGAAAGGCAACACCAGTTCTAAAAATAGTCATTCTGTATAAATCACTATAGGAACCCTCATTTTCAATATATATAGACCAAGAAGGTCTAAAATTATGAGTTAAAGTAAGAATATAATTTTTTTCAACATAGTCTGACAAATACCTATTATAACTAAAATTAGTAACTAAGACCCATGTACTTAGAAAATGTGATTGTGTTGCTATAGTGCCTCTTAAATGAAAGAAAGGTTCTTCATCAACTTTGTCTCCAATATTTTGAAAAAAGATTGGTTTATAAAGTTTTGAAAATATATTTCCATATGGAAAAGGATTTTCTTTTTCAAAATTAATATTGGGACCAACAGTAATTGAAATAGCAGGCAGTAACTCTCTTATTTTAAAGCCATTATTAGCTTTCCAACTATATACATTTACTTTTCTTTCTTTTTTGAACGGATCAAAAACTAAAAATTTTAAACCAACAAAATTTTGAAGCATTCCATTTAAATAATATTTACTGTTTGGAGAAGTCACTTTTGAGTCTAAACTTCCAAATCCATAAACTCCTTCATATGTTAATTCTAATTGTTCAAATAAGAACCCCCATCTTACAGACAAAAATGCGTTTCCAGAATTAAAAGTTGAGGAGTTGTATCCTGAATGTTTATAGTTTCTATACTCAACTCCAGATTCAAATTGAATTACATTTTTTCCTACAGCAAAAGCACCTATGGAAGCTCCGGGTCTATTTGAATTAATTTGGTCAGTATACTGAGATTTAATTGAAATTGAATTTAGTATTAAAATAAGTATACAAAATCTATGAAACATTTCTAAAACATAAGT
>CACEKG010000013.1 GCA_902560065.1 uncultured Bacteroidota bacterium
AAAGTCAATGGTAAACTTAATGCAATTAAAAAATAAAAATGGTCTAAACCATTAATGTCTAAAACATGACTAAACCCTAGATTAAAATAAAACCAAAATTGATCCATAAAATTTAAATTCCTCTTTCTTTTTGAATAATCTCATAAGCCTTTTGAACTTCTTGAAATTTTTCTTTTGCCCCTTTTATCATTGCAGGGTCTTTACTATATATTCTGTCTGGATGATATTTTTTTGCCATATTTCTATACGCAGTTTTTACCTGTTCATCCGATGCATCAGATTCAATCTCAAGAATTTTATAAGCATTATCTGAAGATTTAATAAACATAGCCTTTATACTTTCAACATCTAGTAAATTTATACCCAAAGCAATAGCGATTTGATTTATTTTGTCTAGTTCTTGATTTGCTATTTTGCCATCAGAATTTGCCACTCCATATAAAAAATGAATAATTTGCAATCTTGTTTCATACCTTGTTCTCTTAATAAAAACTTTTGATAATTTTTCAATATTCTGTATTTCATTTTTAACTTGTTCATTAAATATTTTAAAAATTTTCTTTGCTTTATCTTGTCCATAATGACCAATAAAAAAATTTCTTACAAATTCCAATTCCTGTTTTTTAACACTCCCATCAGCTTTGATAACGGTTGAAGCTAGGGCTAAAAGATTAATTTCAAAATCAGCAGGATTTATAGAATTAAAAAAGTTTCTTCGACTATATTGCTCTAAAAGAACACCTGTAAAATATCCTAAAATGGCTCCTGGAAATCTAAAGTAATAATATCCCACTAACGCTGCTATCCACTTATACATTAGATAATCTTTTAAATTATAAATGCAAATTTCTGAAATTTAATCTTTGCCACAAAACTATATCTTAACCTTTGTTTTATATATTTGTCAAAAAAATATTATGTATCCAGAGGAAATAGTTAAACCTATGAAGGAAGAGTTAACTTCAATAGGTTTTATAGAATTAGAAACAGAGGAAGATGTTTCAAAAGCCATATCAAAAAATGGAACAACTCTTGTTGCAGTAAACTCTGTATGTGGTTGTGCAGCTGCAAATGCTCGGCCTGGAATTAGAAATTCTTTGTTAAATGAAAAAAAACCGGATCATTTAGTTACCGTTTTTGCTGGGGTTGATAAAGAGGCTACTCAAGCAGCAAGAGACTTAATGGTTCCATTTCCCCCCTCTTCACCTAGTATTGCTCTTTTTAGAGATGGGAGTTTAGTTCATATGGTAGAAAGACATCACATAGAAGGTAGACCTGCTGAATTAATTGCTGAAAATTTAAAATCTGCTTTTAACGAATTTTGTTAATTCTTAAGTTGTAATTAAATAAAATGTATTTAAAAAAATTTGTTGAATACATATTATCAGTTACATATTATTTTTTCTTTTTTCAATTACTCATAATTTTTCAACCAATACAATGGTTGTGTTATAATTTAATTGGGTATAATGCACAAAAAAAAAGTGTTGATATACTAAATTTTTTTTTATTGTTGTGCCTCAAAATTCTTGGTACTAGGATAATTTTTAAATATGAATCCGAAATTCCAAAAAATTGTCCTTTAATATTTGTTTCAAATCATCAGAGCACTTATGATGTTTCTCCTATAATTTGGAATTTAAGAAAATTCCATCCAAAGTTTGTGAGTAAAAAAGAATTAGGAAAAGGCATTCCTAGTATTTCATATAATTTAAAAAAAGGGGGGTCAGTTTTAATAGACAGAAATGGAGAAAAAGGTGTTTTAGATCAAATCAAAATATTTGGAGAAAATATAGAGAAAAATAAATGGTCAGCTGTAATATTTCCTGAAGGAACTAGAAGTAAAGATGGAAATATGAAAAATTTTCGTCACGGAGGGCTTAATACTTTAATTCAATCGATTCCATCTGCATATATTATACCTGTTTCTATTAATAATTCATGGAAATTTGGAAAAAAAAATTATTTTCCACTTCCTCTAGGAGTTAAAATAAAGTTTTTGATTGGTAAACCTATAAAAATTGATCAAACAAATTCAAAAAATATTATAAGTGACATTGAAAAAAACATCAAAAAAAATATATTATAGATAAATTAAAATTCTACTTTTTTAATTCAATTATAAAAGTTGTCCCTTTTTTTAAATTTGAATTAAATGAAATTGATCCATTATTTGAGTCTATAATATTTTTAACTATTCCAAGTCCTAATCCCATTCCAGAAGTTTTAGTGGTAAACTTAGGTTCAAAAACCTTTTCTCCCAACTCCTTAGAAATACCCTGTCCATTATCAATTATCTTAATCTTTGTGGATCTATTATTTGAATTGATTTCAATTTTTATCTTGGGCTTAATATTTTGTTCAATAGATTGAATAGAGTTTTTAATTAGGTTCGTAATTACTCTTATCCACTGGTTTTTATCAAATTGGTGAATTATTTTATCAGAATTATATTTAAAAGAAATATTAAATTCTTTAAATAAACCAATAGCTTGTTTTGTGATTTTAACCAAATTACATTTTTCCATTTTTGTTTTTGGCAGAGTTGCAAAATCAGAAAAAGCAGTTGCAACTTGACTCATAGTATCTATCTGCTGGATTAAAGTATTAGATAATTCATTAATTTTATTAATATTTTTAGGATCCTTGTGATTAAAGTTTTGTTGAAAACTTTGAATAGTTAGTCTCATAGGGGTTAAGGGATTTTTAATTTCATGAGCAACTTGTCTAGCCATTTCTTGCCAGGCACTTTCACGTTCACTTTTTGCTAATTTAGAAGCACTAACCTCCAAATCATCAATCATTCTATTGTACGAATTCACCAAACTATCAATTTCTGTAGTTGCATTTTTTAAAAATATTTTTTCATTTCTTTTCAAAAGTCCTGTTTGATCCATTTTCATCCTAATAGTTTCTAAGGATCTAGTAACATATTTTGATAAAAAATAGGCAATAAGAATAACTCCAATAAATAATAAAATATATATTTGATAAAGGTTTTGAAGAAAAATATTTAATTCATTTTCCGAGAAAGAAACATCTTCAAAATATGGAAACAAAAGAATCCCATATGCTCTTCCAAAATTATCTTTAAGAACTCTATATGAAGCATGAAATTTATCAACATCAGAATTGTAATCTTCATTAAACCTGTTATTCTCTGAAGTTCTTAATTTTTTTAAAATTTCATTATCTAAATTATAGTTATTAGCAATTATTTTAAGTGGTGTATGGTATAAAAATAAAGGTGTTCCTTTGATTGTGAAAAGAGAATATTGAACGTTATGAATTTTATTAATATTTTCAAAATCATTTTCATATTTCTTCCAAATACTATCCTCTTTATTATAAAGATCGTTTTTATTTACAATAAAATTTAAATGAGTTTCAATTTGATTGACTTTTCTATTTAATCTACTTAAATGATAATTTTCTTGCTGAGATGTATATTGAATTGTAGTTGATCCTAAAATCATTACTCCTGCGATCAGCAAAAGCAAAGTCATAACTATGAAAAGTCGAGCTCTTAAAGAAATCTTAGGAATCATATTAAACAAACTTTATTCATTTATTTTTTCTGATTTTTTCGTAAAATTTTACTGAAAAAAACAAAACTAAAGCTAAACAAATTAATCCAACTAAAAGATAAAAGGATTGAATACTATCTTTTAATGAAACTAAAAAAATAATCGCAAAAAGTAATAAAGTTGCTCCTTCATTCCAAAATCGAAAAAAATTAGATGAATATGAGCACTTATCCTTTTGCAAGGACAAAAAAATCATGTGAGTTTTTAAATGATATATAATTAATAATAAAACAAATCCTATTTTTAAAATCATCCAATTCTGATTCAACAAAGATTGGTTGATTACAATTAATGACACACCAAAAAAACTTGCTAAAATAGCAGAAGGCCATGTAATTATATACCACAATCTCCATGACATTAATTTGAATTGTTTTATAAACTCCAGTCTTATATTTTCATTTTTTTTATAAGCTTCAATCTGATACATAAATAATCTAGGAACATAGAAAAGACCTGCAAACCATGTTATAATAAAAATTAAATGAAAGGCTTTTATATAATTGTAAAACAAATTTTATTTTTTTATGATCAAATAATCAAGTTCAAGTTCAGAAAATTCCTCATTGAATTTTTTTAAATCATTTTCAATTAAACTATCATATTTATTTAACTCAGCTTGAATTAAATTTGACAACTCATTTTTTACCATTAAATCTTGATTAGTTGGAGGAAAATCATTCATTGTTACTAATCTATTTAAATGAGCTAATTTATTTGTTAGTTTAATTGGAAAATTTAAAGGATCCTGATTACTTCTATTTTTTGTTTGATAAAGGGTTTTTTCAATTTCAGAAAAACTCTTTCTTAACTTTATTGAAAACGCCATTAATTTTTCATAAGACTTATCTGAATAATTTTCTTCAAATTCTATCAATTTTTTAATTATTGATCTTATTGATTTTATAGTTTTATGAGCTTTGTCAACTGTCTTGTTTACTTCATTAACAAAATCAAATTGTAATTTCATATCAGAAATAGATGATTCACTTCTTGGATCAGGAAGTATTGTGAATTGTTGGGATTCTTTTAAATTGTTTTTTTGAAGAGTAACAATATAATCTCCAGGAACGGCTTTAGGCCCTTTAAAAGAAGTGCTCCAAAAAATCATTCCCTCTAGAGTTTCAGCACCATTATATCTTGTATCCCAAACTAACTGATTCCCCCCTTTTTTTAATTTTAACTTATTCTTATCAGAATAATTGCTAAAGCTTTTAATCAAATTACCTTTATTATCAGAAAAGGTTAATTTAATTGTATCCTTTTTTTTGTTGTAGTTTTTCAAATAAAAATTAATTATAGAACCATTAGGAAGATTAGTTCCTTTTGTTAAAGATTTTGATTCATCAGAATTAATAAATTTAACAGCTAACCCAATTTCAGAACCCTTAAATCTGTAGCTGTCTTTTGGTTTAAATAATATCATTTCGGAATTATCCATTTTATTATTCAATTGGTGTAGAACAGTTAAATCATCAAGTACCCATAGACTTCTTCCTTGAGTTGCAACTATCAAGCTATTATCTTTTATAGTTAAATCAGTAATAGGAACTATAGGTAAGTTCAATTGAAAACTTTTCCAAGACATTCCATCATCAAAAGAAATATAGATTCCTGATTCTGTACCTGCATATAATAAACCCTTTCTTTTAGGATCAGCTCTTACAACTCTTGTAAAATGATTTTCATTTATACCTGAAGTTATTTTTTTCCAGCTTTTTCCATAATCATCAGTTTTATATATATATGGACTAAAATCTCCAGTTTTATATAATGTTCCTGCAACATAAGAGGTTCCAGCATCAAAAGGTGATGAATCAATACTATTTATCATCATCCATTTATTCATATTTTTAGGTGTAACATTTCTCCAATTTTTACCCCCATCATTTGTTATATGTATCAAACCATCATCACTTCCAATCCACATAATTCCTTCTTTAATGGGAGATTCGTCAACAGCAAAAATTGTACAATAATATTCAACACCTGTGTTATCCTGAGTAATAGGACCTCCAGATGATTTAAGCAATTCAGGGTCATTTCGTGTAAGATCAGGACTTATAATTTCCCATTTTTGACCCTCATTTTCAGATACATGAACATAATTAGAAAAAGTGTACAGTTTTTTCGGGTTGTGTTTGCTAAAAATAATTGGAAAGTTCCATTGGAAACGATATTTCATTCCTTCTGCTCCATATCCCATTGGATTATCTGGCCAAACATTGATAGCTCTTACACTTTTGTTATTATGATTTACTCGAGTCAAATATCCTCCATAACTGCCTCCATATACTATATCATTATTTAAAGGATCTACAGCTATATGAGCAGACTCTCCTCCAGCAGTTTCTTCCCAATCATTTTCTGTTATGTATGATTTATCTGATCGATATCTGATTCTAATAGTAGAGTTATCTTGTTGAGCAGCATATATCCTGTATGGGAAATCATTATCAGTAGTTACCCTATAAAACTGAGCTGTCGGTTGATTATAGTATGTACTCCATGTTTTTCCTCCATCATAACTAACCTGAGCACCGCCATCATCAGCAATAATCATCCTTTTATTATTTTCAGGCGCTATCCATAAATCATGATGATCAATATGAGGAGCATTGTATTTCTTAAATGTCTTTCCTCCGTCCTCAGACTTATGATAAAAAACATTCATAACATAAATGATATCTTCATTTTGAGTGTCTGCATAAATTTTTGAATAATACCATGCTCTTTGTCTTAAATCTCTACTATCATTTATATGTTTCCATGAAAGACCTGCATCATTAGAAAAATATATACCCCCATTTTCTTTATTTTCAACAATTGCCCATACTTTTTTTGAATTTAGAGGAGAAACTGTTACTCCTATAATACCCAAAATACCATCTGCAAATCCGTTATTATCACTTATTTTTTCCCATGATTCACCCCCATCTATGCTTTTCCATAAAGCTGAACCTTTTCCTCCACTGCTCAAGCTGTAAGGAGTTCTCTGTAATCTCCATGTAGAAGCATACAATATTCTTGAGTTGTTAGGATCCATTACAAGTTCAACTGCTCCAGACATAGAATTTGAAAAAAGAGTTTTTTTCCATGTTTTACCTCCATCAACACTCTTGTATACCCCTCTATTATTATCCTGTTTATAAATGTTTCCAAGGACTGCCGCATAAACTATATCTGAATTATTTGGATCAACAACAATTCGAGGAACATGTTTTGAGTTAGGTAATCCAGAAAAAATCCAACTTTCACCTGCATCAAGAGATTTCCAAATTCCATAACCTGAAGAAACGTTTCCTCTTACTGTAACCTCTCCACCCCCAACATAAATAATATTTGGATTCGAATTTGAAACAACAATAGAACCTATACTACCTCCAAAATAACCATCAGAAATATTTTTATAAGTCTTACCCCCGTTCTCTGTTTTCCACACTCCTCCGCCAGTGGCTCCAAAATAATATAGATCAGGCTTATTTTTTACACCAGTTACTGCAGCTGATCTACCTCCTCTAAAAGGACCAATAGATCTGTATTTAAGAGACTCATATATATTTTCAGAAAAACTTAAGATTTTATTTTTATTTCCTTTTTTTTGAGAAAAAATATTTTGAGAAAAAATAAATAATAATGCACAAAAAATAACTTTACTATTTATACTATATAAAAATCTCATTTTTTATGATTTAGAAAAACATAAATTTACAAAAACTAAATAATCAGTGATTGAATAATCGCAAACAAATTAATTTAAAAAAAATTACAATTTTTTAATTTCACGGTTAAGATAATAAACCGTAACAATCATTGCCAAAAACTCAGAAGCTGGAAAAGAAATCCAAACGCCTAAAATTCCCATCTTATATGAAAAGAAAAAAACTAAGGGTATAAAAAAGAAAGCTTGTCTTGTTAATGTTAGTAAAAGTGCAGGAAGTGCTTTTCCAATAGCCTGAAAATATGCAGCTCCTATCAATTGTATTCCAACAATAGGTAATAATGAAAAAACTATTTTTAAAGCGATTGGAGCTTCTTTATTTATTAATTCATCAGATGTAAATATTTTTGGAATCTGATTTGCAAGAAAAAAAATCAATATTGAAATAACAACTGCTAAAATTGAAGCATACTTAAAAGAAACCCTTATCACCTCTTTAACTCTTGCAAACTTTTTTGCACCATAATTAAACCCTGCAATTGGAAGAAATCCTTGAGTTATTCCTAAAATGGGGAAAGTAGCAAACATCAACATTCTACTAATTATTGCGTATACAGCAACAATAGATTCTCCCCCCAATTCAAATAAAATATTATTAAGCAAAAGTACTGTTACACTAACCATTGCTTGCCTAACTAAAGTAACAATACCTAAAGAAGAAATTTGTTGTACTATACTTTTTTTTAGTTTTAAATCTATAATCTTTAATTTCAATTCTGATCCACCTGAAATAAAAAACAACAAAATATATGATGCGCAAACTATATAAGAGATTGTAGTAGCCCAAGCAGCACCATACATACCCATGTCTAAAATATAAATGAAAATATAATCTAAAAATAAATTTGAAATTGATGGCAATAACATTGCATACATTGCTATTTTTGGCTTTCCTTCTGCTCTAATTGAGTTATTTGCCATCATACAAAATGCTAAAACAGGAACTCCATATAGAATAATAGTATAATAAATCTTAGCTGGCAAAAACAGATTCCCTTTACCGCCAAATAAAGGAATAATAAAATCAACAAAAAGTAAACCAAAGAAAACCAAAACAATTGTCATTAATAGAGTCATTGTAAGCTGATTTCCAAAAGTTACTATTGCTTTTTCCTTTTCATTATTTCCTAAAGCTCTTGAAATAATTGATGCACCCCCTACTCCTATAGACATTCCAAGTGCTGCAATAAAAAAAGAAACAGGTAATACAACATTAATAGCCGCTATTGCATCAGGGCCAATCCATTGTCCTACAAAAATAGTATCAATTAAAATATTAAGAGACATTACCAAAATTCCAATTGAAGATGGTACTGCATGACGAATCAATAATTTAGGAACTAAAGCTGTTCCTAAATCACTTGAAACTTCCTTTTTCATAATTAACTTTTATTTAAGGCCCATTCATTAATCCAGTTAGAAGCAACTTTTACCCAATCATCTCTAAAATTTAGGCATGGAATCAAGTATAATTCTTTTCCACCATTATTTTTAAAATCTTCAGAGGCTTCCATTCCTATTTCTTCCAATGTTTCCAAACAATCTGAAACAAAAGCAGGAGTTACAACTGCAATATTTTTATATCCTTTATTAGCAAATTCAAGAATTGTTTTATCAGTATATGGTTTTAACCAAGAACCAATTATAGTAACTCTGGATTGATAAGAAGTTGAAAAACTTCCTTTCTTAAGACCTAATTTTTTTGCAACATTTAATGTTGTAATTTCACATTGATGTCTATAACAATATTTGTGAGCTTCCGATTTTTTAAAACAACATATTCCATTCATTTTACAATGAGATCCAGTTATATCAGATTTTAAAATATGTCTGTTTGGAATACCATGATATGAGAATAATAAATGATCTATTTTTTTATCTTTTAAAAAATCTCTTATTGAATTTGACAAAACCTCTATGTAATCAGGTTTATTATAAAATGAAGGAAAATGGAATAAATTCATTTTCGGAAAAAATTTATTTTTTATATCTTCTGTTTCAACCGTTATTGTCTCAACAGATGACATTGCGAATTGTGGATAAAGAGGAATTACTAAAACTTCTTTAACCCCTTTATTTTTTAGGTCTTGAAGTCCAGATTTAATTGAAGGATTTCCATATCTCATAGAAAGCGAAACAGGAACTTTACTTTTTTTTTGAATTTTACTGTGAAATTTTTTCGATATGACTATTAAAGGAGAGCCTTCTTTCCACCAAATTCTTTTATATGCATTAGATGATTTTTTAGGTCTAATATTTAAAATTAATCCTTTAACCAAAATCTTCCTGATCAACTTTGGAAAATCAATTACTCTTTCATCCATTAAAAATTGATCAAGATACTTTCTTACATCATTAACTTCAGTGCTATTTGGGGAACCCAAATTAACAATTAAAACTCCTTTCATCTTAATTGCTAAGATACAGACATTAAATATTTTTTTGGGGTAGTTCCGTATTTCTTTTTGAAAGCAGTTATAAAATGACTAGCAGTGCTATAGCCCAAATTGTGTCCAATTTCATTTATGTTACTTTTTTTAGACTCAAGCATCCTCCTTGCTTCCTCCATCTTATAATCTAAAAGATATGAATAAATTGTATTTCCATAAATTTTCTTAAATCCCTCTTTAAGTTTTGATGCACTTAAACCAATTTCAGAGGCCAAATCATCTATGGTTGGAGGATTAGCCATTCTATCTAAAACAATGTCCTTTGCCAACTTGATCTTTATGACATTTTCTTCAATCAAGAGAAAAGGACAATTTTCTATAGATTTGTTTTCACTTCTATTAAAATATAATCCTAAAAGTTCATAAACTTTTCCCTTAAAGTATAGAACTTTGATACTGTCGTGTATATTAGTGTTTAAAATCTGACTTAAAACTACAGCCATTGAGGGTGGAAAACTTACACTATCATAAAATTTTTTTGCATTATTATCAGGGTTTAAAAAAGATATATGGTTAGCAGATTCAGAAAAAAAAGAATGAAATTTCTTTATTGGAACTAAAATACTAATTAACCAAGATCGAGGAAAAATATTTACTTCAATTGGCAAATTTTTATCTGGATTAAAAAGTAAGATAGCATTTTCTTCATTTACATTGAAAGTATAAGTTGAATTATTATACATAAAATCTAATTGTCCTTTCAAACAAAAATGAAACTGAATATGATCAATATTAGTGTTATGTTTTTTTGTTAATTTTTTAGATGATTCGTTTTTAGCTCTTAAAACAAAAAAATCTTTTTCTAATTCACAAACATCCCATAAACTTTTGTCGACATTTTGATTTTTCATTACAGAAATTAAAAAATTAAAATTTCTTTCAAAGATAAGCTATTTAGAACGATTATTAATTAGATGTTTATTTCTTTAAAAGAAATTAATATTACTTTTTGCGTTATTTTTTAATTCCACACTACTTTATTTTTGTGAAAAATTAAACTTACTGGTTTGGATAATAGTAAAAATTGTCAAGTAATTGGTATTAGTTATAAAAACGCAGATCTAGATACTAGGGGTCTTTTTAGCTTAAGTGACCTTCAATTACATTCTCTTTTTTTAGAAGCTAAAGAAAAAAAATTCGATGAACTTATGATTATAAATACATGTAATCGAACGGAAATTTTTGGATGGAATAATAACACCGATGATTTTATAAACCTATTATGTAAACACTCTAATGGAGATATTAAAACTTTTGAAAAATATGGGTATATAATAACTGGGAAAAAAGCTATAAAACATTTATTCAGAGTTGGGACAGGACTGGACAGTCAAATTTTAGGGGATTTTGAAATAATAGGTCAAATTAAACAAAGTTTAAATCGCTCCAAAAGATTAAATTTAATTAGTGGAAGACTTGAAAGACTTGTTAATTCTGTTATTCATGCAAGTAAGAAAATTAAAAATCAAACAAAATTATCTAGCGGGGCAACATCTGTTGCTTATGCCTCTGTTCAATATATAATTAAAAATGTAAAAAATATTTCTAAGAAAAAGATTGTTCTTTTTGGTATTGGAAAAATTGGAAGAAACACATGTGAAAATCTTTTAAAACATACAAAAAACGAACACATAGTATTAATAAATAGGACTCAAGAAAAAGCTGAAAAAATTGCCTTAAAATTTCCTGTTTTAGTTAAGCCATATGGAGAATTAACTAGTGAGATTAGCAATGCTGATGTTTTAATTGTTGCAACAAGTAGTTCAAATCCAACAATAACAAAAGATTTGATTTTCAACTCAAAAAATCTTTTAATTCTTGATCTCTCTATTCCAAGAAATGTAGAAACTCAGATTAATGAATTAAATAATATAAAAGTTGTTCACTTAGATGAATTATCTCAGATAACCGATTCTACTATTGAAAAAAGAAAAAAACATATTCCAAAAGCCGAATTAATAATTAATTCAAATATTAAAGACTATATTTTATGGCTTTCACAAAGAAAATTTTCTCCAACTTTAAAATCCTTTAAAGAACAAGTTACACAATTAAAAAAAGAAAAATTAAACTGTCCTCATAACAATTTTTTTAGCGATAAAGCTGAAGAGATAGCTGAGAAAATTACTGGCCAAGTTGCTTCTTTTTTAAAAGAAAATCCAAATAAAGTTCCTGAAACAATTGACCTAATTAATAAATTTTTAAAAGTTGAATCCAATAAAAATGAATAAAATTTTAAGAATTGGAACTAGAGATAGTGAACTAGCAATTTGTCAAGCAAAGAAAGTTCAAAAAGCTATAAAAAAACTTGGCAAGAATTCAGAATTAAAACTTATAAAAAGCAGTGGAGATAAAAACTTAATACAACCAATTTACAAAATGGGAATTCAAGGAGTCTTTACAAAAGCTCTGGATACTGCTTTAATTAATAACAAGATAGATATTGCTGTTCATAGTTTAAAAGATATTCCAACTAAAATTCCTAAAGAACTTTCAATTTCGGCAATTTTAAAAAGAGAATCTCCTTATGACAGCTTGGTTTTCTCAAAAAAATTTAAAAAATTTTCAGATAAATCAATAATTGGAACCGGAAGTTTGAGAAGAAAAGCTCAATGGTTGAGAAAACATCCTTATCACAAAACGGAAAACCTTAGAGGAAATATTTTAACAAGAATTAAAAAACTTGACAACTCTTTTTGGGATGGTGCTATATTTTCTGAAGCTGGAATTAATAGGCTAAAAATAAAAGATATTAAATATCAGGTTTTAGACTGGATGATTCCCTCCCCAGGTCAGGGAGTAATTGCTATATGCTCAAAAAAAGAACAATTAAAATTGACAAAATTTTTAAATAATCTTAATTGTGAAAAAACAGAGATGTGTGTAAAAATTGAGAGAAATTTTCTAAATATTTTAGAAGGTGGTTGTAAAGCTCCAATTGCTGCTTTTGCAAAAATTGAGAATAAAAAAATTATGTTCAAATCAGGTCTATTTTCCCTAGATGGTTCAATTGCATATATTGAAAATCAAGAAATTGATCTTGATAATTCAAAAGATTGTGGAATAAATGCGGCAAAAATTATATTGAAAAAAGGTGGAAAAAAATTAATTGAAAAAATAAAAAATGAATTAGAAAAATGAAATTACTTTCTACAAAAATTGTTTCAAAGAAATTTAAAGATTTATTGATTAAAAATAATTATCAAATAGAAGAAAAATCATTCATAAAAATATTACCCTTTAAATCAAAATCTAATATTTCTATTTTAGAAAATATAATTTTTACTAGTAAAAATGCCGTTAAAATAATTTTAAGAAATTCTATAATCAAAAATAACCTAGCAAATAAAAATATATACTGTGTTGGTAAATCTACTGCAGAATTAGTAAAAAAAAATAACCTTAATCTAATCAAATCAGAAGATAATTCTAAAAACCTTTCTAAATTTATTTTAGCTAATTTCAAAAACTCCAAGAATTCATTTACATATTTCTCAGGAAAAAAAAGAATTAGAGAGTTAGAAAACAACTTGAAAAAAAATAATATTAATATAATTGTTCATGAAGTTTATGATACTCTTCTAACTCCAAAAAAAATTAATGATTTATATGATGGTGTCATTTTCTATAGTCCCTCTGCGGTAAAAAGTTTTTTTAAAGGAAATAATTCTCTAAATAACACTCATGGCTTTTGTATTGGAAATACTACTGCAAAAGAATTATATAATTATTCAAATCGTTTTTCAGTTGCTAAATCAAATTCAGAAGAAAACATGTTAGAATCTATAAATAAATATTTTAAATAATTATTCTGCAATGAAAAATGATCTTTTTTTAAGAGCTTTAAAAGGTGAGAAAGTAGATAGACCTCCTGTATGGATGATGAGACAAGCTGGAAGATATTTGCCAGATTTTATGAAAATTAAAAGAAAATATGATTTTTTTACTAGATGCCAAACGCCTGAACTTGCTACAGAAATAACTTTAATGCCCATAAATCAAGTTGGTCCTGATGCAGCTATTATATTCAGTGATATTCTTGTTGTTTTACAAGCAATGGGTATAAAAGTTGAAATGAAAGATAACATTGGTCCATGGATAAATTCTCCAATTAGAAAAAATGACGATATTAAAAAAGTTCGAGTTCCAGAAGTTAAAGCAGAATTAGATTATGTCTTCAAGGCAATAAAAATGTCAAAAAAAGAATTAAACGAAAATGTTCCTTTAATAGGTTTTGCTGGATCTCCATGGACTCTATTGTGTTATGCTGTTCAAGGTAGCGGATCAAAAGATTTCAATTTAGCTAAGGAGTTTTGTTTTTCCCAATCAGAATATTCAAAAATTTTACTGCAGAAAATTACTGAAACAACAATTTCCTATTTAAAAGAACAAGTAAACTCTGGAGTAAATGCTATTCAAATTTTTGATTCCTGGGGTGGCTTACTCTCTCCAATAGATTATGAAGTTTTTTCTTGGAAATATATAGATCAAATAATTAAGGAATTAAGTCCATTAATTCCTGTCATTGTTTTTGGAAAAGGATGTTGGTTTCACCTAAATGAAATGAGCAAATCTAAAGTTTCAGCTATAGGTATTGATTGGACTTGTTCCGCAAGAAACGCTCGATATTTAACTGGAGGAAAAATTACTCTTCAAGGAAACCTTGACCCTTCAAAACTATTATCTCCAATATATGAAATTAAAAAATCTGTTAAAAATATGATTGATGAGTTTGGCAAAGATAATTACATAGTCAATTTGGGGCATGGAATACTGCCTAATACCCCTGTTGATAATGCAAAAGCATTTATTGATTCAGTCAAAGAATATAATTCTTAATGAAAGAAAAATTTTATACATACATTAAAAGTCTACAAAACAAAATTACAGATAGAATTGAGGAAATTGACCAGTTAGAGAAATTTAAAGAAGATATTTGGAAAAGAAAAGAAGGTGGAGGGGGAAAAACTAGAATTTTACAGAATGGTAAAGTCTTTGAAAAAGCAGGGGTTAATATTTCTGCAGTAAATGGTAAGTTACCTGAAAGTATTATGAATTATCTTAAAGTAAATGAGTCAAGATTTTTTGCATGTGGTTTAAGTGTAGTTATTCATCCATTAAATCCTATGATTCCAACTTGTCATGCTAATTGGCGATATTTTGAATTATATAATGAAAAATCTGAAATAATTGATCAATGGTTTGGAGGAGGTCAAGATCTAACTCCATACTATCTGTATGAAGAAGATGCAGTTCATTTTCATAAAGTTTGTAAAAACTCATGTGATAAATTTGGAAAAAATTTATATAATGATTTTAAAAAAAAATGTGACAATTATTTTTGGAATTCTCATCGAAATGAGGCGAGAGGAATAGGTGGGATATTTTTTGATTACTTAAGAGCCAATTCAAAAAAAAGTATACAAGATTGGCACAAATTTACTGTTGAAGTTGGTAATAATTTTATTGAATCTTATTTTCCTATAGTTGAAAAGAGAAAAAATATACCTTACAATAAAAAACAAAAAAATTGGCAAGAAATTAGAAGAGGTCGTTATGTAGAATTTAATTTAATTCATGACAAAGGAACAATGTTTGGCCTAAAGACTAATGGGAGAACTGAAAGTATTTTAATGAGTTTGCCTCCTATGGTCAAATGGTTTTATAAATATCAAATAAAACCAAGATCAAAAGAAGAAACATTAATTAATGTTTTAAAAAAACCAAGGAAATGGATAAATTAATAAATAGTTATTATTTAAAAATTAATTAACTTAAAGTTTTATGGGTACTTTAACTATTCTTTTTGTTCTTCCTTTACTAATAATATTTTCATATTTATTTGATTCATATGCGAGAAAAACAAAATTTCCTGCAGTTATTTTATTAATGTTAACTGGAATGATAATTAGAGTAATCTCAAATCTATATGGCTTCAATGATTTCAGTTTTCTTGATAACCTGGTTCCAGTTATTGGCACAATTGGTTTAATTTTAATAGTTCTTGAAGGTGCTCTTGAACTAGAAATTAGTATTGAAAAATTACCTATTATTTTAAAAGGATTTTTTGCCGCCTTTATAATTTTAGTTGTTAATATTTTTGCGCTAACTTTTGTTTTTAATGAAATATTGGGAATGAATTATACAAATTCTGTAATTTATTCTATTCCTTTATCTATTATTAGTAGTGCAGTTGCCATCCCATCTGCTGCAAGTCTATTGAACCATCAGAAAGAGTTTGTCATCTATGAATCCACTTTTTCAGATATTTTAGGAATAATGATATTTAATTATGCGATTAAGCAATATAAAAATGATAATCCTTTAATTTCCTCCGAATCAATTATTTCATTAATTATTCAAGTAATTGGTGTAATTGTAATTTCATTAATTATAACTTATTTACTTTTTCGTTTAATTCAAAAGATTGAACAAAAAGTAAAATTTTTCTTAATACTTGCGCTCCTTATATTAGTTTATGCTTTTGGAAAACTATTCCATCTACCAGCTCTTGTTACAATTTTTATTTTTGGGATATTTTTAAGTAATGTAAGAGTTTTGTTGCCAAAATTTTTAAGAGAGAATTTAAACTTAGAGCAAAATAAAAAAGAATTGAGTGATTTTCATATTCTAACTGCTGAATCAACATTTATAGTAAGAACATTCTTTTTTTTATTTTTTGGGTTTTCTGTCAATTTAGAGAATTTTTTAAGCTTTTCTCCTTTTATATATGGTTTTTTAATATTTCTCACAATGTTTATAATAAGATATTTATATCTAGGATTAACCACTTTTAAATTAAATCCCTCTCCATTAGTTTTCATGGGCCCTAGAGGATTAATTAGCATTTTATTATTTCTACAAATTAAAGACCTTGACTTTGTAAATATATCAGACTCTATAATCGATGAAAAAGTTCTTTTAATTGTTATTCTTTCATCAATGTTAGCTATGTTGTTTGGTACAATAAAAAAAGATAATAAAAAGAATGATTTAAATCTAGATGAAGATATATCAGAGAGTATTTCATTGCCTGTTGAACCTATAGATTCATCTAAAAACAACGAATAAATATAAAATATGTTTCCAATAAATAGAAATAGAAGATTAAGAAGCTCAAAAGTTATAAGAGATCTAGTGTCTGAAAATAAAATTAATTTAACTGATTTAATTGTTCCATTATTTATAAAAGATGGTAAAAACATAAAGGAGGAAATTGAATCTATGCCTAGTTATTATAGAATGAGCTTAGATGTTATTGAAAAAGAAGTGAAATTTTTATATGAAATTGGCTTAAAATCTGTTCTTCTTTTTGTTAAAGTTTCTGAAAACTTAAAAGATAATAAAGGCTTAGAGGCCATAAATCCAAACGGTTTAATGCAAAGAGCTATTAAGACAATTAAAAATTCTGTGCCTGAAATGGTAGTAATTACTGATGTTGCTTTAGATCCCTACTCTATTTATGGTCATGATGGAATTGTTAAGAACAATAAAATATTAAATGACTCAACAAATGATGTGCTTTCAAAAATGGCTCTTTCGCATGCTAAGTCAGGAGCTGATATAATTGCTCCAAGTGATATGATGGACGGAAGAATAAAAAAAATTAGAGAAACACTTGAATTAAATAAATTCCATGAAACTGCAATCATGAGCTATTCTATCAAATATGCTTCAAATTTTTATGGTCCCTTTAGAGATGCATTAAACTCAAAACCTAATTTTGGTGATAAAAAAACTTATCAAATGGATTTTAGAAATAGAGATGAGGCTTTTTTAGAAGTTAAAAATGACATAGAAGAAGGAGCTGATATAATAATGATTAAACCTGGATTACCCTATTTAGATATCATAAGAGATATAAAAGAAAATTTTTCTTGTCCAATAGCAGTTTATCAAGTAAGTGGAGAATATTCAATGTTAAAAGCTGCTGCAGAAAAAGGATGGCTTGATGAAAAAAAAGTAATTATCGAACAACTTACTGCTTTTAAAAGAGCTGGAGCTTCCATGATTGTAAGTTACCATTCAATTGATATTGCTAAAAGTTTATAGTGAAGTTTAATATCCAAATTTTCTTTCAGGATTAAAAGGCTCAATAGAAATTGATTTTTTTTTGTTTGAAATTATTTCCGATACTAATTTTCCAGTAACTGGTCCCAAACTCCACCCCATCATTGAATGGCCACTAGCTATAACTAAATTTTTATAAGAAGAATGTCTACCAATAAAGGGTAGGCCATCTGGAGAAAGGGGTCTTAATCCACATTTTGCATCATTAATATTTTCAAATGGAATTTTTAAACCGTGATAATATTTTTCAGATGATTTTGCAACTGCATTTACTCTTTTAAGGTTAATTTTAGTATTTAAGCCTGATATTTCCATGGTGCCTCCAAACCTTGTAAATCCATCCATTGGAGTTACAGCAACTTTATCTTCTAATAAAATTGCCGGATAAGAAATTCCAGTTTTCTTAAAAAAATCTATACTATAACCTTTACCAGACTGAATCAAAAGTTTTATTTTTAATTTTTTTAATAAATTTTCTGACCAAGCTCCTGCGGCTACTACAAATTCATCTCCAATAATTTCATTTTTATTTGTTTTTATTGAATCAATGACTGATGAGTCATAATCAAAGGATTCTACTAAATTTTCATTATATACTTTAAGACCTTTTTTTAATAAATAAGATTTTAAATTAATCATAAAGCTTTGTGGAGTCAAATGAGCATCAGATTTATACCAAAAAGCTCCCTTAATATTCATTCTAATTTTAGGTTGCATTAAATTTACCTGTTCCTTTGATAATTCTTGAACATTCATTTCTAATTCTCTTGCAATTTTAGCTGTTTTTAATTCTTCTTTTTCAGCTTCTGATGTTTTAAAAGCCATTAACAATCCTTTTTCGTATATCTCAAAATCAATTTTTTTTGAATCCCTTAATTCAAAATATAATTCTTTACTTAATTCATTTATATCCTTTATAACTCTAATTGAACGATTAACATGTTCTGAACTAGAGGACTTAATAAAATTATATCCCCAATTAATTAAATCTCTATTAAATCTTGGTTTAATGTAAAAAGGACTATTAGAATTTAACATCCATTTTATTCCCTTTTTTAGAACTTCTGGAGAAGCCAAAGGTATTATATGACTTGGAATTAAGTACCCTGCATTAACAATGGAAGCCCCTGAATTAAAAGAATTTTTTTCAATTAGAACAACCTCATGACCATCTTCAATTAAATAATAAGCACATGAAAGACCAATTATTCCACCTCCAACTATTATAACTTTTTTTTTCAATGTTTAGATTTATATAACCTGAAATCCGCTTAAATAAGGATCTGATGGATGAAAAATCAATTTATTATATCCAATAATTCTTGCATTTCCTTCAATACTTGGAATAATACCTTTAAAATTTCCTATCGAAACTTCCTCTTCAACACATCCGACAAACTTTGAATCAATAATACTTTTATGAATAAATTTTTGACCTAAAGTTAACTCTCCTTTAAAATATTTCTGCGCTAATCTTGCAGATGTACCAGTTCCACAAGGTGACCTGTCAATAGCTTTTTCTCCATAAAAAACCGCATTTGAAGAACACAACTTATCAGAAGAAGACTTACCACTCCATAAAACATGAGTACACATCTTAATATTTTCATCAAGTGGATGAACAAAATTTTGAAGATTATTAATTTTAATTCTTAAATCTCTTCCAAAAGAAATTAAATCACTAGCTGAATAATATTCAATCCCTTTAAAATTGGATTGTATATCAACAATTGCATAAAAATTTCCTCCATAAGCAACATCAACTTTCAACTTACCTAAAAAATCACTTTGGACATATAAGTTTGATACTGCAAGAAAAGAAGCAACGTTATTAAACTTAACTGAAATAACCTTATTATTCTTTTTCTTATATAATGCTTTAACAAGTCCTGCAGGTGTTTCTACATTGATTTTTCCTTCAACTTTAGGGATAACTAAACCTTCCTCAATTAACACTGTAATAGCACCTATGAGTCCATGACCACACATTGGTAAACATCCACTTGTTTCAATAAATAAAATTGAAACATCATTTTTAATGTCTGATGGATCATAAAAAAAACTTCCACTCATCATATCATGTCCATGAGGCTCAAACATTAAACCTGTTCTAATCCAATCAAAATTATTTATAAAATTTAACCGTTTTTCTGCAATATTTTTTCCCTTTAAATCTGGTTTGGGTCCAACAACTAATCGAACAGGGTTTCCAGCTGTATATGCATCTATACATTCAAATTCAATTAATTTACTTTTATCCATCTTTTTAAAATATACAATTTTTGTTTAATTTATTTAATAGCTTCTTGTATAAACTAATTTATAATAAAATAAAGTTATTTAGTCAATAATTTTATACTTATAAAAAAGTTAAATTTGCATAAATTATCTACGGTACATGAAAATTTTTTTTAACAGCTTTATATTTTTAGTTTTAGTATGTTTTGGATTATTATATATCTCTAAATATAATTATATTTTAGAAGGGGTTTCAAAAATATATCTCAAAGGATATACAACAGCATATTTAGACGATTATAAAACATTTGAAAATAGAGAAATTCCAATTTCACAAAACCCTAATCCATGGAACTTACATGTTAATTATAATCACACTGAAATTCCAAAAGATTTTGAATCATATAATAAAAAAAGTGGAACAGTAGCATTTTTAGTAATTAAAAATGATTCTATCTTATTTGAAAAATATTATAATGGATATGGAATAAAATCAATGAGTAACTCTTTTTCAATGGCAAAAAGTATAGTTTCTGCACTATTAGGAAAATCTATAATGCAAGGACATATTAAAGGTCTAGATCAAAAAGTAAAAGATTTTTTTCCTGAAATCAAAGGTGAATTTGCAGATAAATTAGAGGTAGGTCATTTATCAAATATGTCCTCAGGAATGGTATGGAAAGAAGATTATTTTAACCCTTTTGAAGTGACTGCATCCGCATATTTTGTAGAAGATATAAGTAAACTTATTTTAAATCAACCCATAAAATATAAACCTGGAAAAGAATTTAAATATAAAAGTGGAGCTACTCAACTATTAGGAATGGTAATTTCAAAAGCTACTGGAAAAAATTTATCTGATTATTTATATGAAAGCTTTTGGAATCCAATGGGATTCGAAAATAAAGCTTTATGGCAAATAGATAGTGAAAAATTTGGCATGGAAAAAGCTTATTGTTGTATCGCTTCAAATGCAAGAGATTTTGCAAGATTTGGTAAACTTTATAAAAATTTTGGCAAATGGAATAATAAAGTATTGTTAGATTCTACTTTTGTAAATAAGTCTTTAAATCCGGTTTTTGATGAAGAATCTGAATATGGTTACGGATGGTGGATTGATAATTACAAAAATCAAAAAATATTATTAATGAGAGGACACCTGGGTCAATATGTAATTTTATTACCTGAAAAAAATTTAATTTTTGTCAGATTAGGCCAACAGAAAGAAGGTAAAAAGGTTAAAAAAAGTTTTACTGAAGATATATATGCATATATAGATTTTGGAATTGAAATAGCAAAAAAATAAAACTTCATTAAAAGCTATTAATACTTTATATGAACAAAAAAAATAACAGAAGTAAGTTTATAGTAGAAGTTCAAAATCTAAGTCTAAAAATTCAAAATAAACAAATATTAAAGAACATTTCATTTTCAATTCTAACTAATGAAACTGTTGCAATAGTTGGTGAATCAGGAAGTGGAAAAACATTAACTGCTCTATCCTTAATAGGTCTAATTCCTAACAAATCATTTATTTCAAGTAATAAAATGAGTTTTTTAAATAAGTCTCTGACTAATAATTCAGAAAAAGTTTGGAGATCAATACGTGGTAAAGAAATTGGAGTTATTTTTCAGGAACCTCACTCAAGCTTAAATCCATCAATGAAATGTGGAAAACAACTATTAGAGGTTTTAGAAACTCATTATCTTAAAAATAAAAATGAAAATAAAAAGATAATTTTTTCAGCTTTAAAAGATGTTCAACTTGACGATTTAGAAAGAATTTACAATTCTTATCCTCATCAATTAAGTGGTGGACAAAAACAAAGAGTCATGATTGCAATGGCTATTCTATGTAAGCCCAAACTTTTGATTGCAGATGAACCTACTACAGCACTGGATGTTACTGTTCAAAAAGAAATAATTTTTTTATTAAAATCGTTACAAAAAAAATACAAGATTAGCATATTGTTTATATCTCATGATTTAAATTTAGTAAAGCTCTTGGCTGATAAAGTTTTTGTAATGAAAAATGGAAAAATTATTGAATCTGAAGTCAAGGAAAAATTGTTTAATAATCCTAAAAAATCATATACTAAAGGTCTATTATTTGCAAGACCATCTCTGAATAAAAGACTCAAAACCTTACCTACAATTTCAGATTTTAATTCTGGTAATTTTATAGAAAAAATAATTACTGAAAAAGAAAGAAAAGAAAAACATAAAGTTTTATACTCTAAACTCCCTATTCTGGAAATTATAGATTTAGAAAAAAAGTTCTTTAAACAAACTCTTTTATTTAAGAAAAAAAAATTTTTTCATGCCATAAAATCTTTTAATTTCAAATTATATAAAGGAGAAACTCTTGGTTTAGTTGGAGAATCGGGATGTGGAAAATCAACTCTAGGAAGAGCCATTATTCATTTAGATCCTCCTTCATCTGGTAAAATTATTTATAATGGTAAATTACTAACAAAAAAGGATTTTAGCTATTATAATAATCTCAGAAAAGAAATTCAATTTATTTTTCAAGATCCGCATTCTTCTATGAATCCTATCAAAACAATAGGAGATTCAATAATGGAAGTTTTGAAAGTACATAATATTTTAAAAACTAGAAAAGACAGGAAAAAAAGAGTCAATGATTTACTTGATAAAGTAGGTCTTTCAAATTATTATTTTAACAGACACCCCCATGAACTCTCTGGAGGACAAAAACAAAGAGCAGTTATAGCAAGAGCTCTTGCAACAAATCCAAAGGTTATTATTTGTGATGAGTGTGTTGCAGCACTAGACATTTCAATTCAAGCAAAAATTCTTAACCTATTAAATGATCTTAAACAAGAATTAAACTTAAGTTATATTTTCATATCGCATGACCTTTCTATTGTAAAGTTTATGTCAGACAGAATTATGGTTATGAAATCAGGGGAATTAATTGAATTTGAAGAATCAGATTTACTTTACAGTAATCCCAAAAAAAATTATACTAAAAAATTAATTTCTTCTATAATTTAATTCATCTAATTTGTAAATTATAAAGATTAACTCTAGGGAGCTGGGTTAGGTTGATTATTATGAATAATGTTTATTTTATCTAAAAGCTCATCACTTAAAAAAACTTTATAACTATCTATATTCTCTTTAAGCTGATCAATTGAGGTTGCTCCAATAATATTACTTGTCACAAATGATCTATCATTTACAAATGATAATGCCATTGTTGTTAAACTCATTCCATTTTCTTTAGCCAGATCATAATATTTTTGAATAGCTTTTTTAGATTCTTTATTACTAAACCTATCATAATGAGGAAAAAGTGTAAGCCTGGCATTTTTAGGCATATTTCCACCTAGATACTTTCCTGTTAAAGTCCCAAAACCAAGAGGTGAATATGCTAACAATCCAATATTTTCTTTATGACAAACTTCTGAATTTCCAATCTCAAAAGTTCTGTTTAATAATGAATAAGGATTTTGAATAGAAATTATTTTTGGTCTATTCTCGTTTGACTCGTTAACATATTTCATTAGTCCCCAAGGTGTTTCATTAGAAATTCCAATATTTCTTATTTTACCTTCTTTAATGTTATCATTTAATACGTCTAAAATTAAATCAAAGTTATACTTCCATTGATCTTCCTTATGAAATTCAAATCCTCTTTTTCCAAAAAAATTAGTAACTCTTTCGGGCCAATGGATTTGATATAAATCTATATAATCAGTTCTTAACCTTTTCAAACTATTATTGATTGCCTCATTTATTGTAGCTTTTGAATAAGACATGTTTTTTCTTATATGTTGGCTAAAACTTGATGGACCTGCTACTTTAGAAGCTATAATAATTTTATCTCTTTTCCCTGTTTTATTTAACCATGATCCAATTATTTTTTCTGTTTCTCCCTGAGTTTCTGGCGAGGGAGGAACAGGGTATAATTCAGCAGTATCAAAAAAATTAATTCCTCGATCATAAGAATAGTCCATCTGATGATGACCTTCTTTTTCATTATTCTGTCTGCCAAAAGTCATTGTTCCAAGACATATTTTACTGACTTTTATTTCTGTTCCTGGTAATAAATTATAATCCATTTTTTAAAATTTAATATCAACTCCTACAGGACAATGATCAGAGTGTTTAACTGAATTTAATATAAAAGAATTATTAATATTCTTTTTCAAAGACTCAGAAACTAAAGCATAATCTATTCTCCAACCTTTATTATTGACTCTTGAATTTGCCCTATAACTCCACCAACTATAATTATGAGGTTCTGAATTTAAATGTCTAAATGAATCTATAAATCCAGAGTTAATAAATTTGTCTAACCATTGTCTCTCTTCAGGTAAAAACCCTGAGACATTTTTATTTCTTATAGGGTCATGAATATCTATTTCTTTATGACATATATTATAATCACCACATATAATCAATTTAGGATATCTTATTTTTAAATCATCAATATATTCCTTAAAATCTTTCATAAATTTGAACTTATATTCTAAACGATCTATATTTGTTCCCGATGGTAAATAAAGACTTATAATAGATAGCTCATCATAATCTACTTGAATTACTCTACCTTCATAATCAATATGATTTATTTTTGTGCCATAAATTACATTGTTAGGTGGTTTTTTAGAAAAAATAGCAACGCCACTATATCCTTTTTTTTGTGCTGAAAACCAATAATTGTGATATCCTATTTTTTCTAAAAGGTTGATTTCAACCTGTTCTTTATTAGCTTTGGTTTCTTGAATACAAATTACATCTATATTTGATTCTCTTAGCCATTCTATAAATCCCTTATTTATAGCTGCACGAATACCGTTTACATTATATGAAATTATTTTCAATACTTTTTACAACGTTTTTAGGATATTAGTAATACTTACTTTTTGAGTAATTTCATTAAGGGCTTTTTCTATTTTAACTCTTTTTTGTTTCATGCTATCACGTTCTCTTATTGTAACTGTTTGATCTTCTATACTTTTGTGATCAACTGTAATACAAAAAGGAGTTCCTATCGCATCTTGTCTTCTATACCTCCTACCAATAGCATCCTTGTCATCATATACACTTTTTATCTCAGATCTAAATTTTTTAAAAATTTCCTTAGCCATCTCTGGCAAATTATCTTTTTTTAAAAGAGGTAAAATTGCAACTTTGTTTGGAGCTAATTCTTTTGGAATTTTTAGTACTGTACGTAAACTTCCATCCTCCAGTTTTTCTTCTATTAAAGAATTACAAAATACTGATAAAAACATACGGTCAAGCCCTATGGAAGTTTCAACTACGTATGGGACATAACTTTCATTTAATTCTGGATCAAAATATTGAATTTTTTTGCCTGTATATTTTTGGTGATTACCAAGGTCAAAATCTGTTCTAGAATGTATTCCCTCTAATTCTTTAAAACCAAATGGAAAATTAAATTCAATATCACAAGCAGCATCTGCATAATGAGCTAATTTTTCATGATCATGAAAACGATAATTTTCTTTACCCATTCCTAAAGAAATATGCCAATTAAGTCTTTTCTTTTTCCAATCTTCATAATATTGTTTTTGAGTTCCCGGTGGAATAAAAAATTGCATTTCCATTTGTTCAAATTCTCTCATTCTAAAAATAAATTGACGTGCAACAATTTCATTTCTAAAAGCTTTTCCAATTTGAGCAATTCCAAAAGGCAACTTCATTCTTCCAGTTTTTTGAACGTTTAAAAAATTAACAAAAATTCCTTGAGCAGTTTCAGGTCTTAAAAATAATTCTGTTGCTGAATCAACAGATGCTCCTAATTTAGTGCCAAACATTAAATTAAACTGCTTTACATCTGTCCAGTTTTTTGATCCAGATTCAGGACAAGCAATCCCAAGCTCTTCAATTAATTTTTTTACATCTTTCAAATTATCTTTATCTAAAGATTCATTTAATCTCTTTAAAATAATTTTAATTCTATTTTTATATTCTTTAACCTTTTCATTAGTTTCAAGAAATTTGTCTTCATTAAAAGTTTCTTTAAATCTTTTAGATGCTTTTTCAACTTCTTTATTTATTTTAGATTCAATCTTTGAAATATAATCTTCAACCAAAACATCAGCTCTATATCTCTTCTTGGAATCCTTGTTATCTATTAAAGGGTCATTAAATGCATCAACATGACCTGAAGCCTTCCAAGTGGTTGGGTGCATAAAAATAGAAGCATCAATTCCAACTATATTGTCATTAAATAGTGTCATTGATTTCCACCAATATTCTTTAATATTATTTTTTAATTCTACTCCATTTTGACCATAATCATATACGGCACTTAAACCATCATATATCTCACTTGAAGGGAAAACAAATCCATATTCTTTAGCATGTGATATTACATTTTTGAAAGATTGAAATTTTTTTGACATAGCGCAAAAATAATTCTTTTTGTTATCTTTTTATTATATCATTAAATATTCTGTAAATTTTATTATTTATATATAACTTTATTTACTTATTTTTTATTTTGATATTTAGCAACTAAAATAGTGCAATGAAGTTTTTTTTAAATTACTTTTTATACATCATTCTTTTTTTTTCTTTAATAAATTGCGCAAAAAAAGCAAGTCCTACTGGAGGGCCAAAAGATACTATTCCTCCTGTTCTTATTAGTGCATCCCCAAAATTGAATACTACTTTTTTCGATAAAGAAGAAGTTAAATTTGTTTTTAATGAGTATGTTCAACTTGAAGATATAGATAAACAATTAATTATTTCCCCCCCCATTAAGAATTGGAGGCTATAAGTTACATCCTACTATGAGTGCATCAAAAAAAATAACTCTTTCAATTCTAGATACACTTTTAGAAAACACTACTTATACTTTTAATTTTGGAGAAGGAATTAAAGATTATAATGAAGGTAATAAAATGTCTTTTTTTTCATATACAATATCGACTGGAGCAGAAATTGATTCTTTAAATTTAAAAGGTCTAATAAAAGATGCTATTGAGATGGAGCCTGATGATTTTATATCTCTTCAACTTTATCCAATAGACAGCTCATTTAATGATTCTGCTATATATAGAAAAAAACCTTTTTATGTCACAAGCACTTTAGATTCAACTGTTTTTGAATTTAAAAATCTCAAAGCTGGAAAATACGAGTTAATCGCCTTAAAAGATTTTTCAAACAATTATTATTTTGATCAAAATGTTGATCAGATCGGGTTTTTAAATACCCCTATAACCCTTCCATTAGATAGTATTATAGAATTAAAAATATTTAAAGAAAAAACTATTTTCTCTTGGGCTGATCCTTTTTTTATAAATAATCATCATATAGGACATGGTTATTATGGTGATTATGAAAACCAAAAATTTAAATTATTAAGTGATGTGCCAAAATCGTTTGAATATTTAATAACTAAAAATAGAGAAACAGATACTTTAAATTATTGGTTTAAAGGAATTAAAACTGATTCTTTAAAATTTGAGTATCCTATTAATGATACTATAAAAACTGAATTAGTAAATTTTAAAAATCCAATAAAAGATTCATTAGTTATAAATCAAATGACTATTGGTTCAATAGATTTGACTGAAAAATTTAAATTATCCTCAAATCTTCCAATAATTTCATCTGATTCCTCACTTGTCAAAATTAGAAAAAAGGATTCAACATTAGTCTCTTCTAAAATTAGCATTGATGAAAATTACGATAGAGTTGAAATTGATTTTAAATTAATACCAAATGATACCTATAACATCCAACTACTTCCAAATGCAATAAAAGATTTTTGGGGTAATACCCATGATACTCTTAACTATAGAGTGTCTACAAAAAAGATTGAGGATTATGGTAATATTTTTATTCAACTTATATATGAAGAGTCATATGAATTTATTCTAGAATTATTAAAAGATGGTAAAGTTGTTAGATCCTATAATAAACCTAATGAAGATTCAAATTACTCATTTAAACTTCTTGATCCTGGAAAATATTTTTTAAGACTTATAAAAGATAAAAACAATAATGATAAATGGGATACAGGAAATTATCTTGAAAAGATTCAACCTGAAGAAGTAATTTACTTTCCTTTTGAATTAGAATTAAGAGCAAATTGGGATTTAAATGAATCCTTTAACACAACTCAAAACTATCTTGATCTTTTAAAAACCCAAACTTCTTCCGATACTTTAAAAGAGACTGAAGATCAATAGAAATATTTATATTTTCTGAATTATTAGATAGTTTATCAGAAATTAAATTTCCATAATAATCATATGCACTAGAGTGGCCAGGATATTTATTTTTATTAGGATCTTCACCAATACAGTTTACACCAACTGAATAACAACAATTTTCAATTGCTCTTGCACATAAAAGTCTATCCCAAGCATTAATTCTAGGAGAGGGCCAATTAGCAACATAAATTAATAAATCATAATTTTCATTATTTCTTGACCATACAGGAAATCTTAAATCATAACATACCCTGAGACATATTTTCCATTCATTGTATTTAATTATGCCTTTATTTTTTCCAGAAAAATATTTTTTATCTTCTCCTACATATGTAAAAGTGTGTCTTTTATCATAAAATTCCACTTTTCCTGAAGGTTTTACAAATAAAAATCTATTATAAAATTTATTTCTTTCTTTTATAACTATACTTCCTCCAATAGCAGAATTATACTTTAGTGCCATATCTTTCATCCATGAAATTGTTTTGCCATCCATTTTTTCATAAACATTTTCTGGATTCATTGTAAAACCAGTAGAAAACATTTCTGGCAATAAAATAATATCAACTTTACCATTAATCCCTTCCAGTCTTTTTGATATTTGATTTATATTTTTTGAAATATCTTTCCAAAAAATATTTGTCTGAATTAAAGTAATAGACAATTCAGATTTCATACGAAATTTAATCTTTTATGCTAGCGGCTAAATACTCTCTGTTCAATCTTGCAATATTCTCAAGAGATATTCCTTTTGGACATTCAATCTCACAAGCACCAGTATTAGTGCAATTTCCAAAACCTTCTTCATCCATTTGATTAACCATATTTAAAACTCGGTCAGTTGCTTCGACTTTTCCTTGAGGCAACAAAGAATATTGAGAAACTTTTGCAGAAACAAATAACATGGCAGATGCATTTTTACACGATGCTACGCAAGCTCCACAACCTATACAAGTAGCAGCATCAAAAGCCTTGTCTGCATCATGTTTATCAATAGGAATGGCATTTGCGTCTTGAGTATTTCCTGAAGTATTAACACTAACAAAACCCCCAGCTTGCTGAATTCTATCAAATGATGAACGATCAACAATTAAATCCTTAATTACAGGGAAAGCTCTTGCTCTAAAGGGTTCAATAACGATAGTATCCCCATCTTTAAACTTTCTCATGTGAAGTTGACAGGTTGTAACAAGTCTATCTGGACCATGTGCTTCTCCATTAATAAACATAGAACACATACCACAAATTCCTTCTCTACAATCATGATCAAAGGAAACAGGATCGATTCCTTTTGAAATTAAATTTTCATTTAAAACATCCATCATTTCAAGAAAAGACATATCAGGAGAAATATCAGATATAGGATAAGTTTCTATTTTACCCTTTTCATCTCTACTTGATTGCCTCCATACTTTTAATATTAAATTCATATCCTATGTAATATATTTATTTATATGATCTAGTTTTAACTTCAATTTCTTCAAAATTAAGTTTTTCTTTAATAAGTTTAGCCTTTGAAGGTTCTCCTTTGTACTCCCATACAGAGACAAATGTGAAATTTTTATCATCTCTTACAGCTTCTCCTTCAGTAGTTTGAGACTCTTCTCTAAAATGTCCTCCGCAAGACTCTGTTCTTTCAAGTCCATCTTTGGCAAAAAGCTCACCTAATTCAAGAAAATCAGCAAGTCTTCCAGCTTTAGCTAACTCTTCATTATATTCATCTGCAGATCCTGGCACTTTTACATTTTTATAAAAATCACTTCTTAATTCTTTAATTTCTTTCATTGCCTCTTTTAAACCCTTTTCATTTCTTGACATTCCACATTTATTCCACATTATTTTTCCTAACTTTTTATGATAATAATCAACTGAATGCTTTCCTTTATTATTTATAAATAAATTAATTTGATTTTGAACTGTTTTTTCTGCTTTCTCAAACTCTAATTGATCAGTAGAAATTTTACCTGTTCTAATATCATCAGCTAAATAATCCCCAATGGTATAAGGTAGAACAAAATATCCATCTGCTAATCCTTGCATTAAGGCAGAAGCACCTAATCTATTAGCTCCATGGTCTGAAAAATTTGCTTCTCCAATAGAATAACAACCTGGAATCGATGTCATTAAATTGTAATCCACCCAAGTTCCTCCCATAGTATAATGTACTGCAGGATAAATCATCATTGGTGTTTCATAAGGATTTTGGTCAACAATTTTTTCATACATCTGAAAAAGATTTCCATATTTAGACCTTATAACATCTTGGCCTAATTTTTTTACTAATATCTTATCATTTTCATCTAAACCTTTAACATGCGCTTGTTCTTTTCCATATCTTATTATTGCAGAAGAAAAATCTAGAAAAACAGCCTCTCCAGTCTTGTTTACTCCATAACCTTCATCGCATCTTTCCTTTGCAGCTCTTGAAGCAACATCTCTTGGAACTAAATTACCAAACGCAGGATATCTTCTTTCCAAATAATAATCTCTATTTTCTTCTTTTATATCAGTAGGCTTAAGCTTACCTTCTCTAATAAGTTTAACATCCTCAATTTTTTTTGGAACCCAAATTCTTCCATCATTTCTTAAAGATTCTGACATTAAAGTAAGTTTGGATTGATGATCTCCAGAAACTGGAATACAAGTTGGGTGAATTTGAGTAAAACAAGGATTTGCAAAATGGGCTCCTTTTTTATGAATTTTCCATGCAGCAGAAACGTTACTTCCCATAGCATTTGTAGATAGAAAAAAAACATTCCCATAACCACCAGAGGCAATTACAACAGCATGAGCTCCATGCCTTTCTAACTTACCTGTAATTAAATTTCTTGCAATAATTCCCCTTGCTTTTCCATCTATTATAACTAGATCCATCATCTCATGTCTATTGAACATTTTAATCTGCCCTCTTCCTATTTGTCTATTCATTGCAGAATAGGCCCCTAGTAATAATTGCTGACCCGTTTGACCTTTAGCATAAAAAGTTCTAGATACTAGTACTCCTCCAAATGATCTATTATCTAGTAAACCTCCATAATCTCTAGCAAAAGGAACACCCTGAGCAACACATTGATCAATTATATTCGTTGATACTTCAGCTAAACGATATACATTAGCTTCTCTCGATCTGTAGTCTCCTCCTTTAATAGTATCATAAAATAACCTAAAAGTTGAATCACCATCTCCCTGATAATTTTTTGCTGCATTAATTCCTCCTTGGGCTGCAATTGAATGAGCTCTTCTGGGAGAATCTTGAAAACAAAAAGTTTTAACATTATAACCAAGTTCTGCTAAAGTAGCGGATGCTGACGCCCCAGCTAATCCAGTTCCAACAACAATTATATCAATCAATCTTTTATTAGCAGGACTTACAAGATTAATGTCACTTTTATGTTTGATCCATTTTTCAGAAATGGGTCCTTTTGGAATTTTAGATTTTAAAACTGTCATCCTCTATGCTTTTAAATGATGAAAAATAGCTATAAATATAAAACCTAAAGGAATTATTATTGAAAATCCATTTGCAAATAATCTTAATGCGGAAGAATATTTATTATTAAAACCTACTGACTGAAAAGATGAAGAAAAACCATGATATAAATGTAAGGCTAAAAAAACAAAGGATACAGAATAAATAGTTGTTCTTATTGGACTTTCAAACTTATGAACTAACTCCTGATAATATCTGTCCTGATCTAAAGGTAAAACTTCTACATATTTATAATTTATCTCTGGAATCCAAAAATCATAAAAATGAAGACCTAAAAATGATAGAATAACAATACCTGAATATATCATATTTCTTGACATCCAATTTGAGTTTGAACTTCCTTTAAAAGTCACATAACTAGTATCTCTAGATTTTCTATTTATATATTCTAAAATAAATCCCATTATAAAATGAAAAACAACACCAAAAATTAATATTGGCTGAAGAATAAATTGTACAAGAAAATTGTTTCCCATAAAGTGAGATATCTTATTAAATATATTTTCGCTGAATACTGAGGTGAGATTAATTGTAAAATGTTGAGTTAAAAAAACAACTAAAAATAATCCTGAAAGAGCCATGGAAACCTTTCTAATAATTGAAGATGTTTTTAAACTCATAATTAATTTTATTTTACAAAATTAAGTCATAATGATTTATGCGCAAACTCAATTTTAATTTTTATTGACAAACTATTCTTATTTTTATATGTTAATTTGCCTAAATTAAATAAAAACCAAATTAGATTTTTTTACAAATAATGAGATATAAACCCCTGTCATCCAAGTTTTATAAACTAAATAGACAGAACTTCATGTCTTACATGAAAAGTAATAGTCTGGCAATATTTAACTCTAATGATATTTATCCAATTGGTGCTGACAGTACTTTCCCTTTTCAACAGCATAGAGACATCTTTTATTTAAGTGGAATTGATCAAGAAGAATCTATTTTAATTCTTTTTCCTAATGCAATAAATAAAAATCATAGAGAAATTCTATTTATAAAAAAAACAAATAAAAACTTAATGATATGGGAAGGTGAAAAACTAAATAAAAAACAAGCACAAGATCTTAGCGGAATTTCATCAATTTACTGGTTAAATAAATTTGAGGATATTTTTAAATCATTATGTTCAGAGTGTGAAACATTTTACTTTAATACAAATGAGCATTATAGACAAAATGTAGAGACTCAAACAAGGGAAGATCGTTTTATTATTGATTGTAAAAAAAAATTTCCTGCTCATAAATCAGAAAAAAGTAATCCAATTCTCCAAAAATTAAGATCTATTAAATCCAATGAAGAAATATCTCAAATTCAAACTGCTTGTGACATAACAGAAAAGGGTTTTAGAAGAATTCTTAATTATGTTAAACCTGGAGTATGGGAATATGAAATTGAAGCAGAATTTTCTCATGAATTTATAAAAAATAAATCTAAAGGATTTGCCTATTCTCCGATAATAGCCTCTGGAAAAAATTCAAATGTTCTTCATTATATTCAAAACAATAAACAGTGTAAAAAAGGAGATGTCTTACTTTTAGATGTTGGAGCAGAATATGGAAATTATTCAAGTGATATGACTAGAACAATTCCTGTTTCAGGTAGATTTTCAGATTTTCAAAAAAAAATATATAGTTCGGTCTTAAAAGTTAAAAATGAAGCAACTAAATTACTTGTTCCTGGGGCAAAATGGAAAGAATATCATAAAGAAGTAGGCGAAATAATGACTTCAGAATTAATTAAACTAAAATTAATTGATAAAATTGATGTAAAAAATCAAAATCCAGAAAAACCTGCTTATAAAAAATACTTTATGCATGGGACCTCTCACCATCTAGGACTTGATACTCACGATTATGGTCTTTTAGATATGCCAATGGAATCTAATATGGTTTTTACAGTAGAACCTGGTATTTATATACCTGAAAAAAACTTTGGTATTCGTTTAGAGGACGATGTAGTTATCCAAAAAAAAAGGTAGCCCAGATAATCTGATGAAAAATATTCCTATCGAAATTGAGGAAATTGAGGATCTAATGAATAATTAAAACTTTCTTTAAATAGCAACTTCCTTAACTTTTCTCTGCCAAAAATATAATATAGTAAATAAAACAATTAAAATCCCTGGAAAACTTATCATAAGAGATAGAGTTGACTGACCTGCAGCAAGTTCCATTAAATCCCCTGTTAAACCAAGAGCTGCTTGATCTGCCCTTGCGCTATCAATCCAAGACCCAATTACAGGTTGAAAAATTGAGGTAGAAAACATTCCAACAGCTCCAACAATTGACATTCCAAAAGCACCGCTTGAAGGAATTTTTTCTGCAACAAAACCAATCATATTAGGCCAAAAATAAGTAACTCCTAATGCAAATAAAGTTGCAGCAACATAAACCATTGAACCTGTTTGGGTGGATAATAAATAAATTCCTAATGCTGCAGTTACTGCTCCTCCCAAAAGTACTCCAGTTTGATCGAATTTATGAACCAATTCTCCTCCCCAATATCTTGCTGCTGCCATAATTCCAGTTATTAAAGCTAAAACTATCATTGGGTGTGCTCCGCTATTACTTAGAATTAGACTTGTCCATTGTTGAGGTCCAAAT
>CACEKG010000014.1 GCA_902560065.1 uncultured Bacteroidota bacterium
AGTTTCATATTTATCAGAACTCAATGCAACATCAACAGCCTCGTCTGTTGCTCAAGAAATATCAACTTTAATTAATAATGATGTGAATGCAACAGTCACAGCTTCTTCAACTGTTGCTGGGCAAATAATTATAACTGCTAAAGTTGCAGGAGTTCCATTTATAACCTCTTCTATTGCTGAAAATCTATCTGGTGGAGGAGCGCCAACAGCTGCCAAAACTGCACCATCCCCTCAACCTAACATAAATAATGTAGTAATCGGTGGAACTCCTGATAATACAGCAATTATAGACAAACCTTATGCATATACTATAGAAACTCCAGGAACAACCTGTTCTCCAACAATTCAAGGTGGCGTAATAACCGTTTCTAGTGGACCAATAATTGAATTAACTTCATTGGCATCAACCATTAATCAAGAAGTTTGTAATACCTTGAATATAGTTGATATAACATATAAAGTAATTGGTGCTGGTGGAGCTCAAATTCCAGCAAAAAATGCGTTAACATTTACAGGGTTACCAAATAGTTTATCACAACAGTTTAATTCAACAACTCAACAGGAAAGTGTTACAATTTCAGGAATTACTGGGGCCGTTGATGAGGTAAAGGTTTATGTAAATGGAGTTGAGTTTTCGTCAGGAGATGTAGCTGATAATAATGCTGCGGCATTAGCATTAACAAATTCAATTACAGCATCAATTAATCCTCTGGTAAATGGAAAGGTAACAGCAACTAATGTTGGAGGAGGAGTAATGACTTTAACAGCAACAACACCTGGAACTGCTTTTACTTTATCAGTAGCTGCAACTGGAGGTACCGCTGCTGTAACAAAAGCCAATCAGGTTGGAACAGGTCTGTTTACTATTAAAGGTCAGTTAACTGAGTCACATTCCTCTGAAATCACTTACAATTATACAATTAATACAACTTTAAATGGCTCATGTAATTCAGCGTCTACTTCTGGAACAATAAAAATAATACCTGAAGAAGTAATTGCTCATGATCCACTATCAGATCCAGTAAATTTTGGAGGACCAGCAAATCAAGATGTTTGTGAGAACGAAAATATTTTAGGAATAAGATTTAATCTTACAGGTGGTGCAAATTCTGTTAGTGGACCAACTGCAGTTCCTCCGGCTATTAATGGATTGCCTCCTGGATTATCACTTAATCATGTTAGAGAAAATCAAGTTGAAGAATATACTATTGCTGGTATTGCAGATACAAATATAATTACTGTTATAGTAAATGGTATTTCTTACACCAAAACAGCTAACGCTGCTGATACTAATGCAACAATGGCTCAAGGAATTGTTAATTCAATTGAAAATAATGTTAATTCTACAGTTACGGCTTCATCAACGGCTGCTGGAAAAATATTATTAACGGCAGATAGTGAAGGAGTACCATTTACTACTTCAGGAATAGCAACTGGAGGAGGTGCTTCAATTACAAAGACAGCTGTTGGTGTAGCTCCTCAAAATAATAATGAAAATTATGTGACATTATCTGGTAGTCCCTCAGAAAATGTTTCTTCTACTAAAACATATAATTATACTTTAACTACAACTGGAACTGTTTGTGCAGATGCAGTTTACAATGGATCAATAACAATTAACCCAATTTCTGAAATTTCTCTTTTTTCAGCAGCCACAACAGCTAATCAAATAGCTTGTAATGGTGCAGTAATTGATGATATTGTTTATAGCATTGGAGGAGGAGGTACCGGAGCAACAGTTTCAGGGTTACCAGGAGGTTTATCATCTGGATACGATCCAATTTTAAGACGATTTACAATTCAAGGAACAATTAATTCAGTTGTTTCATCAAAAACTACTTTCACTTATACTGTATCTACTACAAATGGTAATTGTGATCCAGAAACATCAATGTCAGGCACAATTATAGTTTCACCTGATATTACTATTAACACTGGAAGTTTTGTAGTTTCTCAAGTTACTTGTGCTGGAAACACTGATGGTGCGATTACAGTTCCTGACGCTGCAATTACTGGTGGAGTTTTAAGTATTGCACAAGTTGATAGGATAAATATAACCAGACCTGGAGGATCTCCAGTTGAGGGAGATTTAACAGGGGTAATAATTGATGGTACAATTATTAATTTAACAGTTTTGGATCAAAATGGAAGTTTTGGTAAAGGCGATCCTGTAGAAAGTGATTCTTCAATAGCTACTCGTCTTGCAAATAAAATTAATACTACAGCTGGTATTAGTGTAACAGCTTTAGCAAATGGTTTTGGCGCTGGAACTATTAAATTAACGGCAAATTCACCAGGTGTCCCCTTTACAGCTTCAGCAACTAGTACTTTAACAGGATCATCAAGCCATACAATTGCCAGAGTGGCTAACGTTGCTAATAGTACTTTAACTTATACTTATAATTGGAGTAAGGACGGAGCTTCTGGATATTCATATTCAAAAAGTATAACTGGTTTAGGTGCCGGAGTTTACACCCTAACAGTAGGAACATCATTAAGTGGCAGTTGTTCAACTACTAGTGATCCAATTACAATAACAGAGCCTACAGCTTTAAGTGTTTCCGTTGCTGGTAATTGTGCAGGAGCTTTCACTGCTACAACTGTTGGTGGAACTGCTCCATATGTTTATACATTAGTTAATGAAGATGGATCTGATGACGGAGGAGGAGCAGCTACAAATGCACTGACTAAGGCTTATACCGGAAAAACAATTGGTGCTACTTATGTTGTTAAAGTTACTGATATTAATGGTTGTATTGCTTTAAGCCCACCTCACTCAAATTTTGAAGGATTAACTATAGATGTTACAAAATATGATGTTCAAAATCAAAGATGTTTTGGAAGAGATGAAGGTGCTATAACTAAATCAGCAACAGCTACATCAACAGTTACTGGAGGATCAGGGTTTTATAGTTATTCCTGGACAGGACCTAGTGGAACATTTAATACAGAGAATGTTACTGGCTTAGCTGCAGGAAGTTATCAGTTAACAGTCACTGACTTGAATTATCCGTCATGTACTGAGAATGCTACTGTAGTTATTCAAGCAGCTACTGCAATTACAATAACTCCTGACGCTGGTAATTCAACTCAAATGTATTGTCCAGTTGCTAGTGAAACAGTAGTTGGAGCTGATTGGGGAACATTAGCTGTTAGTGTTTCTGGCGGAACAGTATCTCCAACTTATCAGTATCAGTGGGTAAAAATGCCAAGTGGTGTTAATATTTCTAATTCTTTTGGTGGAAATACAAATTCAATTAGAATTAATTCAGGTGGAGATTATATGGTGATTGTTTCAGACGCTAATGCTCTTGTTTCCACCGGAAATGTTTCTGCATCTACAGCATCATGTTCAGTTTCACAGTTATTTAGCGTTTCAGGACCATCAGAGTCATTGAGTGCAGAAATTGTTCTTGGAAGTAATGATAAAGTTACTGGAGGTAATGTAGAAATTTTATTTGATACTTCAAGTACCACAATTAGCTGTAATGGAGATTCTAATGGTAGTTTTACTTTTGTAATTAAAGGTGGATCACCTCCATATGAATACAAAAATGGAGGAGGAGGATGGACTTCAGCTTCTGGCGCTACAGTTCAATTAACAGGATTAAGTGCAGATACTTATAACATAAGAGTAAGAGATGCTGGAAAGTGTGTTTCAGGTGGAGAAGAAGGTGTTTCTCTATCACTTACTCAATCAGGTACTACCACTAATAATGTAGGGGTTATAATTTCTGAACCTTCTGATGAATTATCAGCCTCATTAAGTGGTGCTGCTAATCAGCAAGATATAGATTGCGCAACGGGTATAGATGGAAAAATTGAAATTTCAGTTACAGGAGGTCAACCACCTTATCAATTAATATGGACAGGGCCTGCTGGATCTAATTTTAAATCATTAACAAGTATTGATAATAGCGGAGATTCTTCCAGTATAAGTTTTCTGAAAAATGCAGGAGATTATAGTGTAACAATAACTGATGCAGCGAAATGTATTTTGACAGAAGAATACACATTGAAAGAAGCATCTGGAACGGAAGATAAACTTGGCAAGCCGACAATAACAGTAACTCCAGGGGCTTGTGGTACTGATGAAAAACCTACCATGGAGGTAGTTTTAAATGGAGGAACTCCAACTAGTATTGAATGGAGAAAGAAAGATAAAGCAATCGTGCAAAATAATATGATTATTGAGTCTACAATTTTAGTTCCTCAAAATGGTGATGAATTTACTATAACAATAAATGGAACTGATTTTAAAGAGACATTAACAGTTACTCCAACTAAAAGTTCAATTTCTAGTCTTACATCAGCTTTAGCAGTAAAAGTTAATTCAGCAGATGGAATTACTGCTACTGTTGTTAATGAAAAAATACAAATTAAAGGAGATGTCATTGGTTTAGCATTTGAATATTCTGATAGTGTATCCAGAGTTACAGGTTCTTTTTCAGATGTTAAAGATGAACTTAAACAATCTGCTCAAGAAATAGTTGATGGTTGGATAACTCAAGGTGGTGGAGAATTTGCTTCAGGAGATGGAAAAGGGGATGGTAATCTAATAGTTAATAATGTGCCTGCCGGTTTATATCTTGTTTATTTGAATGATGATAGTGGGTGTAGTCCTCAGACAAGTGATCCAGTCTATGTAAGTGGAACAAACAGTTCTCTTGGAATTACTGTAGATTCTTCTACAGGTGGTTTAGAGTATTTTAATACATGTAGTTATTCTGCAACCCCAATCACTGCAAACTTTAAGTTTACTTTATTGGGAGCTACATCTTTAGTGTCAATTACTTTAAATGGTACTGTTATAACTCAAGCAAGCGGCAAATTAGCCGTTGCTTCCGGTGGAAGATACACTATTTTAGATTTAGCACCTGGAGATTATGAGATTGCAGCTACTGATCCTAATAACCCAGGTTGTCCAGCTTCTCAATCGTTTACAGTTAATGAATCTACAGAAATAAAATATATAGGAGAAACTGAGCTTTCAATTGAAAAGTGTCAAGATAAGATAGCATTAAATTTTGAGCCTTTGACAGATTTTATTGAAGCTGATAATCTTGATGCTTTTTATACTGGAAATAGTGATCCTTACTATGCTCTAGAATTGTCAACTCCAGCAGGACTTGTAATTAAAAGATCTAGTTTTAGAACCGCTGAGGAAATAGCGACTAATATAAATACATTTGAACTTGAAGAAGGATTATATACGCTAAAAATAACAAATAATAAAGGATGTACAAATGATCCTTCAAAACCAATACTTATAAATGTAACTCAAGAAATTTCTAATATTGTAGTTTCAGAGGGATTAGTTGATGCAAGTGGTAACCCAACTTTCTCTAATCCAGTAAGCTGTCTATTAAATGCAAAAGATGGAAAAATTGGTATTAATATTGCAGGTGGCCCTGCTAATGCTGAAATAAATTGGGAATATTTAGATTCAAATGATCCAAGTTCAACTGGTTGGACTTCTTTACCTGAATATAAAGGTTATTTATCTATGAATGATTTAGAAAAAGGTAAATATAGATATAAAATCACTGACCCTGATCCACTTATAACAGGTAATTGCGCCTCAAAACCTTATGCATTTAAACAAGGGGTTATAGAAGTAGAAGATGATAAGTCTTTAGTTATTTCTGATGGACCATATGTGGATAATAATTTATGTAATAATAAACCAGGTATTTTAAGAATTGATGTTATTGATGCTCAGCAAGCTCCTGTAACTTTTTATTATGGTACAGATTTCACATCATCTAAGATTGTAACTCATGTAAAAGACGATATTGATTCTTATATAGTTACTATAGATGAACCTAAGAATTTAGGTTATTTATATGTTGTTAATGATAGGGGTTGTACTAAATCAGCTAAGTTAGAGTTTGATTTAGGCACTCCTGGGTTTGAGTATTCTACTCCAACTTATAATAATTCTATAAGTGAAGATGATAGAGTAATTAATGCAAGACAAGAAATAACTTTTAATAATCAATCAACATCTCCATACACTAAGGTTAGATGGGATTGGGGTGATAACGTTTTTGAAGAGATAGTTATAGCAGACTCTTCTATACAAACAGACCCTGCATTACAAGGAGATAGTGATGGTGATGGCTGGCTTGATTGGGTTGAATTTTTAGCTGGAACTTCTATTGACCCGACAACTGGTGGTGTAAGCAATACAACTCCAAAAGATGATGATGGTGATGGTGTTTGGGATAATCAGACAGGTGTAACAAAAGGAGATGCAAAACATTCTTATGGCTTACAGGGGACATATTTAGTCACTCTCCAAATAGAAAATGAATTAGGATGTTTTGATCAGGTAACTAAGCCTGTAAAAGTAGGAAAAGGTTACTTTGTATTACCTCCAAATGTATTCACTCCAAATGGTGATAAGAAAAATGATTATTTTGGAGTTCTGTTTTCTGGATTTTGTTATGTAGAATTTACAATATATGATAATACAGGTAATGTTGTTTATCCTATGAAATCAAGTGGAGAAAATCCAAAAACATCATCTTCTACAAGTACAAGCACAACAAATACTCTTGGATATGCTCCGAATTTCAAAAGAGATGAAGGAGGTAATTTCCTTGGTGGACCAAATGAATTTGGACCCGATGGTTATCCTGATTTTAAACCTTGGGATGGAAAACCAGATGGAAGTGATGAATTAGGAACTGCTCCTTATTACATATGGACATTAAAAGCTTGGAATAAAGAGAGTTGTACAGGTGAAGAATTTGATGCCGTTGTAAGAGAAGGTGCATTTATAATACTTAGATAAAAATGAAAAGAATTATTTTGTTTTACTTTTTATTTTTGCTGATATTTTTTCAGCTAGGGTCTTTGTATTCTCAAGAAGAATACTTAGTCAATAATTCTCGGTTTCTTCAAAAATCAAATCCTAGTTACTTTGGATATAATAGCTTATTAAAGGTAGGAGTTTTATATAACTCACTTACTTTAAATGCTTTTGAAAGAATGAATAACAAATATATATTTGGAACAATTAGTTTTGATAATCAAAATTTTTCATTAGGAGTTGATGTTAATTCATTTAAAATGGAAAAGAGTGGATATGGTCAAACTATAGCAAATTTGACCTACGTATATAAATTACAATTAGACAATTATTTGTTTTTTCTTCCTGCTATTACAGGAGGTTTAGCAAGTAAGCAATTTAATCCAGATAATTTAACATTTGGTGATCAATTAAGTATCGGAACAGGTCAACTCCTAGAATCAAATGATCCTCTTGCATCAATAATTACAAATGCTAATTATTTTGATTTAGGAGCCTCTTTTTTATTACATAGTGAAGATTTTATGGCAGGACTAACTATTAAGCATATTAATAAACCAAATGATTCTTTTAATAAAGAAGATGACACAACAGAGAAACCCATTCAAATAGGAATTCAAGGAGCGTATGAATTTGATATTAACCCCTATGAAAGGAGGTATCTTCCCAGGTATTCTTATTTAATGGTTTATTTGAATGCTATAAAAGTTCAAAATTCGATTCATATGTATCTTTCTCAAGAGTTGCAACTTGGTGAATTCTCAGTAGGATTAAGTCAACAAGCTGGAAGTAGTGGACTTAATAATTTAGGAGTTTCTTTTGGTTTGTCTGCAGAAAATTTTGATTTTGGAGCTTCATATAATTTTAATTTTTTCAATAAACCAGGAACGGTATTTGCTCCATCAATATTTGAACTTTATGTAACTTTTGACTTTAGTATTTATAGGAGAAATCAAAGGGGATTATTTAAAAGAATTCAAATAGATAATTATTATTAGAATTAATTTTTTCTAAAAACAATATTTATTTTCACTAATTATCTTATTTGCAATTTCAGTTTTTAAAACAAAAATATTAGGACAAGTTTTATAGTCACAGGTTTTTTTAATTAGGTCTAATAGTTCTGATTTTTCATCACCTTCTGAAATACTATAAATAATATCCTTTGACTTTTTAAGTATTATTTCATTAGCCTCATATAAATACAATTGAGTCATTTTTATTTGAGAAGATTGGGATTCTTTGTCTGACCTATTAATGTTTTTAATTGTTCTTTTTAGACCAGAATCAATTAAATAAATTTCAATTAATATATCAGACAATGACATTAGAATTTGTTGTTTTTTTTCAAGGTCTTGACCATATTTTTCTACTGCTTTTCCAATTAAGATCAAAAATATTTTTTTTAGATTAATTAATAATTCAGTTTCGTTTGATAGTGTATTGGGCGAAGTTTCTTTTTTGTCTAAACTTTTTAATAAATCACTTTTTGCATTCATTACGGCTTCCATCAAGTTTATTTGTCCTTTGATTCCTTTTTTTAAAAGCATGCCAATAGAAAGCATTCTATTTATTTCATTAGTTCCTTCGTATATTCTTCCAATACGAGCATCTCTCCAAGCAGATTCCATTGGTGCTTCTGCAGAAAATCCCATTCCACCAAAAATTTGAATTCCTTCATCAGTACAGTTCATTATATCTTCAGAAATTCCAATTTTAATTAAAGAACACTCAATAGCAAAATCTTCAACCCCTTTTAGTTCTGATTCTTGATGTGACATACCCTCACTTAAAAAAAATTCAGTTCTATTTTCTATATCCTTAGCCGCTCTATAACAGGCAGATTCGCCTATATAGCAGGATGTTGCCATTTGACTAATTTTTTCTTTTATAGCTCCAAAGCTTGAAATTGGTGATTTAAATTGAATACGTTCATTAGAATATTTAACTGCTTCAGTAATGACTCTTCTTTGAGCTTCTAAACATGCAACACCTAATTTCACTCTTCCAACATTTAAAGCATTCATAGCAATTTTAAAACCTTGTTGTCTTTCTCCCAACATATTCTCAATTGGAACTTTAGTTTCATTAAAAAATACTTGGCGAGTAGATGATGAGTGAATACCTAGCTTATTTTCTTCATCTCCTAATGTTATTCCATTTGAAGGTTCATTTGGAATTAGAAAACCAGTAATATTTTTATCATCTTCGATTCTAGCAAAAACAATAAATAAACTTGCAAAACCAGCATTAGAAATCCACATTTTTTGTCCTGATATTTTGTAGAAAGATCCGTCATCTGATAATACAGCTTTGGTTTTTCCAGAGTTTGCATCTGATCCAGATCCAGGCTCAGTTAAACAATATGATCCAATCCATTTTCCAGAGGCTAGATTTGGAAGATATTTTTGTTTTTGATCTTCTGTTCCATAAAGAACTATTGGAAGTATTCCTATACCAGTATGAGCTCCAAAAGCTGTTGAGATAGATCCGCTTGCTCCTGATATATAGTCGCATACAAGCATTGTTGAGACAAAACCCATTCCTAGACCTCCATATTTTTCAGGAACAGATACTCCAAGAAAACCTAATTCACCTATTTTACTCATCATTTCTTCAGTGAGTTTATAATCTTTTTGTTCAAAACGTTGTTTTTTGGGAACAATTTCTCTATCAACAAACTCTATAACTGAATCCTTCATCATTTTATGTTCTTCTGTAAAGTCTTCAGGGGTAAAAATATCGTAAGGATTAGACTCTTTAATTATAAAAGATCCACCAATAGTGACTGATTTCTGATTTGTTTCCATATTTATTTGATTTTTTTTGTTGTCATTATTACTGCACCTTTTTTGAAGAATTCATATTTTTTAGCTACTTCTGAAATTCTATTTATTACTTTATGAAAGTTTTTAATTTCTTTATTATTTAATTTTTTATCAATTTCTTTATTAAAACCAACAACAACGTTCTTAGAATCTTCTCTTTTTAATTTTCCAAATTTTGTAAGTTTTATGATGACACCTCTTCCATCTTTCGGATTCTTATTTCTTTTAATAAGTTTTCTTTCTTCCATTGTGTTTATAAGCCTTGACAAACTGGTTGACTCCATACCCATTTTAGGTCCTAAATCAGTTACAGATGAACCTTTTTGTTCAATACTTAGTAATGCAAAACCTATAACCATAGTTGATTCAAATTTTAAGGCCTCCCTATTGTACATATTTGAAACTAATTGCCAAGTTGATTTTAAGGCATAGTCGTAAGTTTCTTTTTTCATTAAAGCAAATATAAAAAAAAATACTATGCATGCATAGTATTTTTATAAGAGTTAAATATTTGATTTAATTGTATATTTCATTTACTAATTCTTTGAATTTTTCTTTTATAACTTTTCTTTTGACTTTCATAGTAGGTGTAAGATGCTCTTTTTCTATTGACCAAACTTCAGGGGTTAATTTAAATTTTTTAATTTTTTCCCATTGAGCAAAGGATTTATTATAAAAATCAATTTCTTCTTCAAATTGGTTTAATAGTTCTTCTTGTTTACATATTTTTTCAAGATTATTTTCGCACGATATTCCTTTTTCTTTTAACCATTGTAGGCAAAACTCGAAATTAGGTTGAATAATAGCTGAAGGCATCTTTTGATTCTCTCCAATTACAGCAATTTGTTCAACAAAAGAAGATTGTTTTATTAAACTTTCTAGAACTTGAGGGGCAATATATTTTCCTCCAGAGGTTTTAAACATTTCTTTTTTCCTATCAGTAATTGTTAGAAAACCATTATTATCAATTTCACCAATATCTCCAGTATGAAAATATTCTCCCGTCATACATTGCTTTGTTAATTCTTTGTTTTTAAAATATCCTAGCATAATGTTGGGTCCTTTACATAATATTTCACCATCGCTCGCAATTTTAACTTTTACCCCATCAATAACTTTACCAACACTTCCAATTTTAAAACCTTCGATTGATTTTTCATTAATTGTTATTGCAGGAGAAGTTTCAGTTAAGCCATAACCTTCTACAATTGTCATTTTTGCAGCACTAAAGACTTTTATTAATCTTGGTTGCAAAGCAGCACTTCCGGATTGAATATGAACTAGATTACCTCCTAAAGCATCTTTCCATTTAGACAAAATTAATTTATAGGCAATTTTTAGTTTAATTTGATAAAGAAAACTCTGACTTTTAAAAGGAGTGTAGTTTAATCCTATTTTTATAGCCCAGTAAAACAAGTTTTTTTTCAATCCTTTTAACTCATCACCTTTTTCATAAAACTTGTCAAAAACTTTTTCTAATAATCTTGGTACAGCAGTTATTACATGCGGTTTAACCTCTTTTAAATTATCTCCAATTGTTTCAAGGGATTCAGCAAAATAAACTTCAAAACTATTAAAGATATATCCATATAGTTGAGTTCTTTCATATATATGACAAAGAGGTAAAAAACTTAAAGCTCTATGTCCCTTATTTGGTTGTAATCCTAATCTTTTTGATGCTGAAATTACATTTGAAACTAAATTTCCATGACTAAGCATAACTCCTTTGGGAATTCCCGTTGTTCCAGATGTGTATATTATTGTTGCTAAACTTTCAGAGTTAACTTTATTTTTAATAATATTAATTTCATCTAGATCATAATTTTCACCTAAATCAAGAAGTTCTTTCCAGTTTTTACAATTTTTAATTTGGTCAAAACTAAAAATTTCTTTTAAGGATTTTACCTTACTTTTTATGGGGTTAATTTTATTTAACACCTCTGTATCAGAAACGAAACAATACTTGCATTCAGAATGATTTAGGATATATTCATAATCTTTTGAGGTAATTGTAGGATACAAAGGAACATTTATTGCTCCTATTTGAAGTATACCCATATCAATGATACTCCATTCAAATCTATTTGTTGATGAAATTAAAGCTATTTTATCATCAGGTTTAATTCCAAGTTTTAAAAGAGCTTGAGAAATTTTATGAGATTTATCAAAAAACTCTTTAGAAGAAATTGAAACCCATTTTGAATTTGATTTTGAACTTAGTGATTTATCAAGTGGTCCATTATTCACTTGATGTTCTAAAAATTGAAAAATTTTTGAGAATTCCATATTATCTTTTGTCGCAAATTATGAATTTTTGACTAATTCTATATTAAATTACTTTGAAAGCCAATTATAAGCATTTACAAAAGCTTCATGCCAAGGAGAAATTTCATGTTTAGATTTATTTGGATAATATCCCCAATTCCATGGAAAAAGAGATCTTTCAAGGTGAGGCATCATTACTAAATGTCTTCCATCTTCACTACATAGCATAGCTGTATTGTAATCTGAACCATTTGGATTAGCAGGATAACCAGAATAATGATATTTTGCAGGTATTTGGTAATGATCTTCATTTAATGGTAATAAAAATTTACCTTCTCCATGAGCTGCCCATATTCCTAAGGTGCTTCCTTCTAAACTTTTCATCATTATTGAGCTGGACGGTTGAATTTTTACAGCAGTAAATATACATTCAAATTTTCCAGAATTATTGTGAGTCATTTTAGGTTTATCTTTATCTAAAGGATTTATTAAATTTAGTTCAATAAAAAGTTGACAACCATTACAAACCCCTATTGACATTGTATCATTTCTTTTAAAAAAATTAGTTAAACTTTCTTTTGCCTTTGTATTATAAAGAAAAGAACCAGCCCACCCTTTTGCCGAGCCTAAAACATCCGAGTTTGAGAATCCTCCAACTCCAGCAATAAATTTTATTGATTCTAAGTTTTCTCTTCCTTTTATTAGATCAGTCATATGTATATCAATTACATCAAATCCTGCAATATGAAGAGCATATGCCATTTCTCTTTCAGAATTACTTCCTTGATCCCTAATTATAGCTGCCTTAATTCTTTTTTTATTTTTAAAGTTATTTATTAGCCCCTTAAACTCTTTTGGAAAAGTATAATTTAAAGGTTGAACTTTATAGTTTTTTTCTCTTTCCAATGATAATTTATTCCTTGTTTGATAGCTATCTAATATTTTTGAAGTTGAATACCAATTATCTCTAAAATGATTTATATTAAAATTGAAATTATTATTAAAATTTTTAACAATTAATTTTCCATTTGAAATTACTTTTCCAACATGAATACATTTAATTTTTTCATTTTTAAAATAATCACTTAAATTAATAACAGATTGCATTAGAATTCCAGAGTTTTCAGAAAAAAAGACTTTTACACAATCCTTTTCATTTAGTTCAGTTAAATCAATATCTAATCCTATATTATTACTTGGAAAACACATTTCTAAAAGACTAGTAATCAAACCACCAGAAGAAATATCATGACCAGAACTTATTTTTTCATCACGAATTAAATTTTGTACAGAATTAAAAGCTTTTTTAAAATATTCAGGATTACTTATTGTAGGGGCATTATTACCAATTTTATTTAAAATTTGACCAAAAGAACTACCTCCAAGAGAATATTCTTCATCTGATAGATTTATGTAATATAAATCACCTCCATTTTTTTTAAGATTAGGGGTGACAACTTTTTTAATATTTTCACACTCACCAGTAGCTGATATAATTACAGTCCCTGGAGCCCTGACAATAGAGTTTTTGTATTCTTGTTGCATTGACAGAGAATCTTTTCCAGTCGGGATGTTTATACCTAGTGAAATTGCAAAATCCGAACAAGCTTTTACTGCATCATAAAGTCTAGAGTCTTCACCTGGGTTTTTACAAGGCCACATCCAATTTGCAGATAAACTTATAGATTTCATTTTTTTAGACAATGGAGCCCAAATAATGTTTGTGAGACTTTCCGCTATAGAGTTTATACTTCCTTTTTTTGGATTTATAATTCCACTAACAGGGGAATGGCCAATTGAAGTAGCAATTCCTTTTTTTCCTGAAAAATCGAGAGCAACAACACCGCAATTACTTAAGGGTAATTGTAATTTTCCAACAGTTTGTTGTTGAGCAACTTTTCCTGTAACACATCTATCAACTTTATTTGTAAGCCAATCTTTACATGCTACTGATTCTAATTTTAGAACATCATTAATATAATCTTCTATTTTTTTTTGGGAATATTCTATTTCTATAAATGATCTATTTAAGGTTTTGTCTTTCATTAAAGTTTTTGGAGGATTTCCAAATAATGAGTCAAGATTCAGATCAATGGGTTTTTTTTGAGTAGCATCATCAATAAAAGTAAATTGTTTATCATTTTTGACTTCTCCAGCAACGTAAATTGGTGCTCTTTCTCTTTTAGCAATGGATTTGATTAAATTTAAATCAGAAGGATCGATAATTAAACCCATCCTTTCTTGTGACTCATTACCAATAATCTCTTTAAAAGATAAAGTTGGATCTCCTAAAGGAAGTTTATTAATATGAATAAGTCCTCCATTTTCTTCCACTAACTCTGAAAGACAATTTAAATGACCTCCAGCTCCATGATCATGAATTGAAATAATGGGATTTTTTCCTAACTCAATTAGACTTCTTATAGTATTTGCAACTCTTTTTTGCATCTCAGGATTTGATCTTTGTACTGCATTTAATTCAATTTTATTTTCAAAAGATCCAGTATTAGATGAAGAAACAGCTGCTCCACCCATTCCAATCCTGTAATTATCTCCACCTAATATAATTATTAAATCATTTTTTTTTGGTAATTTTTTTTGAGCTTGATTTAAGTTTCCATATCCAATTCCACCAGCAAGCATAATTACTTTATCATAAGCCCATAGAAGATCTTTTTCTTTATGTTCAAATGTTAAGACAGATCCTAAAATTAGTGGTTGGCCAAATTTATTTCCAAAATCTGATGCTCCATTTGAAGCTTTTATTAATATTTCAAGGGGTGTTTGATAAAGCCATTTTCTTTCAGAAATATTTTCTTCCCAACGTTTAACTTTTCCTGTTCTAGAATATGGTGTCATGTAAACAGCCGTACCTGCTATAGGAATTGAACCTTGACCTCCAGCCATACGATCTCTAATTTCTCCACCTGATCCAGTTGCTGCTCCATTAAATGGTTCAACTGTAGTAGGAAAATTATGTGTTTCCGCTTTTAATGAAATTACACTTTTAATTTTTTTAGTTAAATATTTACTCGGGATTTCGCCTTTAGAAGGAGAAAACTGAATAATTTCAGGCCCTTTTATAAAGGCTACATTATCCTTGTAGGCAGATACGATTTCGTTTGGATTAATTTTTGATGTTTTTTTAATTAACTCAAATAGGCTGTTTTTTTGTTTATTTCCATTAATAATAAAATTGCCATTAAATATTTTGTGTCTACAATGTTCAGAGTTTACTTGAGAAAAACCAAAGACTTCAGAATCAGTAAGAGGTCTATTCAATTTTTTTGATAAGTTATTTAAATAATCAATTTCTTCAGAATTAAGAGATAGTCCCTCATTTATATTATAGAGATTAATGTTTTCAATTTTTTTTATTTTTTCAGGAGTTACATTTACTTCGAATATGTTATGATCAATTACTTTATATTTATTAAAAAGCATTGGATCGTATTTTTCTTCATCTAATATTTTTTTATACTTTTCAATTCGACTAATTCCATTTATGCCCATGTTTTGAGCAATTTCTACAGCATTTGTGCTCCATGGTGAGATCATATTAGGATATGGCCCAATAAATGGTCCTTTTATTATTTTTTGAATATTAATTTTCTGATTAAATAACCACTGAAATTTTTTTAGATCTTCAGAAGATATTTTATTTTCGGATTTTATGACATATATAGCATCTTTTATATTGCCGAAGAAAGAAATCATATAGTTAAAAAAATGATTATGTAAAATTAAATTATTTGATAGATTTAATTTAAAGTAAAGACTTTACATTTTAATTATTTTTCATTTATTTATTCACATTATTAAGTTTAAACAAAAAAATGATTATAAATTCTAATGGAATGAAAATTTAAAGATCTAACCTAATTTTTTAATTTCGCTTTTATTTTTTGGAAAGTTCAAGTAACTAAAAGTTTAATTTTTTTGATTACTTAAAGCTTTGAAGTTTTACTAAATTTTTATATATCATACTCGAATTCATTAAAGATTTATGTGTTCCAAATTCAATAATTTTTCCGTTATCAATTACAATTATTTTATCTGCTTTTTGAATAGTTGATAGTCTATGTGCAATTACTATAGAGGTCCTCCCAATCATTAGTTTATTTAGAGCCTCTTGAACAAGATTTTCAGAGACAGTGTCTAAAGATGATGTAGCCTCATCAAGAATAAGTATTTCAGGGTTTTTTAAAAGAGCTCTAGCAATAGAGAGCCTTTGTTTTTGACCTCCTGAAAGGTTATTACCTGAATTTCCAATTATAGTCGAATATTTGTGTTCAAGTTTTTCAATAAACTCATCTGCATTTGCTGATTTTACTGCATTATAAATTTCTTTTTTTTCTGCTTTTGGATTTCCTATTAATAAATTGTTTAAAATAGTATCGTTAAATAAAATAGACTCTTGTGTAACTATTCCAATTAATTTATATAATGAGGATTTTTTTATACTTTTAATAGATATATTGTCAATTTTAATTTTACCAGAATCTATATCATAAAATCTATTTAACAAGTTTGCAATTGTTGTTTTACCTCCTCCCGATGGACCAACTAAGGCTACAGTTTCTCCCTTTTTTATATTAAATGAAACATTATTTAATGTAATTTTCTTTAAATATGAAAAATTTACATTTTCAAATGAAATAGATTCTTTAAATTTTTTTAATTCTATAGCATTATCTGATTCTTTTATATTATTTCTTGCTTTAAGAACTTCTAATATTCTTTCAGCCGCTGCATTCCCCTTTTGAATACTATAACTTGCCTTACTGATATCTTTTGCAGGGGTTAAAATATTATATGCTAAACCCATATATACAATAAAAGCAGCTCCTGTTAGACTTTGATCTATAAGAACCATTTTTCCACCAAACCATAAAAGTATACCAATCGTACAAATACCTAGAAACTCACTAATAGGAGAAGATAAATTGACTTTGTGTAAAAGCTTATTTGAAAAGAGATAGAACCTTAAAGTTGCATTTTGAAATAATGATTTAAAATGTTGACCAGCACTAAATGTTTTTATTATTTTTTGTCCATTTAATGTTTCATCTAATATTGAGAGAAAAGATCCTTGTTCTTTCTGAACTAAATTGGATTGTTTTTTTAATTGTTTGCCAATAATAGAAATAATAATTCCAGATATAGGAATGAAAATAATCACTATAATGGTTAATTCAAAACTAAAGATAAACATAGCAATTATTGAAAAGATTATAGTTAAAGGGGCTTTGATTATTAATTCCAAAATAGAAAGATAAGATGTTTGTATTTCATTAACATCATTTGTCATTCGTGACATCACGTCTCCTTTTTTCTTTTCATTGAAATAGGCTATTGGCAAACTAATTATTTTATCATATAAAATGTTTCTTAAATCTCTTAAAATTCCATTCCTTAAAAAAGTAATGAAATATAACGCTAAATAGTTTGATAAATTTTTTAGAAAAAATAAAAATAAAACAATGCAAATAACAAATATTAAAGTTGTTTCTATATTTATTTCTAGCTGTTTTGTAATATAATAGTTTAAATAGTCTTTTATATAATCGTCGATTTTAAAAATACCATTATATAATGGTTTTACATCTTGTTTTTCGGTTGTTTTAAACAAAACATTTAACATAGGCATCAAAGACACAAAGGCCATCGCGCTAAAAAAAGCATAGAGAATATTAAAAAAAATATTTAGAAAAGCATATCCTTTGTAAGGGATACCATATTTTAGAATATTTTTAAAAGAAATCATCATATTTCTATAAATTCATTTTTAATAATCTCAATTTTTTTTTCAAGAACTTTTTTTTGGCTTAACCATGATTTATTCGAATCAAATTTTTTATTTACACTTATATAAAATTTAATTTTTGGTTCAGTGCCACTGGGTCTGATCGCAATCATTGAGTCATCTTCTAGCCTAAATATAATGACATTAGATTTAGGTAGTTTAATTTTTTCAGTTTTATCAGAAATCATGTTGTGGTTAATAGATTTAAGATAATCCTCAAAAAAATTAACCTTGATTCCAGCTATGCGATTTGGAGGATTATTTCTATATTTTTTAATTGTATTATTGATGATTTCTAAACCACTTTCACCTTCTTTATTATAAGAAATTAATTCTTCTAAAAAAAACCCATATTTTTTGTAACAATCAATTAAAAGATCAAAAACACTTTTATTATTTTTCTTTGCTATATATCCTATTTCACAGATTAATAGGGAACTTAAAACAGCGTCTTTATCTCTAATTTTATCTCCTATTAAAAAACCTAAACTTTCTTCTCCTCCAGCTATAAAATTATGATCAGGATTATCTTTTATTAATTTCCCTATCCATTTAAATCCAGTTAGTGTTTCTTTATATTCAAATTTATAATGATTTGCAATTAATTTTATTATTGGAGATGAAACAATTGTACTTGCAATAAATTCGTTTCCGATTGGAGTTTTTTTATTGATATATTCCCTTAATAAAAAATCAATCATAATTGTCATAATTTGATTGCCATTTAAAATTTCCCATTCGTCTTCATCAGATAAAACAGCAATTCCTAACCTATCTGAATCGGGATCAGTACCAATCACAATATCAGCCTTAATTTTTTTTGCTTTTTCTATTGCCATCGATAAAGCTTCTTTTTCTTCAGGATTTGGAGATTTTACAGTTGGAAAATTACCATCCGGTTTAGATTGTTCATTAACAATATTAATTTTTTTATATCCTGCTAATTTTAAAACTTCTGGTATAGCCATAATTGAAGCACCATGTAGAGGGGTGAAAACAATCTTATAGTTTTTTGTTTTATCATAATTGAATTTTCCAAGGGATATGATTACTTTAAAATATTCTCTATCTATTTCGGAATTAATTTGCTTAATTTTTATGGGATTGGATTTAAAAAGAATATCGCTAAAATTAACTTTGTTTATTTCTTTAATAATTATTTTATCTTCTGGAGGTACTAATTGACTTCCATCTTCTAGATAAACTTTATATCCATTATATTTTGGAGGATTGTGTGATGCTGTTATTACAATTCCACATTGAGCTTTATAATAACGAACTGCGAATGATAATTCTGGTGTAGGCCTTAGTTCACTAAAAAATAAACATTCAATATTATTTGCTGAAAAAATGTTTGCAACTATTTCTGCGAATTTTTTACTATTTTTTCTACTATCATATGCTACAATAGTTTTTATATTAGCACTATTATATTTTTTGTTTAGATAATTTGATATTCCTTGAGTATTCCTTCCAATTGTATATTTATTTATTCTATTTGTCCCAACTCCCATGATTCCTCTCATACCTCCAGTTCCAAATTCTATATTCTTATTAAATGCATCTTTTAGTTCAGAAGGATTTTTTCTTAGTTCTTTAACTTTGAACTGAGTCTTTTCATCAAAAGGTTTATTTAACCAAGAATGAAAGTCTAACATAACAATTAAATTGTTTCAGCTATTGAATAGTTTTTTGTTCTTTTTTGAGTTTTCAGAATAATTTCTCCTAAAAAACCTGCAATAAAAAATTGACTTCCCAATAACATTAGAGTTAAGGCAATAAAAAATTGGGGTCTTTCAGTAATTAATCTTCCAGAAGTGTCTAAATAAAGCTTGTCAAATCCTGTATATACTGTAAAACCAAATCCTAAAATCAACATTATCGTTCCCCAAACTCCAAAAAAATACATTGGTCTTTTTCCAAATTTTTGTATGAACCATAGGGTTATTAAGTCAAGAAATCCTTTGTAAAACCTATCGTTTCCAAATTTTGTTTTTCCATATTTTCTTGCTTGATGTTTAACTACTTTTTCACTAATTTTTGTAAAACCTTGTTGAGCTGCTAGGACTGGAATATATCTATGCATTTCACCATATACATAAATATTTTTAACAACGTTTTTTCTATATCCTTTAATACCACAATTGAAATCATGAATTTTAATACCTGAGACTTTTCTTGCTGCCCAATTAAATAATTTTGAAGGCATATTTTTGAAAAAAAAGGAATCAAATCTTTTCTTTTTCCATCCGGAAATTAAATCAAGATTTTCATGTAATAAAATTTTATGCATTAATGGGATTTCATGAGGAGAGTCCTGTAAATCTCCATCTAGGGTAAAAATGAAATTGCCTTTAGCTTTTTCAAAACCAGCATGTAAAGCTTGAGATTTTCCATAATTTTTTGAAAAGGATACACCAAATATATTTTTATATTTTTTTGATATTTCTTTAATTGATATCCATGATTTGTCAGTACTTCCATCATCAATAAAAATGATTTCATAATCATATTTATGAATATCCATAACATTTTGAGTGATTTCAATTAATTCCTTTAATGATTCATTTTCATTAAATAATGGTATAACAATAGAAATTTCAGGGTTTTTCTCCATTTAAATCAAAATTACAAACTTTTGATTTATTCTGGTCTAGATTTTTTTACAATAAGGCCACCAATTAATGATATAATAAAACCAATAAAAAGTTGAAAAATCATAACAAAAACGAAAATAATTCCTGGCGTTGAAAAGTTTCTTTGCATTTCAATAGCACTTTCAATCATTTCTTGAGAAAGTTCTGGATTATTCATTCTCATTATTTCAGATTGATATTTAAAACCTTTCTCCAATACTTCTGGATCAAGAAAGTTAATTAAAATAATAAAATATAAAAAACCTATAAGACCTCCTAAAAGACTTATTCCTAAACCTAATTTAAAACACTCAGATAGATTAATAAAACCTTCATTATCCTTTTTAAATGCAATGAAGGCAACAATTATTGAAGCAGATAAAATAATAAATGATACAACTTGTTGAAATGGACTATTTTGATAGTGCATATCAAGAAAAAAAAGCATTAGGCTGAAAATAATAGAAACTATACCTAATAGTGAGCCATAATTTATTATATATTGACGAATACTTACTCTACTTTCTTCCATGCTATAAAATTTTGATTCAAATGTATACTAATTTTAAAAAAAAAACTAAATTTGCTTGCTTTAAAAATAATAAATAAATGAAACCTAATATTCATCCTGAAAATTATCGATTAGTTGCTTTTAAAGATATGTCAAATGAAGATGTTTTTATTACTAAGTCAACCGCACCTTCAAAGGAAAAGATTAAAGTCGATGGAGTTGAATATCCACTAATTAAATTAGAGGTTTCTAGAACTTCACATCCTTATTATACTGGTAAAACTAACTTGGTTGATACTGCTGGAAGAATTGATAAATTTAAAACTAAGTATTCTAAATTTAAAAAATAGATTTTAATTCAATTTTCTAACTTTTTTCAAATTAAGCAGGTTTAAAGGATTAATATTAAAATTTTCAATATTTTTTTGCGAAAATCTTATAACTTGATCAAAGTAAAGGGGCACTATTGGGTAGTCATTCATCATTAAACTGTCCATTTTTTTATATAATTTAATTCTTTCTTCAGATGATTTTATTTTAAATGTTTTTTCATATAAAGAATCATAAGTTAGATTTTTATAATGTGTATAGTTTGGACCATTTGGAGAAAAGTTTTTACTGTAGAAAAGTGATAGGTAATTTTCTGCATCAGGATAATCCGCTATCCAACTCGCTCGAAAAAGTTCTAAATTACCAGAAGATTTTGCTTTTCTAAGTATTGATGTTGGCATTATTTCAATTTTAACATTTATACCTATTTTTTCCAATTCTTTTTGAAGGAATTCACACAAATCCACATAATTTGAATCGGTAGCAATTCTAATTTGAGGATTATCAATTCCGCTTTCTTCAATAAATTCATTAACTAAGATTTTTGCTTTTATTGGATTGTATTCAAAATCGTATTGAGAAACCCCTTTTAGTCCTTTTGGAATTATTCCTTTTTTTGCAGAACTTCCAATATTATTTCTTAAATATCCTATCATTAAATCTCTATCAAAACCTATATTAATAGCATTTCTAATTTTTTTTGAATTTATTACAGCAGATTCTGTTTTTAAGTAAATTCCTATATACTCTGTATTTAAATATGGCCCTTTATACATTTTTATCTTATTTAGGTATTTAGGTTGAAGATTTCCTTGAGATGTCAACAATTCATCTTTATAAGAAGAATCAATTGAATTAATAAAATCTAATTTTCCTTGAATAAATAACATAAATTCACTTTGTATATCTGAAATAAACCTAATTGCAATTGATTCCAAATAAGGTAATCTAATTCCATTTATATCATTTTCAAAGTAGTTTTTATTTTTTCTCAAAACTAATTTTTCATTTTCATTCCATTTTTTAAAATAAAAAGGACCAGTTCCTATAGGATTTCTTGAAAAACTTTCTCCTAGGGCTTCAACAACTTCATATGGCACGACTGAACAGTATTTCATTGACAATAGCCCAAGAAAAGCAGGAAAAGGGTTTTTAAGTTTAATTTTAAATATACTATCATTTAAAGATTTATAATTTTTAATATTTTGAAGGACCCAACCTCCTGGAGATCCGAGATTTTTATCCTTTAATCTATTTAAACTAAAAGTGAAATCGGATGCAATTACTTTTCTAGTTTTATTTTTTCCAAAATAATCTGATTCATGAAAAAAAACATTATCTCTTAAAATAAATGTATATTCTAAACCATCATCACTTATTATCCAAGATTTAGCAATTTCAGGTATGATATTAAGACTATCATCTAATTGCACTAAACCATTAAAAATTTGATTTACTGGCCATATATTTTGAGGGTTTCTTGAAAAAGCTGGATCTAAAGAGGTTATGTTTCTATATTCATTATATCTAAAAACATTTGTATTGGTTTCAATTTTTTTGGAACAAAAAGAAAAAAATAAGATGAAGCTTAGATAAAGACAATAAAAAAAAATTTTTTTAATTAATTTTGACATTTTAAAAATTTCAAAGCTTTTCAAAATTAAAATAATATATATTGTTTAAGTGAATACAAAAAAAGAATTTATAATTGATAAAAAAAGAAAAATTAAAATTGCTTTTCATACATTAGGATGTAAATTAAATTTTTCAGAAACTTCTTCAATTTCACGAACTTTTAGTAAAGATAAATACACTATTGTTTCATTTAACTCTAAAGCAGATGTTTATGTAATAAATACTTGTTCTGTAACTGAAAACGCAGACAAAAAAACTAAGTCCTTGATTAAATTAATTTTAAAAAAAAATATTAATGGATTTATTGCTATTATTGGTTGTTATGCGCAGCTTAAAACAAAAGAAATTTCTCAAATTCAAGGAGTAGATCTTGTAATTGGAGCAAAAGAAAAATTTAGATTAGCAAAATATGTAAAAGATGCCTTTATAGATAATTTGGACAAGATTAATTCTTGCGATATTTCAAAGGTTAATTTTTTTAATGAAGCTTATTCTCTTGGTGAAAATAGAACCAGAGCATTTTTGAAGGTACAAGATGGTTGTGATTACAAGTGTTCATATTGTACAATTCCTCTGGCAAGGGGTGTTTCAAGAAGTGATAGTATTGAAAATATAATTTTAAATACTCATAAAATTGCAAAAGAGGGAATTAAAGAGGTTGTTATAACAGGAGTTAATACTGGCGATTATGGAAAAAGAATAGATTCAAATAAAAATAATTTCTTGCAATTAATCTGTGAATTGGATAAAATAGAACCCATTAGTAGATTCAGAATTTCATCAATTGAACCTAATTTGTTAGATGATAAGATAATTGAATTTGTGTCTAAAAGTAAAAAATTTGTTCCTCACTTTCATATTCCGCTTCAAAGTGGAAGTGATAAAATTTTAAAAAAAATGAAAAGAAGATATTTAACAAATTTATTTTTAAACAAAATTAATACTATTAAAAATTATATGCCTGATTCTTCTATAGGAGTTGATGTTATTGTTGGTTTTCCTGGTGAGAGTGAAGATGAATTCAGAAAAACCTATAATTTTTTATCTGAATTAGATATTTCATATTTACATGTTTTTAAATATTCTGAAAGATCTAATACTGAAGCTTTAAATTATTCTAATGTAATTCCTGAGCTTATAAGAAAAAAAAGAAGTAATATTTTGAGGGAATTATCTTTGAAAAAAAGAAAATATTTTTATCAATCTCAAATAGGAAAAAAATTAAATATTCTTTTTGAAAGTGAAAATAAAAATGGATTTATTGAAGGTTATACTGAAAATTATATTAAGGTTAGAGATTATTGGAATCCAAATAAAACGAATACTATTCAAAATAGAGCTTTATTATCTATAGATGAAATGGGATATTGTAGAATTTAATTATAATTTAATACCAACAGGAAGTAACGACTTATAAGATTTATTTCTCCTGACGAAACTTGCTATTTTTGGAGAGGTGGGGACAACTCTTAAATTTTTATTTGAGATAAATTCGAAAGTTTTCTTGATAAAAGATTCTTCAAATTCTTTGGAATAAATCTCTCTTGGGATAATAATTTTGGTTAGAAAAATTTTTCTTTCCTGTTCTGCATATTCAATTCTAGCTAGGGAACCATTTACTATTACTTCAAATTGTCTTAGAAATTCATTATTATCAAGTTTTATTTCAATCATAGATATTTGATTATTTTAGATAACTTAAAATTAATGGAACACAAAAATACAATTATTTTGTTAAATACAATTACGTTTTATTAAATAGATGAAAAAAATTAATGTTTATTTAATGCCTGGAATGGCTGCTAACTCTAGTATTTTTGAGTATATAAAGTTACCAGAGATGTTTAAAATTCACAAGTTAGATTGGATGATTCCAAAAAAAAAAGAGACATTGAAACATTACGCTAAGAGAATTTGTAAAAAAATAAACGAACCAGATCCCATTTTAATTGGAGTATCATTTGGAGGTATTTTAATTCAAGAAATTTCTAAACATTTGAATTACAGAAAAATTGTCATAATATCTAGCATAAAGACTAGCAAAGAGTTGCCAATAAGCATGAAAATGGCAAAAAAAACAAAAATTCATAAAATTTTGCCTTTTCAATGGATTAATAACTTAGACAAACTTGCTCTTTTTGCATTTGGTGACGGAATAAAGAAAAAAATAAAGCTTTATATGAAATATTTATCATTTAAAGATCCTAATTACTTAAAATGGGCCTTGGATTGTATTGTTAATTGGGATCAAAAAGAAACTATAAAAGGATTAATTCATATTCATGGAAAAAAAGATAATGTTTTTCCAGTTAAAAATTTATCTGGTAAAGTTTATCTTATTGAGGGTAATCATGCTATAATAATTACAAGAGCATATCAAATAAATAAATTATTAATAGAATTATTAAAAAATTAGATTTTCTATTATTAATATTGTACGTTAGTAATAAATTAAATTTTTTTGAAAAAAAATAAATTCTTTTTTTTACTTACAATACTATCATTATTTATTAGCGCAACTTATTTCAAAGATAACTTGAAATCAGCATTTAAATCTTATGGTAATGATAATCTGTATAGAGTATATGCTCTTAAAACACCAGAAAATATCAATTTTTGCGATGAAGAGGTTCCTCTTGAATTTTTAGATATTAGAGAAAGGTTGGACAGAGAATTGCTTGTAAATACTTATTGGCAATCAAATATGCTTTTACTAATTAAAAGGTCATATAGATTTTTTCCGCTAATTGAAAAAATATTAAAAGAAGAAGATGTTCCCCAAGATTTCAAATATTTAGCTGTTATTGAAAGTGGATTAGAAAATGTAAGATCACCGAAAGGCGCTAAAGGCATTTGGCAAATAATGTCTGGTACAGCAAGAGAATATGGATTAGAAGTTAATAATAATGTTGATGAACGTTATAATTTAGAACTTTCCACAAGAGCTGCCTGCAAATATTTAAAAAAAGCAAAGGACAAATTTGGTTCTTGGACCTTAGCAGCTGCAGCCTATAATAGAGGTATAATGGGGATTTCTAGAAATCTTTCAAGGCAAAAAGTTGAGAACTATTATGATTTATTGTTAGGTAGAGAAACCAGTAGGTATATTTTTAGAATTTTAGCTGTTAAGGAAATAATGGAGAATGCCAATAATTATGGATTTATATTTCAAGAAAAAGATCTTTATAAGCCATATGAAATTAGAAAAATTGTTTTAGATACTGCAATTTCAAATATTACAGATTTCTCAAAAAAAATGGGGATAAATTATAAAACCATAAAACTTCATAACCCTTGGTTATTAGAAAACCATTTAAATAATAAATCAAGAAAAAAATATATTATTAAAATCCCAAAGTAAATATCATATTCTTTTCATTTGTTGTTGAATCATTTTTATTTGCTCATTTAGCATATTGTGTTTATCTAATTTTTTTGCCTCTGTTAATAACTGTTGAGCTTCTCTTTTTCTTCTTTTTTGCATTAATATTCCTGCTAAGCTCATTTTTGCCATAGCAAGATCATGATTCATTGACATACCTAATTGAATTGCTTTTTTAAAATACTTTTCTGCTTGGGTTAAATTTTTTTGAGAATAAATAATACCATTTAAATAATTGTAATAACCTTGTTGTTTTTTTACAAGGGCTTTTTCTGGATTATATATTTTTGATAATAATCTTTCAGTACCTAGGAAATCTTGTTTTCTTAACTTTAAAAATGCAAGAAAAATAATTTCATTTTTAAAATAGATCAATATGAAAAATAATGAAATTAAAATTAGAAAAATACCATTTCCAATATAATTTTCATAGAATTGATATATAGAGTATAATAGTGTTATGGAAGCTAGTAGTAATTTTATATTTTTATTAAACATTTTTTTATTCAAAAATAATCAAATTTTGAAATGTTTTTGATTCAATTTGTTAGAGAAAAAAGTTATTGTATATTTGCTCGAATTCCTAAATTTATCAAAGAAATATTAAATGAAAAGAACATTTCAGCCTTCTAGAAGAAAAAGAAGAAACAAGCATGGTTTTAGGGAAAGGATGTCAACCTCTGCTGGCAGAAAAATTCTTTCATCTAGGAGAGCAAAAGGAAGGAAAAAACTATCTGTTTCATCAGAGTTAAGTTATAATAAATGATAAAAAACAAAATATTTAAAAGGTGTTATCTGTTTTCTAGTTAACACTTTTTTTTTATATTAATTTCGATAATGCCAAAGTCATCTTCAATTAAGTCTATACTTGTTATTGGATCTGGACCAATAATTATTGGTCAAGCTTGTGAATTTGATTATTCAGGATCTCAAGCACTAAGATCATTGAGGGAGGATGGAATTAAAACAATTTTAATTAATTCAAACCCAGCTACTATAATGACTGATCCATCTATGGCAGATCATATTTATTTGAAACCATTAAATACAAAGTCTATTATTGAAATTTTGAAATTACATTCTATTGATGCTGTTTTGCCAACTATGGGGGGGCAAACAGCTTTAAACCTTTGCATTGAAGCTGACGAAAAAGGTATTTGGAAAGATTTTGATGTTAAAATAATTGGAGTTGATATAGATGCTATCAATATAACTGAGGATAGAGAAAAATTCAAGAAATTATTAAAGAAAATTAATATTCCTGTTGCACCTGCATTAATAGCAAATTCTTTTTTAAAAGGTAAAGAAATTGCTCAAGAATTAGGTTTTCCTCTTGTTATAAGACCTTCTTTTACACTTGGAGGATCAGGTGCTTCATTTGTAAATGACGAATCTGAATTTGAAAAATTATTAACTCGTGGACTTGAAGCTTCTCCTATTCATGAAGTTTTAATAGATAAAGCTCTTCTTGGTTGGAAGGAATATGAATTAGAATTATTAAGGGATAAAAACGATAATGTGGTAATAATTTGTACAATTGAAAATATGGATCCAATGGGTATTCATACTGGAGATTCCATAACTGTTGCTCCTGCAATGACTCTTTCTGATAAAACTTACCAGAAAATGAGAGATATGGCGATTAAAATGATGAGAAGTATTGGTGATTTTGCTGGAGGATGTAATGTTCAATTTGCAGTTAGTCCTGATGAAAAAGAGGATATTATTGGTATTGAAATTAATCCTCGAGTTTCTAGGTCTTCTGCCTTAGCATCCAAAGCATCAGGATACCCCATAGCTAAAATAGCTGCTAAACTTGCAATAGGCTATACTCTTGATGAATTAAATAATCAAATAACTAAGTCTACATCTGCTTTATTTGAGCCAACCTTGGACTATGTAATTGTTAAAATCCCAAGATGGAATTTCGATAAATTTGAAGGTTCAGATAGAACTTTAGGACTTCAGATGAAATCTGTAGGGGAAGTTATGGGTATTGGTAGATCATTTCAAGAGGCCCTTCATAAAGCAACTCAATCATTGGAAATTAAAAGAAATGGATTAGGTGCTGATGGAAAGGGAATTAAAGATTATGAATTAATAATAAAAAAATTAAGTAATCCTAGTTGGGATAGAGTATTTATAATTTACGATGCTATTCAAATGGGAATTTCTCTAGAAAGAATTTTTGAAATTACAAAAATTGATATGTGGTTTTTATTACAATTCTATGAGTTAGCTGAACTAGAAAAAGAAATTTCAACTTTTTCAATTGAATCAATTTCATCCGAAATTTTGTTAGAAGCCAAACAAAAGGGTTTTGCCGATAGACAAATTGCGCATATGCTTAAATGTTTAGAGAGTGAAGTATATAATAAAAGAAATAAATTAGGTATTAATAGAGTTTATAAACTTGTTGATACTTGTGCTGCAGAATTTTCTGCAAAAACCCCTTATTATTATTCAACATTTGAGGAAAAGTTTCATGTTGAAAACGAAAAAACAAAAAGTGAAAATGAAAGTATAGTAACTAATAAGAAAAAAATAATTGTTTTGGGATCTGGTCCTAATAGAATTGGTCAGGGAATAGAATTTGATTATTGTTGTGTTCATGGAGTAATGGCAGCTAGCGAGTGTGGTTATGAAACAATTATGATAAATTGTAATCCAGAAACTGTTTCAACAGATTTTGATATTGCTGATAAGTTATATTTTGAACCAGTTTTTTGGGAACACATATATGACATAATTTGTTTAGAAAAACCTTACGGTGTTATTGTTCAATTAGGAGGGCAAACTGCTTTAAAGTTAGCTGAAAAGCTTGATAGATATGGTATAAAAATAATTGGCACAAATTTTAAATCATTAGATCTTGCAGAAGATCGTGGTAGTTTTTCTAATTTATTAAAAAAGAATAAAATTCCTTACCCAGAATTTGGAGTAGCTACAACTCCAGATGAAGCTGTTAAATTGTCAAAGAAATTAGATTTTCCAATTTTAGTAAGACCATCATATGTTTTGGGTGGTCAAGGAATGAAAATAGTTATAAATGAAGAAGAATTGGAATCTCATGTAAGTGACTTGTTACAAAAAATTCCAAATAATAAATTATTATTAGATCATTATCTCGACGGTGCTATTGAGGCTGAGGCAGATGCAATTTGTGATGGTGAAAATGTATATATTATTGGTATAATGGAACATATTGAGCCTTGTGGTATTCATTCTGGAGATTCTAATGCTACTCTTCCTGTATTTAATTTAGGAGAATATGTTGTCCAGCAAATCCAAGATCATACTCATAAAATTGCTATAGCTTTAAAAACAGTCGGTTTAATTAATATTCAGTATGCCATTAAAGATGATGTAGTATATGTAATAGAGGCAAATCCAAGAGCGTCAAGAACCGTTCCATTTATTGCTAAAGCATACAATGAACCTTATGTTAATTATGCTACAAAAGTTATGTTAAAACATAATAAGGTCAAAGATTTTAAATTTAAACCAAGTTTAAAGGGATATGCAATTAAACAACCAGTATTTTCATTTAATAAATTTCCTGATGTAAATAAACAATTAGGGCCAGAAATGAAAAGTACGGGAGAAAGTATTCTTTTCATAGAAAATCTAAAAGATGACGATTTTTATAACCTTTATTCAAGAAGAAAAATGTATTTAACAAAATAATTTTTTTTAATTTTCAGTTAAATCAAAATAATCAAAATCTAAATGCATAATTTGTCTTTTTTTCAAATTAGGGTCTAACAATTTCGTTTGATTAAATTTAATTTTTTCAGGATTAGATTTTGAACTACCTGTTATTATGTTTATTGCAAATGAAATTAAATTTTCTTTTTTATCACCTAAAGTTCCTAAATTAAAAAGATCTTCTTCTATTTCTAAATCCGGAATTAAACCATCAGTGTAGTCGTCAAAACCATCACTATTTGCCATTTTTAAAACTATTGGTTGCATTGCATATTTGTGATATGAATTTTTTGTTCCATCGTTATCAACATAATCATAGACAGTTATTGATCCAACGTTTTTACCACTTGTTATTTCACCGATATGAATAACATCTATATAAGGTTTTAAACCATTAATCAAAAGTTCACTTGAAGAAGCTGATTCAGAAGTTGTAATTATATAAACTTTTTCTAGATTTAAGGAATTTATTTGTTCACTTCCATCATATTTATCAGAAAATTTATTTATTAAACTTTCAGGGTTTTTTTCATTCCAATATTTTGTGAGTTTGGAATTCCAGTTTTGTTTAACAAAAGTTTTCCCTTTAAACTGACCAGTTATCATGCTAGCAATAGCAGTACAGGTTGCAACAGATCCTCCACCATTATATCTTAAATCAATAATTAAGTCAGTAACACCTTCATTTTTAAATTTACCAAAAGCTTCATTAACTAATGATGTTTTATTTCCTACAAATTGATTATACATTAAATAACCTATTTTATTAGAATTTATAGTAATAATTTTTTCAATTTGAATTGGATTTGATTCAAAATTCTCCTCTTTAGTTAGTTCAATATTTATACCATTTGCTGTTAATTTTCCATTATCATCAAAAGATGCCATGTTAAGAGTATAAGTCAAATTATCTCCATTTAGTAGTTCCTGGTAATTTTTAGTTGTAATATTTATACCGTCAACTCCGTAAAAAATATCTCCTCTTTTAATATTTTTTTCAGAAGCATTGGAGTCTTTAAGAATATATTTTACAATCCCAATAACTTGATCGCAACTAGGATAACATATTAATTGAAACTCTAGTCCATTTGAAGAAAAAACTCCTTTAAGAAGATTATCAAGTTCTTCATAATCCTCCTGAATCCAGCTAAATCTATCATCAGGATGTTTTAAAGATTCAAAGAATTCTTTTGGATTAGGGTTCTCGTTTATAAAATCAATGTATTTTTCACTATCATTTAATATTGAATCAGATAATTTCACTACACTTTCTTGCCAATAGTAAAAGTAATTTAATCCTTGCCAAACAAAATCACTAATTTGAAGTTCACCATCAAGACTTACTACGTTATCATCAGAATCAATTTTTAAAACAGAACCATTATCCTTTTTGCATCCGTTGAATAGAAGGAATGATATTAAGAAAAATAGAATTTTTATTTGAAGTATTGATTTCATGATTTTAAAATTCCAATATAATTATGAGGCGAAACTTTTTTTAGTTTGTTTTTTAAATCTTTGGATATGTCAAGTGTGTTTATGAAATCATGTAATTTTTCTTTATCAATAATTTTCTGATTTCTGGTTAAATCTTTTAATATTTCGTAAGGATTTTTAAACCCTTCTTTTCTAAGAACTGTTTGGATTGCTTCAGAAACAACAACCCAATTTTGATCTAAATCATTTTTAATTATTTCCTGATTTATAACAATTTTTTTCAAACCATTTAAAATTGAAGTAAAAGCAATGAGAGTATGACCAATAGGGACTCCAACATTTCTTAAAACAGTACTATCAGTCAAGTCTCTTTGAAGTCTAGAAACAGGAAGTTTAGTAGAAAAGAAATTAAATATTGAGTTTGCAATTCCAAGATTTCCTTCAGCATTTTCAAAATCAATTGGATTAACTTTATGAGGCATAGCGGATGATCCAACCTCATTTAGGTTTATTTTTTGTTTAAAATAATCTTGTGATATATATAACCAAATATCTTGACAAAAATCAATAAGTATTGAATTTATTCTTTTTAAATTATCAGATAATGAAGCAAAAGAATCATAATGTTCAATTTGAGTTGTAGGAAATGAAAATTTTAAACCTAAGTTTTTTGTAACAAAATTTTTCGCAAATTTTTTCCAATTAATATCTGGATATGCAACATAATGAGCATTAAAATTTCCTGTAGCACCAGAAAATTTCGCTGAGTTTGGAATTTTTATAAGATGATCTCTTTGAATAATTAATCTTTGACAAAAAACATTTAACTCTTTTCCCATAGTTGTTGGAGAAGCTGGTTGACCATGGGTTCTTGAAAGGATAGTAACATTTCGAAATTTATTAACTAATTTTTTTAAACTATCAATTATATTATTTAATTCAATTAAATACACATTTTTTAAAGCTTCTTTCAAAGATAGAGGTATAGCTGTGTTGTTTATGTCCTGGGATGTTAAACCAAAATGAATAAATTCATTATGATTTTTTATACCTAACTCATTAAATTTTTCCTTTAAAAAATATTCAACTGCCTTAACATCATGATTTGTTTTTTTTTCAATTTTTTTAATTTTTAAAGCATCATTTTCTGAAAAATTTAAGTATATATCCCTTAAATTTTTAAAAAATTTTTCATTAAAA
>CACEKG010000015.1 GCA_902560065.1 uncultured Bacteroidota bacterium
GATCATGCAGGAGTTGAATATAAAAAACAAATTATTGATTATTTAAAAAATAAAAATTTAGAAATAATAAATCATGGAACAAACACTATAGAAAGTGTAGATTATCCAGATTTTATTCACCCAGTTGCACAAGATATTAAAAAAGGTAAAGCAGCTATAGGAATTATAATTTGCGGAAGTGGAAATGGGGCAGCTATGACAGCAAACAAACATAAAGAAATAAGAGCAGCTCTTTGTTGGGATGTGGAACTTTCAAAATTGTCAAGATTACACAACAATGCTAATATTTTGAGTTTACCAGCGAGGTTTATTAGTATTAATAAAACACTCCAAATAATAGAAGCTTTTTTAAATACAAAATTTGAAGGAGGAAGACATTTAAAAAGAATAAACAAAATACCTTGCCAATGAAGTGGAATGTGAAAAAGTTTAATCAATTAGATATTAATACTTTATATTCCATTTTAAAACTTAGATCTGAAGTTTTTGTTCTAGAGCAAAATTGTCCATACCTAGATATTGATGAAAAAGATCAAAAGGCCCTTCACATATTTTCTTTAGATGCAAATAATAATTGTATAGCTTATGGAAGAATATTTAAACCAAATGATTATTATAAAAATTATACTGCAATAACAAGAATAGTTATAAGAGAGAAAAACAGAAATAAAAAATTAGGATATGAGCTGGTTCAAAAACTAATTGACATATGTAAAGAAAACTATAAAGGAAAAAAAATTAAAATATCAGCACAAAAACATTTACAAAATTTTTATGAAAAATGTGGTTTTGTTTTTAAAGGAGAAAATTATTTAGAAGATGAAATACCACATTGTGCAATGTACTATTTTTAAGGATTATAATTTTTCAAATAAAGAGGAAAGATCTTTTATAATTTCTTTGAAGCTTATTACATTTTTAGAATTATAAATAATTACATTAGAACTGTTTGTTAAACTAGTTTCAGAACAAATTTTTATAACAGCCTCTCTAATTCTTCTTTTTATCTTATTTCTATTTACTGCAAGCGGAATGTTTTTTTTAGAAACTATTACAGCGTAATAAAAAGAAGAATCTTCATCATCTTTTAAATAAATCATAGAAAAATGTTCAGCATTTAGCCTCTTACCTAACTTAAAGAGACTATCAAAAGAAGACTTTTTTTTTAATTTATATAATGCTATGATTAGTTTTTTTCAGAAAGATAAAGATTGTTTTCTCTATTTACATCAGCCATAAGCATTGTTGGATCAATAATTATAGAAGAAATTTGCCTATTATCAGTATTTATTTTAAAGCTATATTCGGGAAAAGCCCAAGGCCAATCCTTTAATATAGACCATTCTATTAAGTATGGGTTTTCTTTTTCTCCTCTCATTAAAGGTATAGGAATGTAATATAATTCTTGACTACCATCATCAAAGTTTACCAATATATCTAAAGGCATAGGAATTTCCCCAACCCTTTCTAGGGTGATTTTTGATGTGTTTTTTTTGGTTTCAACAGTTTTAATGCTATAATCTATAGTTTTAATTGTTTGAGTCCAATCGGTTAGATACCACTTAAGTTGAATTTGAGAAACTCTTTCGGCTACTCTTCTGAAATCATTAGGGGTAGGATGTTTAAATTTAAATTCTCTGTAATATTCTTTTAGAGTTTCAGCTAAATTCTTTTCCCCAATTATATAACCTAGTTGACTAAGAAAAACAGCACCTTTTCTATATGCAGTATATTCATAACCCATATTGTATTTGTATCTATTAGCATTTGTCATTTGAGGTTCTTCTTTACCAGATAAAGCTAAGTCTATATAGTCTATGTAAAACCTCTCTAAAGGAAAGTAATTTTCTTCCTCATTGACAACATTTTTTGCAATTGTAGCAATATATGAAGTAAAGCCTTCATCCATCCATTCGTGTTTCATTTCATTTGTAGCAAGGACATGCTGAAACCAGGAATGAGCTAACTCATGAGAGGTAACCCCTAAGAGGCCGTCAAAATCTCTACCCCCAGTTATTAAAGTTAACATTGCGTACTCCATGCCACCATCTCCACCTTGTACAACACTATATTGTTTATACGGATATGGCCCAATAGTTTTATTAAAAAAGGCCATTAATTCTGCTGTTTTCGGCTGAAGATTTTTCCAATTTTCAATAATTTCCTTGTCATTTTTATAGAAAAAGTGAAGATCAACATTATTAGGACCAGGATATATATCATGAATGTAATCGGGATCTGCACCCCAGGTAAAATCGTGAACATTATTTGCTATAAAATGCCATTTTAATAATCCTCTTTTTGATCTACCTTTTTTTGTTTTAGAATACCCATGACCTACCTCTTCTGGGTTTTGAAGAATTCCACTTGCAGCAACAGTATATTTTTTGTCAATAAAAAGCTCAACATCATAACTTCCCCAAACACCATGAAACTCTCTTCCTAAATATGGTTCTGCATTCCAACCATCATAATCATACTCAGCCAATTTAGGAAACCATTGCGCCATTGAAAGAGCTACATTTTCCCTAGAGTTTTTACCAGCTCTTCTGACCATGTATGGAACTTGACCAGAAAAATCCATTGAGAAAACGGTTGATTGATTAGGGCCAATTGGATTATTCAGAGAAACTTCAAGAATTGTGCCGGATAATTCAGATTCAATTAAGACGCCATCTTGTTTAAGGTTTAAAACAGCTAATTTTCCAATATCCTTTGGTTTAAGCGTATCTATATCAATTTTGAATCGAGTATTTTTATCAGCACCAGATTTTATTCTAACAGCCATTTCACTTCCAGGCTGAAAAGCATTAAAAAAAAGATGAAAAAAAACTTTATTTAATGTGTCTGGAGAATTATTTGTGTAATTAATTGTTTGACTTCCTTGATATTGAAATGTTTTCACATCCATTTTTACACTCATTTTATAATCTGCTCTTTGTTGCCAATAGTTCTGCCCATATAAATTAAAAACAGAAAAAAATATTCCAATTAATAGAAAGAAATTAAACTTCATTTTATTTTGTTGTTGAAGCAAGAATTAATGCATTATACAAATTAACAATTTTTCCTGATTTTGATAAAGTTTCTGGCGAAACGAGCTCTTGAGAATCTGGATTATTCAAAGAGTTATACATGGGAATTCCTGAATCAAGAAGGATTTTTTTAATCGCTGGAGCCTTAAGTTTAGGATAGAAAGATCTAATTATAGCAGCAACACCGGCTACACTAGGCGCTGCCATGGAAGTTCCGCTATTAAAGTCATATTTATTATTTGGAATAGAAGAATATATTTGATAACCAGGAGCAAAAAGATCTACATTTATCGAACCAAAATTAGTAAAGTAAGCAGGAAGGTCTTCACTATACATGTAAGTAGAAGCCCCAACATTAATCATGTTGTTTGCAATTTCTTTACCACTTATTTCATCATTAGGAAAGGTTTTATTTAATCCAGGATTAATATTTTCAGAATCATTTCCAGAAGCATTTATAATTAGGACATCTTTTTTTGCAGCATATATAATGGCATCATATACCCAATCAGATTGAGGAGAGTAAGACTTACCGAAGCTTGTATTTATTATTTTAGCACCATTATTTGCAGCATATCTAATAGCTAATGCTACATCTTTGTCATATTCATCACCATCAGGGACAGCTCTTAAAGTCATGATTTTGACATTATCATATATTGATAAAATAATTCCACTAACATGAGTTCCATGATCTGCAGAATCTTTATCTGGACCAATTACATTTGGATTTCCGTAATTGGTATCATTAATATCATTTGGGTCATCACCAACTATTGACCTTCCGTCGAAATCTAGATTAATGTGATATTTTAATCTATTGTTATAATATTTAATTGCACCTTCTAATCTTTCAATGCTTAAACTATTTTTTTTAAAAAATTTGAGAAAATCAATGGCATCAAGCACATCTAAAGTTTTAAAGTTTATTTTTTCGGCATCATCTAACGAATAAGAATCTTTATTTAATGCAGAACGAATTATACTATCGTATTTAGTATATTTTTTAATAAGGTCTTTACCTCTTTCAATTCTTTGATTAGATGTATTTTTAACTTCTTCTATTTCAGTTTTGTATATATTGTAGAGAGAATCGTTTTTAGAGGTATTTCTTATAAGTCTTACATATTCCATATTCTCTTTATCAGATTTTCCTAAAAAATTCCAGCCATTTATGTCATCGACGTATCCATTTTTGTCATCATCTATATTATTATTTGGAATTTCTTTTTTGTTAACCCATGTTGATTCAGAAATTAGAGAATGTTCTATATCAACTCCGGAGTCTATAACTGCAACTATAACAGAAGACCCTTTATTATTTTTTAAAAGCTCTTCTTTTGCTTTGTTTACACTCATTCCAGGAATGCTATCTTTATTTAAATCTAAAAGAAACCAATTTTTTTTCTCACTTTCATCTATTTTTTCTTTCCCTTTATTTTGATTGTTTACAAATATAGGGTCACTAGAAAATTTTAAAGTACCACATTTAATGAAGAAGATTAATAAAAGTAAAATGTATATATTTTGCATGGTTATTATAATTTTAAAAATAAGAATCAAATTTATAACTCTCTTTAAAACGAACACCTTTTTCTGTTTTTTTTAAAGAGATTAATTCATTCGCCACATCATGCTCCATAAATAAAAGATAATTGTTTTTTAAAGCCTTATCAAGAAAAAGGGATTTTTCTTCAAGTGTTTTTAATGGCCTTGTGTCATAACCCATTATATATGGAACAGGAATATGTCCAATAGTAGGAATCAGATCACCGGCAAAAACGATAGTTTCTTTTTTATATTTTAATAAAGGAAGCATTTGCTTTTCAGTATGACCGTCAAAAGTAAGAATATCAAATGAAAAATTATAATTCTTTATTATTGGATCTTTACCTTTTATAAATTTTAGCTGTCCACTTTCTTTAATTGGATTAATGTTTTCAGGAATAAAAGATGCTTTTTCTCTAACGTTCGAGTTTTTAGCCCAATTCCAGTGATCTTCATGAACCCAAAAAATAGCATTTTTAAATGCTGGAGAAAGGGTTCCATTTTTTTTTCTTTCAATGGCCCCTCCACAATGATCAAAATGTAAGTGTGTAAAAAAAACATCAGTTATATCACTTCTAGTAAAACCATATTTTTTTAATGAATTATCAATAGAGTAATTTCCCCATAAATCATAGTAACTGAAAAATTTTTCACTTTGTTTATTTCCAAATCCAGTATCTATTAATATTAAGCTTTTTCCATCTTCTATCAACAAACATCTAGTTGCCATCTCAATTTTATTATTATGATCAGCAGGGTTAGTTTTTTCCCATAAAGGTTTTGGAACCACTCCAAACATAGCCCCTCCATCTAATTTAAAATTTCCAGCTTCAATAGGATAAAGGGTCATAATTTATTTTAATTCGAGTTAAATTATTATCAGAGGTCATGTAAAGAAAGTCTTCTTTTTTATCAAAAGCACAATTTGCGACTCTGCTTCCAGGGTTTATTGTTCCTATATGCGCTCCAGTATTATCAATAATTAAAACACCTCCTGGACCAGTAGCAAAAATTGTTCCAGAGGAATGTATTTTTAGACCATCAAATAAACCTTTATTTGTTTTAGCAAGCTTAGATCCGTCAAAAAATACTTTTTCATTAATTAAAGTGTCATTAGAAATTTCATAAACATTAATTATAGGAATATTTTTGTCAGAGTTTGCAACATAAAGAAAATTTTCATCATTTGAAAGCGCGATACCATTTGGCCGGCTTAAATTATTTATTAATAATTTTAGTTTATTGTCTTTAAATTTATAAACACCATTAAAATTAATTTCTTTTAAACTGTCAAGATCTTGATTTGCTAATCCATAAGGGGGATCAGTAAAAAAGATTGACCCATCTTTTGATATAGCAAGATCATTAGGACTATTAAGTATATTACCATTGTAATTATCGACAATAGTTTCAAACTCAGGATTTTTTGAAGGCCAATTCTTTAATTTAGCGAGTCTACGATCGCCATGTTGACAGAGAATTAATTCTCCTTCAGAATTAATAATTAATCCGTTTGCCCCACCATTTGCAGAATTTTTTGAATAACCGGTTTTTCCACTAGGATCTAAAAATATCTCTAATCCATTTTTTTCAGTCCATAAATACGCTTTATTTTCAGGAACATCAGTAAAAATAACACCATTTAATTTTGAAGACCAAACAGGACCTTCAGACCAACTAAAACCGGAAGCCAGGATTTCAACCTTACTTGATGAGGAAATAAAACGATAAGCATTATCATTTATAATTTCAATTGATCCTATATATTTATTTGAATTGGTTTTACAATTTGATAATATAAAAAAAGACAGAAAGATTAATAAATTTTTATTTGAATTCATAAGACTTTTTTTTACTAATTTAATATTAACTATTTAAACACATTAGCATAAATAATTATAAAATAAATTCTTAAATTTTTAATATAAAAATTTATCTGAGCTTTGCTTATATTTAAAGAATAAAAAATTTTTATGAATTTGGATTTTTTGATTCTTTTGATTGGGTTTGGAATGGTCGCTATAGCAGGGAATCAAATAGCAAAATTTTTTCAAAAAATTAAATTTCCATTAGTAACAGGGTTAATCGTTACGGGAATTATAGCTGGCACTTCTTTATTAAATTTTATACCTTCTGAAACATTACCAAAATTAAATTTTCTTAATAGTATAGCATTGGCAATAATAGCTTTTTCAGCAGGAGCAGAATTATATATAAAAGATTTAAGAAGCAGAATTTCAAGTATAAAATGGATGACCATTGGTCAGCTTTTTGTAACTCTGATCATGAGCGCATGGGTGATTTATTTCTTTGCATCAAAAATTCCATTTATGAATAGTTTAGACGACAAAACAAAAATTGTAGTTTCTGTTTTGTTTGGTGTTATTTTTGTTGCAAGATCTCCATCATCAATTATTGCAGTAATTAATGAGTTAAGAGCAAACGGTCCTTTTACTAAAACAGCAATAGGTGTTACTGTTGTAAAAGACGTATTAGTAATAATTTTATTTTCTATTTGTTTTACAGTTTCCAAGTCAATTGTAAATGGGGATCAATTTGGAATTACTTTTTTGGGTTTTCTTTTTTCAGAATTAATATTATCATTCATTTTAGGAATATTAATTGGAAAAGTTTTGAATTTAATTCTTTCTATTGAAATCTTTAATCTATTAAAAGGTGGGTTAATTATTTTAGTTGGATACAGTGTATATGTTTTTTCTTTTTTTGTAAAAGAAAAAACAGGAGAATTCTTAACTCATGAAATTTTATTAGAACCTTTATTAATATGCATAATAGGAAGTTTTTATATAACCAATTATTCTAAAAACAGGATAGAATTTATTGAACTTCTTCATATTATTAGCCCAACTATTTATGTTGTCTTTTTTACTTTAATTGGAGCCTCTTTATCTTTTCAAACTTTAATTCAAGTTTTTTGGATTGCAATTGCTCTGTTTTCTCTAAGAATCTTTACTATGTTTTTGGGAGGAATATTTGGAGTTTTGGCATCTAAAGATGATAAGTCATATTTATTTATATCTTGGATGCCTTATGTTTCTCAAGCCGGAGTTGCATTAGGCTTGACAACTATAATAGCGTCTGAATTTCCAACATGGGGTTTAGAATTTCAAACTATAATTATTGGAATAATTGTAATTAATCAATTGGTCGGAGATCCATTATTTAAATGGTCAATTAATTTTACTAATGAAAGTAATTTAAAACATAAAACTCCTGATTTTGACGGTATTAAAGATGTTATGATTTTTGGATTAGAAAGTCAATCAATTGCTCTTGCAATGAATTTAAAAAAGGGAGGATGGGTTCCAACAATCATTTCTTTAGAAGAATTAAATGATCAAAAGAACACTGATCTAGAAATTATAAGTATAAAAAATATTTCTCCAGAATCATTTGAACTATTATCATTAAAAAAAGCAGATGCAATTGTTTGTTTGTTATCTGACAAGCAAAATTATGATGTATCTAAAATTATATATGATTCATATGGAACAAAAGATATAATAGTCAGATATAATGGAGAAAGAGAAATATATGATAAATTAGTAGATTTGGGGGTTAGAATTATTGATCCATCACTTGCAATGATCAATTTACTTGATCATTTTGTTAGATCTCCTAATGCTACATCTATTTTGTTGGGATTATATAAAAATCAGGAAACAGTTGATGTTGTTATCCGAAACAAAGATATTCATGGGATGACATTAAGAGACATGAGATTCCCGACAGATGTAATAGTTCTATCAGTAATTAGAGCAGGGCAAGTTTTAATATCACATGGATTCACAAGGCTTAGATTAGGTGACACAGTTACACTTGTTGGAACTAAGAAAAGTGTAGAAAATGTAAGGTTTAAATTGGAGTCGTAAATATATTGATAGTATTACTATTTCTTTTTAAAGCTGAATAACCAATTCATTATTTCAACTTCTTTAAATGCTGGATCCCAACTATTATGTCCTACATTTTCATAAAGTGTTAATTTAGATTCAGAATTATAATTTTTTATACTATCATACATATTTATTGATAATTCGGGAGGAACAACTTTGTCTTTCATTCCATGAAAAATCCAAAGAGGAGTCTTTTTAAAAAATTTTGCCCAATTAGGATTTGCACCACCACATATAGCTATACCTGCAGCAAAGTAATTAGGGTTTCTAGCTACTAATTCAAATGTTCCCATTCCGCCCATGGACAAACCAGCGATATAACGTTTGCTAGGATCAATTTTATAAGTATTTTCAATATTAGAAAGTAAAGATTCAACAATTAATAACTGTGAGTTTTTAGGCAAATTATCCGAAAAACTTTCTTTTTGAGTTGGATATTTTGGATTGGGAATTCCCTTAATTTTTGCCCAATAAGAGTTTTTTGGACATTGAGGAAAAATAATTATTGATGGAATAGAATTTCTAAATTCATAGCTTAAAAAAAAATTACTTGAATGATAAAGTTGATTGTCATTATCATTTCCTCTTTCACCAGCTCCGTGAAGAAAAACTAATAAGGGATATTCTTTGTTTGGATCGAAGTCTTTAGGAAGTAATATTCTATAAGGAAGAGAATCATTATTTATTTTGAATAATTTTTTTTGATAATCTTGTCCAAACAAATTAAAATTAAAAGTTAATATTATAAAAAAAGAAATAATTTTTTTCATTTATTCATTTAGTTTAAGCACTGCCATAAAAGCTTGTTGAGGAATCTCTACATTTCCTACCTGTCTCATTTTTTTCTTTCCTTTTTTTTGTTTTTCAAGAAGTTTTCTTTTTCTAGTAATATCACCTCCATAACATTTTGCAGTAACATCCTTCCTTAATGCTTTTACTGTTTCTCGAGAAATAATTTTAGCTCCAATTGCAGCTTGAATGGGAATGTCAAATTGTTGACGAGGAATAAGCTCTTTGAGTTTTTCGCACATTTTTTTGCCAATTGTATAAGAGTTTTCAGTATGAATTAATGAAGAAAGAGCATCAACAGGGTTGCCATTTAATAAAATATCTAATTTAACTAAAGAGGATTTTTTAAACCCTATTGGACTATAGTCAAATGAAGCATAACCTTTTGAAACACTTTTTAGTCTATCATAAAAATCAAAAACAATTTCTGCTAAAGGCATATCAAAAGTTAATTCAACCCTATCAGTAGTTAAATATGTTTGATTTGTTATTTGACCTCTTTTTTCTATGCAAAGAGTCATTACATTTCCAACAAAATCGGATTTAGTAATTATAGTGGCTTTTATATAGGGTTCTTCAACTTTTTCAAGAGATGAAGGGTCAGGAAGATCCGTAGGATTATTTAATATTAATGAATCCGAAGGTCTTTTTTTTGTGTAAGCTTGATAAGAAACATTTGGCACGGTTGTTATTACAGGCATATTAAACTCTCTTTCAAGACGTTCTTGAATAATTTCTAGATGTAACATACCTAAAAAACCACATCTAAATCCAAACCCTAATGCAGCAGAGCTTTCAGGAATAAAGACTAATGAAGCATCATTTAATTGCAGTTTCTCCATACTATTTCTTAATTCTTCATAATCATCTGTGTCAACAGGGTAAATTCCAGCAAAAACCATTGGCTTAACTTCTTCAAAACCTTCAATTGCTTTCTTTGTTGGATTATCTGAGTCAGTAATTGTATCGCCTACTTTAACCTCTTTAGCTTCTTTTATTCCGGTAATTAAATAACCAACATCCCCAGCTAAAACTTCTTTTTTCGGCAACTGATTTAACATTAATGTTCCAATTTCATCGGCGAAATAATCTTTTTTAGTTGACATGAATTGAATTTTTTGACCTTTAGAAATTTTACCATTTATAACCCTAAAATAAGTTTCAATTCCTCTAAAAGGATTATAGACTGAATCAAAAATTAATGCTTCTAAAGGAAGATTTATGTTTCCTTTTGGACAAGGTATTTTATTCACTATATTTTTAAGAATTTTTTCTACTCCTTCACCAGTTTTTGCAGAGGCTTTAATAACATCTTCCTTGTTGCATCCTAATAAATCAACAATGTCATCAGTTACTTCTTCTACATTTGCTGAAGGAAGATCTACTTTATTTAAAACCGGAATTATTTCCAAATCATTTTCAAGAGCTAAATATAAATTGGAAATAGTTTGAGCTTGAATACTTTGGGAGGCATCAACTATTAATAAAGCACCTTCACATGCAGCAATAGACCTTGATACTTCATATGAAAAATCAACATGACCAGGGGTATCAATTAAATTTAAAATATAATCTTCATTATTATATTTGAAATTCATTTGAATAGCATGAGATTTTATTGTTATTCCTCTTTCTCTTTCAAGGTCCATATTATCAAGTAATTGATCTTTTTTTTCTCTTTCGGAAATAGAACCAGTAATATCTAAAAGCCTGTCAGCTAATGTACTTTTTCCATGATCAATATGAGCTATTATGCAAAAGTTGCGAATATTTTTCATTAATATTTTTGAAATAACAAAGATAAGTCATTTGAATTCTAGAATTATAATACTTTAAAAAGATTAATTTTACCAAAAGATTTTTTAATCATGGTTAAAATAGGAAAAATTGAGTTTAATTCATTTCCTCTTTTATTGGCACCAATGGAAGATGTCAGTGATCCTCCCTTTAGAGCTTTGTGTAAGGAAAATGGAGCTGATATTGTTTATACCGAATTTATTTCAAGTGAAGGCTTAATTAGGGATGCTATTAAAAGTGTTCAAAAACTTGATATATATGAAAAAGAAAGGCCAGTTGGAATACAAATTTTTGGATCTAATCTTGATTCTATGCTAAAATCAGTTGATATCGTTGAAGCTTCAAACCCGGATATTATTGATATTAACTTTGGATGTCCTGTAAAAAAAGTTGTATGTAAGGGAGCAGGTGCAGGGATATTAAAAGATATTCCTTTAATGGTCAAATTAACAAAGGAAATGGTAAAACGAACGAATTTACCTATTACTGTTAAAACAAGATTAGGTTGGGACGAAAACTCTATTAAAATTGTTGAAGTTGCTGAAAAATTACAAGATGTAGGAATTTCTGCAATTTCTATTCATGGAAGAACAAGAGCTCAGATGTATAAAGGAGAAGCAGATTGGACAAAAATAGCAGAGGTTAAAAATAATCCTAGAATGAAGATCCCTGTTTTTGGTAATGGAGATGTTAATTCCCCTGAAAAAGCAAAGTTAATGAGAGATTATTATGGTTTAGATGGAGCAATGATAGGTAGGGCATGCATAGGAAATCCATGGTTTTTTGATCAAGTGAAATATTTTTTAAAAGAAAATTCTTATTTAGAACCTCCATCAATTTTTGAAAGAGTAAGAGCAGTAAAGAAACATTTAAAAATGTCTATAGCATGGAAAGGAGAGGTTTTGGGGGTGTTAGAAACTAGAAGACATTATTCGAATTATTTTAGAGGAATACCAAATTTCAAGCCTATTAGGACTAAATTAGTTACGTCAAATTCTTCAATTGAACTTTTTGATATTTTAGAAGAAATTTTGGAAAAGTACTCTAATTATAAGTTCATAGCCTGATTAGAGATTTTTTTAATTCCTCTTATTGACCAAAGGCTGCTAATAGATCCTAAAATTATAAGTGTTAAGAAAACAACAATTATATTTTTAATATTAAATTCAACTGGATAAGAAAGATTAGTTCCGGGAACATTAATTATGGATGAATATTTTTGAATGAATACTAATAAAGAACCCAAAGAAAGCCCTATAATTCCTCCAACAAAACAAATAATCAATCCAATAAAGTAAAAAATTTGACTAAGATTTTTATTTGAAACTCCCATTGCAATTAGGATTTTCATTTCTTTTTTCTTGTTAAGGATCATCATAATTAAAGATCCAACTAGATTAAATAAAGAAATAATCATTACTAATGAAAAAATAAAATAAACAGCTATATTCTCCGTATTAAGCATTTTAAATAAGGCTGCATTTTTTTCAAGTCTTGAGGTTAATTTTGTTTTTTCTTCAACAATTAGGTTTATTTTTTCTTCAAGCTTTTTTTTGTTGATATTATCGATAGTTTTAATAATTAAATTGGTGTATTGATTTTCTTTTAAGTTTAGAAGGTTTTTCGCAAAAGAAAGAGATGTAAAAATATATTTGTTGTCCAACTCTTCATTAATCTGATACAAACCAACTACAATTAATGGAAGACTTTTGAATGGGTTAAGATTCAAAACACTAGAATTATTATTTCGAGGCACACTAATTTTGAGAAAGGATGAATAATCATAGACTCCAAGACCTAATTTTGACGAAATTCCATAACCAATTACTGTTTTAGAATTATCGTTATCAATCCAATCGCCAATCATTACAAGATCTTTAATCGGGATTACTTTGTTGTAGGAGGAGTCAACTCCTTTTAAAACAGCTACTTGATTTTTTTCTTTGAAGCTTAAAAAAACTTTTTCTTCAATCTGGGGTGCAACCTCAATGATTTCCTCTAAATTATTTATTTCAGAAATAATTTTAGGTGAGAGATTCAAATATTTACCATTTAGTGGACTTAATTCATAATCTGCATCAAATTTATTGGAAAATGAAAGACCAAAGGTTTTTAATCCGTCAAAAGCACTAAGAACAATGAACAATGAGGCAGAGGAAATTATTATAAGAATTAAAGACAAGAAATTTATTTTGTTTATTACTGTTTGTTCACTTTTAGAAAAAAAATATCTAAATGCTATTTTAAAAACATATGTCATGTTTTTTTATTTTTTAATATATTTTTATTGTATTCAGAATCTTGGCTCAGTTTTAATGACTTTTCAATTCCTTCTATATAATCTAAAGAATCATCCAAAATAAAATTAAGCTCAGGAATTTTTCTAATATGATTTTTTAATTTTTGTGATAGGTCATATTTTATTTTTGAACCATTTTTTTCGAGATTTTTATTAACTAATAAAGATTTGTTTGAAGGGAAAACACTAATATAAATTTTAGCTAAAGAAAGATCAGGTGTAACATATGCTTTTGTAACGGAAATAATCAAATTGGAATTTGAACCTCTTCTAATATAATTTTGCAAAAGAATAGCTAATTCTTTTTGAAGAAGACTATTAAATTTTTTTTGCCTTGGTGATTCATTTTTAAACATATAACAAAAATAGGTATTTAATACTTTTTATTTTTTTAATTTGGTTGGATTGGTTAATTTAATAATTGTGTATTTTTGGCAATCAACTAATTAAACAGGTCCTATAGCTCAGTTGGTTAGAGTAGCTGACTCATAATCAGTTGGTCCCTGGTTCGAGCCCAGGTGGGACCACCAACAAACCCTCTAAGTCCCTGACTATGAGGGTTTTTGTTTTTTAGACCATTGATTCCGAACCTAAATCCGAACCAAAATCATTAATTTGTAGTATGATTTATGATTTTGATTCCCTTATTGATAAGTTGAATTATCTTGATGAAGAGACATCCCCTAAATGGGGAAAAATGAATTCATTTCAAATGATTAATCATTGTAACAATTTTATTGAAGTCTCATTAGGAAACCAAAAAATTAGTCTTTGGACAAGATTATTTGGGAGACTTTTTGGAAAAGTATTTTTGAAATATTTAAAGTCATTGGATTTTGATATAAACAAGTATCCAAAAAATTCAAAGACCCTAAAAGAGTTTAAATCTTTTAGTTCAGAAGAATCATTTTTAAATCAAATAAACAGACTTACTAAAAACATTAAAATAGTTAAGGAGTTAAAATCTCATTATACTATTCACAACATATATGGTAATATTGAAACTAGTTTATTTAAGAAACTAGTTCATTTCCACACCTCATATCACTTTAATCAATTTGGGATTTTATAATTGGTCCTTTTGGAACCTGAACCAGGGTTAAGGTTAATAAATCTTAATTTTTTAGAAGGTTCGGAACACTAACCAAAATGGTTCGGACACCGAACCACCTATATCACTTAACTTGTTGGTAATCAGTATACATACAACCTTCCTTCGAGGACAGGTGGGACCACCAACAAGAAACCCTAACTTCTTATAAATGAGATAGTTAGGGTTGTTTTTTTCTCAAAAATGTGATTTGGGTATCACTATGGATATTAACAATAAGGGTTTAACCTATTGATTTTCATAAAGAAAAAGGTTCAAATACGGTTTTGTAAAACTCAGCTAAAACAACTTTATAATAAACAGCTTTTTTAACCCAAAAAGTAGGGTTTTTGATTTCTTATTCGGTTTTTTGAAAAAACCTGAAAACAAATAAAATGAAATACCTTATAAAATTAGCCATCATAATTCTCTTGTTTTCGTGTAACAAAAATAAAGACCCTAAAGAACAGGTTAAAAATGATTGCATAGGAGAATATAGTACTGCAGGTATATTCGTTGAAATCGATGAAGAAATTTATACAGCCAAATCACAAGATACTCTTGTGTCGGTTTTTTTTGGACTTGATAATGCACTACCAAGTCTATTATTGTGTAATCAACAAGGAAGCCTTTTAGATGGTATGCCTGTTAATTTTAAATTCCCATTAGATGCATTCAGTTTATCGGAAACTGATTTTGAAGTTTTAGATAGCCTTGGAAACATACATACCCCTATTTGTGTTTCTTTGGCCCCAGCTAATGAAAACGGAGAAAATCGAACTGTGCTTCTCTTAGGTGAATTTGGTACCGCTGTTACCAATCCACCTGTTGAAGTTAGAGTTGTAGGGGATTTATTTACAACTGATACTTTATCTGGAGAGTCAGCTTGTTCAGAAATCATAAACTTAAACGGAATCACTACCTCGAATGTTATTCCGCTTGCTGATGGACCAAGTTTATTCTTTGCCCAAAGAATTGATAGCAATCTGAATGAATGTAATTCAGGTACACAAACGATTCAAGTTGCTTGGAATGGTGGCGTTACACCGTATATAAATGATGATACCGAATCTGACTTATTTCAGTACTATGTTGGATATTCTTACTGTTCTGGAGTTCTAATACCGCATGAGCCTATTTCGATAGCTGATATAAATGACAACGACAACTTTCACCAACTTTGTTTTTCTACAAGTGATGAAATTGTTAAAATTTCAATGATGGCCAATACAGTCGAAGACCCAAACCAAGACCCAAATTTATACAACGAAATTGATGTTAGTTCCTGCACTCTTTAATGAATCATATCAGCATCTTTTTTCTATGTTATTTTTCCTCTTATTTAACATAGATTCAAGTTTCTATTTTTATCTACTTTAGAAACTTTAATTTTTTTCTATCTTGATATGACTAAAATTTATGTTGTGAAAAAAATAATCTTATCAGTAACAATACTTATTGCAGTAATTAGTTGCCAACCAACAAAAAAAGAAAAAGAGTCTGTGGAGACTGGACAACTAACATCAGAGACAGTAAGTACTGAAGAGGATTTCTTTTCTGAAAAAGGAAGAATAGTCACAGCTGCAACATATCCAACAGATGAAACATCTCGCCAAATTCTAAAGAATCAAGATTTAGTCGGTGTAAACGCATTTATGCACAAGCGCAAATTGACACCTACTGATCAACAGCCTGTTGTGCGCATGAACCGCGATACATATTATTCACTCGCTGTTGTTAATGTGTCCAATGGAGCAAGCATTATAATGCCAGAAATTCCTGAAGGAAAATACATGTCTGTTCAACCCATTACACAAGATCATCGAACTCAAGCCATGAAATACGGCTCTGGCAAATTTGATTTGACAACACACACAGGCACACATCTTTATCTAATTGTCCGTTTGGATAGAACTTTCACAGAGGCGGAGGTGAAAGAAATTCAAGACAAAATGGTGATTGAAGCCCATTCAAATGAAAAATTTACGACCAATCCAGTAACTGAATGGTCATTTAAGGAAGTAGAAAATGAATTGAAAGTTAAAGCGGGTCCTCTTAGGAAGCGATATGGGTTGAAAACAGCACAAGGTATGTTTACCAACCCACATGATAAATCAGCGGAGCTATTCAACAATGAAAAGTATGAAGTAGGTGCTGCATTGGGATGGGGTGGGGCGCAAATTATTGATGCTATTTATGAAGGATCCAGAAACTTTTCTGTGGACAGTTGCTATCAAATGACTTTTGAAGACCCTGAAAACAAAGCGTTCTGGTCTGTCACAGTGTATGACAAAAAAGGTTTTATGTTTAACGACCTGGCAAACTTTAGTTCTCATACGGCTCAAATGAATGAAGATGGGACATATACCATAAGTTTTGGCTGTGGTGAGGATGCTCCCAACAATTTGCAGATTGTTAATCCATCAGGTGTTTTTAACATTGTAGCTCGTCACTTCCAACCTTCTGAAAAAGTACATAAAGAGGATTATCGAATTGTACCTCTGATGAAAGTAGTATCCAATGAATAAAATATTAATTAGGTTTCTTTATTATTTGTTTCTTCTATTAGTCGGATTTTTTATTTATTATTTTTTAAGAAAGTTTTATTAGGCTTTTTGTTATATTGTCATTTATTAACTATAAATCAATAAACATGAAAAAATTAATTTTATCAATACTATTATTTTCTACAATTTCCTTAAATGCACAATACTGTATATTTTATGATTTTGAGGCTACTGAACCAGAAATGGTTGTTTCAACATTAAAAGGTATGATGGAAACTGGTTGGGGAAAAAATATTCAGGGCACAAAGTCTCTTTTTGGATATCAGTTTAATGGCACTAATAAAGCAACTCATTCAGTTCAGTTTTGTTTTCCTGATGAAAAATCATTTGCCAGTTTTTTCAGTTCTTTTCAAATGTCAGCAGACGCTCAATTATTTGCTGAAAAGATTGGAAAATTCACTGAAGATGTGTCACAAGCATTAAATACTCCTGTTTGGTATAAAAATGATTGGGCAAATGATAACGCTTTTATGTTATATCAAATGGAGGTTAGTGATCCAGCAGCTTATTTAAAAGAGTTTAAAAAATTTACTCAAAAAATTTCTAAGAAATTAGGTTTTGAAAATAACTCTTACGGTTTAGGCTATCCAATAATTGGAAAAACTGCGGATTTTACTCATTTTGTTTGGGTAGGGTCTCCAGATGTTGAGTCTGCATTAACAAGAACAAAGCAAATGTTTGCAGATCCTTTATTTGCGGAATTTTCAAAAAATGTTTCAGGGATTAGAAAAGTTGTAAATACAGTACTTTCTGTTCGCTTGATGGATTTTTAGAATTTTAAAAATAAATAATAACCCTCCATTTGGAGGGTTTTTTTATAAGTAAAAAAAGGATTTTTGTATTTTGTAAATCATATAAATTGTTTCAAATTTCTGAAACTATCAATAATTAAGTTTTATGGAAAATCATAAAGATTTTGAAAAGTATATTGAGTTTCATCGAAAAAATGGTGGAACAGGAAAAATGTTTAAATTTAAATTTCTTGAATATAAAGAAGGCTTTTTAAAATTAGAAGCACAATTTCCAAAAGAGACATTAAACCCTGGGGGGAGTGTTCAAGGAGGACAGATGAACTCCTTATTAGATGATGTAACTAGCTTAATTTTAATATACGAATCAAAAGGATCTATATATCCAAGTTCAATAAATCTTCATAGTCATCATCATAGACCATTATTTGGAGGGAAAGTAATTGCAACCGCGGAAATAATTAAAAGAGGTAAAAATATTACAACAATTAAAGGAGAATTGTATGATTTAAATGGAAAATTAGCAACTACACTTATGCATACAGTGTTTTTAATTAAAAGCGATTTCGATTTAAAATAATTATTAAATTTACAACTCAAATGATTAGAAAATTTACTTTTTTATTATTTCTTTTTTTACTACTAAGTTGTAGCTCTAGTGAATCTTCAGACAATTCAGATGATATAAATGAAATCAAGTCTGAAAATATCACAGAAAATTCCTCCAGCTCGGATAATTCAAGTTCATCAAATAATAATACTTCATCTAATAATTCAACATCTTCAAATGATACTAATGAAAATTATCCAGATTTTATTGATGCAATGAAATTGAGAATTTTTGCTAAAGAAGGGGTTTCAACTGAATTTCTTCAAAATGTTGGAAAAACATATGAAGCAATGTTAGCTGAAGGAGAAAAAATTGATGAAAGTATGAGAACATTATATTTGAATACTTCAGAAGAAAATTATGTATATCAAAGAGTTGGTCTTGACGGATCCCAAGCAGTTTCAAATTTTGAACCGGGAGATCCACCAGCACCTTTTGTTGATAATGCAACAGATTTTATTTGGCAAATGGAACAAGGAGGAGCAGATCAGATTGGAGAGGTAATAGAACATTTACTTCACACAGTAACTAATGTAATTCTTTATCTTTCTTTTCCTGAGGAGTGGGATTATAATAATCCATCTTCTCAATTATCTTTGGCAATGCAGGAGTCAATTGATAAAGGAATCTATGATATTTCAGATTATAATGAATTATTAGACAATGATCCAGAGATTTATAAAAAAATATTAACTCAAGAATATGCTTATTGGTTAATTTTAGCGGAATGGGACTATTATGTTGTAGCAGGGAAAAAGGAAGATGGAATTTCAGGAAATGGTGAATTTACTATTGGAACACCAGCGGAAATTTCAGAAACATTGCCTTTAGGACACGAGTTGTATAAAAATTTTGTGGAAAAAATATTAACCGAGCCGGATAAAGAGATTATAGTTTCTTTATTTCCATAAAAAAAAATTATGCAAAAAGATTGGAAAAATGAAAATGGAAAACTAATTAAACTTTTTAAGTTTAAAGATTTTAAAGAGGCTATTAAATTTATTAATGCAGTTGGTGAAATTTCAGAATCATTAAATCATCATCCAAAAATTATTAATGTATATAATAGTGTTGAAATTCAATTATGGACTCATGATCAAAACGCCATTACTGATTTAGATTATAATTTAGCTGAAGAAATAGACCAATTAAACTAGTAATTTATTTTGAAAAAAATTGTTGCTTTTGGGGCTAGCTCATCATCAAATTCAATAAACAAAAAATTGGCAACTTTTGCTGCAAATAAAATTCCTAACTCTCAAAGAATAATTTTAGATTTAAATGATTTTGAAATGCCAATTTATAGTGAGGATCGAGATAAAATAAATGGTATTCCAGAAAAAGCATATGAATTTAAGAAGATTTTAAAAAATGCAGATGGAATTATAATTTCTTTTGCTGAACATAATGGATCATATACTTCGGCATTTAAAAATATATTTGACTGGATATCTAGAATTGAAAAAATAGTTTGGTATAATAAGCCAATGTTTTTAATGGCTACATCCGATGGTTCCAGAGGTGCTAAATTGGTCTTAGAAATTGCTTATAATAGAATATCTAGAGGGAATCCTTTTAATATCCCAAAATTTTCTTTGCCTAATTTTTATGATAATTTTAATGAAAATGATGGAATAATAGATATTGATCTTAAAGAAAACTTTTCAAAATCATTATTACTTTTTCAAAAGAATTTATAGTTAAATTATTTTGAAAAGAGAAACAGTTAATTTTTAGATTGTATTTTAAGCATGATTATTATATTTTTAATTAATAAATCCAAAATTTGATTAAATGAAAGATATGCTTGTCAAGCTATATGATTTACCTGAAGTTTGTATAGAATTAGAAGAATTAAAAGAAACAATAGACTTTAGAAGACCTCTAGCCGCAGAGAAATATATAATTTGTGATTGGGTTGAAAAAAATTTTGGAAAAGGTTGGATGAGTGAAACAGAAGTATCTTTTTCTAAGACTCCAATTTCAACTTTTGTTGCCATTAAAAAGAACAAAATTATAGGATTTTGTACATATGAATCTGCTTATTTAAATTTTTTGGGACCCATGGGTGTAGAAAAAAAAAGCAGAAAAAAAGGTCTTGGAAAAGCCCTTTTGTTTTTAGCCTTAAAAGCTATGAAAGATATGGGTTATGCATATTCAATAATAGGTGGAGTAGGCCCAGCAAAATTTTATTCTAAAACTTTTGGTGCTGAAATAATTAAAGGTTCTAACCCTGGAATTTATAAGGGAATTTTAAGTCATGTCCCAGTTTAATAAAGCTAATGACACAAATGATTTAGAGCAATTTGGTTACAAACAAGAACTAAATAGATCAATGCAAAAGTTTTCTTCTTTTGCAATTTCATTTTCTCTTATATCAATATTAACAGGAATTTTTGCAAATTTTCAATTTGGATATGAAAACATCTCCTCTAAAATTATTTATTCATGGCTTTTAGTTTTTTTTGGGCAATTATTAGTTGCTTCTATTATGTCAGATTTATCTATAAAGTTTCCTCTTTCGGGTTATGGTTATCAATGGTCTTCAAGGTTAGTTAATAAAAATTTTGGTTTTGCAACTGGGTGGCTTTTATTAACACAGTTTATTACTGGTTTTCCGGGAATTTGTAAAGCAATGGCAATTTTAATTCAAGAGTTGATAAATCAATACTTAGAATTTAATATTAGTAATAACTTGATTTCAATATTTTTAATATGGATAATTATATATTTTCATTATTTAGGGATTAAAATTATTTCCAAAATAAACAATGTTGGTGTGATAATGGAATTAATAGGTGTTATTGTTTTGATAGGACTTTTAGTATTTTTTATTTATAAAATTGACTTTTCTGAAATAAATTTTTCAAAAGATTTTAGTTTTACAGGAATAAGTTTTAATTCTTTTGCATTATCAATCCTTTTAGGAGCTTGGTGCTTGACAGGTTTTGAAGCAGCTTCAGATATGTCAGAAGAAACAATTGATCCAAAAAAAACAGTGCCTAAATCTATTTTTAGCTCATTAATTTATTCAGGTATTTTTGGAATGATATTAATTTTATTATTTTCAATCTACATGTTAAGTGAGGATATTTCTTATTTTACGGGGGATAATATTCTTTATAAATTAATGAATGGGGTTTTCGGAAAAGAGATTTTTGCTGTAATACTATTTTTTATTTTATCGGCAATTTTTGCATGTGGTGTAGCTTGTGTTGCATCCTCTTCAAGACTTATTTTTTCAATGTCAAGGGACAGAATATTGCCAAAGTCAAACTGGTTAAGATATATAAATAGAAAAGGAGCTCCTTCTAATACATTATTTATTATAGGACTTCTTTCAACAGTTTTCATTTTACTTTTTGATGAGATAGAAGTTATTACAGGAGTTTCTGCAATTGCCGGTTATTTGGGGTATTGTGGAATTATAGTTTCTTCTTTTTATAAAAAAGAAACGGATTTAAATATTTCTGCTTTTTTAAAAAGGAATTTTAAAATTGTAAAAGTGATAGCTATTTGTTGGTGTTTTTTCGTAGTATGTTGCTTATTAACTCCAATGAATAATGATCAAAATTCCTTTGTAAATATTATCCCGGCTGTTTCAACAATTTCATTTATTTTTATTGGGTTTTTAGTTTATTTATTAAATAAAAGATGAATTATTTTAGTTTAAACACGAATGTAAAAGAACTTAGAATTGGTGACAATTCTTCAAAAGGAATTGATAAAGAAATTGGAAAATATATTGTATTTACAATGAAAATTCCTTGGGATGTTTTAAAGAAGAATCTTACTAAAACTCCAGAAAAAATAATTTTTGTAGAAAGTGTAGAGAAAGATATAATCGATAATGAAATAGATAATTTAGACGATTTTGATACGGTATTAGGTGTAGGTGGAGGAATGGCTATTGATTGTGCTAAGTATACCTCTTGGAAATTAAAAAAAAGGTTAGTATCTATTCCAACAATTCTAAGTGTAGATGCTTTTACCACTCCAGCTGCTGGTATAAGGGTTAATCATGATGTAAGATATTTGGGAGAAGCATCACCGAACCCACTTATTATTGATTATAAAATTTTAAAAACAGCTCCAAAATCATTAAATATTGCAGGAATTGGAGATTTATTATCTATACATACCGCATCTTTTGATTGGCAGATTGCAAACAAAGCAAAAAAGTCTGAGTTTCCATTTGATTCAAATGCAATATCTAATGGAAAGGAAATTTTAAACTTTGTTTATAATAATATAGGAAATATCAGAGAAAATAATAATAATGGACTAAGATGTATTGTTGAAGCATATATTTCACTAAATACAATTTGTTTACCTATCGGACATTTTAGAATAGAGGAAGGATCTGAACATTATTTATTTTATGAATTAGAGGAAAGATTAAAGAGACCTTTTTTACATGGAGAAATTATAGGTTTAGGAATTTATTTAATGAGCAGGCTTCAGAACAATGATTTTAAATTTATAACGAGTATTATGGATGATGTTTCGTTATCATATCATCCAAAATCAATGATGATTTTAAAAAAGGATTTAATAGATTCAATTTTAAATCTCAGAAATTATGTTGAAAAAAAATCAAAGTTATGGTATACAATAATCAATGAAAGTTCAATTGAAAAAGATTGGGTTGAGGAAAACATTAAGCTTTTGAACTTTTAAAAAATTTTAATTGAAAAAAAAAGATAAAACATATCATGTCAAGAATTTTTATGATGGTGATAAAAAATTAGAAAAAGTTGTCTTAGAAGTAAAAAATGGATTTATCTATAAAATAAGTCGTAAAGGATATTTGTCAAGCCAAGCTTTTGATATTGTTGTACCTACTTTCGTTGATCTTCAAGTATATGGTTCCAATCAAAGGCTCTTATCAGAATACCCTAGCATTAAAACTTTGGAAAAAATGGATAGTTTTCATAAAAAAAATGGAACCTATTTTTTTCAACCTACAATAGCTTCTTATCCATATGAAGTAATTTATAAAAGCCTAGAAGCTATTAAAAACTATATGAATCAAAATCCCGAATCAGGATGTATAGGGCTTCATGTTGAGGGCCCATGGTTTAACCCTAATAAAAAAGGAGCTCATATAATAGATTATATTCATAGACCCTCAGAAAAAGTAATAAATGAGATTATTGAAAAATCTAAAGGTACAATCTCAATGATAACCCTTGCCCCTGAAGTAATCAAAGTAGAATTAATGAAAAAATTAATAAATGGAGGAATAATTTTATCTGCGGGCCATTCAGATTGTGATTACAAACTTGCAAATAAATTACTTGGAAAAATAATTTTTACATCTACTCATTTATTTAATGCTATGCCTAGCTTACACCATAGAGAACTTAATCTTACATCTGCAATTTTATTGAATCAAAATGTATATTCTAGCATTATAGCTGATGGACATCATGTTGATTTTGAAGTAATAAAAATGGCGCATAAATTAAAGAAAGATAAACTTTTCTGTATTACTGATGCTGTTACAGAAACAAATAAAGGACCCTATAAACATAAAAATTCAGGATTATTTTATTCCAATAATGGAAAACTTTCAGGATCTAATATAACAATGCCTAAAAGTTTTAAAAATCTAATTGAAAAAGTGGGATTATCTGTTCAAGAATCAATTGATATGTGTTCAAATATTCCAATAGAAGTTATAAAGGGAGTATCAAGTCAGATTAAATTAAAAAAAGGAAATTTTGCAAGATTTAATATTTTAGATTTTAATTACAATCTTGTGAAATCAATTTGTTAGGTTTTATATATTTGCAACTTTAATTATAAAAATTCAAAAATTAAAAAGGCTATATTCATATTTTTTCTCCTAACATCTTGTATAGATCCAGTCACACCTGAATTTGAATTTTTAGATGATTTAGTTTTAATTAATGGGATTGCTTCCAGTATTGAGGGAGGTTCTTATGTTACAGTTAATATAAGTTCTAATGAAGAAGGGTATTACAGAACATTATTTTTGACAGGATGTCAAGTAAAGTTTATTAGTGATAACAAAACTATTGATTTAATTGAAGGTTTTGACAGGTATTTTGTGCCTAATGATTTTAAGGTAAATAAAGGAGAAACATGGGAATTAAAAATAATTTTGCCAAATGGTAAAGAATATAGATCAAGCCCTGAAACTTTAATTGATGAAGTTTCAATTTCTAATATTGAATCAAAATATGATTTAGAATTATATTATGATGTACCTGATAAAAGATTTGCTCCTGGTCATAGAATTTTAATTTCATTTCAGGAACCTGAGGATCAAGAAAATTATTATTATTATGAATATAAATCTTATGAAACGGAGCCATATTGTGTTATTTGTAATGCGGGTGTTTTAAGAAACGGGGAATGTATTTCAACTGCTGGGATTCGATGGGCTAGACCTTATTTTACATATAATTGTGATTCTCCTTGTTGGAGAATTAGAGTTAATGAAAAAGTTAAAATTTTTGACGATGAATTTACTAATGGCAAATTCATTGAAAATTTAGAAGTTGCAGAAGTACCCCTTTACTCAAAAAGAGATATTCTAGTTGAATTACAACAATATAGCATATCTTATGATGCATATAAATATTATAAATCTATAAAAGATTTGATTGAAAACAATGGAGGATTAAATGCTCCTTTACCTTCAGTTTTAATTGGAAACTTGTATAACACAAAAGATCAAGATGAAATAGTTTTAGGAAGATTTACAGTTGCTTCAGGATCCTCAAAATCAATTTATATTCCTCGCAGAAAATTAGAGGGAAATGATATTCGTGGACCAAAACCAGCTGTAATCGAAAAATTTGGAGATCGAGTCCCTCAGCCTCTTTCAAGATTTGATTATCCCATTTTTGCTTCATGTGATGAAGGAGCATACAGAACAGGATTTAAACCCTTGAATTGGCCAAATAATGATTAAAAAAACTTTTAATTTTTTTCTTTTTTCTTTTTTAGTGTCTTTATTTTCTGCAGCTCAAGAATATGAATTAGAATTATTAGTATTAGACTCCGAAAATGAAATACCTTTAGAAAGTGTAAATATTTTAATTGATTCCCCTAAGGGAGGAGGTATAACTAATTCTGAAGGAGTATTTAAAATTAAACTTCCATCTCGTGAATATAAATTATCTTTAGAATACCTGGGTTATGCAAATGAAGAGTTATTTATTTCTTTAAATAAAAATATAAGTTTAGTTGTGAAAATGGAAGTTTTTGAGGAAAAACTTTCTGAAATAATAGTAAGGGCAAAAAATTTAAATCAAAATGTTGAAACACCTCAAATGGGTGTTTTTAATATTACGTCAGAAGAACTTGTTAAGATGCCTTCTGCTTTTGGAGAATTTGATGTATTAAAAAGTATGACTCTAATGGCTGGAGTTAATAATGCTGGAGATGTAAGTAATGGTATTTCAGTTAGAGGGGGTTCTCTTGATCAAAACTTAATGTTATATGAATCTGCTCCAGTATTTAATCCTACGCATCTTTTTGGGTTATTATCAGTTTTTACTCCAGACATAATATCTAAGCTTGATATGTACCAAGCAAATATACCGTCAAAGTATGGAGGTAGAATTTCTTCTGTTATGGACATCAAAGTTAAAAATCCTTATGCTGATAAATTTGAGCTTGATGGAGGAATAGGTCTATTATCAAGTAGATTAAAAATTACAACTCCAATTTTAAAAGATAAACTTTTAATTTCAGCTGCTTTAAGAGGAGGGTTTACTGATTTTTTGTTTCCACTTTTTGTTAAAAGATTAAAAAACACAAAAGCTAATTTTTATGATGGCACAATGAAATTATTATACATACATAATGAAAACAATCAATTTTCTTATAATTATTTTTTATCAAATGATTTTTATCAATTGGATTTAATATCAAATGTTGAAAAAATTAATTCTGAATTTAATCAGTATGATTTTGAAACTTCTAATCATACTTTTAAATGGTTGCATAATTTTAAAAACAATACAACTCTAAAATCTTTGTATGTAAACAGTTCATATTTACCAAAAAATTTATTTCCCGAATTTAATTCTAATAATGTAATTGTTTTTAAGTCTAGAGTTAATTATTCAAGCTTTCAATCTGAATATACTGATAATAGAGGAGATATGTTTAATTATTCTTTGGGCGTTCAATCAAAGAAATATAATATTTCACCTGGGTCTTTGTCTCCAGGTAATGGAAATTCAGTTACACCAGTTAATCTTGAAGAAGAAAATAGTTTGGATTTTTCAAGCTATTTTAATATTAATTTAAATCCTACAAAAAATTTATCTTTTTCTTTGGGTTTAAGACACACATTGTTTAATTTTTTAGGGCCTTATACAGTTGCTGAGTATAATGATCAAGGAGATCAAATTAATTTTCTTTCCTACGATAATAATGAGTCTATAGTTTCATATCAAAATTTTGAACCAAGGATAGGTTCAAGAATTCAGTTAAGCGATAATAGTTCTTTAAAACTTAGTTACGCTAAAATAAATCAATATATTCAAAATATATATAATACAGTTACCCCATTACCTACTTCAAGGTGGAAAACTTCAGACATTTATATCAAACCTCAGATAAGTGATACTTTTGGAGCGGGGTTTTTTAAAAATTTCGATTCAGCAGGAATTGAGCTTTCTTTAGAAGGTTATTATCGAGATATTCAAAATACATTAACTTACAAACCAGGTGCAGATTTTTTTCTTGCGGAGTTTGTAGAAAAAGATGTAATTCAAGGAATTGGAAGGGCCTATGGTTTTGAATTTAGTCTAAAAAAACCTATTGGAAAGTTGAATGGCTTTTTAAATTATACTTGGGCTAGAAGTTTATTAAAAACAAACGAGCTAAATTTTAAAAATAGAATAAATAACAATGACTGGTATGCATCAGACTTTGATCGTCCGCACACTTTTAATGCAACTTTAACTTATAATACTGATAGTTATAATGAGTTTAGTTTTAATTTTACTGCTCAATCTGGAAGACCATATACAATTGCAAATACTGTTTTTGAAATAACAAATATAGAGGTACCCATCTATCTTCAAAGAAATAATTCTAGGTTTCCATATTATCAAAGATTAGATTTTTCATGGAAAATATCTTACAGTAGAGACCCTAAAAACCGTTTTAAGAAAGATTGGATTTTTACAGTATACAATGTTTTGGGAAGAAAAAATCCATTTAATATTTATTATACTGAGAGAGATGGCACTTCAAATGATGGGATTATTTTTGGAAGCAGTCCTTTAGCTTCCTATACTCTTTCAGTTATTAAAACTCCAATTATTTCATTAACCTATAATTTTCGATTTAAATAAAAAAAATTAAATTTAGGTAGGGTTTTAAATTTAAGCTACGGTATATAGATATAACAAAAGGCTTATAACTATAAAATTTAAAATTATGAAACATATTAAATTATTTAAAAGAGTATTGTACAGTATTATATTAATAACAGGTTTTATTGCTTGTAATATTAATGAAGAGGTATTTGAAGATTCAAAATTAAATTCCTTTTTTGAGGGAGATGATGAATTAATTTTAGCTATTTCTAATTCAAAAAGCAAACAGTCTATTAATGTTGACCAGCTTCCTTTAACAGCTAAAACAACAATAGATACAGATTATTCATCTATGAACTCAGAAAACTCTTATGAAGTTCCTAAACTAGGATATGAAGTAAATATGAGAGGGATTTTACCTACTAATCTTGGTGAAAAGGAGGATATATTTTTTGCTAAAAATGGAAGAAAATTAATTTCAAAAAAGAACTTAAAAGATTATGATCCAAAGGATAAAGAGAATTATATGGCTGAAAAAAAGAATAAAAAACCTCATCCTTTTAGGTTTGTTTTTCCAGTAAGTTATATTATGCCAGATGGAATTTCAGTTAGTGTAAATAATAAAGAAGAAATAAAAAGTTCTTTAAAATCATGGTATGATGCTAATCCAGATTCAAAAGAAAAGCCAGAGCTTGTATTTCCTGTGGATGTGATTGTAAAATCTAAAGATGGAGAGCAGATTGTTACTATTTCAAGTAAGGAGGAAATGCAGGAACTTAGAAAGAAATTTAGAAGGAAAAGACCAAGACCTTTTGAGTTTGTATTTCCAATAAGTTTTACTATGCCTGATGGATCAGTAATTTCAGGGGAGGATCATAAAGAGATAAAAGAGTCAATGAAAGAGTGGTATGATGCTAATCCAGATTCAAAAGAAAAGCCAGAGCTTGTATTTCCTGTGGATGTGATTCTAAAATCTAAAGATGGAGAGCAGATAGTTACTATTTCAAGTAAGGAGGAAATGCAGGAACTTAGAAAGAAATTTAGAAGGAAAAGACCAAGACCTTTTGAGTTTGTATTTCCAATAAGTTTTACTATGCCTGATGGATCAGTAATTTCAGG
>CACEKG010000016.1 GCA_902560065.1 uncultured Bacteroidota bacterium
TAGGTTTAATATCAAAAGGCAATTTATGTTTATAAAAGTTGAAATTTTCAACTTTTGAATTCTGTTCAAGAAAATTAGATATTGACTTTATTGAAAATTTATTCCATCCTGGAATTTGTTCTTTAGAAATTGGGTCTAAATATTTGATTATTACATCTACCTCCTTTTCATTAACTAATATAGAGTTACATATTATTCCTCCGGGTTTAGCTATTCTTATCATTTCCGAAAAACTTGGAACAAAATCATCAAAAATTTGAGTAACACCAAAAGAAGTTACATAATCATAAAAATTTTCTTTTTCGGACAATGAGTTTGCATCATCTTGTTTAAAATTAATTTTATTTTTTTTAAAAAATTCCAAATTACTTTTTAAGATTTTCTGATTATAATCAGAATTCTTTAAAAAAATATTCTTATTAATTGATCTTATGTAACTGCAGAAAGAACCGTTTGCCCCACCAATATCTATAAGTTTTTTATTGTCTATATTTTTATCTTCAAGAAGTTTCATTAAAATGACTGCTTGTTTAAACAGTTCTTTGGTTGTAACCTTTGAATTATTTTTCTTATATATTTCATAATCAACTTTATTTCTAATCATATCTTTTATTTTAATAAATAGATCTTCTAAGTATCCATTCTCCTTTATTTTTTTTCCACAAATGGGGGGATCTAAATTTATCAATTATTTTAAAAAAAGTATCTTCATCAATATTTATATAGTCAATAAAGTTTTTAAAATATCTATTTGGAAATTCTCCGTCAAATTTTTTAACTAATTCTATTCCTTCATCTCTAGTAATCTTTCCATTTCTAATCTCTTGTGCTGCATCATAAGATGCTCTTCCAATACCATACTTAATATAAGTAGTATAAAAATGAAATGGAACTATTTTATCGTCTATTTCAGTATATCTTGAATAAGTTCCTATAGATCTTTCATAAGAAGGTCTAAAACCAGTATTATCAACAGAATAATAATAACACTCTTGTGGATCCCACTTTTCGAAATATCCTAAATAAGAAACCTTTATTTTTTTATTTATTATTTCAGTTGTTTTTGGAGGAATATAAATATTAAAATCCGAAAAGTTAAACTTTGTATTATTAATAATTTCTTTTAATGAAATACCAGCAAATTTAATCTTTAAGGGATCATCTATGCTAAAATAATCTAAATCCATAAATGGGTTTGAATTATTATCTAAAGGATTCCCATATTCTGCCTGATTTTCACCATACATTATTAATTTTATTCCAAATTTTGAAGCTATTTTCGGGCCTATTATTTTTTGTCCATGTACAAATGGTTGAAATGGGTGGCAAATTTTTGTAAATGCAATTTTTGTGAGATAACTATGTAAATTACCATTTGGTGTATATAATAAACCATCTATCCCTCCTATTCTTGCTAAATTGTTTAAATTATTCCACCCAGCTCTGGTGAACATATTTGGAGCCCAAGTAATTGTTAATGGATTCATTTTATATTTATATTTCAATAAATGTGCTGCAAAAGAACTATCTTTTCCTCCACTACTTGGAACTAAAACATCAAATTCTCCATTTTTACTTCTATATGGCTCTAATAATTCAAAAAGTTTATTTTCTCTTTTTTTCCAATCAATTTCTTTTGACTTTTTACTAGCATATTTACAGGCTGAACATATTCCATCATCGTCAAATTTGATAGTTTCTTTCTTCTTATTATCATTTTTCATTTCAACAGTTGAATTTGGTCTTTGATTAGAAATAACACATAACTTACAAAACTTTACCTCTGAAGGAAGACCAAAAAGAGCTTTATATTTAACCATTTTTTTAAAAAATATAATTATTACAATCTATTCTTGATATTTCATATCTTTTAAAAGATTGATTTTTTTTGTTATCAAAAATAAATCCAAAATCAACATCTTGATCATTTAAAATTTTAATAGTATCACTATTATAAGTAAATTTATAACCAAAAGGATAACTGATTGTTTTAAAACCATCATATATAAAATTTGATAAATCTGAAAATGAATCTTCAATCTCTTTTAATTGAGTTTTGAAATCAAGAGTACTCAAAATTTTATGTTCTTTTGTATGAGAGCCAAAAATCTGACCATTTGTAGACATTTCTGACATTTGATTCTCATTTATATAAAGTTTTGATGAAAATTCATGACTTAAATTAAATATTTTGAGTAACTCATCAGAAAGTTTATTAGAAACTTCAAAATCTAATTCATAATTAAACAATTTTTTTATCCTTAACTCATATTCCTCATGACTTGAATAAATATATGCTTCTTTATTTACTTTTGTTCCAAAATTTAAATCCCACTTATTAACTAGACTCATAGCCTTTTTGTATATAATTTTTGGATTATTTTTTGACAATATATAATGGACTTTGTGAACATTTAAAATTTTATTTTTTTTTAATATTGAAGTAGGTACAAAAAAAACACCTTTAATACTGCGTTCTTTTAAAATTGGATAAGCATATTGATAATGGTCTGATAATCCATCATCGAAGGTTAACAAAACTTTATTTGAATATATTTTATTTTTAAAATTATAAACAAACTCGTTAATTGAAACAAAGCCAAAATTTCTTTCAAAAAAATCTAACTGACGATTAAACTGATCTATTGAAAGATATCTTAGATTCGAATTCTTATAATCATTAGGCTTAATATAATGGTACATAATTACATTCATAAATTATATAAATTTTTGCTGAATTATTGGAAAATCATTCTCTAAAATTTTTTTCTTTTTAATATATTCTTCAAGATTTTTTTCAAAATTTTTGTATAAAGTTTTAACCTTTTTAACGTCAGCATCTTTAATCTTAAATACTTTACAATCATAATTATTAATTATTATTATTTTTTCTGAGATTAAATCAAAATGAGTAATTAATTTTATAATATCATGTGACATTCTTTTTATTAAGCGATTTCCAATTGTATGAGGATTATCAAAAGGGAAAAAATCAGCTCTACATTGATGTATAATTTCTCCTGTATCAATTCCTTCATCCATATATATAAATGAATATCCCATAAATTGAAACTCTTTATTTACTAAAGAATGAAAATTTGTCCCAGCTCCTTTATAATATGGAGATATTCCAAGGTGTACATTAATAATTCTTTTTTTATATAGTTTTAATAGATTTGAGCGTATTATACTACATCCATAAGTAATTATTAAATCTGGTTTTAAAGAAGTAATATTTTTAACTATTTTTTTATCATTTATTTCACCCTTTTTTATATTTAAAATTTTAGGCTTTTTATTTAAAAGGTCTAGTGAATCAGAAAAAAAATCCAACTCAGAGTTATACCTCATATTGAAGTGATCTAATAATAAATTATCTTTTTCTTGATTTAATTTATATTTATACTTAGACTCTATTTTTCCTTCTAATATTATTTTGATAACATTTTTTTGAAATGCATTTAAAATCGTCTTTGCAAAATAAAAATGTCTTAATGAACAAGATGTAATAATTAAAATTTTTTTATTCATTTAAAAAGGTTTTATAAAATTCAACACCTCCATCTGAACTTCTTTCTGGATGAAATTGACAACCATGAATATTTTCTTTTGAAACGCTTGAAACTATAATTTTTTTATTAAAACTTATAGTAGATTCAATGTCAGACTTTTCCTTTGGAATGCAGTGAAATGAATGAATGAAATAATACCAATATTTAGAACATTTTTTTAAAGGACTTCTATTATTTATATTTAATTTATAATATCCAATATTTGGTAATATAATTTTTGAATTTTTGGAAATTTTTTTAACCGAACCAGGTATCAAAGATAAACCTTTGAAATGTCCGAACTCTTCACTGCTATCCATTAAAAGTTGCATTCCTAGACAAATACCTAATAAAGAATTTCCCGTTTTAACATAATCATAAATAACTTCATTTAAATTAGAATCGATAATTTTATTCATTGCATTACCAAAGGCTCCAACTCCAGGAAGAATTAACTTATCACTATTTAAAATAATTTTTGGGTCATTAGTCAATTTAACCTTAACATTTTTAAATATCGCTAACATATTCATTATGCTTGTTATATTTCCTACCTTATAATCCAAAATTGAAATTTTCATAATTATCTTCTTAATTCAATATTATTTTTATTTAAAAAAGACTTTAATTCTTTAACCGAAATTATTCCATAATGAAATGCACTACCAATTGCAACTCCACTACAATCCGAATTATTTATAATATCTAAAACGTGTTTTGGACTTCCAGCTCCACCGGAAATTATATATGGAACCTTCCTAATTTTATCAAATTCAGTTATTAAATCCATATCAAATCCTTTTCCCAATCCATCATTATCAATTGACGTTAAGATAATCTCTCCTACTCCATTATCTATTAATTTTTCTGCCCAATCAAATGGATTGACTTTAATTCTATGTTTAGCGTTATCTACAAAAATTTCCCAATTATATCTATGTCTCCTCGTAACTATCGATCCCATGATTGCTTGTGAACCAAATTTCTTAACAGCATCTTTCAAAAAATTTATATCTCTTACAAAAGCACTATTAACAGCTACTTTATCAGCTCCTGAATTCAATGCTAAATCAATATCATTTATAGTTTTTATACCTCCACCAATAGTTATTGGAATAAAAAATTCTTTACATACTTCCTTTAAAAAAGCATAGTTTGAGTTTCGATCATATAAAGATGCAACAGAATCTAAAAGTATAATTTCATCTATCATCTCTGCATAATATCTTTTTAGATAAAGTCTTGGATCTCCTAGTTTTCTTAATCCTTCTAATAATTTACCTTTAACTAATTGACCATTATTAAGATCAATCCTAGATATTATCCTTACTTTTCTTTTCAAAATATTTTTTATTGTTTTTTTTAAAAAATTCTTAATTAATTTCCAATCTATTTTATCATCAATATCTATACTTCTGCTATAGGGCATAATGATTTTTTTAATTTTAGAAAATTTATTAATAGATTTATTAATTATTGATTTAACATTTATCATAAAAAAAAGAACCATTTAAACAGTACACTTTTGGAAGATCTTGTCTCCTGATGAATTCAAATTCTTTTAATTTAGTTAAAAAACCTTTTTGAGACTCTTCATAAAGTAAATGATATGGATTTTCCCTTGATTCTCTAACACTAACAACCATATCTATATTTTTATTAAAAGTTCGTTTTAAATTATTAAAATCCTTTATTTGTCGGATAGGGGAAGTAGGTTGTAAAAGTACGATAGCCTCAAAAAAAATTTTCTTTCTTTTAAAAAAATCTATAGCATGCTTAATTACTAATTCCATTGGAGTATCATCTAAAGCAAGATTCTTTGGTCTTTTAATTATATTTATTTTACTGTATTTATTAGCTAATTCAATTACAGTTTTATCATCTGTTGAAACGCATGAAATATCATTAGAGGTTTGAATATCTTTTACGTAGTCTAATGTATAAGAGATTAAAGGTTTTCCAAACAACTTTCTAATGTTTTTGTTTTTTATTTGCTTAGATCCTTTTCTGGCTGGAATTAAAAAAAGATTTTTTTTATTTTCCATAGACTAATATATAGTAGTTTTTATAAAACTTGTTTTTACTTCTTCTATTAATTTTAATAATTCAATTTTATTCATTTTTGGTGAATTCTTACTTGAAATAGGTTTTTTAAGTCTAGTATTTAAATCTTTATTTACATTTCTATTTATGAAAATATAATCTTTGTCGACTAATGTGAAAGGCAATTCATTTTCGGCTATTAAATCTTCATTAAGTTCTTCACCTGGTCTTAATCCGACAAATTCAATATTCTCAGAAATCAAATTTGCTAATTCAAATAAAACTACATTTTTCATTTTTTTAGATAATATAAACCCTCCATTTTTTTTCTTTGCTTCAGAAATACATTTTTCAATTATTATTGAAGACTCTTTCCCTGTTATCATAAGACGATTCATAGATTTATCTGTTACAGGAATTGAATTCCCTTTTTTCTTACAGTTTAACCAAAATGGAATTACCGAACCATTACTGCCTATAACATTTCCAAATCTTGTACAACAAAAAATATTGTTTTCGTTATTTGCTTCTAAAAACATTTTTTCCATTATATGTTTTGAATATCCATACATATTTTTTGGATCGCAAGCTTTATCGGTACTAATACCAATTGTAATTGGTATATCTAGTTTTAATGATGTATCAATTACATTTTTGGATCCAATTATATTAGTTTTTACCATTTCTAATGGTTGCTTTTCAGCAGAATCAACATGTTTAATAGCAGCAGTATGAATAATAATTCCAGGATTTATTTTACGAACTATATTCTCGAAATTTATTTTATCTTCAATTGCTCCTAAAACAATATTAACTTCTGGAAACAATCTTTTTAGTGCAACTTGGGCCTTTTCATTTCTTGAATAACTAAAAATTTTATATTTCCCTCTATTATTTTCTATAAAATTACTTCCTACGGTTCCACTTCCACCTGTTATAATGATTTTTTCCATTCTAATATGTTATTTTCTTTTGAATAATCTTTGAAGAAAGATCTATTTTTTTAATCAATTCAATAATTTTTATTGAAGAATTACCATCTCCATAAGGGTTTTTATACTTAATGTTTTTTCTTCTAATTTTAATACAGCTTTTAATAGCATTAATTATCTCATCTTCTTCATAACCAACATCAATTACATTTTTAGGTCTTAATCTTCCATTTTGTCTTGTTCCAATATTAACTGTTGGTATATTAAAAGTTGCTGTTTCATGAATTCCACTACTTGAATTACCAATTAAACCAGTAGATCGCTTCATTAAATTTATATATTCATTAATGGTTAGACTTTCAACAAATTTTATCTTAGAGTTTTTTAATTCTCTTATAATTTTAGAAAAACCTGCATCATTGTTAGGTAAAATAATAATAGCATTAATATTACTTTTTTTTATTGCTGATAAAGTTGTTCGAATCTGAAATTCCGCTTCATTGAACTCAGATGTGACTGGGTGCTGCAATAAAATAAAATAATTGTTTTCAGTAAGTTGAAAGTTATTTAATATGGCATTGTCATCAGGAGTATTTAAAATTGCATCTATGGAAGGGCATCCTACATCAAAAATTTTTTCAGGCATCTCTCCTAATTTTATTAATCTTTGAACAGCATCATTATTTGAGGCAAAATGGTAATGAGAAAATTTCGACATTGCATGTCTTATAGATTCATCAATTGTACCTGTAACCTCACCCCCCTGAATATGAGCGACTGGTATATTCATATGAGCCCCTGCAATTGTAACTGCTAAATTTGCACCAATATCAAATCCAGCTAAAATCAAATCTGGTTTAGACTCATCAAGACAGTATGTAACTTTCTCTGCTACTTTTGAAAATGCCCTAACCATTACAGCTCCCGAATCAGAATTCTCATTAAACATTTCAATTTCATAATCAATTCTAAAACCATCTTTTAAAATCTCTGTTTTAGTATAACCCATTTCTCTTTTTAAATGAGCTCCAGTAACAACAAGAATATAATCCAGTTTATCATCCTTAACAATTAAATCCATAATTGGCTTAAATCTTGAATAGTCAGCTCTTCTTTCAGTTATTATAAAAATTTTAATCATTTAAAATCTGTTTTTTTTAAAAATTCATCTTCCCTTATTTTTTTTAGCGCTATTTTACCATATAAGGATTTCAAAAATTCTGCTTTAATTTCACCTGTTCCTGGTCTTTTTACCCAAAGATTTTTTTCTGAAAGAATTTCACCTTTATTGATTTGTTTTGTCGAAACAACAGATGCAAAAGCAAACTTTGCAGTTTCAATTTCTTCTATAACAGGCTTCTTTTGTCCTCCTCTTTGTTGATACAAAATTTCAATTCCCTTTAATAAATCTATACATTCTTTCTCATTCATTGAACAAACTATGTCAGGACCATTTCTTCTCTTAGTATCCGTATAATGTCTTTCTATTATAGATGCTCCAAGTGCTATAGCACCAAATGAAGAATGATTCGAAAGAGTATGATCAGAAAGACCTATAACATCTCCTGAAAAAATATTCAAAAGGTCAGAAAGTGCCCCTAATCTGACAAGATTATTTGGAGTAGGATACAAATTTGTAGTATGCATTATTGCATAAGGAATAGAAAAACTTCTAATAATTTTTATAGCTTTTTTAACACTATCAATAGTATTCATACCTGTACTTAATATAATTGGTTTTCCAAAAGAAGAAATATGTTCAATTAATGGATAATTATTACATTCTCCTGAACCAATTTTATATGCAGGAACATCCCATTTATGCAATCGATCTGCAGCAGCTCTGCTAAATGGTGTACTAATAAAAATCATTTCCTTTTTTTCAACATATTTCATCAATTTATACTCATCTGATTCTGTAAGGGAACAATTCTTAATTATATCAAAAATATTTTCTTTTGTATGAACAGGAACTATTTTTTTAGCTTCTTTAGACATCTCTTCACTTGCAATATGAGTCTGGTGCTTAATAATTTTAACCCCTGCTCTGTGGGCAGAATCTACCATTTGCTTTGCAATTTTTAAAGATCCATTATGATTAATTCCTATTTCAGCAAAAACTACAGGCTTATGATCATATCCAATAAAAATGTCTCTAATTTTAAATTCCTTCATAAATATTTATTTAAATCCTTTCTATTGGAAATGATTTAGAGTTTTTAATTATTCTTCTACCATCAAAAATTGTAGGTGAATTTTTTGTAATAGTTTTAATTATTTCCCAATCAATTTCTTTAAACTCATCCCATTCAGTAATTATAGCAATAGCAGATGTATCTTTCATAGATGATAAATAGTTATTGTGAACAACAACATTATTAAATAAATTATCAATAATTGATTCTGAAAATCCCCTAGACTCCCATAGTGTCTTTAAATCTAAATAAACTTTATTTTTGTCAACCATTGGATCATAAATATTAATTTCTGCTCCTTGATTTAATAGTTTATCGGCAACATAAATAGCCGAAGATTCTCTAGAGTCATTAGTGTCTTTTTTAAATGACCAACCTAATAAGGAAATTTTTTTTTCAATTAAATTATTATTAAGTTTTTTAATAATTTTTTCCGCAAATCTATTTCTTTGATAATTGTTTATTTTTATCACTTGGTGCCAATATTCAGCTACCTCATTTAATCCATAATTTCTACATAAATAAACTAAATTTAAAATATCTTTTTGAAAACAACTACCACCAAATCCTACAGAAGCTTTTAAAAACTTTGGTCCTATTCTGTGATCCATCCCTATTGCCATTGATACTTCATCAATATCTGCATCTGTCTTTTCACATAAGGCAGATAATGCATTAATAGAAGATATCCTTTGAGCTAACATAGCATTAGAAGCTAATTTTGAAAGTTCTGAAGACCAAACATTAGTTATTAAAATTTTCTCTTTAGGTATCCATTTTTTATAAATATTAACCAAAGCCTTTATGGCATTTTTCCCTGAGTTTGTCGAGTCTCCTCCAATTAGAACTCTATCAGACTTGAAAAGATCACTTATTGCAGTTCCTTCAGCTAAAAACTCAGGATTAGATAGAACTTCAAAATTAATATTATTATGATTTTCATTTAATATCTGTTTTATTTTTTCAGCAGTTCTAACTGGAAGTGTGGACTTTTCAACTATAATTTTATTAGTTTTGGCAACCCTTGCAATTCTTCTTGCACAAGACTTAATATGAGTTAAATCAGCTGCATATCCTGCACCTTCACCTTCAGTTTTTGTAGGAGTATTTACTGCCATAAATATCATTTCTGCTTCATCAATTGAATTGTCAATTTCAGTAGAAAAAAACAAATTTTTTCCTCTAACTTTTTCTAATACCTCTTTAAGACCAGGTTCATGAACAGGTATATAGTCAAGATTTCCATTCCAAGATTCAATTTTATCAGGATTTGAATCCACTACTGTAACTTTTATATTAGGGCATTTTAAAGCTATCACAGCCATTGTTGGCCCTCCTACATAACCTGCCCCAATACAACATATTTTTTTAATTTTCATTTTTCATTTTTATTTAATAACCAAGATGAGGACTGTATTTTATTACCTAATTTATCTATAAGTTTAATGCCTAATTTCTTGCAGAGATCAAACTCAGGAATGGATTTGTTATTTTGATCTCCTCCATTGGCAAATGATAAATAAAATTTTTTAGATAATTTATCATGGATTTTTTCTAGTGTTTTAGTGACACTTCTATCAGTATCTAATGATAAAAAAACTTTATCAACTAATTTTAATTCTTTAACAATTAACATTCTTTCATCTTCGTTCATAAATTCTTTTGAGTTTTTTAGTTTTCTTTGAAAATCATTATTTACAATAACTATAAGTTTATCAGCTTTTTCTTTAGCTAACTTGAAATACTCGATATGTCCCTTATGAATAGGATTAAAATATCCAGAAACTATTACTGCTCTTTTCATAATTTATATTCTATTGAAATCATCTTCAATTCTTACAATATCATCCTCCCCAAAATAAGTTCCAGTTTGAACTTCAATAAATACAACTTTTTCATTAGTTTTATTTTGAACCCTATGTTTTACTCCTTGAGGGATTAAAATAGTTTCGCCTTTCGTATAATTTTTTATTAATCCTTCTAAATTAATTGAAGCTGTTCCCTTTACAATTGTCCATGATTCTGATCTTTTTTTATGATATTGGTAAGACATCCTTTTTCCAGGATTAACCTCAATTCTTTTTAATTTGTATGTAGGTTCATCATGTAAGACATAAAAACATCCCCAGGGTCTCTTTACCTTTTCAATTGAGATCATTGGTTTTTTTCATTAAATAATATTATATGGGCTTGATTACCTAAAAACTTATTAGCCAAATAAAAACTTACTTTTCTTTTAATCAAATTTTCTATCTTATATTCTAATTGGGCTATATATTCCATGTTTAATTCTTTTCCAATTAAAAAAACTTCAATTTTTCCAGAATCAATCCCTTTAGCATAATCTCCTACTAAAATTATTTCTTTAACATCGCCCATTCTTTCAAGAACTTTTTCAACTATATCCTCTAGTCCTAAATGTTTCATTACAACTTTTTTTAAAACTTCATAAAGAGGATGCTTTATATTGGCTTTATATTCAATCTTATTGTCTAACTTAATTTTTTTTAAATATCCAGCTGTTTGAAGGTGATTCAATTCCTTTCTAATTGCATTTGTAGATTCCCCCATTTCAGAAGCTAATCCATTAAGATAACCTCGGTTAGCTTCTGAAATAAAAAACTTTAATAAAAGTCTTAATCGGGTTTTAGAAGTAATTAATTCACCTAACATTTATAATTAAATTATTATCAAGTACCAAAAGTACTTAAAAAAAATTAAATAAAAAATTAAATCAAGTAAAAAAAGTACCTAATTAGAAATACAATTTTGATCATATGCTTGTCTTGCCGGTTCATATCCGCTATCTAAAGCAGTCTGAAGAAATGGGCAAGCGCCTAAATTATCTCCCATTGCAATAAAAATGATTGCTTTTATATATTCTGATTTACCAGTTAAAGGATTCATTTCATTTAGAACTACATCAATATTTTTTTCTGCATTAATCAAATCCCCAACTAAATAATAAGAAGCTGCTGCATTTTCTCGATATGAAAACTCTAAAGGATTTAAATTAATGGCTTTTTGATAAAATTGAGCTGCAAGCTTATAATTTTTAGCATTGTAATATTCTAATGCTTTATTTGATAAATTTAGAGCTTCTACAAAATTTTGATTTCCAACTGCAATTGTCTTATATAAATTATCGAATTCATTATCATCAAAAAATTTCATTTTTGCAATCCTAGCTCTTTCTGTTAATTGTTTGTTCCCTGGTGGTGTAAAATTTGATGCAGCTACTAGATAATTTTTCCAATTAATCTTATTATTCTTATAAGTTAATAATTCAAAAGCTTCATTAATAAGTGATATATCTCTTTTTTGAATCAAAATATTTACATAATTAGTTGAATGTAAATTATTATTTGGCAAATTATAAAATGCTTTCCTGCCATAATAATAAGCACTATCTATATTTCCTTTTGCAAGAAAAATTTGACTTTTTAATAACTCGCTATAATATAAAAATGGATTAGCTCCTGTCCCTTGACTAAGTAAACTTAGAGCCTTATCATATTTTTTTGCATTAAAATAATATCTAGCCTTTACAGACTTAAGAGGAATAGTAGTCACTGTTATATTAGGCATTTCAGGAACAAAATCATCAATTTTATTAATTGGAACTGTAAAACTATTTGAATTAAAATCTCTCAATAATACCATTTGACCCTTCAATGATTTATATGTCGTATTTGTTATATAAACACATCCTGTCAAAAACAAAAAGCTAAAAATCAAAAATAAAGGATTAATGAATTTTAGATTTTTGCTTGGTTTATTTATTTTATTGTAATTAATTATATAATTATTAATTAATGCAATTATAATTGCCCAGTTGACCAATACCTGTGGGCGAGCAATTGGAAAATTCAAATTTGCATCAATACTATAAACCCCTAGAGCAGTTAGAATTAAAAAAATAAAGGCTTTATCTTTTTCTGCTAGATTTGATTTAAATATTAGTTTTAATCCATAAAAAACAGTTAAAACAAATATTCCTAGATATAAAAAAAACCCAATTAACCCAAGTTCAGCTCCTAATTGAATAAAATCACTATGAGCATGATATGGAACTATATATCCATTGATATCTTTATTATCATATTCAATTGACTTTAATTTCCAATTTCCAAGGCCAACTCCTATAACAGGATTTGAAACAACATGTTTAAATACATCTTCATAATATCTCAATCTTTGATTAACAGAACCATCGTTTGTGCTTAAAGAAATAGTAGCAGCTCTAGATACTGCATCAGCTCCTTTATCAGAATAAAAATTTTGATTTACTAAAACTGCAAAAATCAAAGGCAAAACAAAATATAAATTTAAGGTTAGAAATTTTTTGTTTTTAGAGTTTCTATAATAAAGCAAAATACTTAATAATATAAAGGAGATAAATATCAGAGCTATAGCTATAAATGATGCTCTACTTTGAATCATTGAAAGTCCTAGGATTGAAGAAAAAACAAGCAATCCACAAAATAATTTAATTAATACCCTTTTAGATTGATATACTATAAATAAAATAAATGGAATTTTAATAGCAATTGAAAAAGCTGTAATGTTTCTATTAGCTGTTACTCCTTTTAAATTTCCTGATTGAATAGAACCTGTATTCTTAATCATATCTGTAGCTTGATCTAATACTGCATAAGTTTCAATTGAAAGAATAATTAGAATAAAATAAGAAAATAAAATTGCCTTTGATCTTATACTGTATATAAGAATACTCATGTTGATAAACATCAAAAATACATTTACTTGTCTCGCAATATTTACAAGGACCTCAGTTGAGTTTATGGCATAAAAATAGGATGCACTTCCCCATATAATAAACAATAAATAAATTAGAGAAATTCTTGATCTTATATTTATATTTAAGATCGATTCATATTTTTTATAATTATAAGAAATATAAAATAATGAAAGTAAATTGATAAAACTCATTCCTAACCATTGAGGTGCAATTTTATCAACAGCTTCAAGATTAGGAATAAAACCGATACATAAAAAAATAATTAATATAATTGTAGGCACTAAATTTTCCGTATTTAATTTAGAAGAATAGTTTTTAGCCATTTGTAAATTTTCATGAACTAAAATAGAGATTTATTAATGAAAAATGAAAAAGATTATCTTTATAATATGAATAGTTATTTAGAACTTATTACATTTTTTATTTTAAGTCTAATATTAGCTTTTACGATTCAAAAAATTTTTATTACTTATAGAAAATTTGATGATTTTAATCATCGAACTTCTCATAATGTTCTTGCAACAAAAACAGGAGGAATTAGTTTTTTTATTTCATTAATTATTTTTACAATCTTTTATTATAATAAGGGAAATGAAATTTTTGATTTTTCACTTATAATACCTCTAAGTATAATGTTTATTGTTGGTGTTTATGATGACTTTTATGAAGCAGATTTTAAACTTAAATTTTTATTACAAATCATAGTTTCTAAAATAATTATTGATCAAGGCTATGTTATTGATTCCTTTCAAGGAATTTTTGGCATCTATGAATTACCTTGGATAATTGCTCAGCTTTTCACAAGTTTTGTTTTTTTAGTTATTGTTAATTCTCTCAACTTTATTGATGGTATTGATGGCTTAGCTATAACTGAGGTAATTAAAGTAATTATAATAATAGAATTAATCTCCATTGGAAATACTCCAATTTATTTTTTAGGTCTGTTAACAATAGCTGGTCTATTACCTCTATATTATTATAACTTCAAAAAAAATAAAAAAATTTTTCTTGGAGATGCCGGATCATTACTTTTAGGAACATTAATATCGATTTATATTTTCAATATTTTTAATTCAAGTTACATTATAAAAGAAAATTTTAATATTAATAAAGCTGTTTTTTCAATTCTAATTTTAATCTATCCTTTAACAGATTTGTTAAGAGTTTTTATAATAAGAATATCCCAAAAAAAATCTCCATTTATCGCTGACAATAATCACCTTCATCATAAACTTTTAAAGAGAAAGATTAGCCATTTTTCATCAACTTTAATCATTCAAATATTATCTTTAGTTTTATTATTAATTTATTTAATGTTTTAATGAAAAATCTTTTGACACTAACTTCAATATTGATAATTTATTCTTGTGGCCCTAAAGAATGCATTGGTCTAATCTATAAAGACGGGATAACAACTCAAGATGGTGTCTTGTATACTGGAAAATGCATGACTAGCTTTTCAAATAATAAAATAAGAAGTTATCAAGAATATTATAGAGGAAAAGATCATGGTGAATGGGTATTTTATTTTAAAGATGGTAGAGTTCAAACAAAAGGAAACTTTGATAAAGGTTTAAGAGTTGGTAAATGGGAATACTTTTACCCTTCAGGTAAACAAAAACAAATCAGCAACTATAATAAAAATGGTAAAAAAGATGGTTTTTGGATTACTTATGATACGATTGGTCTGATAAGAACAAAATCTCTGTATTCCAAAGATTCTTTAATCGCAAGGGATAATTTTAAATAAGTTAAAAACAAAATTCAATATAGATTTGATTGACTTCTTCAAATCCTAATTCTTTAGATTTTTTAAAATATGAACAGGCTATATCATCTTTCATTTGATCTAAATAGACCAATCCTTTTAAATACTGAGCTTTTCCAGTTCTAGGTTTTAAGGAATCAATCACAAAATCTAACATTTCTAATGCTTTGTCATAGTTTCTAATTTTTAAATATGCATTCCCTGCGTTTTCAAAATAAGCATTTTGCAAGGAGTTAATTTTAGCAGCCTCTTCAAACTTTCGAGCTGCATCTGAAAAATTATTTAATTCAAAAAAAACTAAACCTTCTTCGTATATTTTTTCCGCATTAAAAACTTGCTCTCTTCCAAAGTTTAGAATATAAAGATTAACTTTCATAAAATCGTCTTTGAAAAATATTTCTCGATTAAAATCTTTTATATATTTTTTTGTTTCATCTTTATCAATAACATCGCCAATTGCAGCTAAATATATCTTATCCCATACATCTCTGTTATTATTAGGCAACTTTTCATAAACCTCTTGAATTTTAAGAGTATCTTTTTTTAATCCTAAAGCAGAAACATAGGCTGCAAAATGAATAGGGTTATTAGGTAATTTATCCCAAGCTTGTTTTCCATAAAAAATAGCACTATCTATCATCCCGATATTATAAAAAATACTTGATAGCTTAGCTTCGCTTGAACCTAAATATGGATTATCTTTTCTTCCTTGATGAAGTAATTTTATAGCATCATAATTTAATCCCGCATTCTTAAAATGTAAAGCTTTCGCTTCAGCTACTGTAAGAGTAGTAGCCATTAATGATGGAAAGGTATGTTGAATTTTTTCAACTTCTTCGACAGGTCTTTGAAAAATCGAATAGTTATGTTCAGCAATTAAGCGTGACTGTTCAACATAAGAATCATAATATTTATAAGAACAATAAATACCAAAAGGAAATGAAATAATAAAAAATAAAAGTAAAACCTTTGAAATTACTTTTTGTCTTGAATTACCTATTGATAATAAAAAAAAATTAACTTTCCATAGTCTAGAACTTTTATCTAGTTCATATGCATAGGTTAAACCAAGAGACAATATTAAAATATAAACTATATGATTAAAAGGTCTTGCAAAAGGAAAATTTATAGATGAATCTATAAAATACATTGCAATAAACATAAGCAATGTGCAAATAAAAAATGTAAAGTTATCAGGTTTATTATTATTATAAATTATTGAAAAAAGAATTATAATTAATAATATTAACATACCATAGTAAAACAAAAATCCTAATATTCCTAATTCTGCGGTAACTTCTAGAAAATCATTATGTACATGATAAGGAACTGTATATCCAAACATCTCCCTAGAATCTTCTTTAATTGAATACAGTTTATAAGATCCAGTTCCTACACCTAATAAAGGATTTTCAAATATAAGATTTAAAGCTCCTTTTAAATACCTTAATCTTTGTTTAGAAGATTGATCATTTTTAATATCCATGCTATTGAGTCTATTGCCAAAATTTTGAATATCATTTGAATCACTAAATGAAAAATTAAACCCAATGCTTACTATAATAGAAAAACTTAATAAAAAAAGAGGTTTTAAAAAAAACTTTGATTTTGATTTAATTATAAAATATAAACTGTAAAAAGTTAAAATAATCAAAAGACAAATTGAAGCAACCATAGCTCCACGAGTTGCTAAAATCGTATAAATTGATGTGATAACGGAAAATCCTATAAAACAATATATTAAATGATTTAAAAAACTATTTTTTGACAAGGCATAACGATAAAGAAGAAAAGGTAATTTATAGATTAAAGAAAAAGCCGAAATATTTATATTAGCTCCCATTCCACTAAACTTATTATTCCTGCCAACTAAACCTTCTAGACTATATACTTCCAAAAATGGTTTTACAATAAAATATGTTTCAAGTATCAAAGAAATACACATTATGTCGGTAATGAACTTTAATCTATTATCAATATTTATTAATAAAATTGAAAGAATTAAAATTGATAGTATCAAAGAAAAAATATGAAAGCTAGTTATAATAGCCTCAGGTTTATTTAATGCATAAATTGTTGAAAAAGCAGATAAAATAACAAAGGATAATCCTAAAAGAAAGATTGTAGAAAATAAAAATTTATTCCATTTAATTTCAAATAAAATCTTAGAAAAAATCAAAAAAATAAATGATAAAACATTTAAAATATTTAAAATTAAGAATTGGGTGGCATGTCTGTCTATACTTCCAAAACCTGGCCAAAAACCAATGAATAGGTATAAACAAACTAATACTTTAAAAATATTCTTTTTTATCACCTCTTTTTATCTCAAAGAATTGTAAATATAAAAAAACCTCCCTTTAAAAAAGAGAGGTTTTTAAAATACATATTAAAGTAATATGTAGATCATTACCTTAAAAAATTAACTGCCTAACCAGTGAACTTTTGTATGGTTTTCTGAACTATCTGCAGTACCTGCAATTTCCTCTTCTGCATTTACAACATCTCCTCTAGCTTCTAAAGGATAAACATTTTCTGTTGTAGTAGTAGCAGCAGGAACAACCGTATACTCAGTACTTGTTAACGCAGGAATAGCTACATTAGTATTAGCTCCACCCGTGTTAGCAGAAACATTTGTGCTAACAATTCTGTTTAAAATAGAACCAGGATCATTAGACTTTATAGTAACAATTATATCGTTACCTGTCATCTTGTTATCTGAAGTACTCTTAGTATCTCCAATAATCCAGTTAAGAGTTGGAGTACCTGCAGTAGCACTACCTTGAGTAACACTTACTGATATAGCAGCATTGTGAGCTCTTCTACCAGAACCTGGTTTTGAAGCAAAAGTAACATCTCCACCAGAAGCAGTAGCTGAACCAACTACAGTATATGAGAAAGATGCACTACCACCAGTAGCATATTTAGTATTCCATGCAGTAACTATAGCAGCAGCAATTGCATCTCCTGTAGCACCACCTGCTGCAGCTGTTTGAGCTATAGAAACTCCAGCTGAAAATCCATCAACTGTAACAAAAACAGAGTCATACAATGTTATACTTGAATTACCAGCTCCTGAATGAATAGAAGAAGTAGATTCTCCAATAGTAGCAGAACCAGTATCCTGGAACTTAACTATTCCTGTTGGCGAACCTCCAACATGAGCATCTAATGTAACATTAGCAGCTGTAGCTCTTGTTAGAGCAGCTGAACGAATAATTTGAGTTCTTCTAATTACAGGATTAGCATCAAGTGCAATAGAAGGACTCGCAGTTTCATCACCTTTTACAGTAAGAATTGTACTATTAGCACTAATCCCTACCCAAGTAACAGTAGATGGAATAGAGAAAGCTACCTGAGCAGTAGTTGCATTTGTACCTGAAGTGGCATTTGATGCGTCTTTCTTAAGAATCCAAAGTTCCTTAGTTGTAGCAATTGTACCAGAAGCATAAATAATATCCGCAGATTCAGTACCTGCTTCGTTAGTAAATGCCTCAACAGTATCCCAATAAACAGCAGCAGTACTTTTAGCAGCACCAGCTACAGCAGTTAGGTAAGTTTTCATTCCTTCCATACCAGAAGTAGTAGTCATTGAACCTTCATTACCAGCTTTACCTTCTCCATCTGTAGCAGTACCATCTACACCAACAGCTTCAACAGTATCTACAACAGCAGATGCAGTAAAGTCATTACCATAAATATTAACCGCTGGAGCAGCAGAAGCTCCAATAGTAGTTAAAGTAGATTCAATTGTAACTAAATCATCATTACCAGTAATTGTTAAAGTCTCTAATCCAGCTGATGAAAGAGTAACTTTCCCTAAAGAAGTATTACTAGTTATAACATAAGAACCATCAATTTTAGTTCCACCAGCAGCAGCACGGAAAGTAGCATTACCATTGAATGATTCCATGTCAGCATTAGTATTAAGAGTAAGACCAGGTAATTTAGTAGAGGCAGACATAACAACAGAAGTTAAATCTGTATTGTTAGACAAATTAACAGCAGTTGCAATATCAGCACCGTCTATATCAACAGAAGTTAAACTACCAGCACCATCAATAGATAATGTGTTAATTTTTCCACGAAGTTTAACCGTTTCTAAATCAGCTCCATTAGATGAAGTAAAAGTCAAAGCAGGAAGACCAGCTTCTTGATTAGCTGCAGCAGTATCAGGGTTAACAATACCCGTGATATCTAAAGTTGTAAGATCTTTTGCGTTAGAAACATCGATAGAAACTACTCCATCAGATGCGAATTTCTGAACTCCATCACTAACAACTATATCAGCAGCAGTACCATTTATAGATGCATCAATTACATTTCTAAATGTAACTTTTCCATCTGTAATTTTAGAAATAGCAACAGTATTAGGACCTTCTATACTTAAATAAAGATTAGATTGCTTACCAGAAGCATCCTTATCTTCTAAAGCGCCCATTGCAATAACAGTAGGAGCAGCAGCATTACCCTCGTCAATATGTAATTTTAAAGGATTCGCAGCAGTTGTCCCGCTATATCTTGTTAAACTAGTTAAATGTAATTCTGTAACCTTAGGGAAAAGAATTGCATGATCATCAGAACCAGTAGAAGTTACTGTAGTAAATTTAGTAACTGTTTTAAGAGCTCCAAAGTGAATGATTTTCACTTTACTCTTAAACCCATCATTTAGATAAACGTTAGTAGCAGACTCTAAACCTTTAAAGCTGTAGTCTCCACCTTGCTTAACTGTAAGTGATGTAACACCAGTAATGTTATCAAAAGTAACAGGAGAAACAGAAGAAGCACCTGCAACATAAGAGAAATCTTTTACTACAGTTCCTAATCTATTAATTACTTTTTGTACTGAATCAATATTCATAGAAGCATCAACTTGGAAATCTACATTACCATTAACAATGGCAATTTTAGTACCGTAAGCTAAAGCCGCATTTAATTGACTAGCCGTAGTTACAGTTAAATCTCCAGTAAATACATTACTATTATTTAATAACTCAGTTAAATCAGCTTGCGCAGCAGTAACGTCAGATTGAATAGCCGCAACTTCTTCAGAAGAAGCAATTCCATCTATTTGGCTTTGAAGATTATCCACAGCCGCGTTAATACCAGCAAGTCCACTAGCTAGAGCTGTATCTACTGAAGTGGCGATATTACCCTGCAGTGAAGAAACAGTTCCTTGAAGTGCTGTAAGATCAGACTGAACTTTAGACAACCCAGCAACTTGCGAAGCAAGAGCAGTAATCTGGCTGTTTAAATCGTCAAACTGATCATCATAATTTTGACAGCTCACTATTAAAAGTGCACCAGCCAAAATACTTAATAAACATTTTTTCATTTGATAAAAATTTAATTAAATTAATATTTGTTTGCATTTTAAATTTTAATTAGTTAAAAAATATTGAAAATCCTAGGAAATTCAATACTTTAAAGCACATTTAGACTCAAAATGCATAAGACATAGTGCAAAGATTATGCCAAAGTATGAGCTTTACTAAAATTATTTAGTTTTTTAATAAAAATTAGAGGCTATATAAATAAGCTTTACTAAATTGTAAATAAATATATATGAGGCCAGTTTTCTACTTATTTTACTTTTTATTTATTATTAGCTGTATAAATGATCATAATAATGAGCTAATAAATAAAGCTAAAAAAATCCATGAAAGAGTAATTAGCATTGATACTCACAATGATATTGATGTGAAAAATTTTAAAAGCACTTATAACTATTCTATAGATACTAAAAACCAAGTTAATCTTCCAAAAATGATTAAGGGAGGTCTAGATGTTTCTTGGCTGATTGTGTACACAAAACAAGGTCCTATAGATAATAAAGGTTATTTAAGTGCAAAAGAAAACGCTTTTTCAAAATTTAATGCTATCCATAGACTGGTTTATTTATATGCTCCAGATCAAATTGAACTTGCAAGGTCTTCAAATGAAGTGAAACAAATAATAGAAAAAGGAAAAAAAGTCGCTATGATCGGCGTAGAAAATGCATATCCTATTGGACTTGATACAGCTTATGTTAAAAAATTCTATGATATGGGGGCAAGATATATGTCTCTTGCTCACAATGGTCATAATCAATTATCAGATTCCAATACTGGAGAATTTGATAATACTAATTTGAATAATGGAATTAGTGAACTTGGAAAACAGGTTATAGAAAAAATGAACTATTATGGAATGATGATTGATATTTCTCACCCTTCTAAAGAAGCTATTCGCCAAACAATTCAACATACTAAAGCTCCAGTAATCGCCTCACATTCCTCTGCTAGACATCTTAGTGATCATCCAAGAAATCTTGATGATGAGCAGCTTAAATGGGTTAAAGAAAATGGAGGAGTAGTTCAAGTTGTGGCTTTAGATGAGTTTTTAAATAAAACAAAACATAAGGCCCATCTTGAAAATCCAAAATTAAATCCCCCTGTTGATCTTTCTGATTTTGTTGATCACATTGATTATATAAAAAATCTAATTGGTATTGATCATGTAGGAATAAGTTCAGATTTTGATGGAGGAGGAGGGATTGAAGGTTGGCAAGATGCTTCTCAGACATTTAATGTGACTCTTGAATTAGTAAAAAGAGGGTACTCTGAAAATGAAATAAATAAAATTTGGAGTGGAAATTTACTAAGAGTTTTAGATGAAACAGAAAAATTAGCTAAAACTCTTCAAAAGAAAAATTAAAGTTTTTTTCTAAGATAAAAAAGTAAATCTGCTATTCCTTTTTTAACCTCTGTACTAGAACTTTTGTGGTGATTAATCATAATTGAAAAAATAAGTTTCTTTTTTGATTTTCCAATTAAATATCCAGATAAGTTATGATTGTTTCTTAGTGTTCCTGTTTTTGCGAAAATAAATGGTTTGTTTTTCAATTTAAAATAATCTTTTATTGTTCCTGAAATTCCTCCAACTGGAAATAAATTACTAACTCCTTTCCATCCAATTTTTTTATGTATTTCAAATAAAACAGAAATAAGATTTCTTGAGGTAATAAGATTATATCTTGAAACTCCAGATCCATCAACCCAAATAAGTGGATCCTCTAAAAAAGAAGACCACTCATTTTTAAAAAACTCAATTGTAAGATTGCGATCAAAAGATTGGAACTTATCCTTACTAATCATTAAAAGTAATGATTCAGCTATTAAATTATCACTATTCTGAAGCAGAGCTTTATAAAGTGTTTCATCATAATTGGTATATAAAGTCTGCCAATTAATCTTTGAATTATATTTTTCATCTATAATTTTTACCCTTTTATTCAGAGCTAGAGATAACAAATTTGTAAATAACGAATCAGAAGTTATAAATGGCATTTTAATTGAATCTTTTATTTTCCAATTTCTCTTATTAATTGTATAAAAATTTTTTTCTTTATTCCTTTTTATTATGGACTCATCATCTCTATCAATAAATTTTAATTTGTTATTAAAAAAATTTGGGAATGTTTCAATATTTGAACTTAAAGAATCTTTATAAAAAGAAACAGCATTTCCATAAATTGGAAACTTGCTAATCTCTGAAGAAAAGTAATAGTTATAATCATCCCAAGACCAACCTGGGCCAAATTTTGGAATTACTTCTTTTGAATTATGGTAAACCAAATGATAATCATTTTCAAAAAATTTTAGAATATTTAAATCTTGATAAATTGGATGAAGTAATAATGGGAAACCTGTAGATTTAAAATTCAATATTGTATCGTTTTCTATAAAATATTTAATGGAAGGAATACTGTCAAAAGAATTAATAGAAGCTAAAAAAGTTAAAAGTTTAGTATTTGAAGCTGGATTCATATATTTATCCTCATCAATTGCAGCTAATTTTTTTCCGCTTTTTAAATCCATAAGACTTATTGCAATATGAGCTCCTTCCAAAGATTCAATTTTTTTTATTTTTCTTTCAATTCTTTTATTGAATTTCTGAGAAAAAGAAAAAAAGATATTTAAAAGACAACAAATGATTAAAGTAAAAACTTTCATGATTTCATTTTATATTACAAATAAAAACTCATTCCAATCTGGGCAATATTAAATCCAAAATTTATAACTTTTTTATATTCTTGACTTGAATTATCTAGCAGGGGATTAGTATGATTTAAATGAATTAAATAAATTTTTTTTCTTTCTGTAATAGATAAATCCTTTAATAAATCCATTGTTTCTATAACAAAAGGATGAGGTATTTCTGAAATATCCCTGTTGTTTATTTCCTTGTTATCATAAAAAGTTGCGTCAATAAAAGCAAAATCTACCTCTTTCAGAACTTCAATAAGTGATTTATTCCATTTATTCCATTTATCTATATCCGGCAAAAATAAAGCTGTTTTATTTTTTCCTTTAATAAAAAACCCGACTGTTTCTGAAAATTCATCCCTATGAGGAACTATAATTGGGAGTACTGAAATATTTTTATTTAAAATAATATTTTTGTTTTCCATCATTTTTTTTATTAAAATATTTTGGTCATCCACAAGCTGAGACCAAGGTCCATTGCTTTTTAAAAAATTTGACATTCTTTGCATAGCAAAAATATTTACCTTATGGGCTCCTAAAGCTTCCTTTCCCAAATACATTAAACCAGAATAATGACCTATGTGTGCGTGTGTTAAAAAAATTCCCTCAAGTTTTAATTGTTTTTTAAAATTATTATTTAATAATCTTATTTGTTTTTCAATATCTGGAGTTGCATCAAATAAAAAAAAATTATCGTTTTCTAGGTCAACTAATCCCAAAGAACTGACTAATCTTTTATTTTTTTCTTCTTGAGATAAAAGTTTACAACATTTTTTATTACAACCAATATGTGGAGATCCCCCATCTTGAATTGTGCCAAGAATATTAATACTCAAGGAACTTTTTTGGCCTATAATTATTTGAAAATAAAATAAAGGAAGTAAAAAAAAATATACTTTATACCTTCTCACCTAATTTATAATTTAACCATTAAACTAGTAAAAAAATTTCTTCCTGGTGCAGCTTCATAATACCTTCCTCCGAATGCATTAATTCTAATATTATCATAATAATACTTGTTTAAGATATTTTTTACTCCTCCAGATATCAATATTTCTCCCCAACTATTATAAAATGTTTTACTTGATTGAAAATTAAAAATACTGTATGAATCAATCTTAACTTGATTTTCATCCTCAGCATAAAATTTTCCAATATTATTGTAGCTAAACTGAAACTTCCATCCATTATTTTCATAATTCAATTCAAAATTTCTTGTCATACTAGGAATCCCTGGAATATTTTTTCCACTTAAATCTTTACCTTTTTTTATATAATCATCAAAAATATATTTTGCATAACTTAATGATCTAATCATAGTAAATTTTTTCCAAGATCTTTTGTAAGACATTTCTAATCCAGTTCGATTAGTCGAACCTGCATTTCTATAAAAAGCCCTGCCTGGAAATTCTTCTAATTCATATGGCAATAATTCATTAGATGAATTAATATAAAATAGAGTTGTTTCAACAATAATATTTTTACCAAAAAATCTCCACCCTATTTCATAATTTTTTGCTTTTGAAGGGTTTAATTCTTTATTTAGACCTTCTTCTCCAGAAGGGTTAGAGGAAAGTTCACTTAATGAAGGTGATTCAAAACTTGTCGAAAAATTTGCAAAGATTCTATTTTTTTTACCTGCCAAATAACTTACTCCAATGCTAGGGTTAATTGAACTGTAATAAATGTCATTACCAATTTCATTAGTTCCAATATTTTGATTATCGTAACGTAATCCTAATTGAAAAAATAACTTTTTATAATTTAAATTTGATAAAAGATATATGCCAAAATTTTTAAAAAACTCTAACTGAGAAAAAGTAATTAAACCTTTTTCACCAAAGTTGTTTTCATATCTATCTCGCTGATCCTCTTGCGATAAATATTCTATTCCAAATTTAGTTTTATGTTTAAATTGATTTTTTTCTTTACTAAAATCTAAGCTACTACCAAAGCCGTAATAGTTTCTTTCTAAATCTATAATACCTCCATTTTTAAATGGCAGTTTCCCATTAAAATCTCTTTTAGAGTAAAAAATATAATTATTAAGTAATAAATTATTTCTTAAACTAGTTTTCAAATTTAATCCTGTCTTAAAATGTTTAATTTTTTCTCCAGCGTCATAATCTTTATTTCTTTGTCTATAGGATTTTCTATTATTTTTAACAGATTCAAAATCTAAACTTCCTGGATCCTGAGCCAATGGACTATTAGTATAATTTAATTGCCAATCTAATTTTGTGTTCTGAGATAATTTGTGTCTAACCTTCAAATTAAATATTCTTTGGCTGTATTTACTATGGTCTCTAAAGCCATTTTGTTTTATAAAATTTTGATGAAAAATTGCTAATGTCTTTTTCCCTTGTATTCTGGCATCAAAAGAAAGCCTTTTCATACCATAAGATCCAAAGGTCGATCTAAATTGGGGGGACCCTCCTTTTATACTATCAAATGTAGATATAAAAATTACCCCTCCTGAAGCATTGCCATAGATACTGGATGAGGGCCCTCTTATAACTTCAATATTGTCTATTAATGATAATGGTAAATTATCAATTTGACCTTGTCCATCAGGAGTTGTCTCAGGTATTCCATCTACAATAATTTTTATTCCTCTTATCCCAAATGCAGCCCTGGAACCAAAACCTCTTATAGAAACTCTTAAATCTTGGGCAAAATTATTTGCATTTAAAGTAAAAAGACCCGGTATATTTGTCAAATACTCATTAAAAGAATTTTGTTGTTTAATTGATTGTTGATTTTGAAAATCAATTTTTGTTACAGAAAATGGAGTTAAACTATAATTTGATGGATTATTTAAAGAATTAATTACCACTTCTGATAAAGTAATAGTTGAGGTTATTGATTTTTGTTGACCATTTATTAAGTTAAAACAAAATATAATTGATAATAAAAAAATATGATCAAAAAAACTTAACTTATTAAAATTAAATTTATCTCTAGATAAAACCATGTATTTAAACGATTTAGAAGAAACTGTTGTTTTAATTGCTGCTGTATTTATAATTATTGCTTTTATTGTAAAAACGTACAAAGATATTAAAGAAACA
>CACEKG010000017.1 GCA_902560065.1 uncultured Bacteroidota bacterium
CGAGTGTATCAAAGTATCATAGAGAAAGAAAGAAAAGGTGATTTTTTAGGAAAAACAGTTCAAGTTATTCCACATGTAACAAATGAAATTAAGGAAAGAATGATGCTTTTAGGTAAATCAGGTGATTATGATTTTGTTATAACCGAAATTGGAGGAACAGTTGGTGATATTGAATCTTTACCTTACATAGAATCTGTAAGGCAACTTGTTTGGGAGCTAGGTAAAGAAAACACTGTTGTAATTCACTTAACTTTAATTCCATTCCTTTCAGCTACAGGGGAGTTAAAAACCAAACCCACTCAGCATTCTGTTAAAACTTTAATGGAAAGTGGTTTGTCTGCAGATGTTATTGTTTGTAGGACAGAATATGAGTTATCAAATGATTTAAAGTTAAAACTTGCTCTTTTTTGTAATGTAAAACCCGAAGCAGTAATTCAATCAATTGATGTTGAAACTATTTATGATGTTCCTCTTGAAATGTTAAATGAAGGACTAGATAAAGTTGTATTAGACAAACTTGGAGTTAATTCTAAAAATAAGCCAGATTTAAAAGATTGGAATTTGTTTTTAAATAAGTTGAAAAATCCAAAAAAATCAGTAAAAGTTGGTTTAATTGGTAAATATGTTGAATTAAAAGATTCTTATAAATCAATATTAGAATCATTAATTCATGCTGGAGCTATTAATGAGACAAATGTAGAAGTTATAACTATTCATTCAGAACATCTCAATAAAAAAAATATTTCTGATAAATTAAAATTATTAAATGGATTAATAGTAGCTCCAGGTTTTGGACAAAGAGGTGTTGAAGGAAAAATTGAAGCAATAAAACACTCAAGAGAAAAAAAGATCCCTTTTTTTGGAATATGTTTAGGGATGCAGATGGCTGTTATTGAATATGCAAGAAATAAATTAAAATTTAGTAAAGCAAATTCAACTGAAATGGATTCTGAATGTGATTTTCCAGTAATTGATTTAATGGAATCACAAAAAAAAATAAAATCAAAAGGAGGAACGATGAGGTTGGGTGCTTGGTCTTGTAAACTGTTAAATGGGTCAAGAGTTAAAGAGATTTATAAAAATGAAATAATATCTGAAAGACATAGACATAGATATGAATTTAATAATAGATTTACAGATAAAATTTTTAACGATGAATTTAAGGTTTCTGGAATTAACCCTGAAACATCTTTAGTTGAAATAATTGAGAATGTCAAACATCCGTGGTTTGTTGGAGTTCAGTTTCATCCAGAGTATAAAAGCAGTGTGTCTAATCCTCACCCTCTTTTTATAGATTTTGTTAAATCATGTGTTATTAATTATGATGCAAATACTAATTAAAAATAATGGAAGAAAAAAGATTTGACCCTTATCAGTTTATTGGCTTTATTCTTATTGCTCTGATATTAACTTGGATGTTATATCAAAACAATCCCGAAAATTATCCTGCTGAAAAAAATAAGGTAACTAATGTCGAACCCTCTGAAAACAAAAATGGTTCAATTGACAATAAAACTGTTGAGAACGGATTTATAAACTCATCAGATGATTTAGCTAATCTTTTTTTAAAACCATCTGTAGATTTTGAACAAATTGAAAACCAGAAAATTGAGATAGAAATATCTACAAAAGGAGCAAATATCTCTAAATTAAGACTAAAAGAGTTTGATGATTATAAGAAAACACCTCTTTTTTTAATTAATGAAGATAATACCGATTTAAATCTTCAGATATACCTTTCAGATGGACGTATTTTAAATACATCTGAAATGTATTTTATTCCTAAAAAAGAAAATAGAAATGATAATCAAGTTTTAATTTTAAAATCTCAAATTTCTGAAAATCAATTTATTTCATTTGTTTATTCTTTAAAGAAGGATAGTTATTTTGTTGATTTTAAAATTAAAACTCAAGGTATATCAAATATTTTAAGTACTAAAAATCTTCCAAAAGTTATATGGAAGTCGGATGTTTTTAGAAATTCAAAAAGTATAGATTATGAAAATAGATATACTGAGCTAACTTATGGATATGATGGTGATAAGGTTGATTATCTTTCTCTTAGTGGAGATGATGAAGAATTAGTTGAAGATGTTAGGTGGGTTTCATATAGGCAACATTTTTTTAGCAGTATAATCGTTCCAGGAACTCCTTTTGATAAGATATTAATGAAATCAAATGATTTAGCAGTAGAAAAGTCATTAAAAGAGAAATATACCAAATCATTTGAAAGTGAATTTTATATTGAAAATACTAGGGGAGATTTAGATTCAAGTTTTAAGTTTTATTTTGGCCCCTCAGATTATCAAGCATTGAAAGATCTTGATGGAGATCTTGAGGCTTCTATTCCTCTTGGATGGGGTATTTTTGGTTGGATTAACCGGTTTGTATTTTTACCTTTATTTGGTTTTTTATCATCATTTTTACCTCACGGAATTTCAATAATAATAATGACCATCATTGTAAGGCTAGCTATGTCACCAGTTACATACAAGTCCTACGTTTCTCAGATTAAAATGAAAGTTTTGAGACCTGAAGTTGAAGAAATTGCAGCAAAGTATAAAAATGATGCAGTCAAAAAACAACAAGAAACGATGTCATTATATACAAGAGCTGGAGCAAACCCTTTGTCAGGATGTGTTCCAGCACTGATTCAGTTGCCCGTTTTTTATGCTTTATTTACATTCTTTCCTGTTGCTTTTGTTTTGAGACAAAAAAGTTTTCTTTGGGCTGAGGATCTTTCATCTTATGACTCTATTTATGACCTACCTTTTAATATACCTTTTTATGGAGATCATATTAGTCTTTTTCCAATTTTAGCATCTATAGCTATTTTCTTTTACACTAAAATGACTACCGGTCAACAGCCAATGCCTCAACAACCTGGAATGCCAAACATGAAGGTTATAATGTACTTAATGCCATTAATGATGTTGTTTTTCTTTAATAATTATTCAAGTGGATTAAGTTTATACTATTTTGTTTCAAACCTTTTGACTATTATTTTAATGTTAGTAATTAAAAACTATATAATTGATAATGAAAAAATTCTTCAAAAGATTGAAGAAAATAAAAATAAACCAAGAAAACCTGGAGGTTTTGCTGCAAGACTCCAAAAGGCGATGGAGGAAGCTGAAAAGCAAAAAAAATCAAGAAAAGGTTATCGTTAATATTTTTCATACTTAATATCTTTGTAGTATGAGTAATAAAAGGGTTGTTATTGGTCTTTCAGGAGGAGTTGATTCAAGTGTAGCAGCATATCTTCTAAAAAAACAAGGTTATGATGTTATAGGTTTGTTTATGAAAAACTGGCATGATGAAACAGTTACATTATCATCAGAATGTCCATGGCTTGAGGATAGTAATGATGCAATGTTGGTTGCTGAAAAGATTGGCATACCTTTTCAAACAGTAGATTTAAGCAAAGAATATAAATCAAGAATTGTTGATTATATGTTTAAAGAATATTCTATTGGAAGAACTCCTAATCCAGATGTTTTATGTAATAGAGAAATTAAATTTGATCTTTTTATGAAGATTGCATTCTCATTAGGAGCAGATTTGATAGCAACAGGTCATTATTGTAGAAAAAGTATTTTAAGTCAAAATAAATCAAATACAATTTACAAACTCTTGAGCGGAAAAGATAGTAGAAAAGATCAATCATATTTTTTATGTCAACTAAGTCAAGAACAATTATCAAAAGTTTTATTCCCCATAGGTGATTTAAAAAAGAGTGAAGTAAGAAAGATAGCTAGAGATTTAAAATTAGTTACTGCTGAAAAAAAAGATTCTCAAGGTTTATGTTTTATTGGGAAGGTTAGCTTGCCAGAATTTTTAAAACAGAGGCTTAAATCAAAAAAAGGAGAAATTATTCAGATTTCCTCTAATCATGAAGTTTTTAAAAAATACTTTTATAATAAAAAATCTAAATCTTTAGACTCACTATCTTCAAAATTTTCTTTTAAGCCTGAAGATGGAGAATTAATTGGGGTTCATAATGGCGCTCATAATTTTACAATTGGTCAGAGAAAAGGATTATCAATTGGAGGGAATGTTGAACCACTTTTTGTTATAGACATAAATGTTAAAACCAATAGAATATATGTTGGAGAAGGGAAAAAGCATCCAGGTTTATTAAGATACGCTCTTAAAATACTAAAAAGAGATGTACATTGGTTAAGAAAAGATTTAAAATTAGAAGAAGGAGAAAGTGGAGATTTTCAAGTTAGGATTAGATATCGTCAACCTCTACAAAATGCTACTCTTTATCAAACTAAAGATAGTTTGTTTATATCTTTCTATGAAGCTCAATCCTCTATAACATCTGGTCAATTTGCAGCATGGTATATTAAAGATGAACTTATTGGCTCAGGGGTAATTAATTAATAAATTTAAAGATATTTTTAGTTTTTGAAAGATATATATATTAAAGTTCCAGCAAGAATTTGCTTTTTTGGTGATCATCAGGATTATCTTGGACTTCCAGTAATAGCTGGAACTATAAATCGATTTATAACAGTTTATGCAAAGGAGAATAATAATAATTCGTTTAATATCAGTATGCCAGATATAAAGCGAAAAAGAATTATAAATATTCAAAATCAGATATTAAATGTCAAGCAAGGAGATTATTTTTTATCGTCAATTGATATTTTAAAGAAGCTAGGGTTCAATTTTCTCAAAGGTTATGATGTTGTCATAACAGGAGACATACCTGTTAATGCCGGCTTGTCTAGTTCTTCAGCTTTAGTAGTTGCTTGGATTAGGTTTTTAATTCAAATTCAAGAAGATTCAAAGAAAATATCTAATTTTCAAATAGGTAAGTGGGCTCATGAATCTGAAGCTCTTTATTTTGATCAGCCAGGAGGCTTAATGGATCAATATACTATAGCTCATGGTGGCTTAGTTTTTATTGACACTGAATTTGCTAAAGTTGAGAAATTACCTAATAATTTAGGTCATTTAGTTGTTGCAGAGTCAGGTATAAAAAAAGAAACTTTAAATGTTTTAAAAAAAGCAAGAGAATATGCCCAAAATTCTATAAAATCCTTATTAAAAAAACATCCAGATTTTGATATAAAATCCTTTAAAGAAGAAGATTATGAAAAGTATAAGAATTTAATACCTAAAAAGTATCAAACATATTTTTATTCTACTATATTTAATTATATCATAACATTAAAAGCCAAAAAACATATTTTACTAAATCAAATTAATTTTAAATTTTTAGCAGAATTAATGAATGAACATCAGTTTATTTTGGATAATTATATCAATAATACTCCCAAAAAAATGGCTAAAATGATTTTAGAAGCTAATAAATCAGGTGCATTAGGATCTAAAATTGTAGGATCTGGTGGTGGAGGTTGCATTGTTGCAATGGTTGAAAAGAAAAATATTTCTAAAGTAATAGAAACTTTTATTAAAAATGGAGCAGTAAACGCTTATGAAGTGAAATTAATTTAATGAATTCTATTAATAAATTATTTAACATTAGATATCCTATTATTCAAGCTGGTATGGTTTGGGCAAGTGGCTGGAAGTTAGCTTCTGCGGTATCTAATTCTGGAGGATTAGGTCTTATAGGAGCAGGATCTATGTATCCTGACGTATTAAGAGAACATATCCAAAAATGTAAAAGAGCTACAAAAAAACCTTTTGGTGTTAATGTTCCTTTATTATATCCTGATGTAGATTTGTTAATGAAGGTTATAATTGAAGAAAACGTACCTATAATTTTTACTGCTGCTGGTAATCCCAAAATATGGACAAAGCATTTAAAAAATAAAAATAGAATAGTTGTACATGTTATTAGTTCAGTAAAATTTGCATTAAAAGCCCAAGAATCAGGAGTTGATGCAGTTGTCGCAGAGGGTTTTGAAGCTGGAGGACACAACGGCAGGGAAGAAACAACAACAATGACATTAATCCCACTTGTTAAAAAAGCAATAAAAATTCCTTTAATAGCTGCTGGGGGAATTGCATCAGGCAAATCTATGTTTGCTGCAATGGCTTTAGGAGCCAATGGAGTTCAAGTTGGTTCAAGATTTGTGGCTTCAAATGAAGCTTCTTCTCATTTAAATTTTAAAAATGAGGTTGTTAGATCTCAACAAGGGAGTACAATCCTTACATTAAAAGAGATTACACCAGTTAGAATGATTAAAAATCCGTTTTATAATAAACTTAAAGAAATTTATGATAGAGGAGGAAGTGTTGATGAATTAAAAAAAATGCTTGGAAGAGGAAGGGCAAAGAAGGGTATGTTTGAAGGAGATTTATTAGAAGGAGAATTAGAAATAGGTCAAGTTGCTAGTCAAATTAATAAAATAATTTCTGCGGAATCAATAATTAAAGAATTTATCAAAGATTATAATTCAGTTTTTGAGGAATTAAAAAAAATTACTTAATTGATATCAACTAGTATTTGATTATTAAGTATGTCAGTCATATTTTCTTTTTTTCTAATCAAATGATAATTATTTTTATATAAAAGTACCTCTGCAGGTCTATATCTTGAATTATAATTACTTGACATTGTAAAGCAATAAGCTCCAGCATTTTTAAAAGCTAAAATATCACCTTCAGAAATCTCTGGTATTCTTCTATTATTAGCAAAAGTATCTGTTTCGCATATATACCCAACTACAGTATAGAATCTGTTTTTGCCATTAGGATTTGAGATATTAATTATTTCATGATGAGATCCATAAAACATAGGTCTTATAAGGTGATTAAAACCACTATCTACTTGAGCAAAGATTGTAGATGTAGTTTGTTTTATTGCATTAACTTTTGTTAGAAAGAACCCTGCTGAACTAACCAAGAATTTTCCTGGTTCAAATGCAAGCTCAATGTCTTTTCCGTAATTTTTACAAAAATCATTAAACCTTATTGATAATTTTTCACCAAGTTCCTCAATATTAGTTTCTATGTCACCCTTTTTATATGGAACTTTAAACCCACTTCCAAAATCAATAAATTCAAGATTTTTAAATTTCAAAGCTGTATCAAATAATATTTCAGCTGCATGGATAAAAACATCAATATCAAGAATATCACTTCCCGTATGCATGTGAACTCCATTAATTTTCATAGAGGTATTTTCTACTATTCTTAAAACATGAGGGATTTGATGAACAGAAACTCCAAATTTTGAGTCAATATGTCCAACAGATATATTGTTATTTCCACCAGCCATTATATGAGGATTAATTCTTATACAGACAGGTGTATTAGGGAATTTTGTGCCAAACTGTTCAAGTATTGATAAATTATCTATATTTATTTGAACTCCCATTTTTGAAACCTTTTCAATTTCTTCTATAGAAACACCATTTGGAGTGTAAATTATGTTTTTTGGCTTGAAGCCTGATTTAATTCCAAGTTCAACTTCTTGAATAGATACTGTATCAAGGCCTGATCCTAACTTTCTAATGAAGTTTAGTATTGAAATATTTGACAGGGCTTTACAAGCATAATTAATTTTTAGTTTTTTTATTCCTGAAAAAGCTTTTTTTAGTCTGTTGTATTGATTTTCAATTTTTTCTCCATCATATATGTATATAGGGCTTTTATGTTTTTTTGAAATTTTTAAAAGAATTGAATTATCCACTCCCTGATTTTTGTCAAAAATAATAACATTAATATTTATAAAATATTAAAAAATTGTTATGAATGTAACAATTAGAATATTAAATTTTTTTCTTTAAGTAAGATATGATTTTTTACATTTGTTTTAATCTTAAATAAACACAAATGAATTTACATGAATATCAAGGAAAGGAATTACTCTCAAAATTTGGAGTAAATATCCAAAGAGGAATAGTAATTGAGAATTTATCAGAAGTAGAGGAGGCTGGAAGGAAGATAGCTGAAATGTCGGATTCAAATATTTTTGTTGTTAAAGCTCAGATTCATGCTGGGGGAAGAGGTAAAGGAGGAGGAGTAAAGGTTGCTAAAAATATGGATGAATTAATATCGGTATGTAAAAAAATTTTAGGAATGCAATTAATTACACCCCAAACAGGTAAAGAAGGGAAAAAAGTTAATAAGGTTTTAATTGCTGAGGATGTATATTATCCTGGCAAGAACGAGCCTGACGAATTTTATATGTCGGTTTTATTAAATAGATCAAATGGTCAAAATATGATAATGTATTCTACTGAAGGAGGAATGGATATTGAAAAAGTAGCAGAGGAGACTCCTGATTTGATTTTTTATGAAAACATTGATCCTATGCTCGGTTTACAGTCTTTTCAAGCCAGAAAAATAGCTTTTAATTTGGGATTATCTGGAAATGCTTTTAAGGAAATGACAAAATTTGTACAATCATTGTATACAGCATACATTGGTATTGACGCTTCTTTATTTGAAATTAATCCAGTTTTAAAAACTTCTAATGATAATATCATAGCAGTAGATTCAAAAGTTACTTTAGATAACAATGCGCTATTTAGACATAAGGATTTTGAAGCTTTAAGAGATTTAAGTGAGGAAAATCCAACAGAGGTAGAAGCTAAGGAAGTTGGTTTAAATTATGTTGATTTAGACGGCAATGTTGGGTGTATGGTTAATGGGGCTGGCTTAGCAATGGCTACAATGGATTTAATTAAACAAGCTGGAGGAGATCCTGCAAATTTTTTAGATGTTGGGGGTACAGCAGATGCTTCAAGGGTTGAGACGGCATTTAGGTTAATACTCAAAGACCCAAATGTTAAAGCTATTTTGGTAAATATTTTTGGGGGTATAGTTCGATGTGATAGAGTTGCTCAAGGAATTGTAGATGCTTATTTAAATATGGGGGATGCAATAAAAGTTCCAATAATAGTAAGGCTTCAAGGTACTAACGCTAAGATTGCTAAAGATATAATTGACAACTCAGGATTAAACGTTTTATCTGCTATTGAATTTCAAGAAGCGGCAGATAAAGTCCAAGAAGCTCTTATTTAACTGCCAAAAAGTCACTATTTTTTATTTTTTTAATGACATAATGTCTTAATTTTAGTAAAGGCATGCATTTTGACTATTCTAAAGTGTAAATAAAATGTTTAATTAAAATAAAAATATTATGAACTTAATTAGAAAACAAAATACATGGTATCCATCAATAATGGATGATTTTTTTAATGCGAACTGGAATTTTGATGTTCCAAATTATTCACATTCACTTCCTGCTGTAAATATTAAAGAAGCTGATAAGGAGTTTACTCTTCAAATTGCTTCACCTGGATTAACCAAGGAAGATTTTGAAGTAAGTTTTGAGGATAATGTTCTCTCAATTGAAGTTGTCAAAAAAAATGATGCTAAAGAAAATAATAATGATTTCACTAGATTTGAATTTGATTATAATTCTTTTAAGAGAAGTTTTACAATCCCTGAAAGTGTAGAGATCAATAAAATTGATGCTTCATATTTAAATGGTATTTTAAATATTAATTTACCAAAAAAGAAAGAAGCACAACCAGTACCAAAGAAGCTGATAAAAATTAATTGATTAGATTAACTTTTTAACTGCTCCAATTGGAGCAGTTTTTTTTTACATATGTTTTATTCTTTTATTAAAAATGTTATATAATTCTTCATTTGAATAACCATCAATATTTTGACTATGATAAAGTGGAAGCTTAACACCTTTTTCATCTGCAATCTTCATAGCCTCAGTGGCTATCAAATTAACTATAAATATACCCGATATGGTAGAAGCAGCTCCTGTTTTAATTCCTGAAATCTTGAACATTCCATCACCAGAAGGAACACAATTATCAATGACAATATCTGCAATTTGAAATAATTTTTTTTTACTACTATGTCTTGAGGGATATTTTTGTGTTTGCTCCATTGAAGTAATAGCAATAATTGGAATATTAGAATCTTTTGCAAGCATTGCCATTTCAATAGGCATAGCATTTCTTCCAGAATTCGATATTATTATTATAATATCTCCTTTTTTAATTTTATGTTGGTCCCAAATTATCTTTGAAAAACCTTCAATTCTTTCTATTTCAGCACTTCTGTTTGCTCCTTCAGCAGTCAAAATTGCAGAGTCTAGCATTGCATTAACATTTGCAAGACCTCCAGCTCTTATAAAAAGTTCTAAACCAATCATATGAGAATGACCTGTTCCAAATGTGTGTATAATTTTGTCATTAATTATACATTTACTAAATAAATCGATACTTTTTTTTATTGAGGAATTATTCTTTTTTAGAATTTTTTCAAACAATATAACAGATTCTTTATGATATTGGTACATTTTATAATTTTATAAATATTTTTCTTTTATATAGATAATAGGTTGGAATCCATATGATTATAACATATAATATTGCATATATAAAGGATCCAAGTTTAGGATCCATTCCAATTTCACTCCATTTTGAAACAAAATTTTGGCTTAAACTAAATCCAAGTAGATCTTTACTATAAAAAATAATTGTAAGTACTCCTGCAAGCGCGTATGAAAAAATTGAATTTACTCCGAAAACCTGTGCAAAATTTAAACCTTTTGAATATTTAAGAACATCAATTAAATATATTGAAAAGCCCAAAGTTAAACTAGATATTCCACCCATTAATAAAGTATATGAAGTACTCCAGATATTTTTATTTACTGGAAACAACCATCTAAAACTATCTCCTATAAAAAGTAGAATAAACCCAAAAACGAAAATTAAAATTAATTTATCATTTATGTTTTTCTTTATGGTTATTATGTAACCGAAAAGCATTCCAATAACTCCAGTTATAATTGAAGGAAGTGTAGATAAAATACCTTCTGGATCCCATGTTTTTTGCCATAGTACTCCAGGCAAATAAAGAGCATCAATATAATGGGCCCAATTTTTTTCAGGTACAGAAAGATCTGGATAACCTATTCCAGGAATAGGAACATAAGCCATTATAATCCAATAAAGTAATAACACAGCTATAGAAATATAAACTTGAGTTTTCCAAGATGTGTACAAATAAATTAAAGCACAAAAAAGAAAAACAATTGAAATTCTTTGAAGTACTCCAGTCCATCTAATGTTACTAAAATCAAAGTCAGGAATTAACCATAATAATAGACCAACAAAATAAATTTTTATAGAACGAAGGATTATTTTTTTTAATATTTCAGATTTTGATTTTCCATTATCAATTTGTTTTCCAACTGATAATACTATTGAAACACCAACAATAAATAAAAAGTTTGGAAAAATATAATCGGTTGGAGTAATCCCATTCCATTCTGCATGTAATAGTGGAGCGTATACGTGGTCCCATGAGCCAGGAGTATTAACAATTATCATAAAAATTATAGTTGCCCCTCTTAATATATCTAATGATAATAATCTTTTATTTGTTAATTCCATGATTAATTATTTATAATTTAATGTAATTTCCTGCACGACCAAATCCGTCAAATACTCTAAGTAGTACTTGATCATTGGAATTTATTTTTATTGGATTTTTATATTTTTTTGATTTTTTATTTGGAACACTTCCATCAGTAGTATACCTAACAATTAAACCAGGAAATTTTGTTCTTACATAAAGACTATCATTTGAAATTTCTGCCCCTGGTTTACCTAAGTCAAAAGATAGACCTCCATATAGATATTTCATTGATTTGAAATGTCTTTGGGAGAGGGTATTTGCAAATAAATTCCAGTTTTTATCTATTTCTTTTGATTGTTCTTTTGGATTATCTATAAAAGTGTATGACTCTTTTTTCGCCCATGCTCTTTCAGAAAAGACAGCTAAATTAGGCATAAAAAGAGCATCAAATATTTTTTCATTAATAATAGTTTCTGACCATAGTTGAGATTGAATTCCTATAAAATTATTTTTGTTTTTTTCATTGATGTAGGTTTTTTTTGACATTTCTTGATTTATAATATCTTCTACAGTTAGATTTTTATATTCTATATTTTCATCAATTTTATTAATTAAACTGTTTTTTTCAAGGGCTTGAATATTATTAAAAACATTTAAGGGTTCAGTTCCCCAGGTGTCTTTATAATCAACATATCCTGACCAGGAAAGTCCTTTTGACTCAAAATCAAAATCTTTGGCCATATCAAAATAAAAGGCTGAAGAATTGCTCATTATAGCTTCAAAACCTAGATTAGTGATTTTATATATCATATCTTCTCTTCCTTCACCCCAGGTATTATTCCAGACGTAAACTCTTGGGTTTAGCTTTATCATTTCTTCTTTAATAATTGTTTCAGATTGATTTTTTTCAGTTAGTTTCAAAATTATATCATCCCATCCTGCCATTTTTGCTTCATATTTATTAAGTATACCATTAAGCTTATTAAGATTATAATTATATAAATCATTTATATTTTTAATTTTTTTATTTTTAGAAATAAACTTTTCACATATTGGTGATTTTTGCCATGCTCCGAAGGGTACTTCATCAGCTCCAATATTAAATATTTTCATTTTTAAGTTAGCTTCATTATACATTTTTTTTACTTCTTGAACAATTTTTTCAAAAAAAGTATATGCGCTTTCTTGACAGATACAAATTATATTATCGTCATATTGTTGAGCTGATCTATAATTACTTTCATCTTTTAGATCATTTAATAAATATTTGTTAGCTGAAATTTCATCATTTTTAAGCATATAATTTTTATGTCTAACTTCCATAGATTTTATTGCAGCTCTTGCATGAGAGGGAAAACTAATTTGAGGAAAAACATCAATATTTCTTCTTTTAGCATATTTTAGAATTTCAACAAACTCTTCCCTTGTATAATATCCAGAACCACTATTATCAGAAAAAGCACCTGAACCATACATAGGGATTAATTTGTCAGATTCATCTTTTGTAAAACCTCTTTTACTTCCAATTTCAGTTAATTCAGGTAATCCAGGAATTTCAAGTCTCCATCCTTCATCATCTGTTAGTCTAAAGTCTAATTTATTTAACTTAAAGTGAGCCATGTAATCAATAACTTGCTTGACCTTATCTATACCGTAAAAGTTTCTACTTGCATCTAGTAAGAATCCTCTATATTTAAACCTGGGACTATCTTCAATCGAAATAATTGGCAATTTATTATTTTCATTTTCTGAAATTAATATTAATTGATGAAGCGATTCAAAAGCATAGAGTATTCCAGAATAATCACTAGCTTTTATTTCAATTAAATCTTCTTTTATTTTAAGAGAATATTCTTCCTTATCATAATTATTATCATATTTTAATATAGTATTACCTTCTTTTTTATTATTAAATTCAATTTCAATTGATGTGGAATTTTTAAGTCTCATCGATATTACTTTAGTATCAATATTAATTTCATTTGTATAATTAACAATAAATTCTTTTGGTATATCTCTATATTTATTATGAAACTTTAATTTTTTTGGAGTAGGAATTACCCAATTAAGTTGGTTATTTGGTAATACAGAAAGACCACTCATTGAATCATATTTGTCTTTCGGTGAATCATGATTAATTTTATCTAAGTTTTTAGCATTTCTCCAATTAAAGGTTAAAGGCAGGTTAAATAATTCGTCAGTTTCATGATTTCTTATAAATGCTCCAAGTGGTCCATAGGGTTTTCTTTTTAGTATTCCTTTTTGTAAAAATGAAAATTTGATTTTTTCATTAGGTTTAATGGAATAATATTGATCAAAAGTCAGAATATAATATGCTTGACCATTAATATACTTAAATGAAATTCCATTTGGAAGGCTTTCTGGAATTATTCCAGAATGCATTTGATTCCAATGTAAAGACCATTTACCTTCATTTAAAGTTTTATTAGATGTATTGGTGATTTCTATATTAATCTTCATTTGATTTTTTTCTATATCAAATTCTTCAATCGAAAAAATAAAAGGGTTTTCTTTTTTTAAAGAATTATCATTTTGGCAAGAAAAGAATATAAAAAAACAAAAAAGAAACTTTAAATATTTCATAATTATAGATTTTTTAAAAAAATAATTAACTTATGAAAGATAGAAAAACTATTATTTATATCATTGTCTTTAAGAAGTTTTCTAGAGTGTTAATTTTAAAAAATATGTTTTATAGAAAAGGTTGTATGATAATATTTTTTCTTGTTTTAACTAAAACAAGTTCGCAAGAAATATCTGGAATTGTCTTAGATAGCTTGACGAAACAGCCAATATCTTTTGCAAACATTATATCAAATTTTAATAAGAATACTATTACAAATGAGGAGGGTAGGTTTAGACTTTTTAAAGATATTCTTTTTACTAACAGAGATAGTGTTTATGTTTCATCAATTGGTTATAACTCCTTAACTATTTTGGCAACTGATTTAATCAAGGAATCTAAAATTGTTCTATCACCAAAAATAATTGAGTTAGAAACTGTTATAGTTACTAATAGAGAAAAATTAACTGCGATTCAAATTATAAATAAAGTAAAAGAGAATGTTAAAAATATTTTTGATTTTGATTACAAAAATAAAAGGATATTCAGAAGAAGAATAATAATGTCTGATTTTGATAAAGCTATGATTGATATAAAAAAATCTTCAATAAAAGAATTTGATCAAATTTTTATGGATAGTATAAACGAAACAATTCCAAAAAAGAATAATTTCTATATAGAGGCACTATATGATTTTTTTGGAAATAGAGACCCTAATAATCAAAAAGTAAACATTTTAAAATCAGCTGAGTTATTAAATAAAGAAAATGAGATTAGCTTTAAAACAATTCAAAATAAAATACAACCTATTGTAGACATTAAAGTTAAACGAGATTCTTATTTTAAATTTAAGTCAGGAATTTTTCCAATTGATATTGAAAGAGAAGGTTTTGATTTTATGTCCATTGATTCAACTGATAATACACAATTAGAAAAAATTAAAAACAAAAAAATTAAGGAAAGAAATGATTTTAATTTGAATCACAGAAATTATATAAAGAATGTATCTAATTCATATTTAGATCATGAAAATAAAGAGTTTAAATTTGAAGTTTTTAGAAAATCAAGAAAATTTAATTTTAGACTTTTAGAACTTTCATATATAGGGTATGAACCGGTTTATGTCATAGAGTATTTTCCAAAATCATCAAGAGGTAAATATAAAGGAAGATTATTTATCCATGCAGATGATTTTGCTCTTATCAGAATAGACTATCAAAGTATAGGCTTTTTAAGAAATTTTAATTTTTTAGGAGTTTTTTATAGGTTAGATAAAAGGTTGGTTAAAAGGATTTTTAAAAAAAATGAGAATAACAAATATGAGCTTTATTTTGCTGAAAATTATTATGAAAGCTCTTTTGGCTTGGATAGACCTTTAAAAATTATTGAAAAAAACAAAAATGTAAGAGGTAGAAGAAAACAAAATCAACTTTCAATGCAACTTAATTTTACTGGAAACAACAAAGTAAAAACAGAAGTTATTTTTATTGAAACAAACATGATAGATATTGATGATTATAATAGGGTTAAGGAAATTGATTCAGAATTACCAGTTGAATTAAAAAAATATGATCCAAATTTTTGGGCTGGATATAACATATTAGAGCCAAAACAAATACTTAAAGAATTTAAAGTTGAAAATGAGAATTAATTTTTTTAATTAAATTTTGAGTAATTTGACTTTAAAAATTTTATTTGATCTCTTAACCTTGCAGCTTCAATAAAATTCAGTTCTTTAGCAGCTTTTTCCATTTCTTTTTTTGTTTTTTTAATTTGTTGATCTATTTCTTTTCTTGTTAAATTTTCAAACTCTACTCCCTTCTGATTTAATTCACTGGCTATATTAAGATCATTGATTAATGATTTCTTTGTAAGGGCATTGACCAAGGATTTATTTATTTGTTCTGGGGTGATATTATTTTTTTTATTAAATAAAATTTGAATTTTTCTTCTACGATTAGTTTCATCAATAGTTTTTTTCATACTTGAAGTTATTTTATCTGCGTACATTATTGCTTTTCCATTAATGTGTCTAGCTGCTCTACCAATAGTTTGAGTAAGAGATCTATTAGATCTTAGAAATCCCTCTTTATCAGCATCTAATATAACAACTAGAGATACTTCAGGAAGATCAAGACCTTCTCTTAAAAGGTTAACGCCAATTAGAACATCAAATAGGCCTTCTCTTAAATCTTGCATTATCTCAACCCTTTCAAGAGTATCAACATCACTATGAATATATCTACACCTTATATTTAATCTGCTTAAATATTTAGTTAATTCTTCTGCCATTTTTTTTGTTAAAGTCGTTACAAGAGTTCTTTCTTCTTTTTCAACTCTTTGTTGGATTTCTTCAATTAAATCATCAATTTGATTTTTGGATTTTCTTACATCGATAATTGGATCTAATAGACCTGTTGGTCTTATTATTTGTTCAACAATTAGGCCTTGTGATTTTTCCATTTCATAATCTGCTGGAGTTGCACTGGTGTATAGAACAATATTTTGTAAAGATTCAAATTCTTCAAATTTTAAAGGTCTATTATCCATAGCCGCAGGTAATCTAAAACCATATTCAACTAAGGTTTCTTTTCTACTTTTATCCCCACCATACATAGCATGAACTTGTGATATAGTTACATGGCTTTCATCTACTATCATAAGATAATCTTTTGGAAAATAATCTAATAGACAAAAAGGTCTTGTACCGGGGCTTCTCCCATCTAAATATCTTGAATAATTTTCAATTCCCGAACAATATCCCAATTCTTTCATCATCTCAATATCAAATTCAGTTCTTTCGAGAATTCTTTTTGATTCTAAATTTTTACCAATATTTTTAAAAAAATCAACTTGTTTTACAAGATCATTTTGGATTTCTTTAATGGCATTTTCAATTGAGAGCGGGGTTGTTACAAAAATATTACTGGGATATATAGTTAAATTTTTTAGACTTTCAGTAGTATTAAAACTTATTGGATCAAAAGATGATATTTTTTCTATTTCATCGCCAAAAAAATGGATTTTGTAAGCTGTGTCACTATAGCTTGGGAAAAGATCAATAATATCTCCTTTTACTCTAAAGGTTCCTCTTTTAAAATCATCATTTGAACGTGAATATAAACTTTGAACAAGATTATACATAAATTTTGTTCGAGAAATAATTTGATTGCATTTTATTTGAATAGTATTCTTTTTAAATTCAACAGGATTACCAATTCCATAAAGGCAAGAAACTGATGCAACAACTATAACATCTCTTCTTCCAGAAAGTAGCGTTGAAGTTGTACTAAGTCTTAATTTTTCAATTTCTTCATTTATTGATAAATCCTTTTCGATATAAGTTCCTGTAATTGGCATATATGCTTCAGGTTGATAATAGTCATAATATGAAACAAAATATTCAACTGCATTTTTTGGAAAGAAAGTTTTAAATTCAGAATAAAGTTGAGCTGCAAGTGTTTTATTATGCGCTAGAACTAACGTTGGTTTATTTAATTTTTCAATTACGTTAGCCATTGTAAAAGTTTTACCTGATCCGGTAACACCTTGGAGAACAATGTTCTTGCAGTTATAATTAAAATTTTTAACTATTTCGTTAATGGCATTAGGCTGATCACCTTTTGGCTTAAATTCAGAAATAATTTTAAATTTCATTTGATTAATAAAAACTGCAAATTTACTAATATAATGCCTTTAACAGACTCCTTATTTAATAGTTATTATTTAAAAAGGTAGTATTTTTGAAAAAAAAGTATTGGATAAACTTATTTCTAAAAAAAAACCTTTTTTTTCTATATCTAAACAGTTAGAAAAATATTTAAATCAATACAATAGATGGATTGAAACTCCAATTTTTTATTCTGATTTATTGAGGTTTTCTGGGTCTGTCTCAGTTTTTGATAAAAATGATCAGGATACTTTGTGGATTAGAGTTTATTATTCAGATACAGAGAGAAACGAAATTGATTTTAATTTAAAAAAAATATACACGCTTCTTCATTCCGATGGAAATGAATCTGGAATTCAACATTTGAATATTGATGCAATTGATTATTGTACATTTGGTAACTCAAAGCCTTTTAGAATAAAAATTAGAAATATTTTAAATGATAATTTTACCTATTTCTATGTAAAAAAAACAGATGCTTCAAGAGCCTATGGTTTAGAATTTGAGCATATGTTGTCACCTTATAATTTAAATTTTTTAATTAACGCAAATTCACTTATTGAAGAGCATATTTCTGGTATTCCAGGAGATATTTTTATAAAAGAATTTCTTCCTAAATGCAATGATTCTGAAAAATCTCAAATAGCAAAAGAATATGTGAAATTTAATGAAAGAAGTATGATTAGATTACTTGGTGATATGAGATCTTATAATTATGTTGTAGTTCCAACACATGATTTTGATCAAGTTGTTTATAAAATAAGAGCTATTGATTTTGATCAACAGTCCTTTGAAGGAAAATTTTCTGTTTATAGGCCTCAATTTTTTAAGGAAAATTTTCCTATGATGAATTTAGTTAAAACAAAATTAAATCACAATTCAATTAATCAATATAAAATTGAGGAAAGATCTATTGTTGCTAGAAGAATAATGAGCTCAGGAAAGAGATTAAGTGAGTTAGTTAAAATAATGCAAAGCCAAATTTTAACTAAACCTGAAAATCTTAAAAAATTAAAATTAGAATTGTATAAGTTTACAAGTGACAAAAAATTTAAAAACAGTAAATCAATGGGAGATATAATTAGTGCTTCGTTTGATTTTGTTAAAAATCACTATTTAAAAGTAGACCTTTATAATTTATTTCAATAAAAGTTATCTTCGTTTTTTTCAATTCCTAAATCATTGGAAAGATTTTTTCCATCATTAAAATTTTTTTCAGGAGGTTGTTCAGGAACCTCTCCTTCTGAATTAATTAAATTGGGATAAATAGTCCCTTTTCTTATTTCACCAACCTCCATTAATTCAATAAAAAAAGTCCATAAATTTAAAAAATCATATACATAAAGTAATTTTTTATTTTCAGAGTTTATATAACTACTCAATTTTTCATTTTTCATTGAAGGTGTTTCTGGACCAAAGTCATTTAATGGTAATTCATCTCCTTGCTTCCAATCATTATCAGTTTTGTAAAATGATGCCATTTCGTTTCCTAAAAAACCAAAGCTTTTAATTATTGAATTGTGGAGTTCTTCTAGAGAACTAGATTCATTGATTTCGATGTCTCTAAAAACATCTTCTTTTGTATCCAAAATAATTCTAAATCTATATATCATTTTGTTTTGGGTTATTAATTTCCATTATGAAATATGTTTGAGCTGCTAATAAAATTGATGCAAATAAGAGATGTAAAGGCTGAGAAAAAAAAGGAAAATCAAAATAATACATTAATATTCCGGTTAAAATTTCAAGACTAATCATTAACATAATTATTTTAAAGACAAATGTTAACTCTCGTGATTTAAGCAAAACATATCCTATGTAGAAATGAATTAATAGAACTAAAATAGAAAAACTTCTATGAATGTAAAAAATAAATGGTGGAGTTTCATCCCATATATTTGATAAATTAATATTTGAAAATTTTAATATTTGATCAATATACTCCCTTACCTGAGTACCCATAAAGATTTGAGTAACTGTAACTGTAAGACCTAGTATTATTATAAGTTTAAATTTTTTAGATAAATTATAGTTGTATAACTTTTTTTGAGACATATTAATTATTATAGACATCATAATTACTAATATAAAGGCTAATGTAAGATGAGTTGTAATTTTAATTGGCATAAGGTTCGAATCAACGACTAATTTTCCTAGCCATGCTTGAAAACCCATTAGAAATAATATTAAAATTGACAAAATTGGAATTAATTTTTTTTCTTTAAAATAAGAAAAAGAGAATAGCGTCATAACTAAAACAGAAAGACCAGATAATGCACCTATTAGTCTATTTATGTACTCAATCCATGTATGGTATGGATTAAATAATGAGTAGTTATGTTTTGTGTATAACTCCCAATTTAATTCATTGTAGTTTGTACTGCTTTTAAATTTTTTCTTTGAACTATATAGTTTATTGTTTTTAATAATAATTTGTCTTTTGTTATAAGTGTAGTTTTGTTTCCAATCTAATTGAGCTCTATTGGTAGGTGGGATTAAGTATCCAAAGCATTTTGGCCAATCAGGACAACCCATTCCACTTCCTGTCATTCTTACAGTTGATCCAGCTAGAATTACTAAAAAAATTAGTATTAAACTAATTTTTGAAAATAACTTGAATTTATTTTTCATTAAATTTTAATCCTAAAGTTTCACCTAATTTTTTCATTAATTTAAAGGTGGATTCATATTCATTTTCAATTTCGCCATTAATAATAGCTTCCTTTAATTTTTCTTTAATTATTCCAATTTCTTTAGATGGACCTATATTGAATGTTTTCATTATTTCCTCACCAGAAATTGGAGGTTGAAAATTTCTAAGATTATCTTTTTCCTCAATGGCTTTGATTTTATCTCTTACAATTTTAAAGTTTTCATGATAATTTTTAAATAATATTGGATTTTTAGTTGTTATGTCAGCTTCACAAAGAGTTATTAAATCTTCTAAAAGATCACCAGAATCAAAAATTAATCTCCTAACTGCAGAATCAGTAATAAAATCCTCTGAAATTACAATTGGTCTTGAACTTAATAGAACTAGCTTTTGAACATATTTCATTTTATTATTTAAAGGAAGTTTTAATCTTTTAAAAATTTGATATACCATTTTTGATCCAATAAATTCATGACCATGAAAAGTCCAGCCGGTTTTAGAGTTAAATTTTTTAGACAAGGGCTTTCCAACATCATGAAGTAAAGCTGCCCATCTAAGCCATAAATCTTCAGACACTTTTGAAATATTGTCAAGTACCTCAAGAGTATGAAAGAAATTTTCTTTATGAGTTCTTCCTTCAAATTCTTCAATTCCTTTTAGATTATTAATTTCAGGCAGAATTAATTCTAGCAACCCTGATTTTTCAAGATTCAAAAAACCAATTGATGGTTTTTTTGATAATATTATTTTATTTAGTTCACCAACTATTCTTTCCTTACTAACTATTTTCACCCTATTAATATTTTTTTTAATTGATTCAAAAGATTCACTCTCAATATCAAAGTTTAATTGAGAGGAAAATCTAATTGCCCTAAACATTCTCAAAGGATCATCAGAATAAGTTTTGTCAGGATTTAATGGAGTCCTAATAATTTTATTTTTTAAATCATTAATTCCATTAAATGGATCAATAAGTTCTCCGAAATTTTTTTTACTTATACCAATTGCTAAGGAGTTAATTGTAAAATCTCGTCGATTTTGATCGTCTTTTAGTGTTCCAATTTTCACATTGGGCTTCCTGCTATCATAATTATAAGATTCTTTTCTGGCAGTAATAATCTCAATAACAAAATCTTGCCATTCTAGCATTGCTGTTCCAAAGTTTTTATAAAATTGGATTTTTTTTGAGCCTTTTAAATTTTTTTTTAAAGTTTTTGCTAATTCCATGGCAGACCCAATTACCATAATATCAATATCTTTTTTTTCGTCTTTATTTAGTAAAAAATCTCTAACATATCCGCCAACTAAGTATGAATCAACACTTAAATCATCTACTGTTTTAGAAATTGTTTTAAAAGGTTCTTTTTTTAAAATTTTTATAATAATTGCTTTCAATTTTTTATTTTCTTAAAAATTCAATTTCATTTGATTCATTGAGTCTTACTATTCTTGATACCTTTTGGTTTAAATTATTATTACTTAAAGGTACTATGAAGTCTACATCATTCAAAATTCTTTTATTAATTGCTTTAAAATTAAATGGAGTTTTTTCTCCACTTATATTTGCAGAAGTTGAAATTAATGGTTTTCCAAACTTTTCAATTAGTTCATTACAAAATTTATCTTTTGTAAGCCTTAAAGCAATAGTATCGTCAGAATTTATAAGATATGGACTAAACCCTTTTGGATTTTGATAAATAACTGTTGTTGGCTCCTCTGAATTTATATATTTTATGAGTTTTTTTGGAATATTTTTCACATGATTTTCAAGCATTTTAATTGAAGAAACTAAACAAATCAAAGCTTTTTTATCATTTCTTTTCTTTATTTTAAAAATTTTTTTTACAACCATGTCATTATCTGAAGCACCTCCAATTCCCCATGAAGTGTCAGTAGGATAAAGAATAACATTTCCTTTTAATAAATGATCTAAAGTTTTTTTGATTATCATTTAATTTTTTTCAAAAATACTGATTCCCTTAATTATTTTTTTAAATAATTATAAAGAAAAAATTTGCTAGAATAGAATTAGTTGGTGAATTTTATAACGAATAAACAAAATTATGATAATTAGAAATTTTTACAGTCATAAGAACATTAAATTATTTTATTATTTAGGGGGTTATTTAAGATTAATTTTTCCATTGTTAAAAAACAGAAATAATTATATAAATAGATTATTAAAAAAATTCAACAATGAAAAAGATTATATTAAAATGAGAGTTAATTATTATAATAAAATAAATTACAAAAATTCACCAGATCTTGATTGGATTCCAACTTCTAGTATGAAAATCCCAAATCAAGGAACAGTATATTTCTTTGATTTAAAAGAATATGTTAGATTTTATCCAAGTAAATTTTTAGTAAGATTTCTTTTTGGTGATATAACAAAAATTCCTAAATCACCATCATTTGTGAAGACAAGACCAATAAAGGGTGATAATGAAAACTCAGTTTTATTTAAATTAAATAAAGTTAGACATTTTACATTTACTAATGACAGAGTAAAATTTTCAGATAAACTAAATATTTTAATTGGAAGAAATGCTGTTCAACAAAAACAGAGAATTGATTTTTTTAAAAAATATTTTGATCATCCGTTATGTAATTTAGGCCAAATTAATAGCGGAACAACTCATGATATCTGGTTAAAAAATAAAATTTCGATTAATGAACAACTTAAATACAAATTTATCCTTTGTATTGAGGGTTATGACGTAGCTACTAATTTAAAATGGGTCATGTCTTCAAATTCAATTGCCGTGATGCCTATACCTAAATTTGAAAGTTGGTTAATGGAAGGAAAATTAATACCTAATTTTCATTATATACTAATAAAAGATGATTTTTCCGATTTAGAGGAAAGATTAAAATACTATATTAAAAATGATAGTAAGGCCTATGAAATAATTAAAAATGCAAATAAATACATTATGCAATTTCAAAATAAAAAAAGAGAAGATTTAATTTCATTATTGATTTTAGAAAAATATTTTCATTATAGTGGTCAAATCAATTCAAATTTTGCGTTAAAAGATTTTTAAATAAATTATTTTAAACTGAAACATTATATTCTCTTAGTGCATTATTTAGAGATGTTTTTTTATCTGTAGATTCTTTTCTTTTTCCAATAATTAATGCGCAAGGGACTTGATATTCACCCGCATTAAATTTTTTTGTATAACTTCCTGGTATAACTACGGACCTTTTTGGAATTAACCCTTTACTTTCAATTGGTTTTGATCCACTAACATCTATAATCTTAGTAGATGATGTTATTACCACATTTGCACCTAACACGGCTTCTGATTCAATTTTAACTCCCTCAACAATTATACATCTGGATCCTATAAATGAATTATCTTCAATTATTACTGGAGCAGCCTGAAGTGGTTCTAAAACACCACCAATTCCAACACCACCACTTAGATGAACATTTTTTCCAATTTGTGCACAACTTCCAACTGTAGCCCAGGTGTCAATCATACTTCCCGAGTCCACATAAGCACCAATGTTCACGTAACTGGGCATTAATATTACTCCTTTTGAAACATATGATCCATATCTCGCAATAGCACTTGGAACGACCCTTATTCCTTTTTCTTCATAATTTTTTTTAAGATCAATTTTATCAAAGAATTCTAAATCTCCTGATTGAATTGTCTTCATTTTTTGAATTGGAAAATATAATATAACAGCTTTTTTTATCCATTCATTTACAATCCATTTTGAATTAATTTTTTCAGCAATTCTAACTTCACCTTTATCAAGCTGATCAATAATTTTTCTTATTGTTTGTTTTATTTTATCATCATTTAATAAAGTTCTATTTTCCCATGCTTTCTCTATAATACCTTTCATATATTTTTTTTACAAAAGTAAAGAATAGAAATGAATCAAAACCTTAATATATTTGTTATTAATTTTTAATATGGGTTGTTTAATAGGTTTAGATTTTGGGATAAAAGATTCTGGTATTGCAATTACTGATCAGAATCAGATTATAGCTTCTCCATTAGACAGCTGTAAAACAAATAGATTAATTCCATTTTTAATCAAATATGACAATAATGAAAGAGTTGATGCTTTTGTAATAGGAAAACCAATTCAAAAAGACGGATCACCATCTGATGTTGAAAAAGAAATTCTTGAATTTATAATTAAATTAAAAAAAATTTTTCCAAATAAAAGTATTTATAGACAAGATGAAAGGTATACTTCAAAAATTTCTTCAAGAGTTATTTTAGAAAGTGGAATTAAAAAAAATAAAAGAAAAAATAAAAGATTAATTGATAAAATAAGTGCTACATTGATCTTACAATCTTATTTAGAATACAAATCAAAAAACTCATGATACTCCCTATTTTACCTTATGGAAATCCTATTTTAAAATCTAAAGCATTAGAAATTAATAAAAGTTATCCCAAATTAAAAGATTTAATTAAAAACATGTGGGAGACAATGTACTCAGCTAATGGGGTTGGTCTTGCTGCTCCACAAATTGGTCTTTCTATTAGAATTTTCGTTATAGACACATTTCCATTTTCTGAACAAGAAGAACTTTCAAAGAAAGAGTCAATGGAGCTTTCATCCTTTAAAAAAGTCTTTATCAATCCTAAAATTATTGAGGAGAATGGAGAGGATTGGGATTTTAATGAAGGATGTTTAAGTATACCTGATATTAGAGAGGACATATCTAGAAAGCAATCTATAAAAATTAATTTTTTGAATGAAAATTTTGTTTCAAAAAATCTTATTTTATCAGGTATTAAAGCAAGAGTTGTTCAACATGAATATGATCATTTGGAAGGAATTTTGTTTACAGATTATCTTTCTCCCCTTAAGAAAAGAATTTTAAAAAAGAAACTTTATAATATTTCAAAAGGAAAAATTAAAACAGATTATTTAATGAAGTTTAAACAAGAAAATTAAAAGAAATGAACTCTATTGAAAATAAAAAAAAATCATTTGAAAAATTAATTGATTTAATTGATAGTATAAGAGAAAAGTGTCCTTGGGATAAGGAACAAACTTTTGAATCTTTAAGTCACTTAACTATTGAAGAAACATTCGAATTATTTGAAGCAATAATTAATAATAATAAAGATGAAATAAAGTCTGAGTTAGGTGATTTGCTAATGCATATTATTTTATATTCAAAAATTGCTAGTGAAAAACAATCTTTTGATATTGGTGATGTTATTGAAACCGTTATAAAAAAAATTATTTCTAGACATCCTCATGTTTTCGGAAATATTAAAGCTAATACTTCTAACGATGTTAAGAAAATTTGGGAAACAACTAAAATTAAAGAAAACGGAAATAACTGTAAATCTGTTTTAAGTGGTGTGCCTAAATCTCTTCCTTCAATTATAAAAGCATACAGAATTCAAGAAAAAGCTGCCGGAGTTGGATTTGAGTGGAAGACTAAAGAAGATGTTTGGAAAAAGGTTATAGAAGAATTAGATGAATTTAAAAAGGAAGTAAAAACTGGAAATAAATTATCAATAGAAAAAGAGTTTGGTGATGTTATTTTTTCTTTAATTAATTATTCAAGATTCTTGAAAATTAATCCAGAACTTTCAATTCAAAGGACTAATAAAAAATTCATAGAAAGATTTAAATTTATGGAAAAAGAAGCAATTAAAAATAATGAAGAACTAATTGATTTAAATTTAAACAAAATGGAAGAATATTGGAAGTTGTCAAAAAGAAAATATAATTAAACCCTTAATTTAATCTTCATTTGGTTTATTTTCTTTTATATCACTTTTTTCACTTTTCATCTTTTTCTCATTGACTTTTTTTAATGCATTTATTCTTTTCTTTTTTTCATTTATTAACCCAATTTGATTTTTTATAAGTTTAATTTTCTTTTCAACATCTTTAAATAATTTGTTTTC
>CACEKG010000018.1 GCA_902560065.1 uncultured Bacteroidota bacterium
ATTGATGCCTTAAATATTGAAAGAGAATTTATAACAGAATCTCTTCCAGTAAGTCTTATAGGTATGAATGCTAAATTAATGACTCAGTATCTAGAATTTGTTACTGATCGTTTATTGGTTGAATTTGGCCTTTCAAAAGAATTTGATGTACCTAATCCTTTTGATTTCATGGATATGATTTCATTACAAGGAAAAACTAATTTCTTTGAAAAAAGAGTTGGTGAATATCAAAAAGCAGGAGTCTTAAATAATGAAAAAGAAGATTCTAAAATTCGCTTTGATGCAGATTTCTAATTGATTAGATATTGCTAGTAAAGAAAGTTTTTAAAACTGTTCGGGGATTTTTTGTGTTTAAATTTAAAAAAGTAAAATGAACGTAGTAAAAAGAGATGGTCGTAAAGAGCCAATAATGTTCGATAAAATTACTGATCGAATACGTAAACTTAATTATGAACTTAACTCTTTAGTTGACCCTGTAAAGGTTGCGATGAGAGTTATTGAAGGTCTTTATGATGGAGTTACAACTTCAGAATTAGATAATCTTGCTGCAGAAATTGCTGCTACAATGACTACAACCCACCCCGATTATGCGAAGTTAGCAGCTAGAATTTCAGTTTCTAATATGCATAAAAACACAAAAAAATCTTTCTCAGAGACAATGAAAGATTTGTATGAATACGTAAATCCAAGAACCGGAAAAAAGGCCCCTTTACTTTCAGATGAAGTTTATAAGATTATTGAAAAAAATGCAGAAAAATTAGATTCTAGTGTAATTTATAATAGAGATTTTAGTTATGATTTTTTTGGGTTTAAGACTTTAGAAAGATCATACCTTTTAAAATTAAATGGTAAAATAGCTGAAAGACCTCAACATATGCTTATGAGGGTTTCAATCGGAATTCATTTAGATGATATTGATTCAGCTCTAAAAACTTATGAGTTGATGTCTAAAAAATATTTTACGCACGCTACACCAACCCTTTTTAATTCTGGAACACCAAAGCCTCAAATGTCCTCATGTTTTTTACTGGCGATGAAGGATGATAGTATCAATGGAATTTATGACACTTTAAAACAAACAGCTAAAATTTCTCAATCAGCTGGAGGTATTGGATTGTCAATTCATAATGTAAGAGCTACGGGATCATATATAGCGGGAACCAATGGTACTTCTAATGGAATTGTCCCTATGCTGAGAGTTTTTGATGGAACTGCTAGATATGTTGATCAAGGTGGAGGAAAGAGAAAAGGATCTTTTGCTATTTATATTGAGCCATGGCATGCTGATATTTTTGACTTTTTAGAGTTGAAGAAAAACCATGGTAAGGAAGAAATGAGAGCAAGGGATTTATTTTATGCTATGTGGACTCCAGATTTATTTATGAAAAGAGTTGAAGAAGATTCTACATGGACTTTAATGTGTCCAAACGAGTGTCCTGGTCTATTTGATTGTCATGGTGAGGAATTTGAAAAGTTATACATCAAGTATGAAAAAGAAGGAAAAGGTAGAAAGACAATAAATGCCAGAGAACTTTGGGAAAAAATATTAGAATCTCAAATTGAAACAGGAACTCCTTACATGCTTTATAAAGATTCTTCAAACAGAAAATCTAATCAAAAAAATCTTGGAACTATAAGATCATCAAATCTTTGTACTGAAATTTTAGAGTATACTTCCAAAGATGAAGTTGCTGTATGTAATTTAGCATCAATTGCACTTTCAATGTTTGTTAAAGATGGAGAGTTTGATCATCAAGCACTATTTGATGTAACTAAACAAGTAACAAAAAATTTAAATAGAGTTATAGATAGAAATTATTATCCCGTTAAAGAAGCTGAGAATTCAAATTTTAGACATCGTCCAATTGGATTAGGAGTTCAAGGATTGGCAGACACTTTCATTTTGCTAAGACTTCCTTTTACATCTGATGAAGCGAAAAAATTAAATCAAGAAATTTTTGAAACTTTATATTTTGCAGCTGTAACTTCTTCAATGGAGGAAGCAAAAATAGATAAACCTTATCAATCTTATAAAGGGTCTCCAATTTCTGAAGGAGAATTTCAGCATAATTTATGGGGTATTAAAGATGATGAATTAAGTGGTCGTTGGGATTGGAAAGGATTAAGAAAATCGGTTAAGAAACATGGGGTTAGAAATTCTCTTTTGGTTGCTCCTATGCCAACTGCATCAACTTCTCAAATTCTTGGAAATAATGAATGTTTTGAACCTTATACTTCAAATATTTATACTAGAAGAGTTTTATCAGGAGAGTTTATTGTTGTTAACAAACATCTTTTAGAAGATCTTGTAAATCTTGGCCTTTGGAATGAGGACTTAAAACAGGAATTAATGAGAAACAATGGGTCAGTTCAAAATATAAAAGGAATCCCAGATGATATTAAAGAGCTATATAGAACAGTATGGGAATTAAGCATGAAAGATATCATTGACATGGCTAGGCAAAGAGGATATTTTATTGATCAATCTCAATCTTTAAATCTTTTTGTAGAAGGAGCTACAATGTCAAAACTTACTTCAATGCATTTTTATGGTTGGAAATCTGGTTTGAAAACAGGCATGTATTACCTAAGAACCAAGTCCGCTGTAGATGCTATTAAGTTTACTTTAGATAACACGAAATCAAAAGCTAAAGAAACCAAGGTTGAGGTATCTGCTGAAGCAACTACTTCTGTCAAAGAAAAAGGAAAAAAACAGGTAGCAGTTGAACCCTTGAAACCTGAAGAATTGAAACAAATGCTTGATAAATCAAAATCTAGTGAAGATGATGATTGTTTGATGTGCGGATCTTAAAAAGTAAAATACTCATAATAAGTACTTTATAAATCTAATGTTAATTTAATGTTATGTAAATGTTAACTAAATGTTGCATTTATTATATTTAATTATTAATTTGGCACGATAATAATTTTAGATTTATGAAAAAGTATCTTTTTTTGATGTTTTTCTTCCTAGGATTTTTTCTTTTTGCTCAACAAGAAGAAAATTATTTTACTCAGTCTGAAATTGGAGGTCTTATAAAGTATACTCAATATCATAAAAATGGTCAATTATATCAAACAGGATATATTAGAAATAATAAACTACATGGTGAGTGGACTAGTTATGATCAAAAAGGAAACAAAATTTCTATAGGTTCTTATAAGAATGGTAAGAAAACTTCTAAATGGTTTTTTTGGAAAGATAATTCTTTAATTGAGGTTGACTTTATAGATAATAAAGTTAGAAAAACAGTCATTTGGACTGATTCAAAAAGTACTTCTTAAATATCTTTTTGTGATTGATATTTTCAAATTTTAGTGTTGAAAAAAATAATAAGTTTTTTGTTATTTTTTTTATTAATTCATCTGAAATCAGCTTATTCTCAATCAATCGGATGGGAAGCCAGAACAAACAATAAAGAATATATTAAAGCTAGTTTTGGAGATTTTGCTTTAAGACATAGAACTGATGAAAGCGAGAATAGGGTTACTTTTAGCAAAAGTGTTTGGAAGAAAAAAAAAGTTTCTTTAAAACTACCTATTCATTATAAAATTGAAAAAGAATTACCATCATTCCAACCTAGAATAACATATAAAATGACTAATACAAAATTATGGGTTCAAACAGAATTTTGGTTTGATAAAAGTTATGAAACCGCATTTGCAATTGAGAAACCATATAAAAAATTTTCTTTTTTCACCGGTTGGGATACTTCTGATGCTTTCCGGTTTGGTTTTAAATACAAAATAAAATAGCAACTTAATAACATTACATTGTTTAAAACTTAACAAATGATTTAATTAAATTTAACGTTTAATTTACTTCACTATATTATATTAGTATTAATTATTATTTTTAATAATAAGTGGAAAATATTTATTTTTTGATGCTTATAACTCTTGCTTTATTAGCAATAGTTGATATAGTTGTAGGAGTTAGTAATGATGCGATTAATTTTTTGAATTCTGCAATAGGTTCAAAAGTTCTTTCTTTTAGAACTATAATGATAATTTCTAGTATAGGAATTTTTATAGGTGCCGTCTATTCTAGTGGAATGATGGAAGTGGCTAGAAAAGGAATTTTTAATCCTGGCGAATTCTATTTTGATGAAATAATGGTTATTTTTTTGGCAGTAATAATGACAGATATTTTACTGCTAGATTTTTTTAATACTCTGGGTCTTCCAACTTCAACTACTGTTTCAATTGTATTTAATTTATTGGGAGCAGCCATTGTAATGTCCTTGATTAAAATTGCAGAAAATAATGAGTCTGTATCAGACTTGGTAAATTATATTAACACTGAAAAAGCAACAATGATAATTGGGGGGATTCTCTTATCAGTCTTGATAGCTTTTTCAATAGGAGTTATTGTGCAGTGGATTAGTAGGCTAATTTTTTCTTTTCAATATGAAAAAAAATTAAAAAGTTTTGGTTTTGTTTTTGGAGGAATTGCATTAACTGCAATAACATATTTTATATTTATAAAAGGTCTTAAAGGTTCTCCATATTATAAAGATTTGATTTCATATATAGGAGATAATGACTTACTTATATTAATAATTAGCATAATTATATTTTCTTTATTTTCTTATGTTTTTGAATTTTTAACAAAAAAAAGTGTTCTTCTTATTGTTATTGGTATTGGAACATTTGGATTAGCTCTTGCTTTTTCTGGAAATGATTTAGTGAATTTCATTGGAGTTTCAATGGCTGCATACCATTCTTATGAAGCATGGATTGCCTCTGGAATAGATGCTTCATTATTTTCTATGGAAGTTTTAGATAAAAAAGTACCAGCAGAACCATTGTTATTATTTTTAGCTGGAGGAGTAATGGTTGTTACCCTTTGGTTTTCTAAAAAAGCTAAAACTGTTGCTGAAACAGAAATTTCTTTATCAAGACAAATTGATACTCATGAAAAATTCAGTCCAAATTTTCTCTCAAGAGCTTTAGTTAGTTCTTCATCTTGGTTTTCTTCTAAAGTTTTTAATGTTCTTCCCAATGTTGTTCAAAACAAAATTGAACTAAGTTTTAAACAAGTTCAAGGAAAAGTTTTGACAAAAGATCAAAGTATTAATGCTCCAGCATTTGATATGATAAGAGCTTCTGTAAACCTTATGGTAGCAGGAATTTTAATTTCAATTGCTACCTCAATGAAGCTTCCACTTTCAACTACATATGTAACATTCATGGTGGCCATGGGAACATCACTTTCAGATAAAGCTTGGGGAAGAGAGAGTGCAGTATATCGAGTAGCGGGTGTATTAAATGTTATAGGAGGTTGGTTTTTAACAGCTTTTGGGGCATTATTTGCTTCTGGAATTGTTGTTTTCTTGATTAATTGGAATAAAGAAATAATGATACCTATAATGTTAATTATAACTGTTTCAATTTTAGTTAGAAATTTTCTTTATCATAAAAGAATTCAAAATGCTAAAATCGATCCTGAAAGCTTAAAAAAGTCAGAAAGTAAAACTGTTCAGGGTATAATATCAGAGAGTTCTGATAATATAATTAAGGTTTTAAAAAGATCTGATAAGATTTTTTCAATGGTTGTAAATGGTTTAACAAAAGAAGATGAAGAAGAACTTAAAAAAACAAAAAAAGGAGTTAAGAAATTAAATTCTGAAATTGAAGATTTAAGAGATAATATATTTTATTTTATTAAAAATTTGGATGAAACCAGCATTAGAGGAAGTAACTTTTATATTATTATTCTTGCAGACCTGACTGATATTGCGGAATCTTTAGATTATATTTCAAAGAAAAGCTATAAGCACGTAAATAATCAGCATAAAAAATTAAGATTTAACCAGTTAAAGGATTTAAATGATATAAGTCAGAGTTTTAATAATCTTTTAAATCAAATTATAGAGGTATTTAAAGATCAAAGGTTTGAAACAATTTCTATAGTTATGTCTCAGTTGTTGCAATTAAGAAATAATATAAATGATAGGATTAATACTCAAATTAATTTAACAAGAAAAGAAGCATCAAGTCCAAAAAATACTTCATTATATTTTAATCTTTTACTGGAAATTAAGGACTTATTAAAAAGTATTTTAAATTTAATTGATGAATATTCTAAAAGTTATAAAAAAGAATAATTTTTCAAATTAAAAACTTATGCTATACCCTAAGGAAAAGCTCCTGCCTGGATTTCTAAATTTAAAGTATTTATCTTCTGCCTTATATGATTGAAAAAAACTTTCTTTATCGTCATCTAAAAGATTAGATATTTTAAAGGTTATAGACCTATTTTTTTTTAGATTTTTTATGAGATTAAAATTTAGACTTTGAAATGGCATTGTATATACATCGGGATAAAAACCATTCCCTACAAATTCTAAAGTTTTTCCTTGAACATTATAATATATTCCTACTTGAAGATTTTTTAAGTCACTATTGTAATCAATCCCTGCATTTATTAGATATGGTGATTGACCTTGAAGAGGTCTAGATTCTCCAATAGTTTCACCTTCTCTGAGGCCTAGGGTTCTTAACTTTATTTCATCAGCGCTAAATTTTTCTTTCGAATTAATTATGGATCCGTTAAAAATAAGTGTTAAGTTTTTTAAAGCGGAAAAAAATGTTTCGATTTTTTTACGAATTTCTATTTCAGCACCAATAACATTTGCTGTAGATAAATTGAGGGGCTTATAATTAGAAGTTGCAGCAGCTACAAAACCAATTTCAATGGGATCAGTTAATTTTTTGTAAAATAAACTTAGGGCAAATAACTGAGATTTCTCTCCAAAGGATTCATACCTAATATCAAAATTATCAATATATGTTGGCCGAATATTAATATTTCCAATAAAAAATAAATTTGATAAAGGATCAAAAATTTCAGCAATAGATGCTTCTTTAAAACTTGGTCTTGCTGTAGTTAAAGAGTAAGCTATTCTTAAGTTTTTATCATCAGATAAACTATAAATAAAATTTAAAGATGGAAATAAATCACTTTTACTAATTACATTTTCATTATCTAAAGCTACACCTATTTGACTATTAGTTCCACTATAGAACAAGTTATAGTTTTCAAATCTCAAACCAATAATGGACTTAAATTTTGCTGAGAAATTAAATTCATTAGATAAATATGCAGAAATATTTTCTTGTTTTGCATTAAATATATTTGCTTCTTGGTTTATTGTTGTTCTTGGATTTATATAAGTGCCTTCAATTGAATTAAAAGAAACAAGATTATTAGTATTGAATATTTTATTTGGATCTCCTTGATAATTTGCCCAATCACTTTCAGAAGTATATGTTGAACTAATAGAATATTGAGATATTGAAAAATCCCTTTCTTTTCTTAATCCATATACACCGATTTTTAATTTAGCGTCTCTTGAAAAGAGTTCGTATTTTTTTGTTAAATCAATTTTAACAACTTGATTAGTTTCGTCAAGATATCTCCAGATTCTTTTTGGCTCAGTATTTTCTTTAAAACTAAAAATTCCTTCTTCATCTTGAAAAGCAGTATTTCTTATATCTTTATCATGAACTTTTGCAATTGTGGTTGCAATGGTCCAATCTATTTTTAAATTAGTTTCATTAAAATTGTGAAGACCAGATAACATATAATTTGTTATTCCTCTTTCACTATATTCAATATTAGATTTATTAAAGTCAATAAAATCAGAAAATCGTGTTAATTGTCGAAATGATCCAGAAGAGCTTTCTCCATTTTGAATATTAAGTAAATTAAATTTTAATTTAGTGTTATCTGATTTATAGGACAGGCCAATAAGGCCTGATAATATTATATTTTCAGAACCTATACTTCCAGATTGTAATCTATTCTCACTATAATTAAATTTACTTCTATCGGGATCTTTATTATAAATGTTGTCAATAGTATTTTCATCAAACTCTTGGGAGCTTTTGTAAGAAAGAGATCCTAAAACTCCAAGAAGTTTATTTTCAGCTAATTTAAATTGATTTCCATAAGAAAATCCAAGGCTATAGTCCATTCCGCTTTGTGATATTTTGGGACCCATTTGCGGATCAAAATATTGAGAAAGTCTATTAATTCTATTTAAAGATTCTTCATCTTTGCTAAATCTTGGATCAAAAGGATTTCCAAGTATAGTTGAAATTATTGGATTCTTTCTTGTTCCATCGTCAAATCCAAGAAAGTCATAATTCCCTCCATCATAAGACAAGTAATTTTTGTTAAAATGCATTTCAGGATTATAATCAGAACTAAAAGAAAAAGATATCTCTTGCTTTGCAGGAAACTCTTTAGTAATAATGTCTATGACTCCTCCAGTAAAATCAGCAGGCATATCTGCTCTTGCTGATTTTATAACTAATATATTTGAGAGTAAATTAGTGGCAAATAAATCCATTTGAATTGTATTTCTATCAGGATCAAGTCCAGGGATATCAATGCCATTTAGAATAGATTTTGAATATCTATCTCCAAGACCTCTAACATAGACGTATTTTCCACCTTGAACTGAAACTCCAGGTACTTGCTTTACAGCGTTAGCAATATTACTAGCTCCCATTTTTTTGAAAGTTTGAGAAGACAGTCCATCCAATAATGAGACAGATTTTTTTTGTATTAATAAAACAGAAGCTTCAGTATTTTGTCTAGCATCAACAGTTACTATAACTTCTTCTAAACCTTCGGCAGCAGAATTTAAAAGAACATCTACGATAGAGAATTCACCATCACTAACTTTGATGTTTGTAATTTCTTTAGTTTCATAACCTAAAAAAGAAAAAATTAAAGTATAAGTTCCTTTAGACAATTCAATCTGATATTTTCCATCAAAATCAGAAGTTACTCCTTCATTGGTTTCTTTGATTAAAATATTTGCAAAAGGCAATGGCTCATTAAAATCTCCATCTATTAAAGTACCATTAATTCCAGATTGGGAGTAAATGTTTGAAAAAATTGTTAGAATAAAAGGTATTATTTTATAAAGTCTTTTCAATTTAAATTGAAATTAATTTGAGCGTAAATTTCATCTTATTTATACATTTTAATGTTAAGTAAACATTAATTCTATTAATAGTTATAAAAATATTGTTTACAAAAAAAAGCCTGAAAATTTTTTCAGGCTCTTCAAAAAGGCTTATGGTTATAAGCTCTTATTTATCTTTTATAAAAAGTCCATGAAAATGCACTTTCATCTGCTCCATTTCCCTCTTTTTTTGAAGTAACTATTTCTGCAAAACTCGTTGCATCAGATTCAAACTTACTTGAATCAACTTTATCATCAAAGATTTGATTAATAGTTTCAGTTCCAGAACATGTATTTCCATCACTATCAACTGGATGTTGTATATCAATATTAGTGAATGTTAACTTTCCTTCAGCATATGAATCTGAATCAGCTTGAGCATCTAATTCAATATCTTTACCACCAACAAAGTCTTTGATATAAACTGCATTTAAACTCCCTGTGGCACCTTTTCTAAAGTCAGCCATTTCTCCATTAACACCTCTTGCTGCACAACCTTTAGTAGCTCCAACAAGAGTAATATTTTTAAGTGTAAAACTTCCTGCAGCAGAACCTTCTGGCCCATCAATTTCTAATCCATGATCTGAGGCAGCCTCTAAAACAACCATCCCATTAGTTATAGTGCCTGCATAAGCTTGATCAATATCAAGTCCATCATCACCTTGTCCCCAAACTAATAAATTTGATGCATTAACCGTTCCTCCAAAAAACTCTATACCATCATCAACATTGGCAATAACTTCTATGTTATCTATGACTGTTCCATTTCCAACACCGCCTAAAGTTAAACCGTTAATTTCATTTCCTTCACCTATTTCAGCACCACCATGCCTAATGGAAACATATTTAAGTGTACCTGAATTATCAGCAGCATCATTACCACCATAAAGGCCATTAATATCAGAAGAAGGTATACCTTCAATTTGAAGTTCAGTTACATCACCAGAAAAAGATGAAGGTGCTTTACCGAGAATCAACAAACCTCCCCATAAACCTCTTGCGTCTATACCAAGTGCAGGACCACTTGAAGGATATGTTCCTCCAGCTTGAATGTTATCAGAAACTGATGTCATTACAATTGGACTGTCTGATGTGCCTTGAGCATCAATTTTACCTCCTCTAGCTATAATTAATGTTGAAGCATCCGTTCCTGTACCTGCTTGAGCTTTAATTACAGTTCCAGCCGGGATAGTTAATGTTACGCCATCAACTACAGAAACCCTTCCTTTTAACAACCATACTTTACTAGCATCTAAAGTGGTATTTGAAGTAATGTTTCCTTCAAGAGTAGAATCAGCATATGGATCTACTTCAACAGTGTTTGTTACAGTAACTTCTTTTTCAACAGTTTCCGTGACAGTAACGTATTCAATTACTGGATCATCATCATCTTTACAAGAGGTTAAAGCAAAAGTTATAGTTAATATTAATATCATGTAATTTTTTATATTCATTTTTATGGTTTTTTAAATTATTGTTCAAAAATAGTTTCAGTTTTATTCAAAAACATTAACTCAATGTTATGTTTGAAATCATTTATGTTAAATAAATGTTATTGTAAATAATGTCTCTTAATGTTTATTTAACATTATAGTTTTATTTTAGAATGTTAAATTTGTTTTATGGATTGGGAGTCACTTCTATCATTAAGGCGTCATGGGGACAAGATAAAAAGGTTGAGAATTGATCAGGATGATTTAAGACTTGGGTTTGAAGTAGATTATGATCGAATTGTTTTTTCAAATGCTTTTAGAAGTTTACAGGATAAAACCCAGGTAATACCTTTTTCAAAAACAGATTTTGTTCATACAAGATTAACTCATAGTCTTGAAGTATCTGTAGTAGGTAGAAGTTTAGGACGTATAGCAGGTAGAGCTATCTTAGATAAATATCCACATTTAGAAAAATCATTAGGCTATCATCCCAATGACTTTGGTGCAATAACAGCTGCAGCCTCTTTAGCTCATGATATTGGGAATCCTCCTTTTGGACATAGTGGAGAAAAATCTATTGGTCATTTTTTTAATAAAGGTAATGGCAAGGAATTTAGAAATAGACTTTCAAAATTAGAATATCAAGATCTTTGTGATTTCGAGGGTAATGCCAACGGCTTCAAAATTTTAACTGAATCTTTTCAAGGAATTCCGGGTGGACTTAGATTAAGTGCAGCTACCTTAGGAGCATTTATAAAATATCCAAAAGCAAGTCTTCCGATAAAACCAACAGATCATGTTAGGGATAAAAAATATGGGTTTTTTCAAGCTCAAAAAATTGAATTTGACGAATTAATTGATGAGCTGTCTTTAAAAAATGGTAATGAAAATTTAAGACATCCACTCACTTATTTAGTAGAAGCTGCTGATGACATTTGTTATACAATAATTGATTTTGAAGATGGAATTAATCTTGGATGGATTTCTGAAGAATTTGCCTTAGAATATCTTATTAATTTGGTAAAAGATGATTTGGACACAAAAAAATATGCTAAACTTAAAGACAAGCCTCATAGGCTAAGTTATTTAAGAGCAATTGCTATAAATAGTTTAATTCAAGATGCTATAAAAGTTTTCACAGAAAATGAAACTCAAATTTTAGAAGGAACTTTTTCTAAAGCTCTTTTAGAAAAAAGTAAATATAAAGCACAGGTTGAGGATATAATTGACGTTAGTATTAAAAAAGTTTACCAAGCTCCAGAAGTTGTCAAAAAGGAAATTGTGGGCTACAAGGCTATTACAGAATTATTAGAAGCATTTGTTTTTGCTGCTTATAGAGATTTTGAAAATAAACCTACAGCTTATGATAAACTTATTTTATCACTGGTTCCAGAGGGGGTTAAATTTAAAGGCAACACTCTTTATGAAAGTCTTTTAAATTCAACATGTTTTATAGCTAGTCTTTCAGATGGAAAAGCTCTTGAAATTGCAAAAAATATAAGTTCTAATTAAGTAAATAATTTTATACTTTCGCAATTATTTTTTATCTAATATAGATATGCGCTGGGTAATATTTTTTGGTTTTTTATTTATAACGCAATTTTATGCTTTTCAGGCAATAAAAACTGCAACCCAAAACAAAATATTAATTGGAATATACATTTCATTTGTTTCCATTATTTATGCGTTGTTATTATATTATTCCTATGCCAGGTTCGCAGGTTTTACTCACTCAATGAGTTTTTATATAGGTTTCTTTTTGGCTCTATCTATTTTTCAATTAGTTCTTATTTCTGTTGTTTTTTTAGAAGATGTAACAAGGTTTTTTCAATTTCTATTTTCTTACACAAAAAACAATTTAAATTACAATCAAACTTCTTTTCCCGAGAGAAGAAAATTTATTTCTCAAGCAGCTATTATTATAGCTAGTATTCCTTTTTCAGCTATGCTTTATGGAATGTATAAAGGAAAATATAATTATAAAGTTTTATCATATGATCTTGAGTTTGATGATCTTCCATCTTCATTTGAGGGATTTAAAATTACTCAGATTTCAGATCTTCATTGTGGAAGTTTTGATAATCCTGAAAAAGTGGAGTATGGAATAAATTTAATAAATGATCAAAAATCTGATGTAATATTATTTACCGGAGATATAGTCAATAATAAATCAGAAGAACTTCTTCCTTGGGTCAAATCTTTTTCTTCTTTAAAAGCTCCTTCTGGTATATTTTCTGTTTTAGGAAATCATGATTATGGTGATTATTATGATTGGAAAAATAAAGAAGCTAAAAAAGCTAATATGGATTTATTATTATCAACTAAAAAGAAAATGGGATGGACTTTACTTAATAATGATTCTGTATATATAGATAAAAATGGAGAGAAAATTGCTATTGTGGGTGTTGAAAATTGGGGAAAAGGACGTTTTAAAAAAGCAGGAGATTTAAATAAATCTGTTGAAAAAATCAGTAAAAATGATTTTAAAGTTTTATTAACGCATGACCCTTCCCATTGGGATGCAGAGGTTTTAAAACATAATCATAAATTTCATTTAACATTAAGTGGTCATACTCATGGATTTCAATTTGGCATTGAAATTCCAGGGTTTCTTAAATGGAGTCCATCACAGTGGCAATACAAACAATGGGCTGGGATTTATGAAAAAAACAAACAATTCTTAAATGTAAATAGAGGCTTTGGTTATCTTGGTTATCCAGGAAGAGTAGGTATATGGCCGGAGATTACTGTAATCACTTTAAGAAAAACAAAACTTTGATTTTAGACAAAATCTTTTACATTTGTTAATATAAATATTAAAATAATTTTTTTTAATGTCTAAGTTTGGAGAATTAATTGATGAAAAATCCCCCTTACTATTAGCTTTTTACAGCAAGGATGATGAGGTCTCAGAATCTATGCATCCAGTTTTAAAGGATGTAGCTGCAGCAATTGGAGATAAGGGAAAAGTAATTAAAATTGATATTGATAAAAATCAAAAATTATCAGAGGCATTAAGAGTGAAAGTCATTCCTACAATGATGATTTATAAATATGCTGAAATGGTTTGGCGTCAAAGTGGAGATCAGGACGCAAATACTTTAATTAGCCTTCTAAAAGATCACTTTTAATTAACTTTTTATTTTTTCGGTAAATAATTTTAGTAGATCATCATAGTCAGCTTCTGATGATTTAGAAAAATCAGAATTATCATTATTTAAAATAATTTGTATTAAATAATTGTAATCCATTATATCACTTTTTATTCTTTCAATATAAATTAATTGACTTTCTTCTTTTAGTTGACTATATAAGTTTAATCTTGACTTATATTGATTAATAATTTTTTGAGCCAAGTCTTGTGCTTTATCAATATTATTTCCAATATAGTAGCCTTCAACAAAATCTGTAAGGGTTGTGTAGTATTCAAAATCACCGTATAAATAAATAAAAGGAGTTGATGCACTTATGAATTTATCAATAGTTAAACTTATATTTTCTTTATCCTTATTAACAACACTGGCTTCTACTAAAGCTCTGTATCTTTCTATTTCAGTAATAATTTCTTCTCCAATGGGATATTGGAAATTAGGAGAAAGAGATGCAAAATATTCTAATCTATCAAAATACTTGTAAGCAATCCTGTCAGAGAGTTTTCTTGCCTTTTCAAACTTTGACATTTTATAATAATTATCAATAAAAGGAACTAATAAACTATAAAACCCATATTTATCAATAGGCATTTTTTCTAAAGCTAAATCAACAACATTTTCTGCCTTTTCAAATTCATTTTTCTCAATTAAAATTTCAGCCAATCTTGCCATATTACTTCTGTAGGAGATACTGTTTTTTCTTGTTTCGGGATCATGATAAATATTAGGGTCATCTGAATTTCCCCATTCCCATTCATTTACAATTTTATACATCAAATCAGAATCTATTCTTCCCATTATGTAGGGATTGTATTTAGCTAATTCAGTTTTAATTGGAACAAGTTTATAAACAAGACCTTCTAATTGTAAATATTTTTTCATCCATATATATTCTGAATCATCATAACTTCCACCAGTAAAATAAATAGGCCTTTTCCACTCATTATTGGCAATTATATCAAGCATTAAAAGCTGGTTTTTAGTTATACCTGATTTAGGAAGATCAATATCTATATATGGGACTATTTTATCTTCATCTTCAGGTTTTACAAGACCAGATTTTAAAACATTTTCTTTATTGACATTAACTCTGATTTTATTTGTAGGATAAAAGACCGTCTCAAGTTGACTTTTTGGTAATAAATTCGGATCACTTCCGGATTGCTCTATTAGGTTTCTATATTTTGTCCTGGGATGATCACTTCCTACCCAGTTGATAAAGTCCTTAACATCCCATCTTACAGAATCAATTAAAGATTGGTGTCTTATATAATCTCTTGTTCCATAGGCATATAAATTATGAGTAAGTTGAGAAGGAATAGGTTCGCTTTCGTAAGTTTTCCTTTTCATTTGGTCGATATACCAATCTGTAGCTAGTAGACTTGTATTAATTGTTCTAACATCAGTTCTAAAACCTTCTATATCCTGTGCATACCATAAAGCAAAAGTGTCATTATCACCAATAGTAAAAATCATTGCTCCAACATTTTCTTGAATGGATTGCAGATATGATTTAGCAATAGATTGTGCTGTATATCGATTAGAACGATCATGATCATCCCAATTCTGATAGGCCATTAGAAAAGGAACTGAGAAAAATAAAATCAATAAAAAAATGGGTTGACTCCATTTGTTTTTAACATATTTTTTCAATTCCTCAATTAAAAAAATAGCCCCTAATCCAATCCAAATACAAAAGACATAAAATGAACCAACTAAAGCATAGTCTCTTTCTCTTGGTTCAAAGGGTCTTTCGTTAAGGTATACTTTTAGGGCAAGTCCGGTAAAAAGAAACAGTAAAAGCAAAACCCAGGATAGTTTTAGATTCTTTTTTAATAAAAAATATAAGCCGATTAAACCCAAAATAAGAGGAAGAAAAAAATATGTATTTCTTGCTTTATTATTTAGAGAGTCATCATCTAATTCACTTTGATTTCCTAATCTAATACTGTCTATTGATTTAATTCCACTAATCCAATTTCCTTTTAAATTGTCATAATTTCCTTGAAAATCATTTTGCCTTCCAGCAAAATTCCACATAAAATATCGCCAGTACATATAGCCCATTTGAAATTCAAATAAAAATTGTAGGTTAGACATAAATGAAGGTTTATCGATATCTAAATAAGGACTAAATTTTTTAAAGAAATCATCATAATCTTCTCCAGACAATACTCCTTCCTCTGAATCATTTCTAAAAGTTTCAATTCTACTTTTTAATTGATCATTATTTTTATAAGATGAATTTATTTTAAAATCTAATGGGCCAGTGAAATTTATATAATTACCAGCATGCTCTGGACTCCAAAGTCTAGGCAAAAAACCTTTATGTTTTGAATTTGAATTAATTTTAGCTTTTTCCCAATTATTAACGATAATATATTTTCCAGTTTTTAAATCTCTTTCGTATTTAGGTTTATCATCAATAAAAGGTTCATTTTCATCTTGACCAGAATATATATCTGAGAACATAGGACCATAAAACAACTTAGTCTCTGGGTATTGTTCTAAATTGTAATAGGCAAGTAAAAGTCTTGCGTCCGATGGAGCATTTTCATTAATAACTGTATTTGCATTTGCTCGAATTGGTATCATGATCCACGAAGCAAAACCTACAAGAATAAAAAGTGTACATAAAACAGCTGTATTAATATTAACCCAATTTTTCTTGTGAGTATATCTTAGTGCATAATAAAAAGAAGCGATTATTATTAAACCAGCAATGATAGTCCCACTGTTAAAAGGAAGACCAAAATTATTTACAAAGAAAACCTCAGAATTTCCAAAAAAGGCTAGAGTAGATGGCAGTAATAATTTAAATATAAAAAGTAAAATAGCAACACATATTAAATTTGCTAGAATGAAACCTTTTAAAGTTATTTTTTTATAATTTTTAAAATAGTATAACATTCCCATTGCAGGAATTGTTAAAAGTGCCATAAAATGAACGCCAAAACATAAACCTACTAAAAAGGAAATAAGGACTAACCATTTATCTCCTCTTGGCGTATTCATTTCAGACTCCCATTTAAGACTTACCCAAAACATTATGGACATCAAGCATGTTGCCATAGCATAGACTTCAGCCTCTACGGCATTAAACCAAAAGCTATCAGAGAAACAAAATGCTAGACTTCCAATTGAAGCACTTCCAAAAAAACTAATTCTTTTAATTGAGTTGTCGAAGGATTTAATATTATAGATCTTTTTTAAAAGAAGGGTTATACTCCAGAATAAAAATAAGACTGTAGTAGCACTTGAAATCACAGACATAAAATTTACCATAAGTGCTATTTGATCTGGGGAACTTGCAAAAATTGAAAAAAAGGCACCCATCATTTGAAAAAGAGGGGCTCCAGGGGGATGACCAACTTGAAGTTTTGCAGATGTCGCTATATATTCAGCACAGTCCCAAAAACTAGCAGTTGGTTCAACGGTTATTCCAAAGGTCAATAAGGCAATAAAAAATAAACCATAACCAAATAAGTTATTCCATTTTGCAAAAATTTTATTGTCCATTGAATTATTAAAATTTTGAAACGAAAATAATCATAAATAAAGGAAGTGTAAATCTTTTTTTAATTCAATTGATAAGATTATTTAAAAAAATTAAAATTTATTTAATTAGGAAAAATATTTTAATTTAAATTTGTTCCGTTTTTGGCCTATGGTGTAACTGGTAACACGTCTGGTTTTGGTCCAGAAGAGTCTAGGTTCGAGCCCTAGTAGGCCAACTACATTAAATTAAACCCCTATTATTAATAGGGGTTTTTTTGTTTTAGCTTTCAACTAATTTTTCAATGATTTTAATATCACTTAGATTATATAAGGATAATTGCTTTTATTCTTGAGCATTCCAATTTAAAAGACCAGTTATAACTGGTAATGACCATACAGTAAAAGGGAATATAGATTCTGGAAAAGGAGCTACGGGTACTCCCATAATCTGTAGGTTCAAGAGTGCGCCAAAAACAAAAAATATAATTATAGGCACACAAAGAACAACAGATAACCTAGCTTGATTTTGTCCCTTTGTCATAAATGCTACATATAGTATATATACCGAAAGGCATAAGAATATAAGAATGGTAGCAAGATGTTCAGTGCCTCCCCCCATTTGTACATAGGGTATAATAACACCAGGCCCTGTATGTAGTATAGCTAATATTATGAGCCAGATTTTGGGTTTCTTTAAATTTTTCATTTTAAAATTATTTATAGTAGACAATATAACAAAAACCTCCTAAAATTAGTTAGAGGTATAATGAGTTTTAATTTATTGTACAATTTCCTCCTAATCTCCTTATACCAGCTACATAATTATCAACATCTTGCTTTGAAACAGTTTGTTCAGCACATATAAGGTCCGTTTCTCCAGTTGTAGTTAAAGTATTAGCGGCTCCAAATGCGTCGCATCTGTAACAGTACGCACTTTTATCATCTCTATCTTTAGAGCAATTTAATAAAGGAACTAAAAGTAAAAGAATTAATAGCTTTTTCATTTTAAATTGATTTATGATTAACAGATAGCAATATAAAAAAAACCTTTAAAAGTTAGTTGAGCTTTATCATAGATTAAGTGTCTGTTTTTATTTATTTTAGAAAAATGAATTTAGAATGGTTTTATTTATTTCAATTAGCCTTTGGGTTATTTTCAGTTATACATACTTTTTTTGTTCCACCAACTATAATAGGAAAAGGGAAAATTAAAATCAGTTATAGAAAGTCAATGTTCATTTTGGGTATTGGTTTTATTATTGTTTCATTATTCAATATTTTCAGGTAATAAAGGATTTTATAAAAACCCTCTAAAGTTAATTAGAGGGAGATTTTAGAATTTATTTTGTTGTGTAAATTAAAGTTAGCTCTTCAGCGGGTAACATTTCTCTTGAATTTTGCAACCCTTCAATAGCTTTTTGTCTCAAAAATTCATCCTCAATTAAATTATAATTAGTATCTGGAGGCATTGTTTTTTTTGGTCATATGATTAAAGGCTATATGGGTAAATCCTGTTTCTAACTTTTTAGTGTTTTCATCTTTATTAATAATCTCGGCAAGCCCCCAAAATTTTCTATAACCATCTAGAATTTGTTGCTGGGCAATAGGTTTCCAAACGGCTCTTTCATAATTAACAAAATCATCATTTTTTTGGGTCATAAAATGAAAATATCCTTTATCACCTATTTCCCATTCCAGTCCTCTCCATCCAGTAGCAGTAACAAATTTATATTGTCTTTCTCTTCTGTCTTTAAATATACCATCAAAGCCTAGCATTTTATCAACACTTTTTTTACTCTTACCTTTAAATGCTTTGTATACTATGTCCCAAAGCTTGTCAAAATTATTTGGGTTTGCATCTTGTTCGGCAGTTGTTCTTCTAAAGACGTAATATTGCGCCCAATTCTCATCTCCTTCTCTGGGAGTTCTTTTCCAAACAGACCATTGGGCAATTAGTCCTGCATCCACAATTGCTTGAGCAGCAATATTCCAATTTTTTTCTTTGGCTAAGTATTGACTTTCTTTTCCTTCTTCTAGAACAATGGCAATCATAGCCGTGGATTGAGCCAGTGCTAAATTGCTAATTAAGAATAAGCTAAATAATATTTTTTTCATTTTAAATTGTTTTATGATTAATACTTAAAGATAGGAAAACCTTTCTAAAATTAAAGAAGTATTTGGGTTAATCACAGGCTCTTCCCCAAACAGGTTTATTGGCATTTGTAAGTGCAGAATTTGCTGCAAAACTGTTTGGTTCAGAAGAAAATTGTGAAACACACCAACTTGATAAATCTTGATTAAATGCTGGATTTGAATTAAACATTCCATTCATATTAGTCACATTAGAAGTATCCCAATTCCCTATATTTTGGTTAAAAGAGTTATTTCCTTCAAACATATATTGCATGTCTTCTACATTTGATGTATTCCAATTCCCTATATTTTGGTTAAAAGAGTAATTGGCTTGAGGGTTTGCTTTTTGAAACATTCCTTGCATGTCCTCTACATTTGATGTATTCCAATTTCCAATATTCTGATTAAAACTTAATGCTTCACGAAACATACCACCCATATATTTCACATTAGAAGTATTCCAATTTCCAATATTCTGATTAAATACAGTTGCTGATGAAAACATATTTACCATATTAATTACTTTCGAGGTATTCCAACTACTAATATCTTGATTAAAAGAACTAGCTCCAGTAAACATATTACCCATTTCAGTTACATTAGAGGTATCCCAACTACTTATATTTTGATTAAAAGAACTAGCTCCTTGGAACATTACATTCATGTTAATCACATTGGAAGTATCCCAAAAGCTAATATCTGTGTTAAAAGAAGTATTATTGTTAAAAAGACTAACCATACCTAGAACTTTTGTTGTACATAGATTGTAATTTCCATTAGCAATTTCTCCTGCTATAGTAGAGGCGTCAACTACAGTATAAGTCACTCCATTAATTACAGCAGTATCCCCAACTGATGCATTAGGACATTTACAAGTGCCATTTTCAAAATAAATATTTGCATTAGCAGTCGTTGCTGCACCAGTTGTTCCTCCTCCAGTTGTAGTAGGTTGGGTTACCGTTATTTCAATGGTTCTGGTTTCCTCTGAACACCCACCACTACTAACAGTTGTAATTGTTCCATTATAAGTTCCCGCATTTCCTATCGAGCCTTGAATGGTATAACCATCTCTTGCTTGACCCTGAATAGTATAAGCATCTGTAGATTGAGCCACTTGAATTGTGTTTGGTAGTCCAGTGATCGATAAACCAGTAGCGGCTCCCCCATAAGTTAATTCAATATCTGCAATGGAACTTCCAGCCGTTATAGATTGAGCTAGAGATCCAGAAATCAGATTAATAATAGGCGAGTCTTGATCTCTAGTAATAGTTATAGTTTCAGAAACTTGATTGCAATTTTGATTACCCCCAGAGGTTTTAACTGAAAAACTATAAGAAGTGTTTGATAAATCAGGAGTTCCTGAAATAGTTAAGACATTATTACTAATGCTTGTAGTTAATCCTGAAGGGATTGTTTGTTCCACAGTAACAGAAACCCCACTTCCGCCATAATCAAAGGTAATAGGTTGTATAGCATCCCCGCTACAAATAGTTTGATTAATAGATCCTGAGGTAAGAGAAAGGGTAGGACAATCACATTCCAGTTCAAAACTAGTTGTGGAGTCATAGATCCATCCACCAGGAATATTGCCAATTAGAGAAGGCTCCACCTTAACACATGTTAGATTTGGATTACCACTAATATTTAAAGAACTCAGTTGACTATTATTTGATAAATCCAATTGGTTAAAACTGTTTCCACTAAGATTTAAAGTTGTAAGTTTTGTATAATTAACTAGTGGAATTTCGCTGATACTATTTCCACTTAGATTAATATCTTCAAGATTTGTAAAATATTCTAAACCACTAAAATCAGAAATAGAACGGTTACTCAAATCCAGTTGAGTAATATCAAGAACAGAAAGAAAATCAATATAGGTATCTAAAGTATCATCATAACCAGAATCGATAAGAGCTTGCTCAAAATTGGTATCAGGGATAGATACTTTTCCAGCTTGGAAGATTGTGTCTTTTGTCCCAGAGACATCAAATTTAAACACGCCAAGAACATTTATAGTAAAGTTAATTTGCCCTCCTGTTATCGAAATGTTTGTAATCACACCAACATTGATAAGTTTAATCTCCGTATTTGAAATCACATCAAATGTTCCACTTATTTGTCCCGTAGTCGTATTTAAAATGTAGCTGTAATCTTTATTAAATATGATGCTTGAAACATCAATAGAGGATGAGACAACCATTGATTTCTGATCAATTATTGGAGGAAGTTCTGTTCCTTTTTTCTTCTTTAGTTTCCATCGACCCACGCTTTCTAAAAAAATACCATATTCAAAATTTGCTGTAATATTTGTGGGTCCACTAATAGTAATTTCCAAGGGGTTTTCTTCTCCAGTGTGATCTTCTTTCCATTTAATGAAATCCCATCCTTCATTTGGTGTGGGTGTTAATCTTACAGTTGTTCCATAGAGATAATCTGTAGATTTTCCAGTAGCTACAATTTCTTCATTTACAGTTCCCTCTCCTTCAATTTTAACTTCTAAAGCATAAGATTGTTTTTCAAATTTTGCGGTAATGGTTTTAGGCTTATCGATGTTGACTTCTATAGGATTAGTATCTCCCGTTACATCTCCACTCCATCCAGAAAAGTAATACCCCGCAGAAGGATTAGCCGTTAGTTTTACAACACTTCCAGATGAATAATCAGTGCTTTTTCCACTGGATATAAGTTGCTCTGATACAGTTCCTTCTCCTTGAGTGTTAATGGTCAAAGAATATTTTCTTTTTACAAACTGGGCAACAATATTTTTATTCCCATTCATCTGGAAATTTAAAACATTAGAAGTTCCTGATTCATCACCAGACCATCTTGAAAATTCATATTCGCCAGCAGGAGTAGCAACAACAGAAACTGAAGAACCATCTTTATATGTTCCCATATTGGGAGAGACACTTCCTCCTTCAAGGGGAGATACCGTTACATTGAGTGTATATTCTTTTGTGCAACTCGAGTAAAGAATTAAAGAAAGTACAACAAAAAGTAACTTTTTCACTTAATATAACTTGTGAATTACTAATTAAAGGTAATTAATAAAAATTAATGAATATTTTATCTGATGTAGGTTATAATTGTATTTCACAAATAATAAAGCTATATTTGTGTGCATTTTGAAAAAATATAATCAGAGGCGACTAATAAGTCCCTTTTTTTTTTGGTATGGTTTTTAGTGAAATAGTAAAAAATACAGTTTTCGAAACTCTAAAAAATTATCAGGAATTATTTTTAATTGATTTGAAAGTAAATCAAAACAATAATATAAAATTAATTATTGATGGTGATAATGGAGTTTCCCTAAAAGATTGTGCAAATGTGAGCAGAGATATTGAAAATAATATTGATGGAGAAAAGTATGATTTTTCAATTGAAGTTTCATCTTCAGGGATAGGAACTCCTTTTTTGAGTAATCGTCAGTACAAAAAAAATGTGGGAAGAAAAATAGAGGTCTTAATTGAAGATTCAAAACCATTGGTTGGAGAGTTAACCAAAGTTAATGATGATGGTTTTACTATTAAATGGAGTCAAAGAGAACCAAAGCCAATTGGAAAAGGCAAAATAGATGTTATAAAAAATAAAACATTATTGTTTTCTGATGTTATTAGTTCAAAAGTTGTTATATGAAAATAAAAAATTGATAGTATGGAAAATCTAGCTTTAATTGAATCGTTTGCAGACTTTAAAGATGAAAAATTAATTGATAGAGTTACCCTCATGGTAATTTTAGAGGACGTCTTTAGAAGTACTTTAAGAAGAAAATTTGGAGATGATGAAAATTTTGATATTATCATCAATCCTGATAAAGGAGATCTGGAAATATGGAGAAACAGAGTGGTTGTTAAAGATAATGAAGTTGAAGATCCAAATCAAGAAATTGAATTAACTGAAGCAAGAAAAATTGAGCCAGATTTCGAAGTTGGAGAAGATGTTTCCGAGGAAGTTAAATTAATTGATCTTGGAAGAAGGACAATTCAATATTTAAGACAAAGTCTTGTAGCTAAAATTTTTGAACATGATAGTAATAATATCTTTAAACAATACAAAGACAGAGAAGGAGATCTTTATACTGCAGAAGTTCATCATATAAGAAGCAGAGAAATAATTTTATTAGATGATGAAGGGAATGAACTTATTTTACCTAAAGATAGACAAATACCTAGTGATTTTTTTAGAAAAGGGGATAATGTTAGAGGAGTAATTGAAAGTGTTGAATTAAGAGGAAACAAGCCTAGGATAATTTTTTCAAGAACAGCTCCTGGGTTTTTAGAAAAATTATTTGAACAAGAAATACCTGAAGTTTTTGATGGCTTGATAACTATAAAAAAAGCAGTAAGAATTCCTGGAGAAAAGGCTAAAGTTGCGGTTGATTCATACGATGATAGGATAGATCCTGTTGGAGCTTGTGTAGGAATGAAAGGATCTAGAATACACAGTATTGTTAGAGAATTAGGAAATGAAAATATTGATGTAATTAATTATACTAATAATTTACAATTATTTATTACTAGAGCTTTGAGTCCAGCAAAAATTAATTCTTTAAAAATAAATGAAGAAAATAAAACGGTTGAGGTTACTTTAAACCCAGAGGAGGTTTCAAAAGCAATTGGAAAAGGAGGATCAAATATTAGATTAGCAGGAAAACTTACAGGTTATGAAATTGATGTTTATAGAGAAGGAATGGAGGAAGATGTTGAATTAAGAGAGTTTTCTGATGAAATCGATTCATGGGTAATTGATGAATTTAAAAAAGTAGGTTTAGATACGGCAAAAAGTGTTCTAGAACTTGAAGCAGAGGATTTAATCAAAAGAACGGATTTAGAAGAAGAAACAGTCAAGGACGTGATAAGGATTCTTAAGGAAGAATTTGAAGAATAAAGAGGATTAAACTTATTTAGATTATAATAAATATTTTATGACAGATAAACCAAGTGTAAGGATAAATAAAGTGCTAAGGGAATTAAACATTTCATTAGACAGGGTTTCGGAGTTTCTTACAATGAAAAAAATTAACATTGATATTAGACCAACTTCAAAAATAACCAATGAGGTTTATCAAACTTTATTGGATGAATTTGAAGGTGATAAATCTGACAGGGTTGCCTCTGATGAAATTTCTGAGGTAAAAAGAAAAGAAAAAGAGGAAAAAGAAAACCTAAGAATTGCGCAAGAGGAAAATAATCAATTTCAAAAAGAGAAGTTTACTGATAAAGAAAAAATTAATTTTTTTAGAAGCCCTAT
>CACEKG010000019.1 GCA_902560065.1 uncultured Bacteroidota bacterium
ATCAATTTCATTACTATCAATAGAACAAGTTTGTCCATTTAAAGTACTTACAGCAACTCTTTTAAAAGTGGTAGAAACAACCAATCCTCCTGGAACATCATATACATCTCCAGTTGCACCTGTATTAGTATATGCCCCTCCAAAAGGTTTTGACCACCATTGATATGTAATATTAGCTCCAGCTGGTGCTGTTGCTGCTGAAAGAGAAGTAAATGCAGCAGGATCTGCAGTTGGACATATTGAAACAGAAGATCCTATACTACCTCCAGTAACTCTATTAACTACAACATTAACAGCAAAATCTGTAAAACAAGTGCTAGATATAGCTCGAGTTGTTACAAGTACATTGTCAGCCATTCCCAAAGGAATTAACATACTGCCATCAGGAGCATCTGCCTCTGAAGATCCATTTATTTTAAATTCGTAAGTTGGAGTTCCAACTCCAACTGTAGAGGTTGCCGTTAAACTAACAACTCCTAAATCAGCTACACAAATAGTAATTACTTTGCTTCCAGTAACCAATTGATATCCAATACTACCAGATGCGCCAAATGAAGATGAAGTTTTAGTTATAAAAACACTTCCTGCTGTATTAGCAGTAAGCTCAATAGTTCCTGCTCCACCAACTCCATTAGCTATTGCAGAACCTATATTTCCATCAGGAGTTAAAATAGCGGCTAAACCTGCAGCGACATTACTAATTGAGGTTAATCCTGGAAGTACTGGATAAGTATAAGTAGTTCCATTTATTGAAACATTATATTTATCTCCAACTGATGGTGCCCCACCAATATTAATTCTAGTAACCTGGAAAGTATTTGATATTGTCCCAGATGTAGGTATTATATCTGGAGCTGAAGGAGCTGAATTACTAACAGTAACCACAATAACACCCGCATCTCCTGTACTAGTTACTGTACATGTTGTTGCCCCATTATTATAAGTAGTCTGTAATTTATAAAACTTTGTCGTACTAGGAGCATCAGGAGCATAAGCCGTACCAAAAGCACCAGCAATTGGATTGTAAACTATATTATCATCTGACTCAAACCACTGATTTGTATAACCAGCACCTGTTGCCGCTCCAGCAAAAGATAATGGGGCTGGGACATCTCCCAAACAAACTGTTTGAGAAGAAGTACTAATAGCAGTGCTAATAACAGGGTTTACAAGTATTGTTATTGCTGTAGAACTCACAGAACATGCTAGTGCTCCATCAGTACTTACAGCACCTCTTATAAATTGCGTATCTAAAGTCAATGCTCCTGGTTGAAAAGTTGAGCTAGTCGAACCTGCTCCAGCACCAGTCCAAGCTCCCCAAGGGTCAACATTAGATGGTCTAGTTCTTAAAACCCATTGATATGTAAGAGTACCATCAGCAGTTGCTGCAATAAGACTTGATAATAAAGGAGGAGTGTCCCCATTACAAACATTGGTAACGGAAGATGAAATCGTACCGGCAGTAACAGAATTTAAAGTTACTAAAATCGAAGCACTATTAGCCCTGCAAAGTTCAGTTCCTCCAGTGTCACTCCTTATAATTACTCGTCTATAGTATAAATCAGTTGTTTGAGATCCTGCTGCTGGGTCATATGCTTGAGTAGTTGCTGCTGTATTTGTCCATGGATCTAAATCATTTGGTGAGGTCTGCCATAAATAGGATATTCCAACTCCAGGACCAGTACCTCCAGCAACAGTTAAATTAGCAGGATCTCCTCCAGTACAAATTGTTGTTGTTCCTGTTGTTGCAGCACCAGGATTCAATGCCGCATGAACAGTAACTGTAACAATATTAGATGTTGCAGAACAGGTTCCAACAATAGCATCTCTTCTAAAAGTGTAAGTTCCAGCTACTCCATAGATTCCTACAGGAATATCATAAGTTTTAGCATTATTAACTCCAGCTGCATCAACCCAAGTACCAGTATTTCTTTTCCATTGATATGTAACGACAGATGCTCCATCATTTCCGATAGCATCGCTTAAGCTTCCTATTGTTGTCGCTTGATTAATACACAATTCCAATGTAGCAGGAATTAAACCAGGTTCATTTTTATTAACAGTCAGTTGTTTAACATCAGAATATGCTCTACATAATTCTGTTCCTCCATCTTTCCTAATAATTGCTCTTCTGTACCAGGTTGTTTGCGTAACAACTCCAGAAGCAGGATCGTAAGATGCACTAGTAATTCCTGTTATTACATTAAAACCAGCATCAGCTGCTGTAGTTGATAATTCCCATTGATAAGAAATATCAGCTGCTGCTGCTGTATCACCTCCAACTGTCATATTAGCAGGATCTCCCAAAGAACAAATAGTTTGAGCAGTTGAATTTAAATTTCCACCATCTAAAGCTGGGGCAACTGTAATTGTGACTACACTGCTATCTGTAAAACATACTTTATTATTTAAAGTGCTTATAGCTCTTCTTCTAAATGTAGTACTTACAGTTAATGTAGGAGGATCATATGAAGGAGTTGTAACTTTTGGACTTAACTCTGCCCAACCTGTTCCGTCTGAAGGGTAAGCCCACCATGAATATGTAATATCACCACTTCCAGTAGCAGATGCTAAAGATGAAATTACACCTGGATCACCACCTGCGCAAATAGTTTGATTTCCACTAATTGAACCTGCTGAAGTTAAAGAATTAACAACAACATTAACGGATCTTTTTGAAAAGCATGAATTAGTAGTAAATCCTGTTACCTCTAGGATAACAGGACTACTAATTGGAGGCGTAAGAGTTGTAATCGATGTTTGGCCTCCTTTTAAAGCTTTTGGAACTCCTCCGAGGGTAAATGTATATGTTGTAACTGAAGTTGGACCGGTAGCTAAAATATCTGTAGCAGCATTACAAATAGTAAAAGTTGTGCCTGCTTGAATTAATTGAGTTCCAATATTTGAACTAGCACCAGGAGATTTTGAGACAGTTATTGGGTAAGACATTCCCTTTGCATTTGATGTGACTTCTATACTTCCTGCACCACCAGGACCAGTATTTGGAACTGCAGATCCAATATTTCCATCATTATCTATCTCATCAGCAAGTCCAATTGCAATTGTGGTAGGAGTTTCAGCACCAGTTGATGTATATGTATATAATACTCCATTTACAGTAGCATAATATTTATCACTAGCACTTGAATTATTAGAAATTTGAATTCTATCAATTTGAAATTCTGTAGATTCCTCAACTTCACCAGGAACTGAACTTTCCATATCGACTAATGTACCTCCACCTCCAGAATTGGGAGTTTGATTAACAGTAAATGTAAGGGAGTTTGTACTAATACATCCACTAACATCAACTACTCTAACACTAATAATGTCAGTATTTGAAAGAGTAGTCATTGAAAAAGAAGAGTCATTAGTTGGATTAGCTGTTAATGGTGCTCCATTTAAGAAAAAATGATATGTACTTCCTCCTCCTGAAGAAATAGTGACCAAATCACCTTCACATACTGTTGTACCAGCAGATGAATTTAATGTAGCTGAACTAGGAATTGGATTAGATGTAATTGTTGCAGCAGCTAAATTATCATCCAAGTCTGTGCTCGACTCTGTTCCGATTGCAGCACCAGTAATAGAAACCGTAAATGTATTAAACCCTGGATTACTTAAATCTACAACAAAGGTTACAGTTGAACTTGTACCAGCATTTAAACTTCCACTAGACAAAATAGTATTACTAACGGAAGCATTTACTCCTGTTAGAGTAAGACTTATATTAAGTGAAGTTCCCCCAAAATTTATAGGTGCACCACTATTATTTCTAATAGTAACTCCTAATTCATAAGTTGAATTAGGGCATGTAGCACTAAGTCCTATAGGAGAAGGTGGAGCTGCTGCTGGAACATTTATGCCATTTATCTGGCTTATTTCAATTATATCTTGAGAATGTAGAAAGGAAAAAAATAGGAAAATCCATATATATCCTATTCCCTTCAGTGTTTTACTGAAAAAACTTTTACAACTCATACATATAATTCTACACAAAGAACGAATTTTTTGCGCAATTATTGTAAGAAATTTAAGATTATTGGCCCATATCTATTAATGACCGTATTCTATTTTTAGGAAAATATTTTTTTTATAAAAATTTATTTTTTTTCATCCAATAGTCATTATATATTTTTTGAATATATCTGGTTCCTGAATCATGCAACAAAACAACTACAATATGTTCTTTCTTTAATTCTTTACTTAATTGAAGAACGCCCTTTATAGCTGCTCCACAAGAATTTCCAGCAAAAATACCTTCTTCTTTTGCAAGTTTTCTAGTATAAATTGCAGCATCTTTGTCGGTAACCTTCTCAAATTTATCAATTATATCAAAATCAACATTTTTTGGTATGATATCTTCTCCTATTCCTTCAGTTAAATAAGGATATATCTCATTTTCGTCAAAAATTCCTGTTTCATGATACTTTTTAAAAACTGATCCATAAGTATCAATTCCCCAAATTTTAATACTAGGATTTTTTTCTTTTAAAAACTTTCCAACACCTGATATTGTGCCTCCAGTTCCAACACCAACCACAAAGTGAGTTATTTTTCCATCAGTTTGATCCCATATTTCAGGTCCAGTCTGTTCATAATGAGCCTTAGTATTAGATAAATTATCATATTGATTAACATACCAAGAATTTGGTGTTTCACTAGCTATTTTTTTAGAAACACTATAATATGATCGAGGATCATCAGGCTTTACATTTGTAGGGCATACAACAACTTTTGCTCCAACAGCTCTTAAAACATCAAATTTTTCTTTTGATTGTTTATCATTAGAAACACAAATTAATTTATAGCCTTTAACAATTGACGCCAGGGCCAGTCCCATTCCAGTATTTCCAGAAGTTCCTTCAATAATTGTTCCACCTTTTTTTAATTTGCCTTGATCCTCAGCATCCTCTATCATTTTTAACGCCATTCTATCTTTTACAGAATTTCCAGGATTAAAGCTTTCTACTTTAGCTAAAACGATTGGTTTTATATTATTTGTAATTGAATTCAATCTAATTAAAGGAGTATTACCTATAGTTTCGAGAATATTTTTAGAATATTTCATTTTTCAAATCACAAAGTTACCAATATGAAATTAAGCTGAATAATTATTTTATCTAAATCTCAAAACTTTTGATGGAGAAATTTTTAAAATTAAATTCAAAGGAATCCACAACATGAAAACACAAATAATTACAAACAATAAATTAGCATATAAAATATTATTAAAATCAAAAATTACAGGTGCTATCTCAACAAAGTAAGTTTGAGGATCAAGTTTAATAAAACCATATTTTTTTTGAATTAAAAAAAACATTGAACCAAAAAAATTTCCAATAATTAGACCTTTTAAAATTATTAGCAAGCCATTCCAAAAAAATATTTTCTTAATCATTATATTATTTAATCCTATACTTTTTAATATGGAAATCATTTTTGATTTTTCAAAAATTAATATTAATAATGCAGTTGATAAATTTACTATACAAACTAGTATAACTATAATTAATATTACAAGTATGTTGAAATCAAAAAGAGCAATCCATTGAAAAATTGATTTAAACCTTTTATTAATTGATAAACTATCCAAATTTGGAGGTAACTCGTTATAAATCTTTTCTGAAACTTTATCAGAATTATAGATATTATCAATAAATACTTCATAGCCTCCAATCATATTTTTATCCCATTTTTTAACTCTTCTAATTTGATCAATATCTCCATATATAAGATTATTATCAATTTCTGGAAAACCTGAATTAAATAATCCAACTATTTTAAACCTTGATCTAAATGGTAGATTTTTGTTATTTAAATTCTGAAAAAATAAATCAATAGTACCTCCTATTTGAATTGATAATCTATCAGCCATAGACTCCGATAAAATAATTTCATTACTAATTTCTTTTTTATTTATGTTTGGATACTTTCCAGCAACTAAAAAATCTTTAATAACATACCATGAATAATCAGAATTAACACCCTTAAATAATCCACCTTCAAAATCATTTTTATTTTTAAGTATTACGCCATCAAAAGCAGTTGAATTTATAATATTTATGCCTTTATTTTTTTTGATTATTTCTTTGAGTTTAGAATCATCTTTAAATGGTAATACTGAAATTTGAGACTCATTATTTTCAAAAGGAGTTATAGAAATATGTCCATTAAAAGCAGTTGTTTTAGTTTTAATTTTTTCTTGTAAACCTTTTCCTGTTGATATGGCAATAATTATTATAGTTATACCAATCGAAACTGCTAAAATTGCTATATTTATTATACGATTAGAGATGTTTTTTTTTTCATGATCTCTAAATTGCATTCTTCGAGCGAGAAATAATGATAAATTCAATTAAAATAAATTACTCCTACTTCAAAAATACATTTTTTCTTTTTCTTATCTGTAACTATCTATGTTTTGCTCAAGTTAGATTGAAAACAGGTGCAGAAAATATTTCTGAATATTTAAATTTAATTAGAAATAAAAATGTTGGATTAGTAGCTAATAATGGAAGTATAATAAATAATGGTAAAGATAATATTCATTTAGTTGATAGTTTAATTTCGTTGGGAGTTAAAATAAAAAAAGTTTTTGCTCCAGAACATGGGTTTAGAGGAAATTATGATGCTGGTGAGAAAGTTTATGATCAAATAGATAAAAAAACTAAAATAGAAATCATTTCACTTTATGGAAAAAATAAAAAACCTAAACCTGTTGATTTAAAAAATATTGAAATTTTAATTTTTGATCTACAAGATGTGGGTGTTAGGTTTTTCACTTACATTTCAACACTTCATTATGTTATGGAAGCATGTGCTGAAAATAATATTTCATTAATTGTTCTTGATAGACCTAACCCGAACTCACATTATATTGATGGACCAGTATTAAATCCAATCAACAGAAGTTTTGTTGGAATGCATGAAGTTCCTATTGTTTATGGTATGACAATAGGAGAATATGCAAAAATGATAAATGGTGAAGGGTGGTTAAACAATTCTATTAAATGTAAATTAAAAGTTATCCCACTAAAAAACTATACACATAAACTAAATTACATTCTTCCTTTAAGACCATCTCCTAACTTACCTAATAAAAAAGCTATTGAATTATATCCTAGTTTATGTTTGTTAGAGCCTACTGTTATAAGTGTTGGAAGAGGGACGGAAATGCAATTTCAAATTTACGGTAATCCTAATTTTCCAAAATCAAAATTTAAATTTATTCCAAAACCAAATTTTGGCGCAAAAAACCCAAAACATAATGGGGTTATATGTTATGGAGAAGATTTAAGAAAAATTAAAAAAGTAAATAAAATTAATCTTAAATGGCTTATAAATTCTTACAATAAATTTCCAGACAAAAAAAACTTTTTTTTAGAAGGATTTGACAGAATATCTGGTGACTCATCATTAAAAAAACAAATTGTTGATGGATGGAATGAAAAAAAAATAAGAAAAACCTGGAACGAAAAGTTAGAAAAGTTTAAAATAATAAGAAATAAATATTTAATATATCCTTAGATAAAAATATAAGTTATGGTATGTCTAAATATTTGTGTGTTTGAAGAGAAGCTCTCCATTCTGGATTCTTTAAAACAAAATCAACCAAAAAAGGACTTATCTTCTTTCTTACGCTCCATTCAGGTTGTAAAAAAAGTTTACATTCTTTTTTAACTTTTTTTGATTCCAATTTTGCAAAACTAAAATCACTTTTATTGTAAACAATGATTTTTAATTCATCTGCAAAATTGTAAAATTCTCTATTTGGTAATTTGTTTTTTTTAGGTGATAAACATATCCAATTCCATTGTCCCGATAATGGGTAAGCTCCTGAAGTTTCTAAGTGAGTAGAAATTCCTGAATCTTGTAGTTTTTTTGTTAATGGCCCCATAGGCCACATTAAAGGCTCTCCACCAGTTATTACTGCAACTTTAGAATGACTTTTTGCTTTATTAACTATTTCATCAATATTAGTTGATGGATGAATTTTAGGATCCCAACTTTCTTTTACGTCACACCAATGACAACCAATATCACAACCTCCAATTCTTATAAAAAATGTTGCTAAACCTTTATGAAAGCCTTCTCCTTGAAGTGTATAAAATGATTCCATTAGCGGTAATTCATTTCCTGTATCAATTAAATTCATAATTAATTAATTTACCTTCAAATATAATTTATTATGAAAGACATAATATCATAAAACATATATTTACATATATTGCAAAATATAAATAAAATGAAAAAACTTAATTCTTTTCATCTTGCAATGCCTGTAAATAATCTTGATGCTTGTAAAGACTTTTATGAAAACGTGCTTGAATGTAAACCAGGTAGACATTCTAAATCGTGGGCTGATTATAATTTTTTCGGACATCAATTAGTTATTCATTTTGATCCAAATAAAAGAAAACCACATCATAATGAAGTTGATGGAAAATCTGTACCAGTACCTCATTTTGGAATAGTATTATCTTGGAGTGAATTTATTAATCTTGAAAAAAAATTAAAAGAAAAAAAAATTAAATTCGAAATAGAACCATATGTTAGATTCAAAGGTCTAGAAGGGGAACAAAAAACTATGTTTTTTTATGACCCATCAGGAAATGCTCTTGAATTTAAATGTTTTAAAAATTTAAATCAATTATTTAAAAAATAAAAATGTTAAATTTTTTTGAAATTTTGTTTGAAAAGGTTTTTTCTGATAAAAACAGAAAAAAAGCTGAGAAATTTACTCTTTGGTCATCAATTATAGGTTTTATTGCTCATTTATTTCTTATTTACCTTAATACATCTCAGATAATTACTTTAAAAAATGATGTGCTATTAATTAATCCAATTTCTGCAATCTATACTCCATTTTCAATAATTTTGATTTATGAAATATATCTTCTTATCTTCTTTTTACCAAGATCATTTACAACTTCAGTTTCAAAACAATTTGAAATCATATCATTAATTCTTATAAGAAGAATTTTTGGCGACATACCTGAAATAAATACTAACTCTAATTGGTTTAAAACTCAAGAAAATATTGACTTAATTTATAGTCTTTTAGGAGTTTTAATTTTATATTATTTAATCTATCAATTCAACAAATTATCAAAAAGAAGAAAACCTAAAAAAATCTCATTAGACATTAGTAATTTTATTAAATCAAAAAAAGGTGTTAGTTTAATTTTATTACCTGTTTTAATAATAGTTTCAATATTCTCATTGTCTGATTGGATTATTAACAATATTTATTTATTTAATGAAAATATATCTTACTCAGTCGATGATATAAATTCTGTTTTTTATAATAAATTTTTTGAAATTTTAATTTTGGCAGATGTATTTATTCTCCTACTATCTTTTCAATATACTGAAAAATATAGTCAGCTAATTAGAAATACTGGCTTTATAATTTCTACTATACTAATTAGGTTGTCTTTCTCTGCAACAGGATTGACAAATGTACTTTTAATTATTTCGAGTGTCTTATTTGGCCTTATTATTTTAAAGGTTTATGAGAATTATGAAAAACTTTAATCCTTTCTTTGACAAGCTAGTAAGGTGTTTTTTAATAGCATAGATATTGTCATTGGGCCTACTCCACCAGGCACAGGAGTTATTGCACTTGCTTTTTTTGAAACATTTAAAAAATCAACGTCACCTTTAATAACATAACCCTTTTCCTTAGTCTTATCAATAACTCTAGTAATACCAACATCTATTATTACAGCATCCTCCTTTACCATTTCACTTTTCAAAAATTCAGGAATTCCTAACGCTGAAACAATTATATCGGCTCTTTTTGTAAAGAATTCCAAGTTTTTTGTTCTACTATGAGTCAAAATAACTGTTGAATTTCCTCTATCTGATTTTTGACTTAATAAAATACTAATTGGCCTTCCAACAATATTACTTCTTCCAATCACAACGCAGTTCTTTCCTGAAGTCTCAATATTGTACCTTTCTAAAAGTTCAATTATTCCATATGGTGTTGCTGGAATAAAAGATTCCATCTCCAAAGCCATTCGTCCAAAGTTTGTTGGATGAAATCCATCAACATCTTTTTTAGGATCTATAGCTAATAAAACTTTTTCCTCATTAATTGATTTTGGCAAAGGTAATTGAACAATAAAACCATCAATTTCATTATTATTATTTAAACTATTTATATTATCTAAAAGTAATTTCTCACTAATTGAATCATCTAATCGAATAAGGGTTGATTTAAATCCCACATAATCACATGCTCTTACCTTACTTCCAACGTAAGTTAAACTTGCACCATCATTTCCAACTATTATTGCTGCTAAATGAGGAATTTTTTTTCTTTCATTTACTCTTTTTGAGACTAATTCTTTAATCTCATTTTTAATTTCAAGAGATATTTTATTACCATCTAATATCATAATTTTATTTCATTCCTTGAAACATTTGCATTAGGTGCTGACCCTTACCAGACTGCATCATTTTCATCATTTTGTTCATTTGATTAAACTGTTTAATTAATTGATTTACCTCATCCATTCCCCTTCCTGATCCTTTGGAAATTCTTATTTTACGGCTATGATCTAAAATATTAGGGTTTTGTTTTTCCTTATTGGTCATTGAACTTATAATAACCTCAATATTTTTAAAAGAGCTTTCGTCAATATCAACATCTTTCATTTTATTACCAATACCTGGAATCATTTTAACTAAGTCTTTCATGTCTCCCATTTTTTTCACCTGTTGTATCTGAGATAAAAAATCATCAAAACCAAATTTATTCTTGGCAATTTTTTTATTTATTTTTTTAGCTTGCTCTATATCAAATTGTTCCTGAGCTCTTTCAACCAATGAAACAACATCTCCCATTCCTAATATTCGATCAGCCATTCTATCGGGATGAAAAACATCAAGAGCAGACATTTTTTCTCCTGTACCAATAAATTTTATGGGTTTATTTACAATAGTTTTAATTGATAAAGCAGCCCCCCCCCCCCCTTGAGTCTCCATCTAATTTAGTTAGTACCACACCATCAAAATTTAGAATTTCATTGAAAGATTTTGCAGTATTAACCGCATCTTGACCCGTCATAGAATCGACAACAAATAGAGTTTCTGAAGGGTTAACTGCAGCATGAATATTTTCAATTTCTTTCATGAGAACATCATCAATAGCAAGTCTACCAGCAGTATCGATAATTATCGTATCACATCCTTGTTTTTTTGCAAAACTCAAACTATTTAATGCAATTTTCACAGGGTTTTTTTCTTCAAGGTCAGAAAATATTGGAACTTCAATTTGTTTAGCTACAACTTCTAATTGATCAATAGCAGCTGGCCTATAAACATCACATGCAACCAACAAAGGTTTTTTAGAAAATTTCTTTTTTAAAAAAAGTGCAAGTTTTCCACTAAAAGTTGTTTTACCAGACCCCTGAAGACCAGACATTAAAATAATTGAAGGTTTATCCTTAAGATTAATTTCAGAAGCTTCAGAACCCATTAAATGAGTTAATTCATCTTTAACTATTTTAATTAGCAATTGGCTAGGTTTTAAACTTGTTAAAACTTTCATGCCAATTGCTTTATCTTTCACTTTTAAAGTAAAGTCTTTTGCTATTTTATAGTTAACATCAGCATCCAAAAGAGCTCTTCTAACTTCCTTTAGTGTTTCTGCAACATTTATTTCAGTTATTTTACCATGTCCTTTAAGGACCTGAAATGCTTTTTCTAATTTACTGCTTAAGCTATCAAACATATATAATTAAATATTTTAAGATTTTTTAAACAAAAATAATAATTGAAAAATGATTGACATCAATTATTTTTATTTGTTTGAAACATTAATGAAATAACTATAACATGGGGAAAAGTAATAGCTGCTAAAAAAGAAAAGAATAAAGGAAGAAAATAATTGGACTGAATCTCAAAAAAATAATAAAAAGAAAATAATCCCAAGATTGACATTAACCAATATAAAACTGAAGATTTTACGTAACTAAAAATCGAAGTACTTGAAACTTCTCCATATAAACTTTTTAATTGGGACTCTAGTGATGGTAAGCTATGCCAAATTACAAAATAAAAAGAGAATGAATATATTAATGTTGAATTAGAAAAAACTAAAACAAAAAATAAAAAAAGTAAAATTTCAATAAATAAAAAAGTAAACTCTCTTTTAAAAAATATAATTATAAAATAAAACAAGAAAAATATTAAAAATAAAATTTGAAAAAAAATACTTTCAAAATTTACACCTGTAATTTCAAAAATAACTTTAGAAACATCTTGGTGTTTAATAATGAAAAGTAGCAAGAAAATAACTCCTCCGTAAAAAAAATAAAATAAAGAATTGTATTTATCAGGTTTTATTTTAGATTGCCAGTGTTGTTCGCCAAAATGGAAACAACTGACCAAAACAAAAAACAATAGTGCAAAAGAGGGCAAAAAAAAGAATAACAAACCTCCCATAATTACAGTTAACAAGTAAAAAGAAAAATACTTTAATCTAATTGAACTATTATCATTGTTTGTAAAAGTTGAAATAATCTTTAAATCATTTGCCCCATGAACAATACCAATACTTAAAATTGCAATTATTCCAAGAATATTCTGAATATATTCATTGGTTAAAATTGCTATAATTAATGCTAAAACGGACAAAATTAAATGAAAACGATAATATTTAAATACTGATAATGAGATAATTACAAATTTTATGTTAAAATAATTAGAATATTATTTTGTCAACACTCTTTTTTTGCTAAATTTAGACAAACAAAACAAATAATTATAATTATGGAAAAAATTCTAAGTTTAATGACGTCAGTTCCAGCAATGGCTACTGATGACTATGTAGGATTTACATTCTTCATAGGTTGTATGTCGATGATGGCTGCATCAGCGTTTTTCTTCTTATCAATGAACTCTTTTGATTCTAAATGGAGAACATCTATTTTAGTTTCTGGGCTAATTACTTTTATTGCCGCTGTTCACTATTGGTATATGAGAGATTATTGGGCTGAAAATGCTACTTCTCCTACATTTTTTAGATATGTAGATTGGATTCTAACAGTACCTTTAATGTGTGTTGAATTTTATTTAATACTTAAAGCTGCTGGAGCTACTAAAGCTTTAATGTGGAAACTAATTCTTCTTTCAACTGTAATGTTAGTTACAGGATACTTTGGAGAAGCTGTTTATAGAGATCAAGCTCAAATTTGGGGTCTAGTTTCTGGTATAGCTTATTTCATTATTGTTTATGAAATTTGGATGGGTTCTGCCGCGAAACTTGCAGCCGCTGCTGGTGGTGCAGTTCAAGCAGCTCATAAGACCCTATGTAAATTCGTTCTTATAGGATGGGCAATTTATCCAATTGGATTTATGGCTGGAACTCCTGGATGGTATGAAGGAATATTTGGTGGTCTTCAAATGGATGTAATATACAACGTTGGTGATGCTATTAATAAAATTGGATTTGGTCTAGTTGTTTATCAACTTGCTGTTGATTCTAAATAATTAATATCTCACACATAATATAAAAAACGCTCTTTTAATTAAGAGCGTTTTTTTTTACATCCTGTCAGGAACATCTATACCAAGCAAAGAACATCCTGAAAAAATAACTTGAGAAACTTTTCTAGATAATGTAATACGAAATCTTTTTAGTGAGGTGTCTTGTGTTCCAATAATAGATAAGTTTTGATAAAAAACATTATAATACTTAACTAAATCATATATATAATTTGATATTAAAGCTGGACTATAAGATTCTCCTGCTTGATAAACTATTTCAGGATATTGTAATAAATGCTTAATAATATTTTTTTCTCGAATATCAATTTTACTTAATACATCAATTTGATTATCATAATTTTTAATCTTTTTTAATAAAGATTTAATTCTCGCATAGGTATATTGAATAAACGGACCTGTATTTCCATTAAAATCAACTGAATCTTCCGGATTAAATAAAATTCTTTTTTTAGGGTCAACTTTTAAAATATGATATTTTAAAGCTCCCATCCCAATTATTCTATATAAGTTAGACTTTTCTTTTTCTGACATTCCTTCTAACTTTCCTATTGATTCGGATACTTTTTTTGCAGTAAGATCCATTTCTTCAATTAGTTGATCTGCATCAATAACATTTCCCTCCCTACTTTTCATCTTTCCATCAGGAAGGTCAACCATTCCATAACTAAGATGAAAAAGATAATCTGACCATTTGTAACCTAATTTTTTTAAAATAATAAATAATACTTTGAAATGGTAATCTTGTTCATTACCAACTGTATAAACCATGCCCTTTAATTCCGGATTATCCTCTTTTCTTTTAATTGCTGTTCCTAAATCTTGAGTTATATAAACTGATGTTCCATCAGATCTGAGTAACAACTTCTCATCTAATCCCTCATTAGTTAAATCAATCCATATTGATCCATCATCTTTTTTATAAAAAATTTTTTTTGAAAGTCCTTCATTTATTATATTCTTTCCCAATAAATAGGTATCACTTTCATAATATAAAGAATCAAAAAAAACACCTAAATTATTATATGTAATTTCAAACCCATTATATACCCAATTATTCATTTTCTTCCATAATTCAATAGTAGATTTATCTCCAGATTCCCATAAACGAAGAAGTTCTTGAGCTGAGATAAAAATTGGTGCAGATTTAATAGATTCATCTTTACTCTTTCCTTTTTCAATAAATTCATTAACCTGTTTATTAAAAACTTCATTGTATTTAACATAATATTTGCCAACAAGTTGATCTCCTTTAATACCTGATGAATCTGGAGTTTCATTATTTGAAAAAAGTTTCCAAGCGATCATTGACTTACATATGTGAATTCCTCTATCATTAATAACTTGTGTTCTTATAACATTTTTACCATTAGCCTCTAAAATTTTTGAAACAGAATGTCCTAAAAGATTATTTCTTATATGTCCTAAATGTAGAGGCTTATTAGTATTTGGGGATGAAAACTCTACAATTATTAATTCAGAGTCTGATTTTTTTGTTTTAAATCCATAATTTTCAATTTCATCAATCCTATATAATTCATTAATAAAATAATGGTCAGAAATAGTAAGATTTAAAAAGCCTTTAACTAAATTAAATTTAATAATATAATCACTAGATTCCTCTAAATAAATTCCAATTTTTTTACCTATATCATTTAAAGATATCTTTAAAAATTTAACCAAAGGGAAAATCACTAAAGTTATGTCTCCATCAAATTCTTTTCTTGTTAACTGAAATTCTAATTTATCAAGACTTAAAGAAAACTCAGATTTTAAAAAAGATTTAACTATTTTGCCAAGCTCATTATATATATTCATTTTAACTAATTGAAATAATTAAATTAAATATTTTGTCTAATTTATTTCGAGTCAGGAAATTGATCTTTTATTTAAACCTGTATAAATTTGCCTTGGCCTTCCGATTGGCTCCATATTTTTTCTCATTTCTAACCACTGAGCAATCCATCCAGGAATTCTACCAAGAGCGAACATAACAGTAAACATTTCTGTAGGAATACCTAATGCTCGATATATTATACCTGAATAAAAATCAACATTTGGATATAATTTCCTATCAATAAAATATGAATCATTTAAAGCTTCATCTTCTAAGCTTTTAGCAATATCTAATACTGGATCTTTAATACCTAGTTCATCTAGAACCTTATCAGATGCTTTCTTAATTATTTTTGCTCTAGGATCAAAATTTTTATATACTCTATGACCAAATCCCATCAATCTAAAAGGATCCTTTTTATCTTTAGCTTTAGCCATAAATTTTTTAGTATCTCCACCATCTTTTTGAATCGCTTCTAACATTTCTAATACAGCTTGATTAGCTCCTCCATGAAGTCGTCCCCATAAAGCAGAAATTCCTGCAGAAACCGAAGCAAATAATCCAGCTTGTGATGACCCAACTATTCTAACTGTTGATGTAGAACAATTTTGCTCATGATCTGCATGTAATATTAATAGTTTGTTAAGAGCATCTACAACAATTGGGTTTATATCATAATCTTCATTAGGGCGCTTAAACATCATTTGAGTAATATTTTCAACATAAGAAAGTGAAGTGTTAGCATAATTTAAAGGTAAGCCCTTAATTTTTCTATGTGCCCAAGAAGAAAGAATTGGAAATTTAGCTACCAACATTACTATAGCTTCTCTCATTTCATAATCTGAATCTACATCAACTGATGAAGGGTTAAATGCTATAAGAGCAGATGTTAATGACGCTAACACACCCATTGGATGAGCTGATTTTGGAAAACTTTTTAGAATAGATTTTAAATCTTCATCAACAATTGATTCTTTTTTGATGTCATTTTCAAAAACTAATAATTCATTTTCATTAGGCAACTCTCCATAAATCAATAAATAAGCTACTTGAACAAAGCTTGCTTTAGAACATAATTCTTCAATTGAATGACCTCTATATCTTAATATTCCTTCTTCTCCATTTAAAAAAGTTATATTACTCTTACATGAACCAGTATTTTTATAACCAGGATCATAGGTTATCAAACCAGTTTTAGACCTTAAATTTTGAATATCAATTCCCTTTTCATTTTCAGTCCCTTCAATTAATGGAAACTCAAAATTAGAGTTATTATAACTAATTTTAATAGAATTGCTCATAAAAAAGTTGATTTATGTAAATGTATCAAATTAAGAGAAGAAAAGAAAATAGAATTAATTTATAGTTAAAAATTAATTCTAAATACTAAATCTTAAAAACTTTTCTTCCAAGAAACAAAGCTTTTTTATCAAGAGTTTCCTCAATCCTAAGGAGTTGATTGTACTTAGACATTCTATCACTTCTTGATGCAGAACCAGTTTTAATTTGTCCAGTGTTTAATGCAACTGCTAAATCTGCAATTGTATTATCTTCTGTTTCTCCAGACCTGTGAGACATTACAGAAGTGTAACCCGCTTGATTAGCCATTTCAACTGCAGCTAGAGTTTCAGTTAAAGTTCCTATTTGATTAACCTTTATTAAAATAGAATTAGCAATTTTGTTATCTATACCTTTTTTTAACCTATTTACATTTGTAACAAAAAGATCATCTCCAACAAGTTGAACTTTATTTCCAATTTTATCAGTTAAAGATTTCCAACCATTCCAATCATTTTCATCCATTCCATCCTCAATCGAAATTATAGGAAATTTTTCACATAATGACTCAAGATATTCTACTTGTTCATCTGATGTTCTTTTTAACCCAGAAGATCCTTCAAAAATTGAATAATCATATATTCCATCTTTATAAAACTCAGAGCTTGCACAATCTAAGGCAATTACTACATCCTCTTTTGGTTTGTATCCTGATTCAATTATTGAATCAATAATTGTCTCTAGTGCATCTTCTGTTCCTTTAAGTTCTGGGGCGAATCCACCTTCATCACCAACAGATGTGTTTAAATTTTTTTTTGATAAAATTTTCTTTAGGTTATGAAAAATTTCTGTTCCCATTTTTAGTGCTTCAGAAAAAGATTTTCCACCTACTGGGATTATCATAAATTCTTGAAATGCAATTGGAGCATTTGAATGAGAACCTCCATTAATTATATTCATCATTGGAACTGGTAAAATGTTTGCTGACTCTCCACCTATATATTTGAATAATGGTAATCCAAGCTCATTAGCTGAAGCTTTAGCAATTGCCAAGGAAACTCCTAAAATTGAATTGGCCCCTAAATTTGATTTATTAGGTGTTCCATCCAAATCAATCATAATTTGATCAATTTTTTTTTGTTCAGAAACTTCTATCCCAATTAAACTTTTTGAAATAATATTATTTACATTTTTTATAGCTATAGAAACTCCTTTTCCTAGATATGATTTGCCTCCATCTCTTAACTCTACTGCTTCGTGTTCTCCAGTTGATGCACCTGAAGGTACTGCAGCTCTTCCTAAAAAACCTTTTTGAGTAAAAACATCTACCTCAACTGTAGGATTTCCTCTGGAATCAAAAATTTGTCTTGCAATAATATTTCTTATTTTACTCATATTGTTATAATTAATTAAAAATTATTGTATCATGTTCTTTTTAAATTCATCAAAAAGATATGTAGCATCATTAGGTCCTGGACCTGCTTCAGGATGATATTGAACTGAAAAACAATTTTTTGATTTCATCTTCATTCCTGCAACAGTATGATCATTAAGATGAATATGAGTTATTAAAATATCAGGATGAGATTCTGCTTCTTCCTTAACAACTGCAAAACCGTGATTTTGTGAAGTTATTTCACCTTTTGAAGTAATTAAATTTTTAATTGGATGATTGATTCCTCTGTGCCCATTAAACATTTTATAAGTTGAGACTCCGTTTGCTAATGCTATAACTTGATGACCAAGACATATTCCAAATAAAGGATAATTTTTTTTTATAATTAATTTTGAAGTATCAATAGCTTTTTTTAATGGTTCTGGATCACCTGGTCCATTAGATAAAAAATATCCATCTGGATTCCATGATTCCATTTCTTCAAAACTAGTATTATATGGAAATACTTTCATATAAATATCTCTATCAGCCATATTTCTTAAAATGTTCTTTTTTATTCCAAGATCTAAAACTGCAACTTTTAATGAGGCTTTAGAATTTCCAAAAAAATATGCTTTTTTTGTTGAAACTTTTGAAGCAAGATCTAAGCCCTCCATCTTAGGTATATTTTTTAATTTTTTCTTTTCATCTTCTATCGAATTAATATTAGTAGAAATAACTGCATTCATTGCGCCATTTTTTCTGATATAACTTACTAAAGCTCTTGTGTCAACATCAGAAATTGTTATGATATTATTTTTTTTTAAATAATTAAACAATGAGTTTTTAGACTTAACTCTCGAATATGAAAAACTAAAATTTTTACAAATTAAACCTGAAATAGCAATTATATCTGATTGAGCTTCATCACTTAAAACGCCGTAATTTCCAATATGAGCATTAGTAGTCACCATTATTTGACCATAATATGAAGGGTCAGTAAATATTTCTTGATACCCTGTCATTCCAGTATTGAAACAGATCTCCCCATATGAAGCACCTTCTATGCCAATTGATTTACCATAAAAAATTGTTCCATCTGCTAAAAGTATATATGCTTTTTTTCTTGACTTGTAATTCATAAAAATTTTAAAAACAAATTAAATCAAAAAAAGGATAAACAAAAAGTTTATCCCTTTAATAATATTCAAAAATGAATCATAAATGTTAATTATATTTTACTTTTTTTTCTTATTATTTGATTCTTTATTTTCAGATGGTGTTTCTTCTGAAGTTTGTGCTTCCTCAGCTAGTTTTTCTTCTGAAGCTGGTGTTTCTTCTGAAGCTTGTGTTTCCTCAGCTAGTTTTTCTTCTGAAACTGGTGTTTCCTTAAGATCAGAATCTTTATTTTTTTTACCTCTTCTTCTTCTGGTCTTTTTCTTACCTTTATCTTCAGCTAAATATGTTTCATTATAATCTACAAGCTCAATCATTGCCATTTCAGCGTTATCTCCAAGTCTATTTCCAAGTCTTATTACTCTTGTATAACCTCCAGGTCGATCAGCAATTTTTTTGGAAATTTCTCTAAATAATTCAGAAACAGCAAACTTATTTCTCAAATATTTAAAAACAATTCTTCTGTTATGAGTAGAATCATTTTTTGATTTTGTTAATAATGGTTCAAAAAACTTTTTTAATGCTTTTGCTTTAGTTAGTGTAGTTTTTATTCTTTTATGTTCAACTAAAGAACAAGACATATTAGCTAACATCGATTTTCTGTGAGCTGACTTTCTTCCTAAATGCATAAATTTCTTTCCGTGTCGCATCTATCTTTTTTTTAAACTAATCTTTATCCAATTTATATTTTGCTAAATCCATTCCAAAACTAAGCCCTTTAAGAACAACTAGTTCTTCTAATTCAGTTAGTGATTTTCTTCCAAAGTTTCTAAACTTCATTAAATCATTTTTATTGTATGAAACCAGATCACCTAATGTATCAACTTCAGCAGCTTTTAAACAATTTAAAGCTCTAACTGATAAGTCCATATCTATAAGTCTAGTTTTAAGAAGTTGTCTCATATGAAGAGATTCTTCGTCATATGTTTCAGACTGAGCAATTTCGTCAGCTTCAAGAGTAATTCTCTCGTCAGAAAATAAAAGAAAATGATGAATTAAAGTTTTAGCTGCCTCAGTTAAAGCATCTTTTGGGTGAATGGAACCATCTGTGATAATCTCAAAAACCAATTTTTCATAATCTGTTTTTTGCTCAACTCGATAATTTTCAACACTATATTTAACATTCTTTACAGGAGTAAAAATTGAATCAATTGCGATAACACCTAATTCTGAATTAATATTTTTATTTTCTTCAGCAGGAACATAACCTCGTCCTTTTTCTATCATGATTTCCATATTAAAATGAACCTCTTTTTCAAGATTGCAAATAACTAAATCAGGATTTAAAATTTGAAATCCTGAAATGAACTTTTGAAGATGTGAAGCTTTTAATTGGTCCTGAGAACCAACAGATATATTAACTTTTTCATCTTCTAATTCGGAAATTTGCCTTTTAAATCTTATCTGCTTGAGATTTAAAACTATTTCGGTTACATCTTCAACAACACCGGGAATAGTTGAAAACTCATGATTAACATTTTCCATTTTTAATGATGTTATTGCAAAACCCTCAAGAGAAGAAAGCAAAACTCTTCTTAAAGCATTGCCAACTGTTAATCCATATCCTGGTTCTAAAGGACGAAACTCAAATTTTCCTTCGAATTCAGAAGAATCTATCATTATTACTTTATCTGGTTTTTGAAAATTTAATATTGCCATAATTTTTTTATTAGTTTATTTAGAGTATAACTCTACAATTAATTGTTCTTTAATGTTTTCAGGTATTTGATCTCTTTTAGGAACAGATATAAATGTTCCTTCAAAAGATTTATTATTCCAATTTAGCCATTCATAATTAGAATTATTTTTTTCACTATTTTCTATAATTATATTTAAAGATTTTGATTTTTCCCTGACACCAATAACATTTCCAGGTTTAAGAATATAAGATGGTATATTTACGATTCTACCATTAACTGTTATATGTCTATGAGAAACTAGTTGTCTTGCTCCAGCTCTTGTTTTTGATATTCCCATCCTGAAAATTATATTGTCTAACCTTGATTCACATAATTGAAGTAAAACCTCACCGGTAACACCTTTACTCCTGCTTGCCTTTTTAAATAAGTTTCTAAATTGTCTTTCAAGAATACCATAAATATACTTAGCTTTTTGTTTTTCCATCAACTGGATTGCATACTCTGATTTTTTTCCTCTTCTTCTATTATTGCCGTGCTGTCCTGGAGGGTAGTTTCTTTTTTCTAAGGATTTATCATCACCAAATATAGCCTCTCCAAATTTTCTTGCTATTTTTGTTTTAGGACCTGTATATCTTGCCATTTCTTATTAATTCTTTAATTAAAGCTTTCTTTATATATTAATATTTTTTTAAACTCTTCTTCTTTTAGGTGGTCTACAACCGTTGTGTGGGACAGGAGTTACATCAATTATTTCTATGACCTCAATTCCATTATTATGTAAGGTTCTAATAGCGGATTCTCTACCATTTCCAGGCCCCTTGACAAAAACTTTTACTTTTCGCAATCCTGCTTCTTGAGCAGTTTTAGCAGCATCTTCTGCAGCAGTCTGAGCAGCATAGGGTGTATTCTTTTTTGACCCTCTAAATCCCATTTTTCCAGCAGATGACCATGAAATCACTTCCCCTTTAGTATTTGTTAAAGAAATAATGATATTATTAAATGTAGCATTTATATGAGCTTGACCATTTGCTTCAACTACAACTTTTCTTTTTTTATTTGATGTTTTAGCCATTTAAATTATGCTTTTGTTACTTTTTTCTTATTTGCTACAGTTTTACGTTTTCCCTTTCGAGTTCTTGAGTTATTTTTTGTCCTCTGCCCTCTAAGTGGTAATCCTGTTCTATGTCTTATGCCTCTGTATGAACCTATATCCATCAATCTCTTAATATTTAATTGAACTTCTGATCTTAACTCACCTTCAATTTTGATAGTTCCAACTACATCTCTAATTTTACCAATATCATCATCAGACCATTCAGAAACTTTCTTATCTATGCCTACTTTAGCTTTATTTAAAATTTTACTTGCCATACTCTTTCCTATACCGAAAATATATGTTAAAGCTATGACCCCTCTTTTTTGTTTTGGAATATCTACTCCTGAAATTCTTGCCATAATATTATCCTTGTCTTTGTTTAAATCTTGGATTCTTTTTATTAACTACGTATAAAGTACCTTTTCTTCTTACAATTTTACATTCAGGACTTCTTTTTTTTATTGATGCTCTTGTTTTCATATTCTTTATTTAAAATCTAAAAGTAATTCTAGCTTTGGTTAAATCATATGGACTCATCTCTAACTTAACTTTATCTCCAGGTAAAAGTTTTATATAATGCATTCTCATTTTACCAGAAATATGAGCAGTTACAATATGACCATTATCTAACTCAACACGAAACATTGCATTAGACAATGCTTCAATTATTTTACCTTCCTGTTCAATTGCTTCCTGTTTTGCCATAATATTTATATTGCTCTTCTTATTTTATCTGCTTTCATTAATCCATCATAATGTCTATTTAATAAATATGAGTTTACCTGTTGAATTGTGTCAATTGCAACCCCAACCATTATTAATAATGATGTTCCTCCATAAAATAAAGCCCATCCTTGTTGCATTCCCATTAACTTAACTACAATAGCCGGAAAAACTGATAGTGCAGCTAAAAATAATGAACCTGGAAAAGTAATATGAGACATAACATTATCCAAAAATTCAGAGGTTTCATTACCTGGTCTTATACCGGGAACAAAACCACCGCTTCTCTTTAAATCATCAGACATTTTATTTGTTGGAACAGTTATAGCAGTGTAAAAATAAGTAAAAATGATTATTAATACTGCAAATAATATATTATACCAAAGTCCAAAAATATCTGAAAAATTAGCTTGTAACCATTGACCTGTTTTTGAACCTCCTATAGCACTCCCTAAATAAGCTGGAATAAACATTAATGCCTGGGCAAATATAATTGGCATAACACCTGATGCATTTAGTCTTAAGGGAATATATTGCCTTGAACCATATGCTGATCTTTCATTAGAACTTCCTCCGACTGAACGTCTCGCATATTGAACAGGAATTCGTCTTACAGCCATAACTAATAAAACCGAAAGTAAGATAATTACTATCCATAAAACTAATTCAATTAAAATCATCATTAAACCACCATTATTTTCAGTTACTCTTGAAACAAACTCTTGAGCAAAAGAAAGGGGGAGACTTGCAATTATACCGACCATTATTAGTAGAGATATTCCATTTCCAATTCCTCTATCAGTAATTTTTTCACCTAACCACATAGCAAATATTGTACCTGTAACAAGAATAATTACTGATGAAAAGATGAATTGAGGTCCTCTGCCTAAAACAAAAGCTGAATCAGGAACACCAAGAGCACTTAATCCAAATAAATATGCTGGAGCTTGGATTACACAAATTAAAATTGTTAACCATCTAGTTATTTGAGTAATTTTTTTTCTGCCACTTTCTCCTTCTTTTTGAAGTTTCTGGAGATA
>CACEKG010000020.1 GCA_902560065.1 uncultured Bacteroidota bacterium
ATAGTCAATTTAATATAAAGATTTCATAACTATTAATTTATAAAAAAATTTTTTTTTCAAATAACAACTATTTTAGTTATAATTTTGAAATTAAATTTTTTATATGAATAGAGATAATTTAATTATTATGGCTGCTGGTGCCTCTAGTAGAATGAAAAAATCCTTAAAAAAGGAAATGGTTAACAGCAATGTATATGAAATTGCTAATAATTCTCATAAAAGTTTAATTCCTTTGGGAAAAGAGGGTAGGCCTTTAATTTATTATCTTATAAAGAATGCCATTAAAGCTAATTATAATAATATATATATAATAACTGGAGAGGATAATGATGATTTTAAGGAGTTTATAATGTCTCAATCTTTCAGGAACACAAACATTCAATTTGTAAAACAATATATACCAAAAGAAAGAGAAAAGCCTCTAGGAACCTCAGACGCAGTTGTTCAAGCATTAGATCAATTTCCTGACCTTAAGAAAAATATTTTTACTGTATGTAATGGGGATAATCTTTATTCAGTAAATACTCTAAATTTACTTAAAGAAAAAAGAAATCATCCTCATGCTTTGATAAGTTATAGTTGGTCAGCTTTTAATTATGAAAAAGAAAGAATCTCAAAATTTGCTGTAATTTCAATGGACTCAAAAAATAATTTAAAGGATATAGTTGAAAAACCTGATTTGAATATTGTTGATAGTTATAAAGATAAATCTGGAGAGATTGGTCTAAGTATGAATATTTTTAGTTTTACAGGCTCCAAGATATATTCATATGTAAAAAATTGTCCTTTAAATAAAATAAGAAATGAAAAAGAATTACCAGAAGCTGTAAGGATTCTAATAAGGGAAAATCCAAATTCAACAATTTGCTATAAAGTATTTGAACACCTCCTAGATCTTACCAGTTCATCAGATATTGATAATTTTAAGGACATGGAATAATTTAATAAAATTGAAAAGATTATTAGTTTTTTTAATTATAATTTTTGGATGTAGAAAATCAGATAATCCACTTGATTTGATTTTAAATTCTAATATACCCGAAATAAAAAAAATTAAAAAAAATTTATCTAATCATGAGATTCAAATCTTATATTCATCAATACAAAGAGATTATTTAGGAAAACCAATATTTAAAGAGTTTAGTTTTAATCTTGACAAAAATTATTATTATTATCCAGCAAGTACGGTTAAACTTCCAATCGCAATTTTGGCAATTCAAAAAATAAATTATTTGATAGATAAAGGTTTTGAAATTTCTATAAATACTCCTTTTGTTGTCATTGATCCAAAGAAAGATCTAATGATTTTTGAAAAGGATTCAAATAACCAAAATGAGGTTTTATCAGTTGCTAATTGTATAAAAAAAATATTTTTATATAGTGATAATGATTGTTATAATTATCTTTTTGATTTTTTAGGAAGAGATGAAATTAATTATCAATTAGAGAAAAAGGGTTTAAATAATACTAGAATTTATCACAAATTTTTAAACAACTCTGACAATGTAAATTCATCAGAATTTTTATTTATTTCAAATGGGGATACTATATATAAGCAAAATTCAATAAAAAGTAATTTAAATAAATCAAATACTAATTTAAAGTCAGTTTTAAAAGGAAAAAAATTCCTATTAGAAGGCAAATTGGTTAATTCTCCTTTTGATTTTAGTTTTAAAAATCAAATTTCTATAACAGATTTAAATAATATTTTAAAAAGAATAATTTTTCCTGAGAATTTTAAAAAAGAAGAACGTTTTGATTTACATCAAAGTGATTATAACTTCTTAAAATATTGGATGAGCAGAACTTCTATTGAGGACAATAAATCGACTATTGTTAATCGAGATAAATATTGGGATAGCTATTCTAAATTTTTTATATATGGAGATAAAAAAGGAGAAATGAATGATAATATTAGAATATCAAATAAAGTCGGAATGGCCTATGGAACATTAACAGATGTTGCATATGTAAAAGATAAAATTAATAATATTGAATTTATGCTTACTGCTACTATTTTAGTGAATGACAATCACACTTTTAATGATGATATTTATGAATATGAGTCTAAAGGAATCCCTTTTCTTTCTGCTTTGGGAAGGCAAGTATTAAAATTGGAAAGAAACAAATTAAGTTTTAATTAAACCAATCTCTATTAATCTCTCATTTAGAAACTCTCCAGCACTAATATCGTCATAGGATTTAGGATTTTTCTCATTTATACAAGATTTTAGACAATTAAGAGGCATTTCATTAACAGGGTGCATAAAAAAGGGGATTGAAAATCTTGATTTATCCCACATTGTTTTTGGAGGGTTTATAACACGATGGATAGTTGATTTTAATTTGTTATTTGTTAATCTAGATAACATATCACCAATATTAATCATTAGGTCATCATTATCTGCAATTGCATCTATCCAAGAACCATCATTAGCTTTTAATTGAAGACCTTTTCCTTGAGCTCCCATAAGTAAAGTTATTAGATTAATATCCCCATGAGCAGCTGCTCTTTCAGCATTTTTAGGCTTATTTTTTATTGGAGGATAGTGTATAGCCCTTAAAATAGAATTTCCATTTAGAATATATTTATCAAAATAAAATTCATCTAAATTTAAATAAATCGCTAATGCTCTTAGAATCTCTCTTCCTGTTTTTTCAAGCATTTCATAAGAAATCATTCCAGTTTCATTAAACATAGGAATTTCATGAACTTTAATATTAGGAGGATATTTTTTATTTACTTCTTGACCAAAATGCCAAAATTCTTTTAAATCTCCAACTTTTCTTCCTTTAGCATGTTCTTTTCCAAATGCAGTATAACCTCTTTGACCATTTAGCCCTTTAATTTCGTAATTTAATTTTATTTCAAGTGGTAATTTGAAAAATGAATTAACTTCAGTATAAAGCTTAGTCATTAAACTTTTACTTAAAAAGTGCCCTTTTAGAGAAACAAATCCAATTTTTTCAAATGCTAGGCCTATATCTTTGATGAATTTGTTTTTTTCTTTTTTAGATCCTGATATGAAATTTTGAAGGTTTACCTTTGGAACTTTTATCATGATTTTTTAATTAAAAAGCGAGCCCATCGACTCGCTTTTCTTTTAATAGATAAGGATTTACAAAAGAGAACTCATTGGTCTCTTTAGTTTATAATTCCTTAAATAAATTTTATAAAACATAAGACACCTCCTCTCTATATTAGTTAAACATTATCTGTTGTCACAGATCTAACTACTCAATAAGTAAATTTAAAAAATGTTTTATTATTTCTACTCTTTAATAAGCTTTTTTATTGTTAAACCTTGACCTAAAATTGTAAATAGAACGACTGCATAAGTCAAAAATAGAATCAAGGATTTACCTTCTCCAATTGAATCGGGCAAATTTAAAGCTAAAGCTACACTTAACCCACCTCTTAAACCACCCCAAGTAATTATTAAGGCAGTATTTTTTTCAAAGGATTTTTTAATCGAAAGAAGTAAAATTGGAATTTTTACACCAATAAATCTCGATAAAACACAAATTAATATAATCAAAATTGAGATGAATAAATATGAAACATCAAATGATTCAAATATTAAAATTATTTCTAAACCAATTAAAATAAATAGTATAGCATTTAAAGTTTCATCTAAAAGATGCCAAAATTTGTATACATAATCACCCATCGCTTTTTGAAGTCCTTCTTTTTCTCGATCTGAGTCAATATTTTGATTAAGAAATAAACCTAAAATAACTACACCTATTGGACCTGAAAGATGAAATTTAAAAGCAATCAGAGAGACAACTAATACTAGAGATAGTGTTATTAAAACCTCAAGCTCAACAAATTCATTTTCTATATATTTAAGCAATTTTAGACCAAAGTATCCAAAAAAAGCACCTAAAATAAGACCACCTAAAACTTCAGTAACAAATAATGTTCCAACACTCATTGCAGTAATATTTTCATATCCCTCAAGCTTAACATTTAAAAGAGTTAAAAATATAACTACACCAATACCATCATTAAATAAGGATTCACCAGCAATTACAGTTTTGGTTTTAGATGAAAGGTTCATATTCTTGAGAAGAGCTAATACAGCTATAGGGTCTGTTGGAGCAATTAAGGCTCCGAATAATAAGCAGTCTACAAAAGTTAAACCAATTTGATTTAATCCAAAAACAGGTTGTTGAATAAGCCAGAACAAACCACTTCCAACTACAAAAGTTGAAAAAAAGACTCCAAAAGTTGCTAAAAGGAGAATAGTTAATTTATCTTCAAGAAGATCTTGAAGATTAATACTAATTGCTCCAGCAAATAAAAGGAAAGGTAACATTACATTAATCAATACTAAGCTAAAGTCAAATTCTTTTGTTAATTGAGCAACAGTTTCGAAAACATTGGGAAAGACAATTCCTACAGCTGTTACAAGTATTGAAAGAATAAGCGCAAGGATCATTAGACCAATAGTCTGTGGTAATTTGAGTAATCTTAAATTTATAATTGAAAATACCGATGCTAAAGAAAGAAGAATTGTAGTTAACTCAAGAATATCCATTTTTTCTTTTCAATATAATAAATTAAATTAATTGTTTATGTTGTAAAGCCTTGTAATGTATTTTCCTATAATATCAAATTCTAGATTAACAATAGATCCTTTTTTAATTTTATGAAAATTGGTATTATTAAATGTATAAGGAATAACGGCAACCGAAAATGAATTTTTTTTTGAATTTATTACCGTTAAACTAACACCATTAATTGTTATAGATCCTTTTTCTATAGTGATATTATTGTTTATCAAATTATATTCAAAATTATATATCCAGCTGCCATTTAATTTTTTGAATGAAGTACACTCTGCAGTTTGGTCAATATGTCCTTGAACTATATGCCCATCAAGTCTAGTGTCTAATTTCATAGCCCTTTCTAGATTTATTATATCATTTTTCTTTATATATTTTAAATTAGTTTTAATTAAAGTTTCACTTATAGCGGTTACAGTGTGATTTTTATTATTACAATCTACAACCGTAAGGCATATTCCATTATGTGAGACACTTTGATCAACTTTTAATTCAGATGAAATAGGACTTTTTATGGTAACATTTAGGTTTCCCTGATCTTTAACAATTGATTCTACACTCCCAAAAGCTTCTATAATTCCTGTAAACATGCACTTTTTAATTACATTTGTATGCCAAAAATAAGAATTATTAATCTTCAGATGGAAAAACCTAAAAAAATTAAAGTTGGTATTTCAATTGGTGATCCTAATGGCATAGGTGTTGAAGTTATTTTGAAAACTTTTGAAGATAAAAATATTTTTAAATTTTTTATTCCAATAGTTTTTGGCAACATAAAAATTTTAAAAGAGCAGAAGAATTATTTTAAATTAAAAACTAGATTAAAAAAAATAAAAGAAATTAAAAATGTTCACGATTTTTATTTAAATGTTTTTAATTGCTGGGATGAAGAGTTTGAAATAAATTATGGTTCTTTTAATAAAAAGGGTGGAGAGTTATCAGCCAAATCAATATTATTTGCATCAGAAGCCCTTAAAGAAAAAAAGATAGATACACTTGTAACCCTTCCAATTAATAAAAGCGCTATTCAATCCAAAATTTTCAAATTTAAAGGACACACTGATTTTTTATCAAAAAAGTTTTTAGGAGAAGCACTTATGTTTATGATTCATGATAAACTAAAATTAGCGTTAGTTACTGATCATATACCTATTGGTTCAATTAGCAAGTCAATAACTAAAACTTTATTAAACAAAAAAATTGAATTGGTAATTGAATCCTTAAAAAAAGATTTTTTAATCAAAAAACCTAAAATTGCTATATTAGGATGTGACCCTCATTGTGGAGATGATGGTGTAATTGGGAATAAAGATCAAAAAGTCATTGTTCCAGTTATAAAAAGTAATTTTGACAGAGGAAAATTAATTTATGGTCCATTTTCATCTGATGGATTTTTTGGAAATAAAGAATATAAAAGATTTGATGCAATAATTGCTATTTATCACGATCAAGGATTAGTTCCTTTCAAATTGTTATCCTTTGGTGAAGGAGTAAATTTTACTGCTGGGCTCGATTATGTTAGAACCTCTCCAGATCATGGAACAGCCTTTGATATTGCAGGAAAAAACTTGGCTAAAATAAACTCATTTAAAGAAGCTTTATTTAAATCAAGAGTAATTTATTTAAACAGAAATAAAAATAAATAAATACCTGTTAAATTTTTTTTAAATTTGCCGCTCAAAATATTGGACTATGAAAAGTAAAGATTTTTTTATAATTCCATTTGCTGGATTAAAACAAGGTAAGCATAACTTTTCTTTTTCAATTGAAAATAAGTTCTTTAAAAGTTTAGGTTATAACGAATTTAATGATGTAAAATTAATTGCTCAAGTTGAACTTCTGAAAAAAACAACTTTTCTTGAGTTGAGTTTTTTTATTACTGGAAAAGTTAATGTTTTTTGTGATATTTCAATTGAGCCTTTTGATTTAGAAATAAATTCCGAATCAAATTTTATTGTAAAATTCAACAATTCTAGTGAAAATTTTTCGGATGAAATAATTTTTTTGCCAATCGGATCACATGAAATTGATGTAACTAATCACTTATATGAAACAATCATTTTATCTTTACCAATAAGAAAGATTCATCCAAAAGTTAAGGATGGAACATTAGAAAATGAAATAACAATTAAATTAAAAGAGCTTGAACCAAAATTAGAAAATCAAAGCTTTGAAAATGATTCAAGGTGGGATAAATTAAAAGATCTTAAATAGACATAAAAAAATTGATATGGCACATCCTAAAAGGAAAATTTCCAAAACAAGAAGAGATAAAAGAAGAACTCATATAAAAGCTAGAGACCAGCAAATTGCTAAATGTAAGCAAACAGGAGAATATCACTTATATCACAGAGCTCATTGGCATGAGGGAAAGCTTTATTATAGAGGTAAAGTTTTAATAGACTCTCTTGATGAGAATCAAGCATAAGATTAAAATTATACGCTCAAATTGATCATGTTTTTTTATTATAAAAACATTTTTATTACATTAAAAAAAAACTATCTTCACCATTAAATTTTATGACTAGAATTGCAGCTGAGTTGTCAAAATAATTTCAAAAAATCATGAATAAAGCAGCAATAACAGGAATAGGCGGGTATGTCCCAGATCATGTTTTATCTAATAAGGATTTGGAAAAAATTGTAGATACAACTGATGAATGGATAATTTCTAGAACGGGAATAAAAGAAAGAAGAATTCTCAATGATTCAAAAAAAGCAACTTCATACCTTGCCATTAAAGCTGCAAAAAATTTAATAAAGAAAAAAAAATTAAATCCGGAATCGATTGATTTAGTTATTGTTGCTACTATAACCCCTGATTTACCCGTAGCTGCTACTGCTCCTTATGTTGCCTCTCAAATTGGAGCAAAAAATGCTTTTGCGTATGATCTTCAAGCAGCTTGTTCAGGATTTTTATATGGAATGAGTTCTGCAGTTAGTTATATAAATTCTGGAAGGTATAAAAAAGTTTTGCTAATAGGAGCAGATAAAATGTCATCCATTGTTGATTACAAAGATAGGGCAACATGTGTAATATTTGGTGATGGCGGAGGGGCTGTATTGTTTGAAAAAAGCAAAAATAATTTTGGTTGGGAAGATGAGTTTTTTAGAAGTAATGGTGAAGAAAGAATGGCTTTGAAAATTAAAGCTGGGGGTTCATTATTTCCAACATCTTCTGAAAGTTATAATAATGGATGGCACAATATATATCAAGATGGAAAAACTGTATTTAAATATGCAGTTTCAGAAATGTCATACGTTACAGAACAAATCTTTAAAAGAAATAATTTAAATAATGAAAATGTTAATTTTTTAGTTCCTCATCAAGCTAATAAAAGAATTATTGATGCAACAATTAAAAGAATAAACCTTAGCGAAGAAAAGGTATTAATGAATATTTCTAAATATGGAAATACAACTGCAGCTACAATTCCATTGTTACTGCATGATTACGAATCGAAGTTTAAATTAGGAGATAGCCTTGTATTTTCTGCTTTTGGTGGTGGTTTTACATGGGGATCATCCTATTTAACATGGGCATATTAAAAATAAAAAATAATGAATCTAAAAGCAATCCAAAATTTAATCAAATTTGTAGCTAAAACGGGTGTTCAGGAAGTTAAACTAGAAATGAAAGATGTAAAGCTAACTATCAAATCTGGAACAGATAAAATTATTAGACATCAACAAATTGAATTACCAGAGCCAAGTATTTTACCTGAACCTAAAAATGATATAAAAAATGAATCTGAAAAAGTTAAAAATGATAAAAATGACTTATCTATTGAGGATAAATTTATTACAATTAAATCTCCAATAATTGGTACATTTTATCGTAAGTCGGATCCAGAAAAAGCACCATTTGTTAATGTTGGTGATATAATTAAAGAGGGAGATGTGCTTTGCATTATTGAAGCTATGAAATTATTTAATGAAATTGAATCAGAAGTTTCAGGTAAAATAGTTAAAATATTAGTTGATGATGCAAACCCAGTAGAGTTTGATGAACCTTTATTTATTGTTGATCCATCTTAAATTTTTTAAAAGATGTTTAATAAAATATTAATTGCGAATCGAGGTGAGATCGCAATGAGAATAATTCGTACTTGTAAAGAAATGGGAATAAAAACTGTTGCTGTTTATTCAAGTGCTGACTCTGAAAGCCTTCATATTAGATTTGCTGATGAAGCTGTTTGTATTGGCCCTGCCGTTAGTTCTGAATCTTATCTTAAAACTTCAAATATTATTTCAGCAGCTGAAATAACAAACGCAGATGCTATTCATCCCGGATATGGTTTTTTATCAGAAAATGCTAAATTTTCAAAAATATGTGATGAACATAATATAAAATTTATTGGAGCTTCATTTGATATGATAAATAAAATGGGTGATAAAGCAACTGCTAAGGCTACAATGAAAGCTGCAGGGATTCCAACTATTCCTGGATCTGAAGGAATTATTGAGTCTTTTGAAGATGCTCTTAAAATTGGAAATAAAATTGGTTATCCAATTATGTTAAAAGCAACAGCTGGAGGAGGAGGTAAGGGAATGAGAGAAGTTTGGAATAAAGAAGAATTTAGTAAGGCATGGGAATCGGCTACTAAAGAAGCAAAAGCTTCATTTGGAGATGATGGAATGTATATAGAAAAGCTGATTGAAGAGCCAAGACATATAGAAATTCAAATAGTTGGAGATTCCACAGGTAGAGCTTGTCATCTTTCTGAAAGAGATTGTTCAATTCAAAGAAGACATCAAAAGTTAACTGAAGAAACACCATCACCTTTTTTAGATGATAGATTAAGAAAAAAAATGGGAGAAGCTGCTGTTAAAGCAACAAAGTTTATTAAATATGAAGGTGCAGGCACTATTGAATTTTTAGTTGACAAGCATAAGAAATTTTATTTCATGGAAATGAATACCCGAATTCAAGTTGAGCATCCTATTACTGAGCAGGTAATTGATTTTGATTTAATTAGAGAACAAATATTGGTAGCTTCAGGAGAAAAAATTTCAGGAAAAAACTATTTTCCAAAAATGCATTCTATTGAATGTAGAATAAATGCAGAAGACCCATTTAACGATTTCAGACCTAGTCCAGGTAAAATTGAAACTCTTCATTTCCCAGGAGGTCATGGAGTAAGATTAGACACTCATGTTTATAGTGGATATTCAATTCCTCCTCATTATGATTCAATGATTGCCAAACTAATAACAACAGCTCAAACAAGAGAAGAAGCTATAAATAAAATGAAAAGAGCTTTAGATGAATTCTTAATTGAGGGAATTAAAACAACTATTCCTTTTCATAGAAAGTTAATGGACCATCCTGATTATATCTCTGGTAATTATAGCACCAACTTTATGGAGTCTTTTTCAATGAGCGATGAATAATAAATTATTTTGTTTTAGGTAAAACATTGTATCCCATATTATAGAATGTAAAGCCAAAAATATCGGAATATAGATCTATTATTTTAGAAACAGGAGTTCCTGATCCATGTCCAGCTTTAGTCTCTATTCTTATAAATATTGGATTTAAGCCCTTGTTTTTTTCTTGTAGTTCTGAGGCAAATTTATATGAATGAGCTGGCACAACTCTATCATCGTGATCTCCTGTAGTAATTAAAGTAGAAGGGTAGTTAACATCTTTTTTTACATTATGTAAAGGGGAATAGCTCTTTAAATATTTAAACATTTCTTCTGATTCATCTGAAGTTCCATAGTCGTATGACCATCCAGCACCAGCAGTAAATTTATGATAACGAAGCATGTCTAAAACACCAACTGCTGGAAGAGCAACTTTTGCTATATCAGGGCGCTGAGTCATAACAGCACCTACTAAAAGCCCTCCATTTGAACCTCCTCTAATAGCTAAGAAATTATTACTAGTAATGTTTTGCTTAAACAAATATTCTGCAGCTGAAATAAAGTCATCAAAAACATTTTGTTTGTTCAATTTGGTCCCAGCTAAATGCCATTCTTTACCAAATTCTCCTCCACCTCTAAGATTTGGTACAGCATATACCCCACCCTGATCCATCCAAAAGGCATTTAAGACACTAAATGAAGGATTTAGACTTATATTAAAACCACCATATCCATAAAGTATGGTAGGGTTTTTACCATCATATTTAATTCCTTTTTTATGAGTAATTATCATAGGAATCTTTGTTCCGTCGGAAGATTCAAAGAAAACTTGATTAGAAATATAATCAGAAGATTTAAAATCGATTTCTGGCTCCCAATAGATTTCTGATTTTTTTGAATTTACATTATACTTATAAATTATACCAGGAGAGTGATAATTAGTAAATGTGTAATATAGATCTAAATCTTCTTTTTCTCCAGATAATCCATAAACTGATCCTAAACTTGGAAGTTTAATTTCTCCTAAATTTTTACCTTTTTTGTTGTATTTAAAAACTTTATTCACAACATTTATCATATACTTTGCAAAAAAATAACCTCCACCAGAAGAGGGAAATAGTACATTTTCTGTTTCAGGAATAAAATCTTTCCAATATTTGCTTTGAGGATTTTTATAATTTGTTTTTATCACTTTTTTATTTGGAGCATTTAAATTCGTAACTAAGTAGAATTCATCATCATCATTTTCAAGTAAATAAGTATCACTATCATAATTATCAATCATATTTACTTTAGGAGAATTTTCTTTATCAAGATTTTTAACGTATAATTTATTTCCAGAAGTTGATTTAGAAGCACTTATAAAAAGATATTTTCCATCATCAGTTACATTTCCAGAAACGTATCGATGTTTTTCATCTTTATTTTCTCCAAAAATTAATAAATCTTCATCTTGGGAGGTTCCAATTTTATGATAATAGAGTTTATGTTGATCAGTCATTTCTGAAAGTTCACTGCCCTTTGGTTTGTCATAACTAGAGTAGAAAAAACCATCATTATTTTTCCATTGAATTCCACTAAACTTTACATTTCTTATGGTATCCTCAATTATTTTTTTTGATAAAGCATCAATAATTATAATTTTTCTCCAATCGCTTCCCCCTTCAGAAATTGAATAAGCACAGAGTTTACCATTTTTTGAAAAGCTTACACCTCTTAAAGAGGTTGTTCCGTCTTCAGAGAATTTATTAGGATTCAAAAAAACTTCTTCTTCAGTACTTTTACTTTTTCTATATAAAATATATTGATTTTGTAAGCCATCATTTTTATAATAATAATCATATTCACCCTCTTTAAATGGACTTGTTATTTTTTCATAATTCCATAGACTTTTTATTTTTTTCTTTATTTCTTCTTTAAATGGAATATTATTTAAATAATTAAAAGTATATTCATTTTGAGATTTTATCCATTCATTTGTTTCTTTACTTTTATCATCCTCTAACCATCTATAATTATCAATTACAGAAGTTTGATAATAATTATCAATGATTGGTATTTTTTTTGTTTTTGGATAATCAATGATTGATGATTCATTTTTACATGAAAAAATCAACACAAAAGACCATATAATGTATTTTATTTTCATTCTTTAATTTTAAATTTATAAGTTGTTTTTGAATTATACTTTTCATTTGGATTAAGTGTTACTGATGGAAAATCAGGTTGATTAGGGGAATTAGGAAAATGTTGTGTTTCCATACAGAACCCCGATCTAAAATTATAAAAACCTTCTTCTTTTTGAGGAAGGCTTCCATCAAGAAAATTTCCAGTATAAAACTGAAGGCCAGGTTGATCTGAATAGACTTCCATTAACCTACCACTTTCTTCATGAAAGGCAGAAGCTACTAACCTATATCCATTTTTATAATCATTTAAAACCCAACAATGATCATAACCATTTCCATAATTTAATTGCAAATTATCAACATTTATATCTCTTTTAATTTCTTTATAATTTCTAAAATCAAAAGGGGTCATTGAAACATTTAATTTATTACCTGTAGGGATTAATGATTTGTTTACAGGTAAAAATTGATTGGAATTTATTTTAACCTTATGATTTAGAATGGATTGATTGAAATCACCAGATAAATTAAAATAAGAATGTTGAGTTAAATTTATAACGGTTGTTTTATCTGTTTGTGCTTCATATTTTATTTCAACCGAATTATCATTTGTTATTTTATAGGTAACAGTTGTATAAAGATTTCCTGGATATCCTTCTTCCATATCTCTGCTTAAATATTTTAAAATCAAAGAACTTGAATTTGAATTAATTTTAGTTTCTGCCTCCCATATAACCTTGTCAAATCCAATATCACCTCCATGAAGGTGGTTTTCATCATTGTTAGTTGCTAAGGTATATTGATTACCATTTAAATTAAATTTACCTTTAGCTATTCTATTTGCATAACGGCCAATAATTGATCCAAAATAAGGGTTTTCATTTATATAATCCTCAAGTTTATTATAACCTAAAACAATATCTTCAGTCTCACCATTTTTGTCAGGCACTTTTAAAGATGTAATTATCCCTCCATAATTTATTATATCTACTTGCATTCCGTTTTCATTTTTAAAGCTATATAAATCAACTTTTTTATTGTCTTTAGTTTTTCCATAAAAACTTTTAGTAATAGAGACTTTATTTTTTCTCATTTTATTATCATTTTTTGGATTTTTACAATTTCCTAGAAAAAAAAATGAAATTATAATTAAAACAAAATTCTTATTAATTATCATTTAAATAAATTTATCTACTTCTTGATAGGCTAAAATTAATTTTTTCTCTCCCTCAATACCTGGAGAAAAGTTTCCGTGCTCCATGCCTAAAATTCCATTGAACCCTTTTGAATGTATATATTTAAAAACATTTTTATAATTTATTTCACCTGATGTAGGTTCTTTTCTTCCTGGATTATCTCCAATTTGGAAGTACCCTATTTCTTCCCAACATTTTTCAATGTTAGGAATTAAATTACCTTCTTGAATTTGTTGGTGATATATATCAAATAAAATTTTACATGAAGGAGAGTCAACAGCTTTACATATATTGAAAGCTTGAGGACTTTCAGACAAAAATAATCCAGGGTGATCTCTAAAATTTAATGGCTCTAAAACCATCGTTAACCCGTGTGGTTCAAGTATTGATGAAGCTCTTTTTAAAGTTTCTATAACATTTGCAGTTTGATATGAAAAATTTAATTTCAAATCAACATGACCAGGTACCACAGTCATCCATTTTGCATCTACTCTTTTAGCAACTTCTATAGATTTTTTTATGTCATTTAAAAACTCATTCCTTGAGTTTTGGTTTCCACTTGTAAGAACAGGCTTATCCCAATAAATTTTATGCGCGACAAATACTCCCATTTCTATTCCTCTTTTTTTCATTGTAGAGGCCATTTTTAATTGAAGCTTTTTATCTCGGTTTCTCATACCATTATCTTCAAATGCTTTAAACCCTAAATCTGCCATATAATTTAGTTGATCAATAGGATCATTCCCAGCTAAATTTCGAAACATTCCAAGATGAGGAGCATATTTCAAATTATATTTATAAGTTTTGGGATTGTTATGTATGTCTATATTTGGAAAATTAGCAATTCCAATTCCTGCCAAAATAGAATTTTTAGTAAAAGACCTTCTGTTCATTTTTTAAAATTTAGTTTTGCCAGGAATTGGAATTTTATATCTTCCTTTTTTATCGGGTAAGGTTGGCGGAGTAGTATTCCAAGTCATTTCCTCAGGAACCAATTTTAAATTTGAATTTAAAGCATCTTCCATAGTTAATTTTTTTCCTGAGTAAGTCGCCATCCTACCTAATATGGCAGTTAAAGTACTCTTTGCTCCATTTTCTGTATCTGAAATAACACCACCATTTCTTATAGAAGCAAATAGTTTATCATGTTCAACCTGATAAGGGTTGGGTTCATTTTCTAATGAGTAAGGGTACTTATATTTAATATTGCCATCTAAATCAGTTATAATACCTTTTCCGATTTCAACAGAGCCTTTTGTTCCTTGAAACGCTTCATCAACTCTTTTCATACATCCTTTTTGATGTCTACACTGACTTGAAACAACAGCCCCACTTTTATATGTATATTCAACAAAATGATGATCAAAAATTTCTCCATGATCAATACCATTTCTGACTTCTCTACCACCCATACCTTGAGCTGATATAGGATATTCTCCTATAAACCAATTAGCAACGTCAATATTATGAATGTGTTGTTCTAAAATATGATCCCCACATAGCCAATTAAAGTAATACCAATTCCTCATTTGATATTCTAATTCCGATTGATTAGGTTTTCTTTTGTTTACCCATACACCTCCGTCATTCCAGTAAACTTGACCGGCTCTAATTTTACCTATGTCTCCTTGTAAAATTTTCTTGTACAAATTGATATACTTTTTTTCATAATGTCTTTGTAAACCAACAACTACATTTAGCTTTTTTTGTTTAGCAATTTTTGCCATTTCTAAAACTTTTCTTATTCCCACAGGATCAGTTGCTAAAGGTTTTTCCATGAAAACATGTTTTTCATTTTTAATAGCATATTCAAAGTGATAGGGTCTAAATCCAGGAGGTGTAGTTAAAATTACAACATCAGATAAATCAATGGCTTTTTTATAGGCATCAAATCCTACAAGTTTATTCTTTTCTTTTACAGATATTTTTTTTTCGCCATCAAAATGTTCTTGAATTGCTTTTAAACTTGAATCAATTCTATCTTTAAAGGCATCTGCCATAGCAACTAATTCAACATTTTCATCAGCTGTGAGAGCTTGAACAACAGCTCCAGATCCTCTTCCTCCACATCCAATCACGGAAAGCTTTAATTTTTTATTACCATAGACATTGGCCATGCCTTCAAGAGATAAAGGAGCGGCTATTAAACCACCAGCAATAGTTGAAGTCTTTTTTAAAAATGATCTTCTAGACTTTTTAATCTTTAAATTTTTATTTTTCATTTTATTTAGTTTTATAATTATTCCAATATTTTTTTTGTTCTTCTATATTAGGGGTATTTAAGGGTCTTACAACTCTTATTCCTACAAAAGGAGCATCAGTATGCCACCATATACTTTTTGGTATTTGAGGATCTCTTTTTTTCCATTTTTTAGAAGAAGGTCTTCGTGAAGCACTTCTTAGCCTTGAAGGGTTATCCATCCATGAACCTCCTCTTACAGTTTTTGGATAGACTTTATTTGGAACTTCGAAGGGGTCAACAGAAAGTTGTTTTCTAGTTCTATATATTGTAGGAATATATTGATCTAGAGTCCATTCAGAAACATTTCCATGCATATCATAAAGACCCCATGGGTTAGGTTTTTTTTGTTTTACTTTATTATAAGAGTCATTGCTGTTTGATTTAAACCAACCATACTGATATAAATCCTCTATATTATCTCCAAATGAATAAGAAGAACTAGTTCCAGCACGACAAGCATATTCCCACTCGGCTTCTGTTGGTAATCTATAGAATTTTCCTGTTAACGCAGAAAGCCATTCGCAAAATTTTACAGCCGCATGTTGTGTCATACAAATTGCAGGATAATTTTCAACACCCATTCCAAAACTCATTTCAACATAAGGAGTTGTTGCACTTGATACAGCATCAATTTCTAGATTTACTTCGTTAGTTTTATTGTATTCTACTTGAGAGTTATCAATTTCTCTGGACATGAAATAATTGTAGATGTCCCATGTAATTTCAATTTCACTCATCCAAAATGGAGATATTTTTACTTCATGAATTGGACCTTCATCTCCAAAATGTCCTTTTTCTGATTTTTTACTTCCCATATTAAATGTACCACCTTCTATAAAAATAAAATTAAGCATTTCTTTAGCACCATGAATTTCTTGAGTATAGTTTTCTTGTCCAAAAAGGTAAAATGAAAAGAAAGTAAAAACAAAAAGTTTATTCATAATTAAATTAATATTCATTTAGATTAATTACTTAAAATTAATTACAATAATAAAAGTAATAACCCTCTAATTTTTTTTAATAAGGCTATATTTTTTAAAATTAAAAATTTATTTTAATTATCTATAAAATGTTAGAAATTATATGTTCTGCTATTTGAACTGTATTCGTTGCAGCTCCTTTTCTTAGATTATCAGAAACTATCCAAAGATTAATTGCATTGGATTTAGACTCATCTTTTCTTATTCTTCCGACGAAAACGTCATCTTTATCTTTAGCATAAAAAGGCATTGGATAAATATTGTTTTCGGGATTATCTTTTACAACAACACCTTTGGTATTATTTAAAAGCTCTCTAATTTCATTTATTTGAAAAGTTTTTTTGAATTCAATATTAACTGATTCACTATGTCCACCTATTACTGGGATTCTAACAGCTGTAGGACTAATTCCTATTTTAGTATCATTAAGAATTTTGTGAGTTTCATTAATCAACTTCATCTCTTCCTTAGTATAATCATTATCTAAAAAAATATCACAATGAGGAATTGCATTTTGATGGATTTGATAAGGATAAGCCATTTCTCCAGATTTTTTTTGATATTCATTTTCTAACTGATTTAAAGCTTTAACTCCTGTTCCAGTTACAGATTGATAAGTAGAAATGACTACTCTATTTATATTAAAATTATTATGTAAAGGATGAAGAACCATAACTAATTGAATGGTTGAACAATTAGGATTTGCAATAATTTTGTCATTACTATTTAATGTGGAAGCATTAATTTCTGGAACGATTAATTTAATTTTTGGGTTCATTCTCCAAGCAGATGAATTATCAATGACAGTTGTCCCCTTGTCAGCAAATTTTGAACTCCATTCAAGAGAGGTTTTTGCTCCAGCTGAAAAAAGTGCAATATCAGGGTTTAAATTTAGGGCCTCATTAAGACCAACAACAGAATAATAAGTGCCTTGAAATGAAACTTTTTTTCCAACAGAACGTTCTGATGCTACTAAAATTAATTCATCAAATCTAATTTTTCTTTCAGCTAGAACTTCTAACATTACTTTACCTACCATGCCAGTTGCTCCAACGACAGCTATTTTCATAAAAAAATTTTTTCCAAAAGTAAGATTTAAAATTTATGCTTCAAAAACTACAACTTTATTATATCAAAAAATCATGATAATGTTATTATTAAAACAATATTTAATTTTCAATAAAATTCCTAGGAATTCTATTTGAAATATTAGATAACAATTCATAAGAAATAGTATTACAATTTTCAGCAATTGATGCAGCAGAGATGTTATTACCAAAAAGTATTGCTTCATCACCCACTTTGCAATTTATTTCGGTTATATCTATCATAATTATATCCATACAAACATTTCCAATTATATATGCTTTTTTATTTTTAATGGTAAACCATCCTTTTTGCATTCCAAATGATCTTGGAATTCCGTCTGCATGACCTATTGGAATTACTCCTATTTTGGAATTCCTTTTTGCAAACCATCCTTTATTATAACCAACACTGTCTCCTTTTTTAATTTTATGAATTTGAAAAATCTTAGTTGTTAAAGAACTTATTGGTAAAAGCTTTTTATCCCAATGAAAATTGTTAGCATATCCATATAAAGATATACCCGGTCTAACGGCATCTAACTCGAGATCAGGATAATTAAAAATTCCAGAACTGTTAAGAAGATGAAAAAAAGGTTTAATATTTTTTTTGTTTTTGTAATTTTCAATGATATTTTTAAAAACAGCAATTTGTTTTTCAGAAATTTTACTAGGTTTTTTTTCTTCACTCATAGAAAGATGAGAATAAACACTTTTTAAAGTAAGTGAACTTTTATTTAAAGATTTTATTATCCAAGGAGTTTCATTTGAGTTAAAACCAATTCGATTTAAACCAGTATTGTATTTAATATGAATTGGATACTTTTTGCAGGATTTTTCTTCAATTAGCTCATTGAATTTTTTAAAAATTAACTTAGAATATATTGCAGGTTCAAGCCTATATTTATAAAGCTCTTTTATAGATTCTAATTGGGGATAAAAAACGAGAATAGGGATTTTTATTTTATTTTTTTTTAAATATATTCCTTCGGAAGTGTAAGCTACAGCAATCATATCTATTCCAAGTGATTCTAATCTTTTTGCAATTATTAATGAGTCGCTACCGTATGCATTTGCTTTAACAACACCAATTAATTTTGTAGAATTTTTAAGCTTACTTTTTATAGTATAAAAATTGTGGTCTAGGTTTTTTAGAAAAATATTTAAAGAATTCAATTAATGAATGATTAAAAAATATAATAAATTAATTATTTGAACTTAAATTATTTTTAAGATAAAGTATATTACAAAAACATTTTGTACTTTTCATTTTAAGTAAAAATTCCAAGTAAATATATCAAAAATTATATCAGATTTAGTCTCTTAAAGTATGAATAAAAAAATAAAAAAAGCACTTGTAAAAATTGCAAATGAAATAATTGATTTAGATAACAAAAAATCAATTAATGAAGATGATGTTTTTTATAAAGTCGGTCAATTGAATGAAGTTTTGTCTGTTTATCGTTTTTTAAAGAAGAATAATATAACGAATTGGGAAATTCAAGAGAATCAATTAAATTTAATACTTAACGAAATAATTGGAATTTCAGAATCTGAAGAGGATTTAATAAATCAAAATTCTAAATTAGAAGTTGAACCTCTAATTGAAAAGATAAAAGATATTGTTACAGAAATGCCTGAAAAAATTGCAGAAAAAAATCCTTTATTAAAAGTTTCTGAAGATCCAATATTTGTAGAAAAACATAAAAATAAAGATTCTGTTAAGGAGTTAAAAGAAAATGTTAACGATAAATTTATGAAGGGACTTCAAATTGATTTAAATGATAGGTTAGCATTCACAAAATATTTATTTTTAAACAATAAATCAGAATATCAAAGGGTAATTTCCCAAATTGCTACCTTTTCAAATTTTGAGGAAGTTGAAAATTTTATCTTGACAATGATTAAACCTGAGTATGACAATTGGAAAGGAAAAGAAGATTATGAAAAAAGATTTTTAGAAGTTTTGTCTAAACTTTTTCAGTAGATTTATATTATGACCTCTTTATATATTGTCCCAACACCTATAGGAAATCTAAAGGATATAACTTACCGTGCAATAGAAGTCTTGAAAAATGTTGATTTAATTCTTGCAGAAGATACGAGAAATAGTCTTAAGCTTTTAAATTATTATGAAATAAAAACTTCTTTCGAAAGTTTTCATATGCATAATGAGCATAGTAAATTAAATTATTTCATTGATAAAATAAAATCAGGTAAGGTTTTAGCTTTAATTTCTGATGCAGGAACTCCAGGAATATCTGATCCTGGATACCTTTTAATTAGAGAAGTAGTTAGTAATAATTATTTAATTGAATGTCTTCCAGGAGCGACTGCCATTATACCTTCACTTGTTCAAAGTGGATTTCCCATTGATAAATTTGTTTTTGAAGGGTTTTTACCATTAAAAAAATCTAGAAAAAAAAGACTAGAATTTTTGTCTGAAGAAAAAAGATCTCTTGTTATTTTTGAGTCACCTCACAGAATAATTAAAACATTAAATGATTTGATTCCTTTTTTTGGAAGAGAAAGAAAAATATCTATATCTAGAGAGTTGACAAAAATACATGAGGAAAATTTTAGAGGAAATTTATTTGAAGCCATATCTTTCATAGAAAGTAAAAAACCTAAAGGAGAATTTGTAATTTGTATTGCTGGCAAAAAATAGGGTATTAATGAATTGGGTTCAAATAAATACTCCAAATCAAAATGAAATTGATTCATTAGCAAAAGAACTTTCTGTTGATTTATTAATTTCTAAAATTCTTATTCAAAGAGGAGTTAATACTTTTAATAAAGCAAAAAAATTTTTTAGGCCAAATCTTAATGATTTATATGATCCTTTTTTAATGAAGGATATGAACATTGCAGTTGACAGAATTCAAAAAGCGATTTCAAAAAAAGAAAAGATATTAGTATATGGTGATTACGATGTTGATGGAGTTACATCAGTAGCTCTTGTATATTCATATTTAATCAAAAATTATTCTAATATCATTAAATATATTCCAGATAGATATAAAGAAGGTTATGGAATTTCTATAGAAGGAATAGATTATGCTAGAAGTGAAAAAGTTAAATTAATTATTTCATTAGATTGTGGAATAACTGCTTTTGATAAAATTGATTATGCCAATGAATTAGAAATTGATTTTATTATTTGTGATCATCATATACCTTTAGAAAATATACCAAATGCAGTTGCAGTTTTGGATCCAAAAAGAAAAGATTGTAATTATCCATTTAAAGAATTATGTGGATGTGGAATTGGCTTTAAGCTAATTCAAGCATTAAATATTGTAAATAATAGACCTTTCGATGATTTAAAATTATATTTAGATTTAGTTTCTTTAGCGATTGCTGCAGATATAGTTCCCTTAATTGATGAAAATAGAATTTTATCTTTTTATGGGATTGAACAAATTAATAAAAATCCTAGAGTTGGTCTGAGAGAAATGATTAATTCAGTTAATTCAAAGATTAAAATAAATGATCTGGTTTTTAGAATTGCTCCAAGAATTAATTCTTCAGGTAGAATGGATAAAGCAATGAAATCAGTTGAATTATTAATCCAAAAAAATGTCAAGTATATAAATGAGTTATCTAAAAAAATTGAATTTTTCAATACTGAAAGAAGAATAAAACAAGAAATAATGATTAACGAAGCGATCGAGGAGATAGACAACAAAAAAGATAAAAATACATTTTCAATTACGGTATACAATGAAGATTGGCATAAGGGAATTATTGGAATAGTTGCATCTAAACTAGTTGATTATTATTATAAACCTACAATTGTTTTAACAAAATCTGAGAATTTAATTGTTGGATCTGTTAGATCTGTAAAAGGGCTTGATATTTATAATGTTTTAAAAAAGTGCAAAAATGTTTTGACTCAATTCGGAGGTCATAAATATGCTGCGGGACTCACTTTAAAAAAAAATAAATTAGATGAGTTTAAAAATATGTTTGAGGAAAATGTTAAAAGTTCTATTTCCGAAGATCAAAGGATTAGATCAATTAATTATGATTCAGAAATCAAATTTAATGACATAAATAATAAACTTTATAGAATATTAGATCAATTAGCTCCTTTTGGACCTAAAAATAGCATACCATTGTTTGTTACTAATAAATGTCAAGACACAGGAGCATCTCGTTTAGTTGGAAAAGATAAAGATCATTTAAGAATTGAAGTTATAGATAGTCATGGAGGGATAATGTCAGGTATTGCATTTTCAAAAGGAAATTACATTTCTGAAATAAAGAAAAAAAATTTTTTTTCTATACTTTATTCAATTCACAGAAATGAATTTAATGGAAAGAATAATATTGAATTAAATGTAA
>CACEKG010000021.1 GCA_902560065.1 uncultured Bacteroidota bacterium
CGCTGCGAGTTCAACAATAGCACCACCTTGTTCTGGTTCCATGACATTAGATAGTGCTCTTACCACTGACAATCAAGTAGTATCACCAACTACAGCCATTACTGAAATAGTCTATCAAATATCTACAAATTGTACGGACACTACAACAGTATCAGTGACAGGTCTGCCGCCTGGGGTAACCTCAAATTATGTAGCCTCAACAGGTAGAATAAAATTAAATGGAACTCCTACCTCTACCGCTACTGGAACATATAATTATTCTATACTGACAATTTATGATTCAACTAGTGGATCTACAGCATCTTCAACAGTTAATGGGTCTATTTCTATTGCTGCTGCGGCTACTAGTTCTGCAACTACTTCCGTTACTTATAATATTGACGTAACTGCAAGTAGCAGCTCTGATTACACCCTTGATGGATCAGATAGGGATGGAACAGTATCAGGACAAGATCCTGATCTTACTTTTGCCATTGGAGATACAATTAACTTTAATGTAAATGCGTCCGGTCATCCATTTTATTTAAAAACAGTTGCCGGGACTGGAACTGGAGATCAAGTTTCTGGACTAACAAATAATGGTACTGAAAATGCTACCATTAGCTGGACTCCAAATACTGGTGGCACATATTATTATCAATGTTCTCTTCATGGAGGGATGGTTGGTACTATAACAATTCAATAAAAAACTATTTTACTATATTTAGATATTAATCAAAAACCAATTTAATTATGAAAAAATTTTTACTACTATTTTTATTATCTGCCTTTTTTGTTAATGCTCAAAGTATTCGAGTTTTTAATGTAAAAGTGAATCCTGGTGATCAGTCTTCTGTAGCACAATTATTTGAAGATTATCACGGAAAAGGAAAAAGAAAATCTGGTTCTGTTCACCTTCAAAGAGTAAGGTTTTTAAATGATGTTACTCATAGAATTTTACTTACTGGAGATCCATCTAATTGGGGTAATGAGACTGAACGCCCTGCTTCAGAATGGCAAGCTTACTATAGAGGAAATCGTTCTCTAAGAACTGCAGGTCCTGGATCTTATACTGCAACATCTTTATACTGGAAAGAAGGTGATAGAGATAAATATCACTCTGGTCAACAATGGCTAGTCAAAGTAAATGATCCTGCAAAATATATAGCCGCTTTTACAAAAATGGCAAAAGCTGTTGGACCTATGATTGGAGATAGAATGATGGGTATGGGTGCTATTAGAATGGGAGATTTAAATGGAGCGACACATTATACAGTATTCTATGGAGAGGATATGAATGATGTAGAGATTATAACTGATAAAATTAGAAATACTAAAGCTTTCCAAGAATTTGTTAAAAATAATGGAGGTTCTGAAACAATTGTTTCTTTTGGTGTAGAAGATCTTTTGAGATATTAAATAAATTACTAAACTATTTAAAACCCTTCTTTGCGAAGGGTTTTTTTATTCAATAATATCAAGTTATTTAAATTGCTTTTTATATAAATTTGATAAATAGTTTATGAAACCATCTTTTCAACATATTTTATTTTCTTTTATAGCATTTTCTTTTACCTATGGAATTTCTTATTTAACCAAAATTGAATTAGTTAATTATGCAATAGTGCTTTCATTTTTATTCCAATGGATGTTATTTATTCCTGCATATTTTTTACAAACAGAAAAATTTTTTGACATCTCTGGAAGTTTTAATTTTATAATAATAACCTCCTTTATTTTTTATAATAGTTTTATAGAATATGGATTTAACGCAGGAAATCTTGTTCTTTCCTTTTTAATAATCATTTGGGCAGTAAGATTAGGATCTTTTCTGTTTTTTAGAATTAAGAAAGATGGAGAAGACAAAAGGTTTAGAGAAATAAAACCTTATCCAGCAAAATTTTTTATGACCTGGACTCTTCAAGGCACTTGGGTAAGTATATGCTCCCTTTGTGCCATCACTGGAATGTCTACTGATAAAGGAATAATAATAAACCCCTTGTTTTATCTAGGTCTTGTAATTTTTATTTTAGGCTTCACCATTGAAGTAATTGCAGATTATCAAAAAACAAAATTTAGAAAAAATCCAAAAAATAAAAATCATTTTATTACATCTGGTTTATGGTCCTGTTCCAGACATCCTAATTATTTGGGAGAAATTTCTTTATGGACAGGAATTGCAATAATTTCTTTTTCTTCTCTTTCTGATTGGCAATATATTTCTCTAATATCTCCAATTTTCATATATATGCTTTTAGTTCATATTAGTGGTATTAATTTTTTAGAAGCGAGTTCAAATAAAAAGTGGGGACATCTTCAAACATATCAAGACTATATAAAAAAAACACCAAAGCTTATATTTTAAATGAAAGATATTTTGCTTATAATTTTAATCCTTTGGGGTATTCCAAGTACATATTTGAGAAGTAAATTTAGAAAAATTGTTTATCAAACCAATGATTGGAAAATAAACATCAAACCCTTATTTAAAAAAGAATTAGAAGGATTATTTTCAAATATTTTTCCAGAAAACAAAGAGTATATTAAAATAAGGAATTACTACAGAATATATCTTTTTATATATATAATATTATTTTTAATCTTCTCCTCTTTAAAATAAACCTAATTAATCTTTTTAAGAATTTAAATTTTTCAAATAAGACCCTATCGAATCTTTAAACTCTAAACCTTCAAGAGTTCTTTTTTTAGTTAATTTTTTATATGAAGATAATCCCCATAACAATATCTCTTTCATAAAATAAATATCTTTATCTGAAATACCTTTGCAATATTTATCAATAATTTTCGAAACTGGTTTAATCTGATCAATAGATTTCTTGTATTCATTATCAGTAAATTCATCCCCAATAAAAAGTTCAGAATTATCAATAAACCATCCCAGAATATCATCATAAGGTCCAACCTTATCTGGTTTTTCTAATTTTTTTATTATAGGGAAAAATTCATTAAAAATTGTTTTAATACCTTCATTGATTAATAGAAATGATATCTGATCAGCCCCTTCTTGTTCACCCTCATATACTAACTCAATTTTACCATTAATTGATGGAATAATTCCTAAAAAATCAGTTAACCTCACTGTAGTTGTTTTCTCTTTATTTATTAAAGCTCTTCTTTGTGCTGTGCTTATTAAATTTTCATAGGCTGTGATACTCATTCTAGCACTAACTCCACTTTTTTGGTCAACATATTCACTTTTTCTAGATTCTAAATTTATTTGCTCTACTAGATCTTTAGCGATATCAGGTACATATACTGAATCAAAAATTTCTTCATCTATTTTCGATTCCTGTTCAGTGATCATTCTTCCAATCTTTCTAGAAAGTGGATAGTGTGTGATAATTTGAGAACCTATCCTATCCTTAAGTGGAGTAACAATACTTCCTCTATTTGTATAATCCTCTGGATTTGCAGTAAAAACAAACTGAATATCTAAAGGCATTCTTAATTTAAATCCTCTTATTTGAATTTCTTCTTCTTCAAGAATTGAAAATAATGACACCTGAATTCTAGCCTGTAAATCAGGAAGTTCATTCAAAACAAAAATACTTCTATTAGCTCTTGGAATCATACCATAATGAATAACTTGTTCATCTGAATAAGAAAGTTTCATGGTTGCAGCTTTAATAGGATCAATATCTCCAATAAGATCTGCTACTGTTACATCAGGAGTAGCTAATTTTTCATAAAACCTGTCACTTTTATGTATCCAATCAATCTCTATATTGTCTCCATTTTTTTCAATTAGTTTCTTTCCTTTTTTAGAAATAGGATTTAATGGATCATCATTAATTTCAGAATCTTTGATTATAGGAACCCACTCATCTAATAAATCCACCATTTGCCTAGCTAACCTAGTTTTAGCCTGTCCTCTAAGGCCTAAAAAATTAATATTATGTCCAGACAAAATTGATCTTTCCAAGTCAGGAATAACAGTGTTTTCATAACCATATATTCCAGTAAAAGATGATTTGCCAGAGGCTATTAATTTTTTTAAATTTCTGGAGAGCTCTTCTTTAATAGACTCCGATTTATAATTTGTTTTTTTTAATTCCTTTAAAGTTTTAATCTCAGGTTTATTCATTTTTAAATTCTCTTTTTTTTATTGTTTTCATAATCATCAAAAATCATTTCTCCTAAATCATCAAGTCCAGCATAAAAAGCCTTGCCATTATTAGCTGCAGTAAACTCTTTAACAAAATGCTGAAGATAAGGATCTTGAGCTATCATAAAAGTCGTAATTGGTATTTTTAATTTTCTGGCTTGCTTAGCCATTACATAACACTTATTGGTAATTTTTGGATCAAGACCTGCACTATTTTTATAATAATTTCCATCAGATAAAGTCAAACAGCTTGGTTTTCCATCTGTAATCATAAGTATTTGTTTATTATTATTTTTTCTTCTTCGCAAAATATCCATAGCTAATTTGAGTCCTGCAACAGTATTTGTATGATACGGGCCTACTTTTAAATATGGTAAATTTTTAATACTTATAACTTTAGCATCATTACCAAAAACTATAATATCTAAACTATCCTTAGGATATCTTGTTGTTATTAATTCTGACAAAGCCATAGCTACTTTTTTTGCAGGAGTTATTCTATCTTCTCCATAAAGGATCATGCTATGACTAATGTCTATCATAAGTACAGTGCTCATTTGAGCATTTTGATAACTATCCTGAACAACTAAATCCTCACCTCGAAGATCAAAATCTCCAAAACCTGACCTAACTTGCATGTTTTTTAGACTTTCAGTCATTAAGATATTTTCTACAGAATCTCCAAATTGATAATTTTTTAATTCTCCATTTTCATAGTTGTTGTTTCCTGAATACTTAGTTTTATGATTCCCTTTACCGGATTTTTTAATTTTTCCAAATATTTTTTTTAAAGCAAATTTTCGTAAAGCTTTTTCCATTTTTGAAGAAATTTTTAATAAATCTTTTCCCTCACCAGAACCAATCTCTTCAATTATATAACCTTCCTCTAAAAGATCATTTATAAAATCATCAATAGTATAATCTTCATCAGTAAGTTTATACTCCTTGTCAAGTTCTCTTAACCAATCAATAGCTTCATTAAAATCTCCAGAAGTATGAGTTAATAGCTCTTTAAAAATCTCTAAAAGTTTCTCAAAAGGAGATATTTTGTTTTTTTCATAATTAGAAAAAAACCATCCTGAAATTGGAATATTTAAAAAACTCATAAAATTTAATTTGGAGTTCAAAAATAATATTTCATTGAATAAAACAATTTTTTTTATGATTTTTATTTTACTTAAATTGTAGAATATTAATCATAAATCAATTTAACTATGAAAAAATTATATACTTTTTTACTAATTTTTATTTTACAATTTTCTTTTGCTCAGGATTGGACTCATATTAAATACAATTTCATCAAAGCTGTTCCAGGAGAAAATTATGCTGACGCTCTTAAAGAAAAATGGTCTAAGCTTCACAAACAAAGAATTGAAGAAGGTCATATTGTAGGTTGGGACGTTTGGGCTGTCGTTGATGCACCACAATTACCATTTACTCATGTTATTACTACTTTGTACAATGGAACAATTGACAGCATGTATGCTGGTCTTAACTTCAAAAAAGTTTTTCCAGATATGACCGATGATGATCTAGAAGTTTTTTATTCAAATAATAGAAAAAAGAGAGAAATTGTAAGTACAGGAGTTGTTATAGGTCTCGACTTTGCTGGAAGTCCTGAATTAAGTGATTTTGCAGTAATGAATTTTATGAAAGTAAAAACTGGTTCTGAAAAAAGTTATGAGGATATGGAGAAAAATGTATTCAAAAAAAATGTTGCAAGAGATTCAAGAGTTTCATGGGCTTTACAAAGAAGAGTTGATAGATATGGGACAGATTTATATTGGAATTATATGACCATAGATTGGTATGAAAAATATTCTGATATATTAAATGGTCTATCCGGTCCTGCTCAAAGTTTAAGTAAATCTTATAAAACAATGTTATCTCTAAGAGATTTAAGAGAATCTGTTGTTTTATGGAAAGTATTAAAAATTAGATAAAAAATCTAAACTATAAAATTAACCTCCTAATTAACTTTAGGAGGTTTTTTTATATATTAATTAAAATAAAACAACATATTCAAATGAAAAAAATAAAGCTACTTTTCTTAATTTCTTTCATTTTTTATTTTATTGGCCAAACCTTATGGACTATAAATATTTTTTATGATAAAATAATTATTGAAGATTGGATACTTAATCTTCCTTTTGGAATTTTTTCTCTTTTAATTATTTATACTACTATAAAATGGTACAAATACAACTAAAATCAATCTTGGTGCTCTCGGTCCTAATTTCAACCTTTCTTAGACCCTTGCAATCAATCTAACTGCAAAAATTATTTCCCATAATCCACCTATTATTAGTAAATACATGCTCCATTCATTTCCAAATAATTCCATTAAAAAACCTAAGGAAAGTAATGAGTATCCTATTATCCCCCATATCGCTAACCAATTTACTACTATATTATTTTTATATAGAACATAACACATTGGGATACTACCAACTCCCAAAGAAAACATTGCTATATGATATCCTAAATCATATGATATATTTACAGTGGGGATTAAATTCACTAATATACTTGATAATGCTATAGCTTCAATAATTCTTGTAAAAAGGTATATGTTCGCTACAAGAAAATGATATGATTTTATTGTTTTTCTTAAGAATATTCCAATATAAATAACAAAAATCGAATTTATAATAATTAAAAAGCTTCCTGTAAGTTGTTCAGAATTATTTTGACTTTCAAATAAATTTCTTCCAATACCATAACATAAAAAAGCACCTAGAAATAGTAAGCCAATTATTCTCTCTTTATAAATTCTTGAAGTATTCATTTTCTTAATTTAAAATAGTTGGCAATTATCCAAAAACCCACTCAAATGAGTGGGTTTTATTCTGGGTGGGTCATACTGGATTCGAACCAGTGACTTCTACCCTGTCAAGGTAACACTCTAAACCAACTGAGTTAATGACCCTTTTTATCTTACAAAAATAAATATTTTATTGTAGCTCCTACAGGAATCGAACCTGTATCTAAAGTTTAGGAAACTTTTTTCTATCCGTTAAACTAAGGAGCTTAAATATATAATTGATATTTTAAAGAAATTTAATGAAAATTAAAAAAATAGCATGTTAAATTGATAAATCTTTAAAATTTGCAAATGTTTTTTTTCAACTTAAAAAAAATAAAAAAAACAATAATGATTACAAATTGACTAGAATGAATGTTAAATATTTTTGCACAAAACATACTATTCGTTATACATATTATTGTTTTTGTTTGTTTAGGTTTTAAATAAGAATAGCTTCTCACTTCGGAAGCTATTCTTTTTTTTATTAAAATCTATTTATATTCGACTTTTAATTTTAATTAATGAAAAAATTTTTTAGTCAAAATAAATTCATGTTAATTTTAGTGCCTCTAGGTCTATTTATAGTTTTTATAAACAAAAAATTGAACACCGGTTTTCTTTCAAGTTCTAAAATAGAAAATCATTACATTTTTGTTGGACTTTTATTATTTATTGTATTTATTTTATTATTTACTATTCTAAGAATTGATAAAAACTCATAATAATGATTTTTATAGATGAAAAAATCTTAAAATATTCTATAAAAAATAGTGACCCACCCTCAAACTTATTAAATGATTTAGAGAGAGAAACTAATCTAAAAATACTTCAGCCTAGAATGCTAAGTGGAAATTTTCAAGGAAGATTTTTAAGCTTTTTATCAAAAATTTCAAAACCTAAATCAGTAATTGAAATTGGAACATATACCGGTTATTCAGCTCTATGTATAGCTGAAGGACTTGACCCAAATGGGGTAATTCATACTATTGACAATAATGAAGAACTGACTTATATACAAAATAAATATTTCGAAAAAAGTAATTATAGGTCAAACATTAAACAATACACTGATGATGCTATTAAAATATTACCAAAGCTTAACATCACTTTCGATTTTGCATTTATTGATGCTGATAAAATAAATTATATTAATTATTTTGAAATTATAATAAAAAAAATGAAAAAAGGTGGATTAATTGTTTCTGATAATGTTTTATGGAGTGGGAAAGTTTTAGAGGAAAACTCTCAGGATGAAGAAACTGAAATGCTAAAAAAATTTAACTCTATGCTAAAAAAGGATAAAAGAATTACAAATTTAATTATTCCTATAAGAGATGGTTTATCAATTAGCCAGGTAAATTAAAGATCCCTTTTCACAGAATCCTCTATTTCATCAAAATCTTTTTTTACTTTATCAACTTCTTTTTCAATACCTTGAGTAATAGATTTAGTTGATTCTTCAACATCTATTGTGTTTTGAATTTCATTCTTAATGTCTCTAGAAGCTTGCCTAACCTGAGTCATTCCTTTTGCAAGAGTTTTTGCTAAAGATGGTATTCTGTCAGCACCAAAAACTAACAAGACAATAAAAAAAACAAAAACAAGCTCGGCACCGCTAATAAATAACATCATATTAATTTGTGTAAATATATAAAGGATTAAATTTTTATCCTTTGATTTTTTCTTTAAATAATTTAAACTTTGACTTTATTTCTTTTCTTGGCCAATTGTTATTGTTCATGTTTACATCAGAAGTTTCAAAATTAGGATCAATTGTAACTTCTATTATTTCTTTATCAGATGTAACTACTTTATATACTTGATCTAAATTTTTCCTCCATAACTGAACAGGATATTTAACTATATCTGAACTCCCATCTGCATAAGTATACTTAACAATTATAGGCATAACTAAACCTCCTGGCTTTTCAAACCCTATTTCATAAAAATATTTAGGGATTTTTGAGTCACTATTATTTTCTTTCAAATAGTCTTCCAAAACTTTCAATCTGTCTTGTCTTAATTTATTAATAGTTTGATCATCTTTATCTTCTAACATATATATTGATTCTATCATTTCATCAGAATTAATTCCATAACCCTCTACCATTTCTTTTACCTTATCTGGAGGAGAAGTAGAAATAGAATATTTCTTAAAACTATTAATTCCAATATCTACAAAATCTGTAGTGTAAAACCATCCTCTCCAAAACCAATCTAAATCAACAGCAGAAGCATCTTCCATTGTTCTAAAAAAATCTTCAGGAGTTGGATGTTTAAACATCCATCTTTTTGAATAAGTTTTAAAAGCATGATCAAATAAGTCTCTACCCATAATAGTTTCTCTTAAAATATTTAGTGCAGTGGCAGGTTTAGCATATGCATTAGCACCCAATTGAAAAATATTTTCAGGATTTGACATTATAGGAGAAATAAAATTTTGATCACCTGACATGTAGGGTATAATTTTTTTAGGATCTCCTCTTCTAGATGGATATTTTTCCAAAGTACCTAAAACTTCTGGATAAGACTCTGCAAACTCTTGTTCAGTTAAATATTGAACAAAAGTATCCAAACCTTCATCCATCCAACCCCATTGTCTCTCATCCGAATTAACAATCATTGGAAAATAATTATGTCCAATCTCATGTATAATAACGCTAATCATTCCAAACTTAGTTCTATCAGAATAATTACCATCTTCATCTGGTCTTCCAAAATTCCAGCAAATCATGGGATATTCCATTCCTTGATTTTTTGCATGTACTGAAACAGCCTTAGGATAAGGGTAGTCAAAAGTAAATTTTGAATAAGTTATTAATGATTGAACAACTGCCTTTGTGGAATATTCCTCCCATAAGGGATTTCCTTCTTTTGGATATAATGAAACGGCCATAACTTTATTATTACCAACTTTAACTGCTTGCATATCCCAAATAAATTTTCTAGAGGTAGCAAAAGCAAAATCACGAACATTCTTAGCTTTAAATTTCCATATTTTTTTTGTTTTAGAAAATGATTTTTCTTTTTCTATTACTTCATCTTCTGAAACTATAATTACAGGTTTTTCAAAACTATTTTGGGCTTTCTTGTATCTATTGTATTCAATTTTAGACAAAACCTCTTTTGGATTTTGAAGAACACCCGTTGCATCCAATATATGATCTGAAGGAACAGTAATATTAACATCATAATCTCCAAACTCTAGTGCAAATTCACCATTTCCCCAAAACTGATAATTTTGCCAACCCTCTACATCGTTATATACACATAATCTAGGAAAAAACTGAGCGATAACATATGCTCTATTATTATCTTTAGGAAAATACTCATACCCTGATCTTCCCTCATCATTTACATGATCATTTATATTATACCACCATTTAATTTTAAACTTATATTGTTGACCACTCATAATTGGTTTAGATACGTCAATCCTCATCATGGTTTGATTTATGTAGTATTTAATTGGATTATTATTTATATCTCTAACCCATTCTATATTAAAACCTCCATCAAATGGTTCTTTAATATAACTAGATGCAAATGTTTGAGTTTGCTGAATTAGTTGAAACTTACTTTCATTTTTTTCAAGTGCAGGCGCATCTTTTTTTCGAATATTTTGATCTAATTGTATCCATAAATATTCTAAATCATCTGGTGAATTATTATAATAAGTAATAGATTGCTCTCCATATAGTTTCTTCTTTTCATCATCAAGTTCAATATTCATTGAATAATCAACTTTTTGTTGATAATAATCTTCACCTGGAGCTCCTGATGCATTATGATACTTGTTGGGTGTTGCAAATAAATCAGTTAGTTGTCGAAAAGGATTATCATTTATATGACCAATATTTTTTTTATCAGATTTTTGAGCTAAAAGAGAAAAGTTAACTATCAAAACTGAAAAAATTATAGAAAAAAATCTCATTTTTTAAATTTTTTAAGTTTAAATATAATATTATATGTTAAATCAATGAATACTATTTATAATTTAAATTATCTCAAATTTAATTGAATTTCTGTTTTTTTATAATTCATTAAAAAACTTTTATTTTCATTTTTATCTCTAAAATGAATAATGTTTTTTTGGCTTTCATAAAGATCCAATAACAATTTGTTTTGAATAATTAAAGAATCATCATAATTAACATCTTTAACCTCTAAATAGCAATTTAAGATGTCATCAAAAAGTTCTTTTCCAAGAAATTCATATTTCAAAATCTCTGAGTTTCTTTTAATCTTAAAAACACTTTTAAAATAGTCCAGTATTAAACTATCACTAATTATATCTGATGTGGAATATATATCTAATTCAATATTTTTATTTCTAAACATCATTTCTAAATCATCTACAAAAACTTGTGAAGTAATTTCAAGTGTTTTATTTGTTTCGTTATGTTCAATAATAAAAACACTTACATAAAATTTATGAGCAAAACTAAAAATGAAAATAGAAAAAAACACAATTAATAAACTTTGGTTTAACTTTGATATCATAAGGAGATATTGAAAAAACTATTCACTTAAATCTTTAATATATTTTTCACTTTCTTTTACTAAAAAGTCAATTAATTGTAATTTTTGACTTTGTTTTAAAAGTTCATCCGAAAGAATTTTTTTATCAATATACTCTAAAAAGCCTACTATTTGATCTTGGTTTAAATTGAGGTCTTGTAGAAAAAAAATATCGTCAAAAACATAAGGAAGTATTTCGCTAGGCTTTATGTTAGATTTATCGTCATTTTTGTTTTTAGATAAAGCTTTCAATATAAGTCGAGTAACATTAACAAAATCAATTCCATTAGATAAAACCCTACTATCAGTTAATTTGTTTTGGACTTTTGTTGATTTATCGCTTGTATAGTCAAATCCTTTAAATTCTTCTTCTTTCAAGTCTAAAAATTTCTCAGCATTATCTGGTGTTACAACAACTTCATCTAGTTCAGTTATACTTTCATCAACTGAAACTATTATTCTTCGTTTTCTAATCATTTCAGAAGTCACTCTAATTGTTCTTATTTTATATTGAACTGATGAAAATATAACTTCGTCACCCTTAAAAACTGGTATTTCAAATTCACCATTTGAATCAGTAATTGTGGCAAATTGAGCTGAATTATTTATTACATTAGCAGCAGGAACATTTGTATTTTTATATAATAATTTTCCTTTTATAAACTCTCTTTTCTGTGAATAGAGTGTTGATGTGAATATAAAAATTAAAATAAAAAAGTTTTTTTTCATTATTTAAAGATAACTACTCATATATAAATTATTCAATATATTTTTAATTAAATTATGAATCGCTTTGAATTTATTTCTTCTATAATAGGTGCTAGCATTAAAATTAGTTCAAATTCAATTTTTTTTAACCAAAAAGAAAATAATCCTTTACTAATTGGAAAAGGTTTTCCAGATTTAAATAAAGGGCCAATTAAAATTTTAAAATCTGTAGAGTTAAAATTTAATCAAATGAAAAATGCAGCAAAAAAAGAAGGTATAAATATTAAAATAGTTTCTGGTTATAGATCATTTCAAAGGCAAAAATTAATTTGGAATAAAAAGTATTTAAATAATCAAAAACAAGGTCTTAATCCAATTGAAAATATAAATAAAATAATTCAATACTCTACAATACCAGGAACCTCGAGACACCATTGGGGTACTGAAATTGATATAATAGATGAAAACCATAATATTAAAGGTGATCTATTGCTTGAAAAAAATTATTATGATAACTCTTTTGAAGCTTTAAGACTTTGGATGGAAAAAAATTCTTATAAATACGGTTTTATTTTACCATATACTAAAGATAAAAATAGAAGTGGCTTTTTATATGAACCCTGGCATTACAGTTATTCTAAATTATCAATTCCTTTTTTGGAAGAATATATTCAACTTAAAATGATTGATAAAATTTATGACCCTGAAATCTTAGGAATAGAAATGCTAACAAAAGATTTTCTTTATGAATATCAAAAAAAATTCATTTTAGGTATAGATAAAAAACTGCTTTTTTAAACTATCTTACAAAAGTTGGTTTTAATCGATCAGTTGTTTCTATTTCACTATATGAATAACCCTCTTTTTCAAAAGATAAAACTGAATCAAAACTTTTCGCTTCATTTTCGATTAAATGTCTACTCATTAAACCTCTAGCTTTTTTAGCATAAAAAGAAATGATTTTTAATTTTCCGTTTTTAAAATCTTTAAACTGAGGAGAAATAATTTTGCCCTTTAATTTATTTGAGTCAATTGATTCGAAATACTCATTACTTGCCAAATTTACAACTAATTCATCCTCAGATTTAATTTCACTATTTAACTTATCCGTAAGTTTTTCTTTCCAAAACTCATATAAATTCTTAGATCCATTAACTGATAACTTAGTACCCATCTCTAATCTATAGGGTTTAATAATATCCAATGGCTTAAGAATACCATATAATCCAGATAAAATTCTAAGACTGTCCTGCATATAGGGCAATTTAATTTCAGGTAATGATTTAACATCTAGACCATTATAAACGTCTCCATTAAATGCATAGACAGCTTGTCTAGAATTATCTTTTGAATCATTAGTTTGAAAATTTTGGTTTCTATTCCAATTCAATTCAGCAAGTTTTTGAGAAATACCCATCAATTTTGACAGGTCATTCATCTCAATACCTTTTAATTTTGAGTTAATTAAATTAGATTCTTTTTCAAAAAATGGTTTGGAAAAATCTTTTACAGAAAGTTCCGAATCAAAATCTAATGACTTAGCTGGAGAAATTAAAATTTTCATCTTTAAAAAATTTTTAAATAAAAATACTTAAAAAAAATTATTTAACTAATTCAATTTTTTATGAAAAGCATAATTTCTCCACTTATCCAAAACTGATTTCATGTCATCTGGAATTGGAGAATTAAACTCTATTGGTTTTTTTAAAGTTGGATGTATAAAGCCTAATGATTTTGCGTGAAGAGCCTGTCTTGGCATAACAATAAAACAGTTTTCTACAAATTTTTTATACTTAGAAAAAGTAGTGCCTTTTAAAATTTTATTTCCACCATATCTTTCATCATTAAAAATGGTATGGCCGAAAAATTTCATATGAGTTCTAATTTGATGAGTTCTACCGGTTTCTAATTGACACTCAATTAATGTAACATAACCAAATCTTTCTATAACTTTAAAATGAGTTACGGCTTTTTTCCCTTTTGAATCATCTTGAAAAACTTTCATTTGTAATCTATTTTTGGGGTTTCTTCCAATTGACCCCTCAATTTTCCCTTCCTCAGACTTTAAATCACCCCATACTAATGCAATGTATTTTCTTTTAGATTTCTTTTCATAAAACTGTTTAGATAAATCAACCATTGCTTGTTCTGTTTTTGCAACTACAATTAATCCACTAGTATCTTTATCAATTCTGTGAACTAATCCAGGTCTGTTATTTGAATTTTTTGGCAATCTTTCAAAATGATATAATAAACCATTTATCAAAGTTCCAGAATAGTTTCCATGACCAGGATGAACAACAATATTTGGAGGCTTATTTACAACTATCAATTCGTCATCCTCATAAACAACATCAATTTTCATTTTTTCAGGAATCAAAAGATTTTCGTGAGGAGGTCTATTAAATAATACCTTTATTACCTCTCCTCCCTTAACTTTATAACTTGATTTAACAGGCAAATCATTTACTCTTATACTTCCGTTTAATGCAGCTTTTTGAATTTTATTCCTAGTTGCATTTTCTATTCTTAACATAAGAAACTTATCTATCCTTAATGGATTTTGCCCTATATCAACCTTAAAAGAAAAATGTTCATGTAGCTTTTCAGAATCTATATCATTTAAACTTATTTCACCTTTTTCCATTTCCTAATACTAGATCAATAATTGATGTTTTAGGCAATAATGTTCCCGGAGATACTTTTTCACCTTCATGATAAATTTCTAGAACCATATCCTTTCCTATATCGTCTTTATATGTTATTTCACCTAAATTAAAACCTATTGAGGTTATTATAGTTTCAGCATTTCTTTTAGTAATTTGGATAAGATTGGGAATAGTGATTTTTCTATAACCAGAGGGATTTAAAGTCAAATAAATTTTTCGGTTTTTCTTAACCTCATCTCCTTGAGATGGAATATGACTAATAACAGTCAAAGGTTGAAAATTATCAACAAATTTAGATGAATCAATAATTTCATATCGTAATTTATTTTCCAAAATGATATTATCTAAATCCTTTATATGAGTACCAATTAAATTTGGGACAATTTGATGATCATTATGGTTTGTAATTATATTTAATCCGAAATAAATAAGCAAGAAAAATAAAAATACTATAGTTCCAGATTTTAGTAACAGTTTAAAAATAACTTTTGTCAAAAACATAAAAAAAAATAAGTAATTCAAATATAATAAAACTCAAGTTTTAGTTTGTTTTTAATAATTTACATTTGCATAACAATAATTTTTATATGAAAAAACCAATTGTAGGTATTTTATGTGGAGGATTTTCATCAGAAAAGGAAATATCATTTAAAAGTGGAATTAATGTGATGAAAAATTTGTCTGATAAACTTTGGGATTCTCACTTAATAAAGCTTAATAACAACGAATGGTTTGTTGAAGATAAAGAAGAAAATAAGTACAATTTTTTAATAAATGATTTTACTTTTAAAAAAAATAATTTAAAAATTAAATTCGATATAATATTTAATGCTGTTCATGGGGCTCCTGGAGAAAATGGTCAAATAATTTCTTTTCTTGAACTAATTAATCTTCCATATACTGGATCTAATAGCTATTCATCAGCGTTAACCTATAATAAAAGAGACTGTTTGTCTATACTAAAAAACCATGGAATAAATTCTAGTAATAATTATTATTTAGACGAAAATCAAAAAATCAATGAAGATGAAATTATTAAATCTGTTGGTTTGCCATGTTTTGTTAAAGCAAATAGATCTGGTAGTAGCTTTGGAATTTATAAAGTTTATAAAAAAAATGAACTTACTCTTGCAATACAAAAAGCTTTTAAAGAAGATTCTCAATTAATTATTGAAAGGGCATTAAATGGAAGAGAGTTCTCAGTTGGAGTATATAGACTCAATAATGAAGTCAAAGTTCTTCCCATTACGGAAATAATTTCTGAAAATGATTTTTTTGATTACTCAGCAAAATATGAAGGAAAATCTGAGGAAATTACTCCAGCAAAGTTAGATGATGAAAATATCAAAAAGTTAAAATCTATTTCGATAAAAATTTTTAAACTGTTAAATTTAAATGGTTTTACAAGAAGTGAGTTTATAATTGAAAATAATACTCCATATCTTTTAGATATTAATACAGTACCAGGTTTAACAAATGAAAGTATTTTGCCAAAACAACTTATAGCTGCAAACATCTCATTAAAGTCATTTTTTAATGATCTACTTAAAGAAGCACTAAATAAAAATAATTAAATTTAAAAATGAATAGAGCTGTTTTTCCTGGATCTTTTGACCCAATTACTCTTGGACATGTAGATATAATTAATAGAGCAACTAATATTTTTGATGAAATAATTGTTGCTGTAGGAATTAATAAGGAAAAAAAACACCTATTTAGCAATGATGTTCGAATAAAATTTATAAAGGAAACATTTATAAAAGAACCAAAGATAAAAGTTAAAAACTATAAAGGTCTTACAATAAATTTTTGCAAAAAAAATAATATAAATACAATATTAAGAGGAGTTAGAAATCCTTCAGATTTTGAGTTTGAAAAAGCTATAGCTCATACAAACTATAAATTAAGTGGAGTTGAAACAGTTTTTTTAATTACAAATCCAGAATTTTCATATATCAGCAGTAGTATAGTAAGAGAAATAATTGAAAATAATGGGAATTATAAAAAATTAGTTCCTAAAACAGTTAGAATCTAAAATTCAATATTTTTATTTATTAATCTTTTAATATTTTTATAGGACTTTTCAAGTAATTTTGGGATTTCATTTATTTCAATCCATTTAACTAAAGTAATATTTTCTTTAATTTGAGGCTTAAATTTTCCTAAATAATCTGATTTCATCAAAAACCAATATGTTTTTTTTATTTTATGTTTTTTTGGTCCTTTATAAATATGATAAGTTGTATCAATTTGATTTTCAATTCTTAAATCTTTAATACCTGTTTCTTCAATAACTTCTCTTAAAGCACCTTCTTCAATAGATTCTTTTTTTCGAATTTTTCCTTTTGGTAAATCCCATTTATTATTTCTGTAAATAAACAGAATACTATTATTTTTGTTTTCAACTAAACCTCCAGATGCTTCAACAGTTTTAAATCTATTGCTAAAATGCATCATTAATTTATCCTCTTTGGAGTGATATAACTTTATTTGTTTTATATGCTTACTTTTTAAAGCCCTAATAATTTCTTCTGCTGAAATATATTTTATAAAAAATAATGGAACTTCATCTGTACTAGTAGATAATTCAGTTGTTAACTTAATTAACTTATTATTAAAAAAAACTTTATACATTTGATTTATGGTCTTAAACAAAACAATAGCCTCAAAAACAGCATCCTACCTATTACAAATTAATGCAATAAAATTAAATATTCAAAATCCTTATAAATGGTCAAGTGGGTGGAATTCACCAATTTATTGTGATAATAGAATTTGTCTATCTTTTCCAAAAATTAGAGATTTTTTAGCTAATTCAATTGCTGATGAAATAAAAAAAAATGTCTCAAATAATTTCATAATAGCTGGAGTAGCTACTGGAGCAATTGGTATTGGAATGTTAGTTGCTAATAAATTAAATGCACCTTTTATCTATGTAAGACCTGAAAAAAAGAAACATGGAAGAAAAAATCAAATAGAGGGAACTCTTAATAAAAATGAAAAAGTTATTGTAATAGAAGACTTAATTAGTACTGGTAAAAGTAGTCTTAATGCTGTTGATGCAATTCAAAATAATGGAGCCAAAGTTATTTTTATGATTGCTCTTTTTACCTACGGTTTTGAAATTGCTAAAAAAAATTTTACAAATAAAAACATTGAATTAAAGACACTTTGTGATTACCGAAATTTAATAGAAACTGCTAAAGACAATAATCTGATAAATGAAGATGAAATAAAATCATTATTAAGATGGAGAAAAAATCCAGAAAAATGGTAATTCTATTTTAGTAAATCATTTTTATCTCATTACTATTAAAATCAGAAATTGAACCATCAGACATTTCTAAGATTAAATTGCCTAATGAATTTACCCCTTTTACTTTTGCCTTAAACTGATTTTTTTTTTGTTTAAAATAATTTAAAGTATTATGCTTCCATAAATATGAAGAATAGATCTTCACTATACTGTTTTGATTATCTTCTAAGAGATAAAAAGAACTAAATAATTCTTGAGTTAAAACGTTTAAAATCTTTTTTAATTTAACTTTTTGATTAATTTCCATAAATAATGAGGTAGCATTAGGAAGATTTTTAAATTTTTCTTCATTAATATTTAATCCAATCCCAATTATACTTGAACTAATAAATTCTGATTTTATAAAGTTTTCAATTAAAATTCCTCCTAATTTTTTATTTCCTGACATAATGTCGTTTGGCCATTTAATTCTGACCTCTTTTAAACCTATTATTTTCAATGATTTAACTATTGAAAGCGATATTATAGCATTTAAAATAAATGAATTAGAGACTTTAAATTTATCAAACTCCTTATAAACACTAATGGTTAGACTTTTTCCTTTTTGTGAAATCCATTTTTTTTCTCTTTGACCTTTACCATGTGTTTGTTCTTTCGTCCATATTATATCACCATCTTTACAATTATTTGATTTATATTTTTTTTTTAAATAATCATTTGTAGAAGATATGGCATTAAGTTTGATTATATTGTATTTAAACATATACAAGTTGAATTAAAGTAATAAATTTGTATAAAAATAGTTTATTTAGATTTTGAAAGAAAAATATAGCTCTAAAGGTTTGATAACCAATATCATTAAAAGCATAGAAGAAGTTAAAGGTGAAGAAGTAATATTAATAGATATGAAAAAAATTGATAATAGTCCATGCGACTACTTCATTGTTTGTGATGGCTCATCAAATACTCAAGTTAATGCAATCGTTTCTAAAATAAAAAAAAATGTGAGTAAACTGTTGTCAGAAAAACCCCTAAATATTGAGGGGTTAGAAAATTGTAAATGGGTATTAATTGATTATATAGATATAGTTGTTCATGTTTTCCAAAAAGAAATTAGACAATATTATAAAATTGAAAACCTATGGGGAGATGCTAAACATACTAAATTTGTTTCTAACTTAGAATTATGAAAAAAGAAAACAAACCTCCTGAAAATAAATTTAATATTTATTGGTTTTATGGACTTGTAATTGCCATACTTCTTGGAATGAGCCTTTTTGGTGGTGGAGAAAATTGGTCAGCTGTAAACAAAATTAATGTTTCAAATTTTGAAAAATATTTAAATGCTGGAGATATAAGTGAGGTTATTGTTATAAGAAATAAAAGTAGCGTAAGAGTAACTTTAAATCCTGATGCATTAAATAAAGCTGAACATCAAATTACAAAGTCCCGAAATATTTTTGGTAAAGAGAATATTTCTGGTCCTCATTATCAATTTGAAGTAGGTAGCTTAGAACTTTTTGAAGAAAAGTTAGAAAAAGCAAGATCAAAAGGTATACCTTTCAGACTAGAATTTATTACAGTTGAAAATAGATGGTTAGATGTTATAATTGGATTTTTACCCATCATTATAATAATTGGTGTATGGATATTTCTAATGAGAAGAATGTCCGGAGGAGCTGGTGGAGCTGGAGGTCAAATATTTAATATCGGAAAATCCAAAGCTAAACTTTTTGATCAAAATACTGATATCAAAATTAATTTCCAAGATGTAGCTGGTTTAGAAGGAGCCAAAGAAGAAGTACAAGAAATTGTTGACTTTTTAAAAAATCCAAAAAAATATACAATACTAGGTGGTAAAATTCCTAAAGGTGCCCTTCTAATCGGACAACCAGGTACTGGTAAAACTCTATTAGCTAAAGCCGTTGCTGGTGAAGCTAAAGTTCCTTTCTTTTCATTATCTGGCTCAGATTTTGTAGAAATGTTTGTAGGAGTTGGGGCATCTAGAGTTAGAGATCTTTTCAAAAAAGCAAAAGATAAAGCTCCATCAATCATTTTTATTGATGAGATAGATGCAATTGGAAGAGCAAGAGGTAGAAATAATTTTACTGGATCAAATGATGAAAGAGAAAATACACTTAATCAACTTCTTACTGAAATGGATGGTTTTGGAACCAATACCAATGTAATAGTAATTGCTGCAACAAATAGAGCTGATGTATTAGACAAAGCTTTAATGAGAGCTGGTAGATTTGATAGACAAATTTATGTTGATTTACCAGATTTAATAGAAAGAAAAGAAATTTTTAAAGTTCATCTAAAACCTCTTAAAATATCTAAAGCTCTAGATATTGATTTTCTTTCAAAACAAACACCCGGTTTTTCAGGTGCTGATATTGCAAATGTTTGTAATGAGGCTGCATTAATTGCAGCAAGGAAAAACAAAAAATCTGTTGGTAAACAAGATTTTCTAGATGCTGTTGATAGAATTGTAGGTGGCTTAGAAAAGAAAAATAAAATTATTACTCCAGAAGAGAAAAAAACAATTGCATACCACGAAGCTGGTCATGCTATTGTTAGTTGGTTACTTGAGCACGCAGCACCACTTGTAAAAGTTACAATAGTTCCAAGAGGACAGTCACTAGGAGCAGCATGGTATTTACCTGAAGAAAGACAAATTGTTAGAACAGAACAAATGTTAGACGAAATGTGTGCGGCACTTGGAGGAAGAGCAGCAGAAAAAATAATTTTTAATAAAATTTCAACTGGTGCTCTTAGTGATTTAGAAAAAGTAACTAGATCTGCTAGAGCAATGGTCTCTGTTTATGGATTGAATGATGAATTAGGTAATATAACATATCACGATTCGTCAGGACAAGGTGAATATAATTTCACTAAGCCATATTCTGAAGAAACAGCAAAAATTATTGATAAAGAAATCTCAACAATTATTGAAAATCAATATAAAAGAGCATTAAAATTATTGAAATCATCTAAAAGCAAACTTGTTAAATTAGCAAACAGACTACTTGAAAAAGAGGTGATTTTTAAAGATGATTTAGAAAACATTTTAGGCAAAAGACCCTTTAAAACAAATCAAGAAAAAATAGAAGAAGAAAAATTAAAAAATTCTAAAAAAACTTAAAAAATTAAATGTGAGTTTTTGGGCAAAATTTTTTGGAAAAAAAAAGAAAAAAGAAAAAAGTAAATATTTACCTGAAAATGAAATTCCTAATGATCTCTCTTTTGTAAAAAAATTTACAATAAAAGGTGGTAGATTCCTGTTCTGTGAAAATAATAATGAAACATCCTTTAATTTTAATGAAATTCTGGTTGAAAATAATTGGAATTTAAATGAAGTATTTTGCTTTGATAATGATATAAAAAAAAAATTGAATGTAAACATTTTAAAAGATGAATTTTCACCAAAAAATTTTAAAACTTGTATAATTAAATGTGAATTTCTTATCAGTAATACGGGTTTAATTCTAGTCTGTGATAAACAAATAAAACATTTTAAACTAAAAGAACTACCAAATACACTTATTATACTTTCTCAAACCAATCAATTTTCTAAAGATGTAAGTGAAGCAATGTCTTTATTAAAAAATAAATATGAAAATACAATTCCAACAAACATTACCACAATTAACATTTATAATTACCTAGAAAAAGAGAATAACATGAGTTTAGACAAAAATAACTCAAAAAACATATATTTACTCCACCAAGATTATAATTAAAATGAATGATTTTTTAACAAGGGGTTTTTCAGGACTTTTATATACTTTTATTATTATTTTTTCATTAGTAA
>CACEKG010000022.1 GCA_902560065.1 uncultured Bacteroidota bacterium
ATTAATAAAATAAAATCAACTAAAGTATATGGCAAAGGGGTAATTGGTTTAAAAGAAATTAGTCCAGGAAATTTATATATAGAACTTAGTGAAGACGAAGGATCTTTTATAGCAACTTATGATAAAAAATTAAATGTTTCTTTCAAAAGAATCTTAATTCCTGAAAATCAAAAAATTATAGATGAAAAAGAAATACTCTCAAACAAACTCTTAAATTCAGATCTTATCGAATTATTTGAAATAGCTGAATTAAATTTTTTTGAAACAGGATTAGGATATTTAGTTTTTGATGATAATCTAAATCTATATAGTATAGATAAGAATTTAAAACTTGTTGATTTACAAATAGATCTTTTTCCAATTTTTGAAAATCTAATAGATTTTAATCGACAAAGTATTATTTCTGATGAAACTCAATTTACTTCAGTAAATCAAAAAACTAAGAATAATTGGTTTTTACAAAATAATGGAGTTATGGAGGTTAAATTTAATGAATCAGGATATGAGATTCTTAATAATTATTCTTACGGAAGTATTGACAATAAAGAGCTTTCAGGGGCTTTTTTAAGTGAAACATTTCAAAACCAAGACATATTATGGTTAGGGTCTAAAGATTCTAAAATAATTTCATGGATACCAAAAAAATATAATTCAATTGAAAAAATAAATATTAAACCAATAATTCAAAATATATCATTTAATGAAACTAATAAAGATTTGTCATTAACAAATAATGCTTTTGATGAAAGTAGGAATATTAAATTTTCATATACCTATCCCTCTTTTGAAAAAGTTGAAAATAATCTATATCGGGCAAGATTAATTGGTCAAGATGAAAAATGGAATAATTGGTCTAAATCAACTGAAAGCACTTACAATAATTTATGGGAAGGTGACTATGATTTCCAGCTTCAAGCTATGGATACTAATGGGGATACTAGTGAAATCGTTTCATATAAGTTCTCTATAAGCCCTCCTTGGTTTAGAACCTACTTCGCTTATGCTTTATATATTCTTATTACTGTTTTTTCAATTAGGTTTTTCGGAAAATATCAAGCTAAAAAATCTTTAGAAAAATCAGATAACGAAAGAAGAGTTAAAGAGTTAGAAGAAGCTAAAAATATTCAAGAAAGTATGTTGCCTAAAAAGTTTCCTGAATTGAGCGATTTAGATATTGCGGCTGGACTTATAACATCAACTGAAGTTGGAGGAGATTACTATGATTACTTTTTGGAAGATAATGGAGATATTTATATAGTTTGTGGTGATGCAACTGGACACGGTACAGCAGCGGGCATGATGGTTTCAATTATCAAATCTGCTCTTAATGGACTACCTATACTTCCTGTAAATAAAATATTAGAACAATTAAATAAAATTGTTAAAAAAATTGATTTAGGTCGTTTAAAAATGAGCTTAACTGTTTCTAAAATTAAAGGAAATAAATTGTATTTAAGTTCTGCAGCTATGCCTCCAACCTACTTGTATAATTTGAAAAACAAAAATTGTGAAGAAATTATGATTCAAGGTCTTCCTTTAGGAGGTTTAAATAATGAAACTTTTAAGCTTTATGAAAATAAATTTTCAAAAGGTGATATTCTGGTGATGATTTCAGATGGCTTGCCAGAAGCAGAAAACGAGAATTCTGAAATGTACAATTATGATAGAATAAAAGATGTTATTCTAAAAAACAACAACCAATCAGCTAATAAAATTAAAGATTCTCTTTTAGAAGAACTTAATATATGGTTAAAAGGAGGAATTCCAGACGATGATGCCACAGTTGTAGTTGTTAAAAAGGTTTAATAGAATAGTTTTAAAACTTTTTTTTAAATTAGCATAAATCATAAACAATATAAATAATGAAGAATTCTTACTCTAATTTTTTAAAAAATATTTTCCTATTAATTCCTGTTTTAATAATTTCTTGTGGATCTCCAAATAATCAAACTAAAGAAAACAAAAAATCTTATGAAGATGACATTCAAGGATTTTGGGAAAGAAAAGGTACTATTCAATTTATAAATGAAATTCCTGTAGATACACTTTTTTATGCTGATGGAGATATAAATGAAGTAGAAAACTTTAGAAATATAAAGGTTTTTAGTAATAATAATATTATGTGGTTAAATAATGCCCCTGATAGCCAAAACGCATGGAAAGGTGGTCCTGGAGGTTATGGTAAATATAAAATACATTCTTATGATTCATTAACTGAATATATGTCACATGGAACTGGTGGAATGGGTGCCTGGATGCATTATTTATTAGATTCATTGAAAATCGATAAACAACCTTTTCCTTTTACAACTAATTTATTAACTAATTCATATTGGCAAAAAGGAGGAAGATTGCCTGATAATAATGATAACAAATCATATGCTGAGTACTATGAAAGGATGCCAAAAAGTTCAGAAAAAAATATGCTTGATGGAGTTTGGAAAAGAGCTTATGAAATATCTTATGTTAATGGAATTGCTGTTGATACTACTTCTGTTCCTTCTGATGTAGTTTTAGATGTTAAAATTATGAGAAATGGTCGTTATATGTATCAGGTTGATCAAACTGGTCTTTTTGATCAGTCAAAAGAAGAACACGGAGGTTTTGGTGGCTATGGCCAATTTGAATATGATGGAAAAGGTAATTTAGTTGAATATAATGAATTTAGTTCTGGAATGGGTACAAACAACTTTGGCCCAAAAGAAAACCCTCAATACATTAAAATTTCTTTTTACAATGATGATGCTTTTCTTCAAATTACAAAAGACACTCTAAAACAGTCTTTAGGAGGTAGAGGTTTAGTTTATAAGAGAATTAAATAATTTTTAAATATGAAAAAAACATTTCTTTTATTCATTTCAATTTTATTTTATTCTTGTACTAATGAGGAAAATATAAGCTCATCTAATAATCAACAAATGAGTTCTTTTGAAAAAATAGATAAAAAATCAAACGATCTTTTTACAAAACAAGAAAGAAAAAGCGCTTATCAGAAATCTATTTCTGACAAAAGCTTAGCAAAAGAAAATCTTAATAATAACAGGAATTATAATGGATATGGGTCTTTAAACTCTAAAAAAAAGAGTAAAACCAAAAATAAATATTCTCAAAACAAAAAGATTAAAACACAAAGACCTAAATCAAACAATGTCGGTTACTCAGCATATGCTACTAACTAATTTGTAGTATAAGCAGAGAAGTTATTTGAAGATGTATTTTTTCGTTTCTTTAAGCTATACTTAGATTTAGTATTTTTCTTCTCTTTGACTATTTTTTTATTATTAGTCTTTTTTGAATTTGAGCCATACCCATTGTAAACCTGTTTTTTGTCTAAACTAGACTTTCCAGTTTCTAAAGATGATTTATAAGATGCTACTCTATCCTTTTGAGTAAATAACTTTTTGTCTTTGGACCCTACTCTTTTAAAAGCATCAACAGCATCTTGATTAGATGAGGTGCTAGCCTCTGCAGAATCACATGAAATACTAATAAGGACAAAAAAAGATAAAAAGAAAATTAAAAATCTAATCATAGTTGAAATATTAATCAATTCTTTCATATACAAGCCCTCTAAATCTTTTTTGACCAGTTTCTTCATCAATTTGACCCTGATTTAAAGTATCCTTGTCAATTTGTAAAAATAAATCATCATTATAAAATTTAACATTTTTATAATCTGCAGCTGTTCTTGGTTCTAAATAAGAATCATTCCCCCAACTACCCGATGCAACTTCTATATACTCAACAAGATTTCCTTTTCCATCATATTCAAATTGGCCATAACCTCCTCCTCCTCCATGCTGAGGTGAATTTGGATCAGTAATTTGAGTTACATCAAGTTGATATAAAAACCTACCTTCAAACATAGCTTTTACATCTAAAACTACATCAGAAGAAACATTAGTAGTATCAACAGGAATACCATTTATGTACTGTATTTCATAAACTCTTTTCCAAACACCATCAAATCTAGTTTTTGGACCAGCTGGTTCTAATTTTTCAAAATACTCAGCATAAGTTTCACCTACTTCACCAGTCATTTCTCCTTCATTAAAATCATTGGCTATCATTTTTTGAGAATAAGTATTTTTATTAACATCAGAGCTAAAATTATAAGTTTCAAAGTTTACTTTTAATGAATCTTTATAATTATTTAAATAAGCTCCCATCCATCCTGTTCCATGAGACATATATTCAGACAAAGAATCTTTTGAATGAACTTTGTACTTTCCATAACCTCCCATTCCGCCTGGCCATGGATTATTTATTGTATCCGTCCAATTATTAATCCAAACTACATGGCCTCCTTTAGAATAACTTTTTATTTGACGAAAATTCTTATTGTCTTCTGATTCACTAAATTTAAGAGTATCAACAGCTATACCATTCACATATTGAATAGTTCCTGTTCGAAACCAAAATCCTTCAATGTCATTTTTATAAGAATCCCCAATTTCTTTTTTTGGAGATCCACAAGAAATAATTAGAATTGAGATTAAAAAAAATAAAAACTTAGCAGAATAATTAAAATAATTCTTCATAATTATATGGTTTAATGATTAATTTCAAATTTAAAAAAAAATTTTTTATAAATTTGGACAACATAAGCCAATTAATAAACAATTAAAATGAAGAAAAACCCTACCGTAGAACTTAAATTACCAGTTCTAAAAGACATGGAATTAGTTGCAACCCAATCCTCTGAAGTAATTGCTAAACACATGAGTCTTTCAGAAGAAAAGTCAGCAGAAATTTCTATGGCTTTAATAGAGGCTTGTATAAATGCTTTTGAACATTCTGAAACAAAAACTGAAATTTTTATAAATTTTATAATCTCAGATGACAGCTTAACTATTAAAGTCATTGATAAAGGAAAAGGGTTTGACGCTTCATCAATTCCTCTTCCTGATATAGATGATAAATTAGTTTCTGATAAAAAAAGAGGTTGGGGATTAATGTTAATTAAAGAACTTATGGATAATGTCGATTACGAATCAGATCATACAGGAACTACATTAACAATGGTTAAAAACAAGAATAAAGATGAGTAAGGTAATAAATACGGAAAGCAAAGACGGATTAATTATAATCTATACTGATGGGTATCTAAATAAAGATTTAGGTGAAGAAATTCAAAAGATCGCATACGAACATATTGAAAACGGTGAGTTGAATTTTTTATTAGACCTTAAACAATCTAACATTGTTAATAGTATTGGTGCTTCAATTTTAATTGAGATTATAGAAAAACTTCAAGATGTAAATGGAAATTTATATCTATGCAATCTAGCTCCCATAATTGAAAAAACTTTTAACATTATGGGATTGACTAAATATTGCAAAACTTTTAAATCTCAATCAGAAGCCATTGAAGAATTAAGCTAAAATGTCTTCAACTTTCGATAGATTTCAAGAGAATTTGTCTTCAATTAAATCTCCTTTTGAAATTATTTCATTACTAATAAAAAAGATAGAAGAGAATAATTCAAAATGTCATATTATTCTAAATAAATCTATTAAACCTTTACATTTTATAAATAATTATATTAAGGTTAAAGAAATTGATTATGATTTAATATTAAAAGAAAAAAAAATTTGGTCTGAAAAATATTTTTCCAATAAATTTAATTTAGAACCGTCAAAAACAAAATACAAGTATACAATTGTTAATTATATATCAGTTGGAAATAAATTCAAAGGATTGATATACATATCCTACAATAAAAAATACAGTTATGAAATATTATTAAATCAATTAAACTTTGAAATTTCTAATTTAATAGAAAAAGAAAATCTTAGAAAAAAAATTAATGCAAAAAATAATCTTCTAAAAAATAAAACTTTAGAAATAGAATCATTGTTTGACATCACAGAAATGTTAAATTCTGATGAAAATTTAAAACCTTTATTTGATAAAATTTTATATTTTCTAATTTCTTTATTTAATGCTTCTAAAGGAATAATTTTCCTAAGAGACGCTAACTCTAAAAACTTTAATGTTCAATCTTCTTTTAACTATGATTTAAATAAAATAAATTCTAGAATAATTAGAGATACTAGAGGTGTTCACAAAGAACTTAAGGAAAGTTTTAAATCAAGAATAATAAATAATCCAAAGAAGTATCCTCTTTTAGAAGAAGGGAAATTAAATTGTATATCTGGACCTATAATTAGTAACAAAAAATTAGATGGGAGTATTTTTTTATTTGACAAAGAGTCAAGAAAAGGATTAACAACCTTTAATAATTATGACCTAAAACTTTTTGATTCAATAATTAAAAAAATCAGTCTTACTTATAATAATTTATTCTTAGTTCACTCACTAAAAGATTCGAAAAAAATGATAGACAGTATAATGTCTTCTATTTCAACTGGTATAATTAAAATAAACATGTTAGGTGAAATAGAGTACATTAACGAATCCGCATCTTCTATTTTTAAAGTAGATTCAAAATCTATAATTAATAATCACTATGCAATACTTTTTCATAATAATCAAGAAATTTTAGATATACTTGAAAGAGCAGAAAATAGCTCTCATATATTTTATGAAGAAAATTTAAAAATTAATACTAACGAAAATAATATTGGAGCTGTTAACCTGACTATCTCTCCAGTTTTTGATGATGGAATTAATTCTGGTATGGTAGTAACTTTAGAGGATCTATCCAATATAAATAAAGTAAAGTCAACCTTTAAAAAATATGTTTCAGAAAGTATAGTTGATGAACTTTTATTAAATGAAGATTCTTTAGAACTAGGTGGTGTACAAAAAGATGTTTGTGTATTATTTGCTGATATAAGAGGATTTACATCTATGTCAGAAAATTTAGAACCAGAAAAGGTAGTTTCTCTATTAAATAATTATTTCCAAAAAATGATAAATGTTGTTTTTAAAAATAATGGAACTCTAGATAAAATTATTGGAGATGAGCTAATGGTTTTATATGGTGTACCTATTAGTTATGAAAATGATAACCAGAATGCTGTCAATACTGCAATTGAGATGTTTAAAGAATTAAAAGTTTTTAATGAAAAAATTAAAGATGAAGGGTTGCCTGAAATATCTATTGGTATTGGAATAAACTTTGGAAAGGTAATTTCAGGAAATATAGGTTCTGACCAACAAATGAATTATACTGTTATTGGAGACAATGTAAATATTGCTGCAAGACTTTGTTCCGTGGCAAAGCCTGGAGAAATAATTATTTCAGATTCTGTATACAATAAACTAAATACCTCATCAGGTTTTAATTTAAATAAACCTTTAAATTTAAAGGGTAAATCTAAGCCAATTAAAAACTGGTTAATGAAAGTGTCTTAGAAATAAGAAAAAATTCCAAATAGGACAAAAAAAGCTATTGATCTTATAAGTGATATAATACCCTTATTAACGAAAAAGAATTTTTTTGCAGCTATGTGTCCAGTAGCAAAAACAATTTGAGACAAATGTCTTCTGTATTCAGGCTCATTATCAATAATTTTATTTAAAGTTTTCTCAAAAGAATTAAAATCTCTGTAATGAATTGGATAATCCCCGAAAAAAAAAGGAGATTTTTCAGTAGTAAAATTTAATCTAGGGAGGTAACATTGAACACACCTTCTGAGAGAAATAATAGAAAAAACGATAGCTGGAATAAGAAAAAAATACTTTATGGAATCTTCAATAGAATTGACTGAAAGATTATAAATATTGTCTTCATCTAAAATATCTAAAGTATACCCAACTGTAAGTAGAAGACTATAAAATGATATAATGACACTTGCTTTAATTTCTGCAAACCTAATTTGTTCATAATTATAATCTATTATTGGCCAAAATTCCTCAGAAATTGACTCAATTTTTGTATTCTTCATTTTAAAATTGGTTTACAAACAATATTACAAATAATTTGAAATAATTAAAAACGATTTAAAGTTCTATTTTTATTAAAATAAATACTTATAATAAATTATATTTTATTTATATAAATTCGCAGCAAACTCTACTAATTTATGTTACAAAAACTAAAAAATTTATTTATAATTCTTTTACTTTCAATATTTAATTCCGTTTTTTCTCAAAATATAATTACCGATCGTCCTGATCAAACAGAAAGTCCAAATACTTTAAATAAAGGGAATCTTCAAATTGAGAGTGGATACCTTTCTCTTAAAGACAGAGAAACCAATAGTAAAATGACTCAAAACTTAATTCCAACTAACTTATTTCGTTATGGTTTAAATAATAATATTGAGCTTCGTCTACTTACCCAATTTGAAAATCAAGAATTCGAAAATGTGAAAATATCTGGTATTAGTGATCTTGAATTAGGAATAAAAATTAAAGTATTAAAAAAAGAAAATATTAATAATGAAATTTCTTTTCTTACTACTCTAATAATTCCTTCAGCTTCAAATGATTTGTCTATAAATTCTTTTGGAATATCTAATAGAATGATTTTTTCTCATACTTTATCTGATAAAACAGGTTTAGGATATAATTTGGGCTATGATTATTTTGGAAGTGGTAAAGGTAATTTAACTTATACTTTAGCGATAGGCACTTCATTGACTGAAAAACTTGGTTTTTTTATGGAGCCCTTTGGGGAAATAGTTGATATAAAAAAATTCATTCTAAATTTTGATTCAGGGTTCACATATTTAGTAAAAGATAATCTTCAACTTGATTGTTCTTATGGGACAGGTATTAATAGTAAAATGAATTTCTTTTCTTTTGGAATAAGTTGGTTAATTAAAAAAAGAAAAAAAGTCAAAAACATTTAGATTTTTAAAAAAATGATTCTATATGAGCTTTAGAATAAATGAAATTTCTATTTTAATTTATAGGATTTTTTTAGTCTATATAAACTATACTTTTTGTCGTTTACTTTTTGTTTATTTTAATAATGATCTTCTTCAAATAGATAATTTTTTACAATTAACTAAACTTCTTTACCATGGAATAAGATTTGACAGTATGTCAATTGTTTATCTTAATTCTATATTTATTTTACTTTCAATAATTCCATTTAAAATTAATACTTCAAAAATTTATCAAGATGTATTGATTTGGATATACTTTATTTTTAATGGAATTGGAATGTTACTAAATTTTATTGATTTTGAATATTATAGATTTAATTTAAATAGATTAATGAGCTCTTTTTTGGAAGCTATTGAATCTGAACCTAATAAATCAGAATTAATTTTACACTATATTTTTGATTACTATCATGTTTTAATAATCTACTTAACCTTTCTTTTTGTTTGGATCTTTTTATATAAGATGGTAAAACTTAAGGATCAACTTTCTTTTAGAAATAAAAATTACTATTTAAGTTCTCTTTTTATCTTTTTATTTACTGCTGTATTTTGTGTTATGGGTGCTAGAGGTGGTGATTTAAAAAAAAGCACAAGGCCAATAACAATTATTGATGCTATGGATAATGTAAACAATCCTCAACATGCTGATATAATACTAAATACACCTTTTACTATTCTTAAAACTCTATTTAAAAAGCCATTTAAACTAATTAATAAATTTAATAATGATGAAATTTTAAATGAATTAAATACAATAAAGCAATATAATAGAGTATTAAAAGATCCTTCACCAAATGTTATAATTTTCATTCTTGAAAGCATGGGTAGAGAATACTGGGGGTCAATGAATAAAGAAAGAAAAATCAAGGATTTTATAGGATTTACCCCTTTTTTAGATTCTTTAGCTGAGCATAGTCTAGTATTTTCTAACGCTTTTGCAACTAGCAGAAAATCAATTCATGCAATGCCATCAATTTTAGCTGGAATACCATCATTTGAAATCTCATATACCTCAACACCGTATTCAAAACAAAAAATTGAATCAATAGTTTCTATTGCTAATTCTATGGATTATAACACTTCATTTTTTCATGGAGCTTCAAACGGATCAATGGGTTTTCTTGGATTTTCAAATACTTTAGGATTTAAAAATTATTATGGAAGAAGTGAATTTAATAATGATGATGAATATGATGGATATTGGGGAATATGGGATGAACCCTTTTTACAATTCACAAAGGAAACTCTTGACAATAAAAAACAACCATTTTTAGCTACTGTTTTTACTATTACTTCTCATGAACCTTATGTAATACCTAAAAAATATGATAATAGATTTAATCAAGGAATAATTCCAATGCATAAATGTGTTTTATATACTGATTTTTCAATTAAAAAATTTTTTGACGAATCAAAAAACTCTGATTGGTTTAAAAATACCATTTTTCTTTTTACAGCCGATCACAGTAATAAATCATATTATCCATATTATCAGAAAACTATAAATCGATTTGCAAACCCTATTATGATCTATATCCCTAATAGTGAATTTAAAGGAGAAGTAAATTCCCTAGCTTCACACATGGATATATATCCAACTATAGTTGATTTGATTGGATATAAAAAACCTTTTAGAAGTTGGGGTAAAAGTTTAGTTACGCCAGATGATTTAAATTCAATAGTTGTAAATTATCTAGGAGGTGGGAGTTATTTTATAATGAATGATAGTTTAATTTCTGTTCACAATGGTGAGAAAGCAATAGGTTTTTATGATATTCAGGATAAAAATTTTAAAGATAATTTAATCCACAAAAGAAATAAAAAGATGAATGATTTAGAAAGGAAAGGATCAATATTTCTTCAAGATTACTTCAATAGAATAATAAAAGGTGAAATGAATTATTAATGATGAAAAAAAATAAAATATTTTTTATAGTTAATGCCCTACATTCAAAAAAGAATAAAACCCTAAAAAAATTAATCCAAACCAAATTTTTGTCTGAAAAATATGATGTAAATATCTTAATTTCTGAATATAAAGGTCATTGCATTAAATTAGCTGAAGAAGCCGTTGAAAAAAAAGCTAATATAGTTGTTGCGTGTGGTGGAGATGGAACAGTAAATGAAGTTGGTCAAAGTCTAATTAAAAAACCCGTTTTACTTGGAGTAATTCCACTAGGTTCTGGAAATGGTTTTGCTCGTCATTTTAATATTCCAAGAAATCTAAATTATGCACTTGATATAATTTCTAAAAATTTTTCAACTACAATAGATGTCGGAAAAATAAATAAAAGATTCTTTTTTAGCAATTTTGGATTAGGTGTTGAAGCAAAATTTATTGAAGAATACTCAAAAATTAAAACAAGAGGTCTTTTAGGTTATATAATAAGTTTTTTTAAAATAATTTCGACATATAAAAAACAAAAAATAGAGATTGAATTTAATACTATCAGAAAAAAAATATTTCCTTTTTTGTTTCTAATCTCCAATACAAGCGAACAAGGATATAATTTTTCAATCACACCAAAAGCTAGAGCTGATAATGGTAAACTAGAACTTGTATATACTGAAAATCATTCTGTTTTGATTCTTTTTTACAATCTAATTATAAGTTTTTTTATACGAATCAAATCCTTTCAACTTCTAAAATATTTTGAACTAAATAAAATAAAAATAATTAAAAAAGATAATGCTCCTTTTTGTTTACAAATTGATGGAGAAACAATAAATATTATTGATAAAAAAATATTTTTAGAATTAGTTCCAAAATCATTAAAAGTTATTATTCCAGAATAAAATTACCTATTTTAACAATAAACTATAATTTCCTGCAACTTCTATACAAGCACTTGAACCAATATCATCTATAATTGATTTATTTCTCTTTTTATCAATTAAAACCAAATTTATTTTTGAATTCATACTTTCTTCAATTCTAGAATCCATAAAACCTTGAATTGGAGCTGCCAATTTAGTTGATTTTGATCTAATAGCTTTAGCAATTAATTTATATTTATTATTATCCATTTCAATTGAAACCTCTTCTTTACTTATAGAACACTTTCTAAGATTTGAAAAATTATAAGTAGTAAATTCAATTAACTCAGAATTAACAAACACACCGGCAATAAAACCAACAAAAGAAAAACCTTTCATTGGAATCTTTGCAATAGATAATTTAAATGAAATTTCACTTTTACTAAAATGATTTGATTGCATCCAAACGTATCCTAAAGGAAAAGAGTGTCCCCAATCCTTTTCAATATAACCTCTTCCAGAATCAAAATTTATTTTATTCTTGTTTATAATTAACTCTCCATTAATAGAATGATTCATGCTTAATATTCCATGATAACACTCCATAAATGGCAAAAAAGAAAAAGGTCCCATAATTCCTGGAGAAAAAAATGATTTTGACCATGGCACAATATCATTAAAAATTAATTTCCCTTTTACATCAGGAAGGTTTAATTCAATTGAATCTATCTTAAATCTATTTTTTCCAATAATTATATCATGAACTGAAGGATTAGGTTTAAATTCATCAAAAGAAAATTTAATATAAATAGACTTTAATTTTTTACCATCTAAAATTTGAATAAAAGCTTGTTTTAGGCCATTTTCATCCATTGCGATACCAGGAATAAAAGCAAATGCATAATCTTGATCCTTAGATACTATTTTATAATACCATCCTTCAAAAAATTTATTTTTTTTACCCCATCCATGATACAATTCAGGGTTCCAAACAGCTTTTAATCTATTAAAAATCAATTTTTTATTAATTAAATTATTTTTATTGGCAATAATTTATTGATTTATTTGTTTTAATATTGAAAAATAATAAATTATTTATAATGAAATCATCAAAAGAAAAGTCAACAAATTCTGGTGATAATATTAATGCAGGTAATGGAAAATGGACATTTTCAGGTGAAATGGTAAACCATTTCGAAGAACATGTAAAAAAATCTGTTCCTATTTACAGTGAGGGACAAGAATTAATAAAAAATTTAAGTGAATACTTTATTAAAAATGATTCTATAATCTATGATATAGGATGTTCTACAGGAAAATTACTAATTGATTTAGTAAACCAAAATAAACATAAAAAAAACTCAAAATATATTGGAATTGACATTGAAAGTGATATGATAAAATTTGCTAAAAAGAAGCAAAAAGAACTATCTATTAAAGGAACAAAGCTCAATTTTATAAATGAAGATATTGTTACCTATGATTTTGAAAAGTCCGACCTAATTATATCCTATTTTACTATTCAATTCATTCATCCAAAACATAGGCAGGAACTAATTAATAAAATTTTTGAATCATTAAATTGGGGTGGAGCATTAATTTTATTTGAAAAAGTTAGATATAATGATGCACGGTTTCAAGATATGATTACTACACTATATAATGATTATAAATTGGAAATGGGATATACTCATGAAGAAATACTCAATAAAACAAGAAGTTTAAAAGGTATTTTAGAGCCTTTTTCCTCAAATGCTAATATTCAAATGTTAGAACGAGCAGGTTTTAAAGATACATGTACAATAATGAAAAAACTTTGCTTTGAAGGATTTTTGGCAATTAAATAATTTATACTTTATAAGTTTTGTTTCTTTGCTCTCTTTTTTTAAAAAACCTTGTTGTTAAATATATACTTGACAGAAAAATTAAAGTTGAATAATAGTAAACCAAATCTGACTTAATATCTCCTTTAATCTTATAATTATTATAAGCAAATAATAATGTAGCTCCAACAGTCCAAACAAAAGTTGTATTGTACTCCTTGTATATTATTTTTTTTAACTTAAATTTATTTTCACTAAATGTTTTATTTAATCCTCTTATCTTTGGAATCCATCTATTAACCTTATTACAATAATCTATATAACCTTTTTTAAATTTTGATTTTAAAAATTCTTCCTCGGCAATAACAATACTTTGATAGATAAAAATAAATAATGGTATTAATATCATAATAGACAATAATGAATTAGAAAAAATACTTAAACCAATTATCATTAAAATATTTCCAACATACATTGGATTTCTACAATGAGAAAATAAACCATCAGTTACCAATCCTTCAGCATAAATTCTTCTTTTTCTACCCCCCCCTAATTACATAAACTAAGCCAATTGTAACCATTCTTATTAATTGACCTATTATTGTAATGGAAATACCTATTATAGCAATAATTTTATAGTTAACTACTAATTGAGAGGAAGGAATAAATAGAAATAAATAAAAAATTGGGAAAATGAAATTCCTAGTCCTAAAAAATAAATTTCCTATTTTAACCATGTTTTTTTAATGAAGCCCAATTTATATCTTTTAATAAGAAGTAAAAAGTAATTTTATATTAATTTATCAATAGTAGAAAATGAAATACTATTTAATTTTAGTTTTATTATTTTTTAATTTATTGTCATGTGATTCGTCTAATAATAAATTAAGAAACAATGTTATATCTTCAGGACATCCATTAGCTTCATTAGCAGGAAAAGAAATGTTCAAAAAAGGAGGTAACGCAGCTGATGCTGCAATTGCAGCTGCTTTTACATTATCTGTTGTAGAACCAAGCATGAGTGGTTTAGGGGGTAGACTTCAGGCAATTTATAGAAATAAAGATGGTTTTATTGGAGGGATTGATGCATCAACAGAAGTTCCTTTGAATTATGACAAAATAATAGACCATAAAAATTATGGCTATAAAACCATAGGTATCCCAGGAGTAGTAGCTGGTTTAATAAAACTTCATAAAGAACATGGATCTTTGCCTTTACATACTATTATGAATCCCTCTATTAAATATGCTGAGAAAGGTTTTAAAATTTTACCAGGAGAATCCTTGAGACACAAATCGGAAATAAAAAAAATTATAGAATTTGAAGGAACAAAATTTCATTTCTTAAAAAATGATTTAAATCATTATAATCCAGGAGAAATTTTTATTCAAAAAGATTTAGCAGTTTTATTAAAAAGAATTTCCAAAAATGGACACAAAGGGTTTTATGAAGGAGAAACAGCAGAATTAATTGTTGATGATATAAATAAAAATGGCGGATATCTATCTTTAGAAGACTTGAAAAACTATAAAGCATTAGATTCTAAAGTTTTAATTGGAAAATTTAATAATTACAAGGTTTTTTCTTTATTTCTTCCCTCCTATGGAGCTTTAACTATCCAAGTTTTACAATTAATGGATCAGTTTAAAGATTTGAATAATGAAGAAAATTGGTCATTTTTAGTTGGAAAAGCAACAAAACTATCATATAGTTATAGACGTCTTCAAGAAAATAAAGATTCTTTAGTTAATATTCTATCTTATGAAAAAGCTAAAAATGATGCTTTAATGTTAGTTAATAATAATTTTTTCAAAGAAAAACAGACTGAAATATCTGATATTTCAGGTGAAAAAATTGGACATACGACTCACCTGACCACAGCAGACAAATTTGGAAATGTTGTGTCATTAACCCAGACCATTGGTCCAAATATGGGGTCAAAAGTTGCAACTAAAGGTTTAGGGTTTTTATATGCTGTGACATCCGGAAGTTATCTTGGTATGTATGAACCTGGTAAAAGAGTTAATTCTTTTATCTCCCCTACTTTAATCGGAAACAATGAAAAAATAATTCTTGCTCTTGGAGGAGCTGGGGGTAATAAAATTGTTACTGCTATTGCACAAGTTGCATCAAGATATTTTCAACAAAAAAAAAGTTTAAAAGATGCTTTATTTTATCCTAGAGTTTATCCTGAAAATGATACATTACTAATAGAAGATCATTTAGAATTAAAGAATTTAAGATTAAAAATAAATTCAAAAAAATTGAATATTAAATTTATTAATGAAAAGGCCCGTTTTGGAAGAATTCATGCAATTGCAATGGACACAATTAATAATTCATGGATTGGTGAAGCCGATCCAGACTGGGAGGGAACTGTAGAAATCTTAAGAAACTAATTTAAAATTATCATTATCCTAAAATTATATTGGCATATAGGTAACAAATATTGATTGAATTATAAATAATAAAATAAAAGGTATAACTAAATATCCCATTACATCCCTTGCTTGAATTTTTGTTCCTGCGCCCATAATAGGTATAATTAAAAGTAAATAAAAAGGTTGTAATAAATTAGTCAAACTCTCTCCATAGGCAACTGAGAGAGAAGCTCTAGAAATCATCGTTATTATCTCCTCAGGAGGTAAATCATTTCCAATTACTTTTACAGCTTCAATTATACTAGGGCCAATAACAGCAAACTCTCCTCCTCCAGAAGGAATAGCGAAATTAACAATCCCTCCTATTAAAAAAGCAAAAAAAGGATAGGTGTGAATATTAGAAATTTCAGCAAACTTTAAAGCTAGAGTCTCGCCAAGACCGGTATATATCATTATACCCATAATACCAGCATAAAAAGGAAACTGAAATAAAATACTTGATACATTACTGCTAGCTCTTCTCATAGCTATACCATATTTTAAAGGAGACTTGTGTAATATTAAACCTAACATTAAGAAAATGAAAATCATAATGTTTAAATTCAAGTCAAAACCTTTATTAAGAAAGTGAAACAAAACATAGACAAGAGCAGGAATAAAAATTAACAATACCAAAAAAAAACTATTATTTAATTTATCAGATAGAGCCCAAAAAGGAAGTTTTTGAATGTTTGCTTCTTTTTCAATACTAATTTCCTTAAATGGTTGATCGTCTATTAAATAATTTTTCATTTCAAATGAATAATCTTCCTTAGGCTTTATAAGAATCATCAACAAAGGAATAAAAATGAGATAAAGAATTATAACGCTTAAATTTAAAGGGGAACCTAAAGTAATTGCTGTTGGAATAGTGGATTCAATTATTTCGGATTTTATTAAATAATTGTTTTCGGTATTAAGAAGCAAAGGTATTGAGCTAGATAGTCCTGTAACCCAACTTCCATTAGAAATATATGCACATGCAATTAAAAAAGGATAATTAATTCCCTTCACTCTTAAAGCTAGTTCTCTTGCTAAAACAGCAGCTATAACAATCCATCCCCAACTAATCATTGAGACCAAAAGGCCTAATAAAATTACCGTAAAATAAACTTGTGTAGGAGTTTTAATTAATTTTGATAGAGAATTAATTTTATTTCTTATAAAAGGTGAAAGAGCAATGGTATATCCTGTAACTATTAATAATACCATTTGCATTCCAAACTCTAATAATAACCAAAAACCCTTGTACCAAGAATCAATTATAATTAACCAAGAAGAACCAACGAAAAAAAATGAAGATAGAGCTACTATTAAAGTTAAAATTAGTGCAAAAATAAAGGCATCAGGCATATTCTTTTTAAAGAAATCTGTAAAAATATAACCTACTTTTGAAAACATTTTAAATGTTTAATTTTTAATATCCTGCTGCATTACCATCTTTTCTTGATTCAGAGGCTCCATAGAAAACTTTATTTTTATAATCAAACTTAATTGCTTGATAACCTCCAAATGATCCAATATCATAACCAACTTTATGTCCATATTTGAGAAGTTTTCTTATTGATCTATAATCAAACCCTGATTCTAAAAATACTTTTCCTCCATCCAACATTTTTCCACCAGTAGGTTGTAAGTTGGATGTATGTCTTATTCTTGGAGCATCTCCAGCCTCCTGAATATTCATATCGAAATCAATCAAATTAATTACTATCTGAGCATGGCCTTGTGGTTGCATAGCTCCTCCCATTAAACCAAAACTCAACCAAGGTTTGTTGTTTTTTGTTATAAAAGCTGGTATAATAGTATGAAAAGGTCTTTTATTAGGTTCATAAACATTATAATGACCTTCTTCTAATGAAAATAACTCTCCTCTATCTTGAAGCATAAATCCTAATTTAGGCGGAACCATTCCAGAACCCATCCCTCTGTAATTACTTTGAATAAGTGAGATCATATTTCCTTGATTATCAGCAACAGTTAAATATATTGTATCTCCATTTTCAATATCTGCTGCTTTTACTTGATTTGCTGCTTTTGTTGGATTAATTTCATTTCTTCTTTTAGTGGCATAATCTTTTGAAATTAAATATGAAACTGGTATTTCATTAAAATCCATATCTGCGTAATACTTTGCTCTATCAGCAAATGCTATTTTTTTTGCCTCTATAAAATGATGAATATATTCAGCCGATCCAAAGCCCATACTTTTTAAATCAAAACCTTCCATTATATTTAATATTTGAAGTGCAGCTATGCCTTGACCATTAGGCGGTAATTCCCAAATATCATAACCTCTATAATTTGTTGAAACAGGCTCTACCCAGTTTGATTTATGGCTTTTCAAATCTTCCTCAGACAAAAATCCACCTTGACTTTTAATAAACTTAGCTATAGATTTTGCTATGGTTCCACTGTAAAAAACTTTTCTTCCTTTTTTAGCTATTTCTTTTAATGTAGATGCTAAAAAAGGATTTTTAAAAATCTCCCCCTTTTTTGGAGTTCTTCCATTTATCATATAGGTAGATGCAAAATTTGGATAATCTTTAAATCTTTTTGAAGATAAATTCATATAATATGCCACTAATTCAGTCATAGGAAATCCATTTTCTGCATATTCTATTGTTGGTTTTAAAATCTCACTCATTTTTATATTTCCAAACTTTTCATGAAGAGAAAACCATCCATCTACACAACCAGGAACAGAAACTGGAAGGGGTCCATAAGCAGGTATAGTTTTATAATTATTTTCTTTAAAATATTTTAGTGTTAAACTTTTTGGAGATCTTCCACTGGCATTTAATCCATAAAGTTTATTTTCTTTAGCACTCCAGACAATTGCATACAAATCTCCTCCTATACCATTACCTGTTGGTTCCATAAGGCCTAATGCTGCATTTGCTGCAATAGCTGCATCAATAGCATTCCCTCCTTTTTTTAAAATATCAAGCCCTATTTGTGTAGCTAGAGGATGACTTGTAGCTACCATTCCATTTTGAGCTATTACCTCTGACCTTGTAGAAAATAATTCACCAGTTATCCTATCTTGAGAAAAACTAATGGAAAATATAGAAAAAGAGAAACTAAGTAATAGAGTTGTATAAAAATTTCTATTCATAACTAAAAAATTAATTTTTTAAATATTTCTCAAGCCATTGATCTTGTTCCCAAAGAAGATGAAGAATCGTTTCTTTAGCACGATATCCATGACTTTCTTTAGGAAACATAACTAGTCTGACTGTAGCACCGAGACCTTTTAATGCGTTAAAATATCTTTTACTTTGCATTGGATAAGTACCAGAGTTATTATCTGCTTCACCATGAATTAATAAAAGAGGTGTCTTCATTTTATCAGCATGCATAAATGGAGACATACTGTAATAAACTTCTGGAGCCTCCCAATATGTTCTTTCTTCACTTTGAAAGCCAAAAGGAGTTAAAGTTCTGTTATATGCTCCACTTCTTGCTATTCCAGCAGAAAACAAATTGGAATGACTTAATAAGTTAGCAACCATAAAAGCTCCATAGCTGTGTCCTCCTACTGCAACTTTTTTAGGATCTATGTAACCTTTTTTATCTAACTCATCAATAGCAGCTTTAGCATTTGAAACAAGTTGCTTTCTAAAACTATCATTTGGCTCAACATCTTTTTCTCCAATTATAGGAAAAGAAGCTCTGTCTAAAAGAACATATCCTTGAGTAACCCAATATATAGGTGAAGCCCAAGATGGATAAATAAACCTGTTTGGATTATTTGTTTTTTGTGAAGCACTATTCTTGTCTTTATACTCTCTAGGATATGCCCATAAAATCATTGGTTTTCTTTCAGGCTTAGTTTTATCATAACCTGGAGGTAAATATAAAACTCCACTTAAATCAAGACCATCTTCTCTTTTATATGTTATAGTTTCTTTTGATATCTTTTTTAAGGATTCAAATGGGTTTTTAAAAAATGTAATTTGATCAAGAGTATTATTTTTAGAAAGTTTTCTAAAATAATAATTTGGAAAATCCTGTTTACTTTCAATTCTAACAAAAAGTTCATTTTTTTCAAAATCAAAATCTATTATATTTTCAAATTTTGTTTCATAATCCGATTTATAAATTGTAGTTGTTGAAAGATCATTAATATTTAACTTTTCTACATAAGGAAATTGACCCTCTTTTGAAAATCCATCTGCTATTCTAAATAAATTATTATTCTTAATTAATAAAACACTTCTATTATAATCATTTCTTTTTGTTACATAAGAACCTGGGTTGCTATATATATCTTGATAATTTCTGTCTGAAATTATTTTAGGTTTAACATTAGAATTAGATGGGTTAAAAAGATAAGTTTTAGTGTTTCTATTATTCCACCAAATATCTCTAACTATTGCAAAATTTTTATTTCCCCAGTTAATACTATTAATTCTATTTATAGTTTTAATTAAAAACTCAGGATCTTTATTAAATGGAGCGTCCCAATTCATTAATTTATCTCTGTAATCAACTTCTACTGAAGGATCACCTCCGTCTAATGCTTCAATATATCTTAAAGAAGAAGGGAGATCAGTTCTCCACGAAATACTTCTTTTACCCACTTTCGTGGCCATAAACCCTTTAGGTAAAACTTCTAAAAGGGGAGACTCAGCTATTTTTTTAATAAGTTTTCCATTTAAATCATAAACTAGGGTTTCATTAGGAAATCTTGAATAAGTGACAATGTATGAAAAAGGCTTTTTTATAATATTAACAAGAACGTATTTACCGTCAGGAGAAAAAGAAATTGATCTATACATTTTCTCATCTTGCCATTGGGAGATTTTTCCTTTTAAACTAACTTTGATAAGTTTTGATCTGGACAATTGCTCGAAATTATTTTCATCAGTAATGTTTTTTAATAAATCCTGATATGTTCTATTTTGAGCTTTATCTCCCATATTTTCCGTTATAGTTGGACCTCTAGGAGTCATATTTTCTTGATCAATTATAATATTTGAATTTTCAGGCCTAATTTTAATCAATAGGCTTTTATTATCTGAAAACCAATTAATAACAGATCCCAGTGTAGCATTTAATGAGGGGGTATTAATTCTTCTAGCTAGAGCTTTATCAATATTTAAGACCCATAACTCCAATCTATCGGAAGTTGTATTTATCATTGCAATTTTGGATTGATCAGGTGAATAAACAAAATTTGATAATTTCGGATTAGTTGGTAATCCTTTAACTTCAATAGGCGATTTATCTCCTTTTTTTAATCTTAAAATTTTCACTTTATTATAATAAGTTGTTCTACTACCAATATTGAGGTAAGGATTTACTCTAAGTCCTCCAAGGCGCATCTCCTTTTGTGAAAGTTCATCAATTGATTTATACTCAGGTCTATAGACAAAAACCATATAATTATTTTTTTCATCTTTTAATACAGAAGGAGCTCTGTCCACATCGACTAAATCTAAAATTTCTTTTTTAGGTATCTGATATGTGAGGTTTTTTTGAGAGTGTGAAACAAAAGAAAAAAACAATAAAAAAAAGACAGTAAAATTTTTTAAATATTTCATAATTAGATAAGTATTAATTTCAAATATATATAATTAGAGTTTTGCAAACAATCTCATTATTTCATATA
>CACEKG010000023.1 GCA_902560065.1 uncultured Bacteroidota bacterium
TTTTTTCTTATTTAGAATCTTTATAAATTACATAATTGTTAAATAGAAGAGTTTTCCAAACCGAGTCTATGCATTATTTTTGCATAGGATTTTGAAAAAAATATTTTTTGCAACCATTAAGAAATTTCTCAACAAAATTTAGACAAGAATTATTCTCGAGATTTTTTCTCACTCTAAGTTTTGCGCTCCTTTTTTCATTTCAAAGTTTGCTTAGTCAAGACGACCCAATAGTTAAGGAGGGAAAAAAATTGTTTAATGCAAATTGCGCTGCATGTCATAAATTAAATAAAAGAGGAATTGGTCCTGCTTTAAAAGGCGTTTCGGAGAAGTATGATAGGGAGTGGTTATACAGTTGGATCAAAAACAGTAGCGCAATGATCAAAGCTGGAGACCCTCAAGCAGTTGCAGTTTATGAGGAATACAACAGATCTGTAATGAATAATTTTCCTCAACTTTCTAATGAAGATATTGATAAAATTCTAGCTTACACAGATTATACTCCTCCACTTTCAGTAGCTCCAGCTGCTTCTGCAATTGCAGTTAATAATACTCAAGCAAATAATTTTTCAAACAATTTGATTTTAGCTGCTTTAACTCTTGTCCTTACCATTTTGGTTGTAATGTTATTTTTAGTTCAAAGAACTTTAATCAAAATAGCTAAAGCTAGTGGTGTAGAAATAACCCCTGAACCTAAAGAAAAAAGAACTCCAATATGGAAAGCTTTTGTTCAAAATCAATTTTTAGTTTTTACAAGTGTTATATTATTTTTATTAAGCAGCACTTATCTTTTATATGATTATATGATGCAAATAGGTGTTGATCAGGGTTATATGCCTGTTCAACCAATTCATTATTCTCACAAAATCCACTCTGGAGTAAATAAAATAGATTGTAAATATTGTCATTCTTCAGCCAGAGTTTCAAAACATTCAGGAATTCCTTCTTTAAATGTTTGTATGAATTGTCATATGAATATTGCTGAATATAACGGTGAGGAGGACTTAGAAAATGGTTATACAAAAGATTTTTATACAAAAGAAATTAAAAAGTTGTATGCTGCAGTCGGTTGGGACGAAGAGAATCAAAAATATACAGGTGAAACACAACCTGTAAAATGGGTAAGAATTCATAATTTACCGGACCATGTCTATTTTAATCATGCGCAGCATGTTGAAGTTGGAGAAATTCAATGTCAAACATGCCATGGTCCAGTTGAAGAGATGGAGATCATGTATCAATATTCTCCTTTGACAATGGGATGGTGTATTGATTGTCATAGAGAATCAAATATAAGGGTTGAGTCTAATGAATATTATACAAAAATTCATGAAGAGCTTTCAAAAAAGTATGGTGTTGAAAAATTAACAGTAGCTCAAATGGGAGGCTTGGAATGTGGTAAATGTCATTATTAATTTTATGAAGACAAAAAAGATTTATTGGAAAAATATTGATCAACTAGATTCAAATAATCAGGAGATTAAGAATATTCATGAGAATGAATTTGTTTCAAAATTACCTGTAAACCAGAATGATAATATGGATCAATCTGATAGTAATCACTCAAGAAGAGATTTTTTAAAATATCTTGGATATAGCACAGCAGCAGCTACTCTTGCAGCTTGTGAGGGACCAGTCATTAAATCAGTTCCATATGTTGTTCAGCCTGAGAAAATCATCCCGGGAATTGCTAACTATTATGCAACTACTATTGCTGATGGATATGATTTTGCTAGTGTGTTAATTAAAACTAGGGAAGGTAGGCCAATAAAGGTTCAAAATAACAAAGAAACACCATATTTAGGTTTTGCAAATGCTAGAGTTAATGCATCAGTTTTGTCTATGTATGATTCTCTAAGAATTCAAGGTCCAAAATATATAGGTAAAGATATTAGTTGGGGAGAACTTTATGATCAAACAATTAAAACTCTAAAAAAATTAAGTGAAGATGGAGAAGAAGTAGTTCTTATGACTAGTTCTTTAGCAAGCCCATCAACTGAAAAAATTATTTCAGAGTTTTTGAATCTATATCCTAATATTAGTCATGTAGTTTATGATCCTATTTCATCAGACTCGGCACTTAATGCTTTTGAAAATGAATATGGTATTAGGGCTTTACCAGATTATGATTTTTCAAAAGCAAGTAATATAGTCTCTTTTGATGCAGATATATTAGCTGATTGGCAGGGAGGTGGTTATGAAGAAGGATATTCTAAAGGAAGAGTACCAAATAAAAAGAGCTCCGAAAAAAAATATTCTATGTCTTGGCATATTCAACTGGAGTCTAATATGAGTTTATCTGGAGCAAATGCTGACAAAAGAGTAGCTTTAAGACCATCTGAAATTAAAAATATTTTATTTAAGTTATATTCTAATCTGGCTAATAAAAAAACTTCAATTTCTTTATCTGACGAAAATAAAAAGTTGTTAGATCAAATATTAAATAAAATAAATAAATCACCGTCTAATTCGGTTGTTATTTCTGGAATAGATGATGATTATTGTCAAAGTCTTATACTTGCTATTAATTCAATTCTAAAGAGTAAGGCATTTAATGTAAATACTCCAAGATATATTAGAAATGGAAAAAATGATGATGTAAATAAATTAGTTGACCAAATGAAATCGGGTCAAGTTAAGGGTTTAATTATCTCTGGGTTAAACCCAGTTTATTCTCTGCCAAATGGTTCTGAGTTTAAGGATCTAATGAATTCATTAAAATTTTCTCTTGTATTTACATCAAAGGAAGATGAGACTTCTTCTGTAGCTCAATATATAGCCGCTACACCACATCAATTAGAATCTTGGGGAGACTATCAATTAAAGTTTGGACACTATGCTTTAACTCAACCAACTATTCGACCTCTTTTTGATACTAATCAATTTCAGGATGTTTTATTAAAGCTTCTTAATAATAATATAAGCTATAATGAGTACATAAAGCAATATTGGAATGAAGAGGTTTTAGAAGGAAGTTCATGGAATGAGGCTCTTCATGATGGTTATTTGTCTAAGAAAATCTCTTTGAATTTAAAAAGAAATCAAGATCCCTATTCTCTAGATATTTCAAAATTTTCAAACTTTAAAGATAATGGACTTTCACTTATTCTATATCCTAAAATTGGAATAGGAGATGGTCAGCAATCTAATAATCCATGGCTTCAAGAATTTCCTGATCCCATAACAAGAGTAACATGGGATAATTATTTGACAGTTTCAATGGCAGATGCTAAAAATATTGGATTAAAAAATGAGAATACTGCAAATGGTGCCTTAAATGGAAGTTATGCAAATATTAAAGTTGGAGATAAATCGATTAAAGTACCTATAATTATTCAACCTGGTCAAGCAAAAGGAACAGTTGGCCTTGCTTTTGGTTATGGAAAAAATATTGGAGTAAAAGACGAAATGAAAGTTGGTATTAATGCATTTAATTTTTATAATAAATTTAATAGAGTTCAAGAAATTAAAATTGATCCGATTGATGAAATGCATGAATTTGCATGTGTTCAACTTCACAATACCTTAATGGGAAGAGGAGACATTCTCAAGGAAACTACTTTAGAAATTTTTAATACTAAAGATAAAAAATACTGGAACCCTCCTGTTGTGGTGTCTAAAAATCATATAGAAACTTTGGTAAGTTCACCTGGAGTAGACATGTATGAAGAGTTTGATAGATCAATAGGACATCATTTTAATTTATCTATTGATCTTAATTCGTGTACTGGTTGTGGTGCATGTGTAATTGCCTGTCACGCAGAGAATAATGTTCCTGTTGTTGGAAAAAGAGAGGTCAGAAAATCAAGAGATATGCATTGGCTTAGAATTGATAGGTATTATTCTTCAGAAAATACTTTTGAAAAAGATAATAATACTAAAGATGAAATTTCAGGCTTAGTTGATTCTTTAACGGTTCTTGGAGATATGGAAAAAGCTTCAGAAAATCCTCAAGTAGCTTTTCAACCAGTAATGTGTCAACACTGTAATCATGCACCTTGCGAAACTGTTTGTCCAGTTGCTGCAACTTCGCATGGAAGACAAGGTCAGAATCATATGGCATATAATAGATGTGTGGGAACAAGATACTGTGCTAATAACTGTCCATATAAGGTTAGAAGATTTAATTGGTTTTTATATAATGGAAATGATGAGTTTGATTATCATATGAATGATGATTTAGGAAGAATGGTTATAAATCCGGATGTTGTAGTCAGATCTAGAGGAGTAATGGAAAAATGTTCTTTTTGTATTCAAATGACGCAGAAAACTATTTTAGATGCTAAATTAGAAGGAAGAGAAATTAAAGACGGAGAATTTCAAACTGCATGTTCTAATGCTTGTAGTACTGGAGCAATGGTTTTTGGAGACATTAATGATAAAGAAAGTGATGTCTCCGAATTAAAGAAAAATGATAGAATGTATCATTTGTTGGAATATGTTGGTACAAAACCAAATGTTATGTATCAAACAAAAATTAGAAATATAGATGAAACCTAAAATTATATAAACAATATGGCATCACATTATGAAGCTCCAATAAGAAAACCTCTTGTTACTGGTAATAAGTCCTATCATGATGTTTCTGTTGATATTGCTGCTCCAATCGAAGGGAAGGCAAATAATCAATGGTGGATTGTTTTTGGTATTTCGCTTTCAGCTTTTTTATGGGGTGTTGGTTGTATAATTTATACTATTTCTACTGGAATTGGAGTTTGGGGTTTGAATAAAACAGTAGGTTGGGCTTGGGATATAACCAACTTTGTTTGGTGGGTTGGTATTGGTCATGCGGGAACATTAATTTCCGCAGTACTTCTTTTGTTCAGGCAAAAATGGAGAATGGGTATAAATAGATCTGCTGAAGCTATGACTATTTTCTCGGTAATTCAGGCCGGTTTGTTCCCTTTAATTCATATGGGTAGACCATGGCTTGGATATTGGATGTTGCCAATTCCAAATGCTTTCGGGTCATTATGGGTTAATTTTAACTCACCACTTTTATGGGATGTTTTTGCAATTTCGACATACTTAACAGTCTCATTAGTATTTTGGTGGACAGGACTTTTACCTGATTTTGCAATGATTAGAGATAGAGCCGTTCTTCCTTTTCAAAAGAAAATATATAGTCTAGTAAGTTTTGGATGGAGTGGTAGAGCAAAAGATTGGCAAAGATTTGAAGAAGTTTCTTTAGTTTTAGCTGGTTTGGCAACACCTTTAGTCTTATCAGTTCATACTATAGTATCCTTTGATTTTGCTACTTCGGTTATACCTGGTTGGCATACTACAATTTTTCCACCTTATTTTGTTGCTGGTGCTATATTCTCTGGTTTTGCCATGGTTAATACTCTTTTAATTATAATGAGAAAAGTCTGCCATTTAGAGGATTATATTACTGTTCAACATATTGAACTTATGAATATTGTAATTATGATAACCGGGTCAATTGTTGGTGTAGCTTATATAACAGAATTATTTATTGCATGGTATTCTGGAGTTGAATATGAACAATATGCATTTCTAAATAGAGCTACTGGACCTTATTGGTGGGCTTATTGGTCAATGATGACTTGTAATGTTTTTTCTCCACAGCTTATGTGGTTTAAAAAATTAAGGACAAGTATAATTTTTTCTTTTATTATTTCTATAGTTGTTAATATTGGAATGTGGTTTGAACGTTTTGTTATTATTGTGACATCACTTCATAGAGATTATCTACCATCATCATGGACTATGTTTTCTCCAACCTTTATAGATATAGGAATATTTATTGGAACAGTTGGTTTTTTCTTTTCTTTATTTTTGCTTTATGCAAGGACATTTCCTGTTATTGCTCAAGCTGAGGTAAAAACAATTTTAAAATCATCTGCGGATAATTATAAAAAATTAAGAGATAAAAAATGAGTGATAAAGTAATTCATGCATTTTACGACGATGATGATGTGCTTTTAAGTGCAGTAAAAGAAATCGTTTCAAAGAAACATCATATTGATGAGGTTTACACTCCTTTTCCTGTTCATGGACTGGATAAAGCTCTAGGTCTAGAAGGAACAAGAATCGCTATAATGTCTTTTATATATGGATGTGTTGGTCTTGCGGTTGCAATTTTAATGATGAATCATATGATGATAGTAGATTGGCCTCAAAACATTGGAGGTAAACCTAGTTTTTCATATGTTTCTAATATGCCTGCTTTTGTTCCCATCATGTTTGAGATGACAGTTTTTTTTGCTGCTCATTTAATGGTTATTACATTTTATTTAAGGAGTAGACTATGGCCATTTAAAAAAGCAGAGAATCCTTATCCTTCAACTACTGATGATAAGTTTTTAATTGAAATTGGAGTAGGGAAAAATGAAAAAGAATTAAAAGCTCTAATAAAGAAAACGGGAGCTATTGATATTAAAATTGTTGAAAAGCCAGAATAAATGAAAAATGTAAAAAACATATATATTTTTATTTTATTATTGATGACGGCGTCATGTTTTGATTCATCCAAACCAAATTATCAATTTTTTCCTCAAATGTATGATGCTGTTGGTTATGACACATATTCTGAAAGTGATGCCTTTTCTAATGGTATTGAAGCCCAATTACCGGTAGAAGGAACAATTTCAAGAGGATGGAAACCCTACGAATATGAAAATACAAATGAAGGCTACGAAGAAGCAAAATTAAATTTAATGTCACCAATTGTAGTTAGCAAAGAAAATTCAGGAAATGGTAAAAAACTTTATGAAATATATTGTTCAGTTTGCCATGGTTCAAAAGGAGATGGTCAAGGAATTTTAATGAAGCGTGAAGTTTATTTAGGAGTGCCAAGCTATGCTGACAGAGAAATAACTCCTGGAAGCATTTATCATGTTTTAATGTACGGAAAAAATGCTATGGGATCTCATGCTGGACAAGTAAATGAATTAGAGCGTTGGCAAATATCACAACATGTTATGGAACTTAGAAATAAATTAAAAAAATAGAGATAATGTATACTTTTCCAAAAAGACTTAAAGTTTTTTCTTTAGCATGTATGATTATTGGATTATTAGGTCTTACATATGGATTTTTATCTGCTCCTTCAACAATTGAAGAGGCTATTGAAATGACATCATCTGATCATTATGGAGAAACTGTAAGTCACAATGAAGGACACGAAAAAGACTCAAATCATGGAGAACATCTTTTGCATAAATTACAAAATAAGCCCTGGGCTGCATTGTATGTTTCTGCTTTCTTTTTCATGATGATTTCATTGGGAGTATTAGCTTTTTATGCCATTCAAAGGGCAGCTCAAGCAGGATGGTCTATTGTTCTTTACAGAGTTATGGAAGGAATAACAGCATACTTGCTTCCTGGAGGAATTATTGTAATTGCTATTTTAGTTTTGTCAGGATTACATTTCAACCACCTATTTATATGGATGGATCCTGAAGTTGTAGCTCACGACGAGATTATTAGAAATAAATCAGGTTACTTAAATTTACCTTTCTTTTTTGCAAGGGCAATATTCTTTCTTTCAGGGTGGGTATTGTACAGATATTTTTCAAGAAAATTTTCATTAAAACAAGATCTCACTCCATCAAATGACATATCAAATCATAAAAAAAATTTTAAAATTTCGGCTGCATTTTTAGTTTTCTATTTTGTAACCGAGTCAGTAATGTCATGGGATTGGGTAATGTCAATTGATCCTCATTGGTTTAGCACATTATTTGGTTGGTATGTATTTGCCAGTATGTTTGTTACAGGGATTACAGTTATTGCGTTAATAACTATTTATTTGAAAAATAATGGATATTTAGACTTTGTAAATGATAGTCACATTCATGATCTTGGAAAATTTATGTTTGCAATTAGTATTTTTTGGACTTATTTATGGTTTTCTCAATTTATGCTTATTTGGTATGCAAATATTCCAGAAGAAGTAACCTATTTTATGACAAGAATTGAGGACTATAACCTTCCATTTTTTGGGATGTTAGTTATGAACTTTATTTTTCCTTTAATCATTTTAATGAATAGTGATTATAAAAGGGTTAATTATATAATAGTAATGACTGGAATTGTTATAGTTTTAGGTCATTACATTGATGTTTTCAATATGATTATGCCTTCTGCTGTAGGTGATCAGTGGTCCATAGGGATAAGCGAGATAGGGTCATTTTTATTTTTCTTTGGGCTATTTGTATATATAGTTTTTAACGAATTAACAAAGGCTCCTCTTTTAGCGAAGGGAGATCCTTTTGTTAAGGAAAGTAAACAATATCATTATTAATTTTTATTTTTTAAATGACTAATTTTTTCATATTTACCGCCCTTATTTTAATTGCCATTTCTGTTTGGCAGATAACAAAGATTTTTGAATTGTCTCAAACTAAAAAAATTAATAATCAAATTGCAGATGATAAGGATAATGACTTCAATGGAAAAATGATGTTTGCTTTTTTAATTTTCATTTATGCATTGACTATTTATTCTTTTTTTGCATATGGAGATGTTTTATTACCAGATGCAGCATCCGAGCATGGAAGTACGTATGATAATTTGATGTGGATTTCATTTGCAGTTATATTTTTTGTTCAAACTATAACTCAAGGAGCTTTACATTATTTTTCTTATAAATACAGAGGAAATAAATCAAGAAAAGCATTTTTTTATGCGGATAATGATAGATTAGAAATGATATGGACAGTTATTCCTGCAATTGTTCTAGCAGTTTTAATTTTATTCGGTTTATATACCTGGACAGATATAATGACAATAGAAGAAAAGGATGATACTTTAGTAGTTGAACTTTATGCTCAACAGTTTAATTGGAAAGCTAGATATGCAGGTGAAGATGGCGTTTTAGGGGATGCTAATATTAGATTTCTTCAGGATTTTGATGGTAAAAATGTAGTTGGTATTGATTCAACAGACCCAAATGGATTTGATGATATTGTGGTGCAAGAATTACACTTGCCAGTTGGAAGAGAAGTTATTTTTAAAATGAGATCTCAAGATGTTTTACATTCAGCTTTCATGCCTCATTTTAGAGCTCAAATGAATGTTGTTCCAGGAATGATAACTGAATTTGCATTTAAACCTATTACAACCACTGAGGAAATGAGACAAAATCCAGATATAATTTCTAAGGTTAAAAAAATAAATAAAATAAGAGTAGAAAACAGTAAAGAGTTAGTTGCTAGTGGAGATGAACCTCTTGAGCCATATATTTTTGATTATGTATTATTGTGTAATAAGATATGTGGAGGTTCTCATTATAATATGCAAATGAAAATAATTGTAGAAACGGAAGATGAATTTAATAAATGGATAGATGACCAGCAGACATTTGCTGAAGTTATTCAATAAATTATAAATTTTTAAGATATGTCGATAACACAAGAAAATAATCACGAGGAAGATCACGGACACCATCATAAAGAAACTTTTATAACTAAATATATTTTTAGTCAGGATCATAAAATGATCGCTAAACAATATTTGATTACTGGCTTATTTATGGGTATAATTGGAATATTAATGTCATTATTATTTAGGCTCCAATTAGCTTGGCCAGAACAACCTTTTGGAATTTTTGAAGCCCTTCTTGGTAAATGGGCTCCTGATGGTGTTATGGATCCAAATGTTTATTTAGCTCTAGTTACTATTCACGGAACAATAATGGTTTTCTTTGTTTTAACAGCAGGCTTAAGCGGAACATTTAGTAATTTATTGATACCTCTTCAGATTGGCGCTCGTGATATGGCAACAGGACTTTTAAATATGATTGCATATTGGTTATTTTTTATTTCAAGTATAATAATGGTAGCTTCACTTTTTGTTGAGGCTGGACCTGCTGCATCTGGATGGACTGTTTATCCGCCCTTAAGTGCTATTCCTCAAGCTCAACCAGGAGCAGGATTAGGAATGACTCTTTGGTTAGTTTCCATGACATTTTTTATAGCATCTTCTCTTTTGGGATCATTAAATTATATTGTGACAGTGATAAACTTAAGAACCAAGGGTATGACCTTTTCTAGGCTTCCTCTAACAATTTGGGCATTTTTTATAACTGCTGTAATAGGTGTTGTTTCATTTCCAGTTCTTTTATCTGCTGCATTATTGTTAGTTATGGATAGAAGTTTTGGAACATCTTTTTTTCTTTCAGATATTTTTATTCAAGGAGAAGTTTTACATTATCAGGGAGGGTCTCCTGTTTTATATGAACATTTATTCTGGTTTTTAGGGCACCCAGAAGTATATATAGTTTTGTTACCAGCACTTGGGATTACTTCTGAGATCATTGCTACTAATTCAAGGAAACCAATTTTTGGTTATAGAGCTATGGTAGCATCTATTCTTGCGATAGCATTTCTCTCAACGATTGTTTGGGGACATCATATGTTTATCTCTGGAATGAATCCGTTTCTTGGATCAGTTTTTACTTTTACAACTCTTTTAATAGCTATTCCTTCAGCTGTTAAAGCATTTAATTATATAACTACTTTATGGAAGGGTAATTTACAATTAAATCCAGCAATGCTTTTTTCGATAGCTTTAGTTTCAACTTTTATTAGTGGAGGTTTAACAGGGATTATTTTAGGAGATAGTGCATTAGATATTAATGTTCATGATACATATTTTGTTGTTGCACACTTTCATTTAGTTATGGGTATTTCTGCTCTATATGGCCTTTTTGCTGGAGTTTATCATTGGTTTCCAAAAATGTTTGGAAGAATGATGAATAAAAATTTAGGCTATTTTCATTTTTGGGTTACTGCTATTGGAGCTTATGGTGTCTTTTTCCCAATGCACTTCATAGGAATGGCTGGTTTACCGAGAAGGTATTATACAAATACAGCATTTCCATATTTTGATGATTTGGCAGATATTAATGTTACGATTACAGTTTTCGCTTTAATTACTGGTTTAGCACAATTAGTTTTTCTTTATAATTTTATTCACAGCATGTATTATGGTAAAAAGACTGAGCAAAACCCATGGAGGTCTACTACTTTGGAATGGACGGCTCCCATAAAGCACATTCATGGAAACTGGGAAGGTAAAATTCCTCATGTACACAGATGGGCATACGATTATTCAAAACCAGGACAAAAAGAAGATTTCGTTCCTCAGCATATTCCACTCAAAAAAGGTGAAGAAGAATTACAGCATTAATTTCTTTATTTAAATTATTGAAAAGATAATTACTGCTGAATGACTTATCTTTGAGTTTGTGAATGAAAATTTAGATCCTACTGGTAATCATTTATCTTCTGAAGATCAAGAAATTGATAAAGCTTTAAGACCTTTATCTTTTGATGATTTTGCTGGTCAAGAAACCATTTTAGAAAATTTGAAGGTTTTTGTTGAAGCAGCTAAACAAAGAAATGAAGCTTTAGATCATACACTTTTTCATGGCCCGCCGGGACTTGGAAAAACTACATTAGCGCATATTTTAGCAAATGAACTTCAAGTAGGAATTAAGTTAACATCTGGTCCTGTTTTGGATAAACCAGGAGATCTTGCCGGATTACTTACAAATTTAGAATCTAGAGATATTCTTTTTATAGATGAAATTCATAGATTAAGTCCAATAGTTGAAGAGTATCTTTATTCTGCAATGGAAGATTATAAAATAGATATAATGATAGAAACAGGGCCTAATGCAAGAACTGTTCAAATTAATTTAAATCCATTTACATTAGTTGGGGCTACAACTAGGTCAGGACTTCTAACGGCACCTATGCGAGCAAGATTTGGTATTACAAATAGATTAGAATATTATTCTACTGAATTATTATCCAGTATTGTTGAGAGAAGTGCAGATATTTTAAAAATAAATATTAATAATGATGCTGCTATTGAAATTGCGGGAAGAAGTAGAGGTACACCAAGAATTTCAAATGGATTATTAAGAAGGGTAAGAGACTTCGCTCAAATAAAAGGAAGTGGATCAATTGATATGAAAATTACACAATATAGTCTGAAAGCTTTGAACGTTGATAAGTACGGATTGGATGATATGGACAATAAAATTCTTACGACTCTTATAGATAAGTTTAAAGGAGGTCCTGTTGGAATTACTACACTAGCAACTGCAGTTTCAGAAAATGGTGAAACTTTAGAAGAGGTTTATGAGCCATTTTTGATACAACAGGGTTTTATAGTTAGGACTCCTAGAGGTCGAGAAGTTACTGAAAGAGCATATAAACATTTGGGTAGAATTAAAAATAATCAAGAGGGTTTATTTTAACATATAGTTTTATTATTATAAATGTTTAATACTACTGAATTTATTAAGCAGAAATCAAAGGAACTAGGTTTTCTTAGTTGTGGTATTTCAAAAGCTGGATTTCTTGAAAAAGAGGCTCCAAAACTAGAAAGATGGTTAAATAATAATTATCATGGGAAAATGAGTTATATGGCTAATCATTTTGATAAAAGATTAGACCCTACATTGCTTGTCCCTGGAGCAAAAAGTGTTATTTCATTATTATTTAATTATTATTCAGACAAGAAACAGAAAGATTCCAGTGCCCCGAAAATTTCTAAATACGCATATGGAAAAGATTATCATTTTGTTATAAAAGATAGACTAAAAAAACTTTTTGAATTAATTAAAAATCAAGTTGGTGATATAGGAGGAAGAGTTTTTGTTGATTCCGCTCCTATAATGGAAAAATCATGGGCTGAAAAAAGTGGTTTAGGCTGGGTTGGAAAAAACACAAATTTGATTAGTCAAAAAGTAGGGTCCTTTTTCTTTATTTGTGAAATAATTACTGATTTAGAATTAGAATATGATCATCCAGTAACTGATCATTGTGGAAGTTGTACAGCATGTATTGATGCATGTCCTACAGAAGCTTTAATTGCTCCTTATCAATTAGATGCAAAAAAATGCATCTCATATCTAACCATTGAATTAAAAGATGAAATTTCAGAAGTATTTAAAAATAAAATGGATAATTGGGCCTTTGGATGTGATGTATGTCAAGATGTATGTCCTTGGAATCGTTTTTCGAAAAATAACAATGAAAAAGAATTTACCCCTAATGAAGAGATAATTTCAATGACTAAAAATGAATGGTTAGAAATTACGGATGAAGTTTTTAAAAAAATCACAAAAAACAGTGCTATTAAAAGAACAAAATATAAAGGACTCAAAAGAAATATAAAGTTTATTTATAATGACAAATAGTTTTTTAAATTTACTTTATGTATCAAAAAGCACACTCTGTTTAACCTTTTGATATACTAGTTTAGAAGGAAATTTTATCTAAAAAGTCACTTATTTGTTAAAGGTATGTTAATATTTTATCCTATATTGTATTCCCATTTTATATTCTGCACAAGAATTTTAATGGTTTAATCAAAGGATTTTTTATCCTTTATTTATATATATAAGTAATATTAAAACTAAATTTAACTTAAACATTGACGAATGAAAAATACTTATTTTAAGTCATTTCTTTATGTGGCAGTTTTTCTGCTTAGTATTGGAATGTATGCACAGACAATCAGTGGTGTAGTTACTAGTGAGGATGGTCCACTCCCAGGAGCGGCAGTCCAAATTAAAGGAACTAACACTGGTGTAAGTACAGACTTTGACGGTAATTTTTCTATTGAGGCTGGTGCTGATGATACACTTGTTATTTCTTTTGTAGGATTTGCTACTCAAGAAGTACTTGTTGGAGATCAGGATCAGATAACTGTAACACTAGAAGTTGCAAACCTTCTTGAGGAGGTAATTGTAACTACTGGTTATGGTACTCAGGAAAAAAGAGACGTTACCGGAGCTGTTACCGTAATTGACGCAGAAGATTTAGTTGCAATTCCTGCAACAACTTTTGCTCAGCAATTACAAGGTAGAGCTTCTGGGGTGAACATCATTAATGATGCTACTCCAGGTGGTGAAGCTACTGTACGTATTAGAGGATTTGGTACTGTTGGAAATAATAACCCACTATATGTTATAGATGGTGTTCCTTCTGACTCTCAAAGTAACTTAAATCCTAATGATATTGAAACTATTCAGGTGTTAAAAGATGCATCTGCTGCTTCTATTTATGGTGCTCGTGCCGGTAATGGAGTAATAGTTATCACTACTAAAAAAGGTAAACTTGGAAAACCTAAAATTACATTTAGCACTTTTCATGGAACTCAAAATACTGCTGAAGACGTAGATGCTTTAAATGCAAGAGATCTAGGAGAATATCTTTATTTTGCTGATGTATATGCAGGTAAAACTCCAAGTCATGGACAGTATACTTTTCCTTCAGGTCCTGCTGTAACAAACCCAACTATTGGAATACCTAATTATGTATTTCCTAGTGGAGCTGCAACGGCGGATTTAAGTAAGTACTCTTTAACTCCTGATAATATTTATGCTATTACTGAAGCTGCTGATACTAATTGGTGGGAAGAAGTAACTAGAGAAAATGCTCCAATAAAAAGCTATCAAGTAGAGGCTTCTGGAGCAACTGAGGATTCTAGATATGCCTTTACTATGGGATATTTTTCTCAAGATGGTGTTATCAACTTTGTTTCTTTTGATAGAATGTCATTAAGATTAAATACGTCTTTTGATGCTTTAGATGATAAATTACAAGTTGGAGAGAACTTTACTATTACTTTAGGAAATAGAAAAGGTGGCTTTGGAAACAACAGCGAGCAAAATGCTGTTTCAGGTTCTTATAAGCACCACCCTCTTTTACCAGTTTATGATGTAGCAGGTAATTTTGCAGGAAGTAGAGGTTTAAACCTTGGAAACAATTATAGCCCTTATGCTACTATCTACAGAAATCAAGATGACAGAACATTTAGTATTAGAATGGTAGGAAATGCTTATGCTTCTTATGAAATAATTCCTGACCTTACTGTTAAGACTAGTTTTGGGATTGATTTAGCTACAGATAGAAGAAGAGATATCGGAAGACCACAACCTGAGTATGTTGAAGGTAACTTCATAAATAGTTCTAGTCAAAGATCAAGTTATAATTATCAGTGGGTATTTACAAATACTGTTAATTGGGCTAAAACATTTGGAGTACATGATATTGAAGTTCTTGCAGGTATTGAAGCTATAGAGCAATTTGGGGAATATTTTGGAGCTGGACGAAGCAGATTTCCATTTCAAACAAATGACATTATCAGTTATTTAGATCTTGGAGATGCGACTACTTCTTCAAACTATGGTAACGTAAGTACTGATTACTCATTATGGTCTCAGTTTATGAATGCTAACTATTCTTATGATGATAAATATCTTTTATCTGTTACAGTAAGAAATGATGCCTCTTCTAGATTTAAGGCAGCTACTAACAGTGCACTATTCCCGGCGGCTAGTGTTGGTTGGAGAATTTCTGAAGAAGATTTCTTCCCTCAAGGAGGTTTGATTTCTACTATGAAAGTTAGATATGGTTGGGGTGTTACTGGTAACCAAGCTATTGGTGATTATAATGCTTTTACAACTTATAGATCTAATATTTATAATTCAGGTTATCCAATTACTGGAGCTGGCGTAACAATTGGTTTTGATGCGGCAACTTTTGGAAATGAAGCTGCTCAATGGGAGACAACTACAACTAATAATGTTGGTGTAGATATGGCTCTTTTAGACAGTAAACTAACAGTAGAATTGGATATATGGGATCGTAAAACAACAGATATGCTTTTACAAGTTCCAATTACCTTTACTAATGGTGATGCTGCTGCTCCTGCAATTAATATTGGTGGAGTTACAAATACAGGTTATGACCTTATAGTAGGGTATGCTGATAGAAAAGGAGATTTTGGTTATAGTCTTTCTGCTAACATTTCATCATATACTAATGAAGTTGACGCACTTGATAATCCAGATTCAAGAATTTTTGGATATGGTTCTCGTGTGCCATCGATGACAGTAACTCAGCAAGGTGCTGAAATTTCTTCTTTCTACGGATTTAAAGTTTTAGGTATTTTCCAATCTCAATCAGAAGCTGATGCATGGGCTCCTTATGGAACTTATAATTCTCCTGGTAAATTTAAGATTGAAGACACAAATTCAGATGGACAAATTAATGATAGTGATAGAGGAATTATTGGAAGTCCACACCCTGATTATACTTATGGTATTAACTTAAATCTTGACTATAAGAATTGGTCTCTTAATGTTTTTGGTAATGGATCACAAGGAAATGAGTTATTTAACTATGTTCGTTTCTTTGCTGACTTTAACTCTTTCCAAGGGAACAGATCAACAAGAGCATTACGTGATGCATGGCAGCCATCTAATCCAGCAGCTCCAAAGAGCTCATGGACTGCGGCTAATCCAAATGCAACATCACCAATTATGGATGCAAACGATCAAACAAGTAGTAGGGTTTCTACATACTTAATTGAAGATGGAAGTTACTTTAGAATTAAAAATATTCAGCTGACATACAATTTTGATGATACTATAAATTCATTATTAGGTATTGCAGGGGGTCAAGTTTATCTTCAAGCACAGAATTTCATAACTATTACTGATTATTCTGGTTTGAATCCGGAGGTACAAACAGGAGCAGATACAACTATAGGATTTGATGGTGGTTATATGCCAGTTTCAAAAACTGTTATGGTTGGTCTTAATATAAACCTTTAATAATTTAAATAACAAAAAATGAAAAATTCATATTATATTTTATTATTCGCAATCTTGGTAAGTGTTGGCTGTGCTGACGAATTCCTAGATAAAGCTCCTCAGGCTAAAATTAGTACTACTGGTCTTGCCTCTGAAGAAGGTATTGCTGGTATTCTTGTAGGTGCTTATAAGTCTCTGAATAATGCTGGTCTTGATGGTCAAGCTCCTTGGGAGAATGACATTCATAACTGGGTATTTGGAGGAATTCCTTCTGACAATGCTGTTAAAGGTACAGATGCTGGTGACCAGCCAGAACAGTCATTTATTGAAGCTTATGACCTTAACTCTTTTAATAATCACATTAAGAATAAGTGGAGAGGAGTTTATAAGGGTGTAGCAAGAGCAAATGATGTTATCACTGCTGTTCAAGCTCTTCAAGAAGGAGATAATGCAATGTCTCAAGCTGCTGCTGATCAAATGACAGCTGAAGCAAGATTTATTAGAGGTGTTATGCATTTAGAAGCTCAAAAGATGTGGAGAAACCCTGTTTATATTGGAGATGATATTTATAATCTTAATGATGTAAACAGTACAAAAGTTCCTAACACAGGTCCTATTTGGGATAAGATTGAGGCTGATTTTGAAGCTGCTGCAAGTGTATTACCTGCAACTCAAGCTGATAAAGGAAGACCAACTAAATGGGCCGCTAAAGCCTTTTTAGCTAAAACTATGCTTTCACAAGGATGGCCAGGTGGATCTGCTAATGCAGGTAAATTAAACTCGGCTAAGTCTTTATTATTAGAAATAGTTAATAGTGGACAATTCAAGCTTATGGATAAATTTGAAGACAACTTCTACGTTTCAACTAATAACAACGAAGAATCTGTTTTTGAAGTTCAAATGGAAGTTAGTAGTGCAAGTTGGGATGCTGGAAATGCTGGTATTGGTCTAGCACATCCATATATCTCTCCTTGGGGTTGCTGTGGTTTTTATCAAGCTACTCAAGATCTAATTAATTCATTTAGAACAGATGCTGCTACAGGATTACCATTATTAGATAATTATAATAAGGATAATGTTACTGACCCATTAAATGGCGCAGTAATCGATCCTAATCAATCTTTTGATGCTAGAATTGATCATTCTGTTGGTCGTCCAGGGATCTTATATAAAAGATTCCACATTATGCAGAACGATTACATTCGTGATATAACTTATGCTGGACCATATTTTATGCAGAAGCACGTTGCTGAACCTGAAGCTTTTGGAGTTGCAGGATGGGGTAACATTTCTTCTAATAATTATAGGTTAATACGTTTAGGTATGGTATATCTTTGGTTAGCTGAGATTGAAGTAGAGACAGGAAGTCTTGAACAAGCTAGGACTTATGTGAACTTACTTAGAACTAGAGCTCAAAATCCTGCTGGATTTGTTCCTGAAGCAATTCAGGGTGCTAGTAGAGCTGAGTATACAACTACTGCTAATCCTGCTGCTAATTATAATACTGGTCTTTACACTGCTGCTTGGACAGATAAAAATGTTGCAAGAAAGGCTGTAAGACATGAAAGTAGAATGGAAACTGCTGGTGAAGGACACCGTTTCTTTGATCTTCAAAGATGGGGAGTTCAAAATGAGGTTTTAACTAAATATGTTAACTTCGAAAAGCAGTACAGGATCTATTTAAACAATGCTAATTTTGAATCTCCTAAAAATGAGTATTATCCAATTCCTCAAGAGGCAATTGATAATTCACAATTAGATGGAGCTGCGACTTTAACTCAAGATTCTAA
>CACEKG010000024.1 GCA_902560065.1 uncultured Bacteroidota bacterium
TATTTAGCTATTAGAGAGATGAAAAAAAAGTAATTATTTAACTCTCTTACCTTCAATATCAAACATTCCCATAAATGTTCCTGTCAATTTATTTTTATTTATTTCTAATTCCATGAAAAGTTCATACTGTTGATACGTTGATTCTATTTCAAAAAATCCGTCATTAACTCTAGATGAAATAACCTCAATGGACTCCTCACCTTCAGGGAAATTAAAAGAAGATTCATAACCATTATTAGTTTTCGAAATAGATAACTCTAAAAATATATCTCCGATTTGATCTACATCAAGAATTGTCATATTATAATTTCCAACATAAGGATCAGAATTAACATTTTTACTAATCCCACATGAAAAAATAAAAACTAAAGCAACTAAATAAAGTGTTTTTTTCATAACTGTTTTTTTATTATTCAATTTTGGACCAGATAGTTACAGCTCCATCAAACTGATCTTTCCATGTCATTTGATTACCAGAAACTGTAATATTATAAATACTAACTTCAATCAAACCTTTTGTAAATGTATATTCATTTGAATCCTTAGTTCTTTCCCAAGTCCATATAGTAACTTCAGCCGCATCACAAGAATTAGAATCATAATCAGGTAACACAATATTTGTAGTAACTAATTCCTCGGTTATAGAAACTGTCCAAGCCATACAATCATACTCAGGAATTAAGGAAACTAAAGTTTCTTTAAGCTCATCCCATACTATTGTTTCTCCATCTCCTGAAATAGAGTAAACTTGCCAATTACCAAGTATAGGGTCTGGTGGTGAAGCTTCATCTTTTTTACAACCTAATATTAGACTAAATATTAAAAAATAACATGATATTTTTATTATAAACTGCTTTAACATTATAATTGTATTATTTATCAAAAATAAACTTTAGATTATTAAAAATGAGTATTATCTGAAATTTTTTTTAATTAGATTCTTCTTCATTTTCTTGATTATCCTCTTCAATTTCCATGTCAGATTCTTGAACTAAGTTCTCAAATTTAATTCTTAAAACTACTTCATGAGTTGTAAGGTTTAATCGTGAAAGTTTATTTCCACTAGGTGTTTGATATGCATATCCCAAATCAATACCCTTTGAAATATTAATTAATGACATAACAGAAAAAGATGAGTTTGAAACTAAAGAAACTCCAATTTCATATTTGTTTTTATATGCAAAAAAATTATTTATTTCTGTATTTAAAGGCAAGCCCTTTACTTTTCTAAACATAATTCCAGGTTTCATTTCAAAATCCTCTGATATATCAAACGAATATCCCATGCCCATATAATTATGAATTCTTTCTTTTGCACTTATCATCATATCCTTATCTCTTTTTACTTTGAAAAATCTTGGAATTGAAAGAGATAACCACAACTTTTCTCCCTTTAAATATAACCCTGCTCCAAAATTAGGATTAAAACGACTTAAACTAATTTTAGAAGGGTCTAAATAATTACTTGTAGAAATTAATTCTTCAGTATCTGCTTTGTAAAAGTTTCCTCCTCCCTTAAGTCCAAGGAAAAGTTTAGTGGTTTCATTAATTTGCAATTTATATGAAAAGTCTATATACATAAAAGTCTGCTTTTCAATGAAAACTTTATCGGACTCAATAGAAATTCCTAATCCAACATTTTTCTTTCGTTCAGATGAAAAAGACATAACTAGAGTTCTTGGAGCATTATCAATATTCATCCACTGATTTCTCGATGTTAAGGATAAAACATCTTTTCCTTCTGCCCCAGCATAAGCAGGATTAATAATATTCATTTGATATCTATATAAAGTCAAATATGATTGCTGTTGAGAGTAAATCAACATGGGTAAAAAAATTACTATGATTTTAAAAAGTCTATTCATTTTTTACTTTGTTAAATAAAACCATCCTTTATAATCAATAACTTTGTCTCCATTTAAATCAATCATATATAAATAACTTGATTCAGGAGCCGGATTACCTTTATAGTAACCATTCCAATCATTATTATATTGCTTTTTATTTAATAGAAGGTTCCCCGCTCGAGAATAAATCCAAACTTCGTTATTGGGAAATCTTTCAATTGGAATAATTTCCCAATTATCATTAATTCCATCTCCATTTGGAGAAATAAACTCTGAGATTAATATTTCATCATAATTAAATGGATTCAAATCAATCAAATCTATAATCCCATCATTATCTTTATCATTGTCATCGCAATCTAAAATCCCATCATTATCATAATCAGGGCTCATTGAATTTTCATCTAATGGATCAGATCCACAATTTATTTCAGCTATATCACTTTGAGTATCATTGTCATCATCCAAATCAATACAATTTGGTAAGCCGTCATTATCATAATCCGGACTCAAAGAATTCTCATCAAGAGGATCTGAGTTACATTCAATTTCTACTATATCGGATTGACCATCATTATCATCATCATCATCACAGGCATTACCAATTAAATCTAGATCATAATCTCTTTGATCAGGGTTAAAAACATTTATACAATTATCACAGGCATCTCCAAAAGTATCCTCATCAGTATCCAATTGATCAGGATTAAATACATTAAAACAATTGTCTCTTTTCCCAGCAAGTCCATCTCCATCATAATCTTTTGGAAAGCTCTTTTTATCCTTAGGTAATGTTCCTTCAAAAATTTCTTCCTCATCTGAAAAACCGTCATTATCATCATCTAAATCAATGCAATCTGGTAATCCATCTAAATCTGTGTCTGGTGAAAAAAACATGAAATTAAGTGGATCTGAACCGCATATATTTTCATACTCATCTAATTGCCCATCATTATCATCATCATCATCATAAAAATTAATTATCCCATCATTATCTGTATCTAAAGGAAAATCATTATTGTCTGTAGGTGATGTGCCTACTAAATCTTCAATAATATCTGAAAATCCATCTCCATCATCATCTAAATCTTCCGGGTTTATTAGTCCATCTCCATCTATATCAATTGGAATACTATTATCGTCTAAAGGATCACTATTATTAATAATTTCTATATCATCTGAAAATCCATCTCCATCATCATCGTTATCAGAATTATTTCCAATATTATCTCCATCAGTATCTATCCATTCAAGAGGATCATTAGGAAAAGCATCTACACTGTCTAAAAATCCATCACCATCTGAATCTGGATCTGTGGAGGGAGTACTTGTAGTTGAAGTAGAACATAAAGAAGATGCTAAAATAGTAACGTTAACTGTAGCTTCATCTGTGTTTCCTGAACTATCTGTAGCTAACAAGGTAACTTGTTTTACACCAACATCATTACAACTAAAAGTAAGTATTCCACTTTTCAAAAAAGCTTCAGAATTCCTTTTAGCAGATAAATTAACAGGATCATTAGGATTGTTAGGGTTTTCAGGGTTTTGAGATTGATTATTATCTGATTTAATTATCCCAAAAGACTCTAATAAACAATTGTCAGAGCTTCCATCATTTATTTGATCTTTAGTTACAGTAGCTATACCGTTTCTATTTAACTCAATAACAATATCTCTTCCTCTAGCAACGGGTTTCTCGTCATCTATAACAGTTACTGTTTGCGTTGCAATTGCAATATTGCCAGAAGAATCTTCAACAGTCCAAGTTACAGTTGTTACACCAATCTGAAAAGTATCAGGAGCGTTATTTGTAACCGAGGCTACACTACAATCATCATTAGTAATTTCAGTTCCTAAATCAACAGCTGAAGCACTGCATAACCCAGGATCAACTCCAACTATTGGATTAGAATCAATTAGAATAGTTGGATCAGTATTGTCATTAAAGAAAATATTTTGAGTAGCCGTGGATATGTTTCCTGATGAATCGCTAACAGTCCATGTTACAATAGTGTTTCCCGCAGGAAAAGTAGGAGGCGCATTATTAGAAATTGTATAAGTGCAATTATCATTTATTGTTGGATCTCCTAAAACAATAACACAAGAATCTGAGTTAATATCAGCAGGTGGAGTAATAATTGGGGCTGATAAATCGACAATTGTAACTGTCTGAACTAAAGTAATTTGATTTCCTGTATCATCTGAAAAAATATAAGTTACCGAATGTATTCCCACATCAAATTGAGCAGGTATATTATCATTTATATTTATAGATGATTGACAATTATCTGTTGGGTCTGCAGCATATTGCATTAAGATACCGCGATTAACAGTTTTAAAACATTTACCAACATCGGTTTCTAAAGTAATGGGAGTTACAGTTGCCGTTGGAGGAGTATTATCTGTAATAGTTATTAATTGTGTTTTTGATGTAATATTGCTAGAAGAGTCTTCTGCTTGCCATATAACAGCTGTTTGACCCGAAGGAAAAATATAGCCATCGGGAATACTTTTTGTAATTGTTGGAGCGGGTCCGCAATTATCTGCTGTATTTGCAGCCAAAAGAGCTAAACTACAATTAGAAGAATTAACATCTGCAGGAATTGTTAAATTAGGAAATTCATTATCGATTACTATAATAGTTTGGGTAACGGTTGTAACATTAGAAACGTGATCGGTAATATACCAAGTAATACTTGTTACTCCTTTAGGATATTGATTATTTAAAGGTTTGTTATTCGTAACATTTCCAATCAAACAATTGTCACTAAATGTGGGAGAACCTATATCTGTGATAGTTGCAAAACAATCTCCTGGATCTGTATCTGCTGTAACACTAACAGGTGCAGTAGCTATTGGAGGAGTTGTATCACTTGCAGGGACAAAAATAGTAGGAGAAATTGAAACAGTCTCTCCATCAGATAAAATTGTTGTTAAGGATAATGTTTGTGAATAATCTTGATTAGATGGAAGGTAAAGATAAGTTAAGCTTAATGTAGAAGATAAAGGATTTTGCTCTGTTATTATAACAAAATCTCCAAAGCCAAGAGCTTCTGCAGAGTAAGTAAAGGCTTCCGAGTTTAAACCTGTAACAGTCATTTTACCCCCTAAACCAGTACTTGCTGATACTTTTCCATTAATTCTAATATCTGTTGATGCATTAATTAAATCCGTTAAAACTTGTCTTGCAATTCCAGGATTAATTACATTTCCAGTAGAAAACTCTACTCCATTTATGTTTAAAATCCCTGTTCCTGAACCCCCAAAACCTTGCCAATCAAACTCTGTTTCTTTACCTATTTGTCTGATTTCTCCATCTCCAAAATCAATAGTCCATGAGGAAGAAGCTGCAGGAAATCTATTAACTGTAACATCATCTAAACCCCAATTATCAAAATAATAATTGGTTGAACTAGGCTGATACCACCTAAATTTTGTGTTTACCGATTTAGCTGCATTAGGTATTTCAATATTATTTGGATACCATCTATACCATGGTTTTGCATAACTTCCAGTAGTATCCCATGTATCAGTAACTACAGCTCCAGTTGTCCAAGTAACACCATTTAAAAAAGGTGATAAATTATAATTATTTCCTGGTGGAGTTACATTCCAAGTTGCTCCATTATCAATTGAGTACTGAAGATAGACTTGTTCCCTTGGCTCATCAGGATCCTCACAATTATTCTTTGGTTGTCCCCCTACAAACCCTGATCCTAAAGAAGGATCATCTGCTCCATAACGTATTAAAAAATTTATAGTTCCCCCATTCAAAACATTCAAGGAATTAGTTTCAACATATCTAACTTTAGGATTGGCACTAGCATTATCAATGGCGTTACCATCATTATATACTGTAGCCCAAAAATAATTGGACCCATCTTGATAGCTAGCTGGAGGTGTTGATTCTAAATCACAAGGTGTTCCAACAATATAAGGTGAAGAATTCCAACCAGGTGGTAAATCTCCAGAATTAAAGTCAAAAGTTGTTGCAACTGAAGCAGTAGGTATATATTCTAAATCGAAACTTGCTAGAGTTCCGCTACACGTTGCAGGGGAAAGAGTTGCCGTTATAGTAAGAGTCTGTGCAAAAGAAAAATTTGCGAGAAATAAAAAAATAAATGTTAAACTATTTGATTTCAACAAAATTTATATCTGATAATTTAAATTCTTTTGGTATAGACTTTTTTTGAGTCATGTTACTTGAATGAGTTATTGATAAATTATCATAACCCCAACAAGTCCCTTCTTTAGATTCTCTTTTACCAAGAATAACAATTACTTTATTCTCTTCTCTCTGTCTTGTATCTAAAGGATCTCCTAAAACAAAGTCAACGACTAAAGTTTTGCCTGTTTTATTAGTTAACTTAATTAAATAAACATTAAAATCAAATCCGTTTTTAACATCATTACACCTTTTTAATTTATAAGAAATTAAAAAATTTTCATTCTCATTATAAGTTATCCAAGAATCTGTTTGATTTATTGATAATATAAAAAAAACGTATAAATAATTTAACATGGCCATATTATGACTACTTAATTAGTACTTAACTAAAATACAAATTATTGAAATTAAAAAAATAAGGCAAGAATCTAATTATTAATATAGTTATTATCAAAAAAAAAAGGTTAATTTTAAATTGATCCTAATGCTAAAATCTAATTTATTAAAGTTTAAATCCTACCAACCCGATTTATATTCATAAAGATTGTCCCATCGAGATAAAATAACTTTCTGCCTTGTATAAAATTGTACTCCTTCTTTTCCTTGCATATGAAGATCTCCATAAAAAGAATCATTCCATCCTGAAAAGGGATATATAGACATAGGTGCTGGAACACCAACATTTATTCCTACCATTCCACATTTAATGTTTTCTGAAAAATATCTCGCAGTATTTCCGCTACTAGTAAAAATAGTTGCGCCATTTCCATAGTTTAATTTATTTAAAACCTCAACTGTTTCTTCAATGTCTTTAGGGTTTAAAATTGAAAGTACTGGTCCAAAAATTTCTTGACTAAAAATAGGATGGCTTGAGTCAACATTATCAACTAGGGTAGGACCAACAAAAAAACCTTCCTTATTTCTAATTTCTCTACCGTCTCTTATAACTTTTACACCTGTTTCACCTAATCCATCTATAATATTAAATATTCTTTCTTTTGAATTTCCATCTATAACTGGACCCATTTCTGTTTTCTCATTTTTTAAAGGATCTCCAACAACTAAATCATTACTTCTATCAATAAGTGTCTGCTTTAAAGAATCAATGTTTTTTCCAACTCCTACAAGTAAAGATCCTGCCATGCACCTTTGTCCAGCACATCCAAATGCAGAACTCATAATTGAATTCATAGTTGATTTTGGTTCTGCGTCAGGCATTACTACTAGTGCATTTTTTGCTGCTCCTCCTGCTTGTACCCTCTTACCGTGCTTTGCTCCCAAAGTATAAACATGTTTGGCTATATGAGATGACCCTACAAAACTTATTGCAGAGATATTAGGGTGGATACATAATGCATCTACAACCTCTTTTCCTCCATGGATAATATTTAAAACCCCATCAGGTAATCCAGCTTCCTGAAATAATTCAGCAAGTTTAATTGCTGTTAATGGAACCTTTTCGCTAGGCTTTAAAATAAAAGAGTTCCCACAGGCAATGGCAATAGGAAACATCCACATAGGAACCATAGCAGGAAAATTGAAAGGGCTTATTCCAGCACAAACTCCTAAAGGTTCTAAATTAGTTCTAGAATCAATATTTGGTGCTATTTCTGAAAGACTTTCTCCCTTTGCTAGATGAAGGATTCCGCATGCAAAATCTACAACCTCAAACCCTCTTTGAATATCACCCCTAGCTTCAGGTAAAGTTTTTCCATTTTCAAGAGAAATTATATTTGCTATTTTTTCCTTATTAGATTTTATGAGTTCTCTATAGTTAAATAAAATTTCAGCTCTCTTTGCATATGAAAATTTAGACCAAACCTTAAAGGCTTTTAATGAAGATTTAACTGCTCTTTCCACATCTTTTTTACCACAAAAAGGAGTCATAGAAATAACTTCCTCTGATGATGGATTAAAAACTTTACCAAACTCTGAAGTTTTAATTTTTTCCCACTTACCATCAATAAAAACAGGTGCAACATTATCCATTTTATGTCAAATAAATTTTGATTTCAAAAGTAATAATAATTTTAAGTCTAATCTTTTTATTGTAATTATTTTATTTAACAATGATTTTTTGATAGTTTTAAAAGAACTTTAAATAAACAATTTAAATTATGAGAGTTTTTATTTTGTTATTGCTATTAGTAAATTTTTCACTTTATTCTCAAATTAATTTGGATGATAAAGAAAAAGAAGCTGAAAAATTATTTCTCAATTTGGTTAACCCTGATTCCTTTAAATCTCATTTGAAAGAACTTACAAAAAAACCTCATGTAAGTGGTAGTAAAGCAAGTAAAGAAGTGCAAAAATATATCAATAAAACTATGTCAAATGCAGGTTTAGATGTAATCCTTTATCCATATGATGTTTTTATGAGTAAAGAGCCTGGTAACTCTTTAGTGGAAATAGTTCTTCCATCAAGAGAACCTTTAAATCAACAAGAAGATATTTTAAAAGAAGACCCTTTTTCAAATGATCCAGGATTATGGAAAGGATGGAATGCTTATTCTGGCAGTGGAGATGTAACAAGTGAGATAGTATATGCTAATTATGGAAGAAAAGAAGATTTTGAAAAATTAAATAACCTTGGTGTAAGTATAAAAGGAAAAATTGTTATTGCTCGATATGGGGGGAACTTTAGAGGGTATAAGGCAAAATTTGCTCAAGAAAATGGGGCAATTGGATTAATTATTTATACTGATCCGAAAGATAGTGGGTTCACTAAGGGTTTAGTATATCCAGAAGGTCCCTATTACAATGAAAGTACTATTCAAAGAGGTAGTCTCAAAACTCAAAAATTTTCTGGAGATCCTTTAACGCCTTTTGAACCAGCTCTACCTTTAGATAATAGAAAAAAAATTAAAAGATTAAATCCAGAAAATGTAGGGCTCCATAAAATTCCCGTAACACCACTTTCATATGGAGCAGCTCAAAAAATATTAGAAAAAATGAAAGGAAGCCCTGTTCCTTCTTCTTGGCAAGGAGGTCTTCCCTTTACATACAGAATTGAAGGTGGCACTGATCTTAAAGTGAGATTAAAAGTTGACCAAAAAAGAAATTATGTTAGAATAAATAATGTAATTGGATCAATAAAAGGCGATAAATATCCAAATGAATGGATTATACTTGGTTGTCATCTTGATGCTTGGGGCTTTGGAGCAACTGACCCAAGTAGTGGAACAGCAATGCTTTTAAGTTTAAGTCAAAGTTTAGGAAAATTAATTAAAAAAGGTTATAAACCAAAAAGATCAATATTAATTGGTCATTGGGATGCTGAAGAGCATGGTTTAATTGGATCAACAGAGTGGGTCGAACAAATGAGAGAAGAATTATCTGCTAAGGCTGTTGCTTATTTAAATTTTGATGGAGCAGTTTCAGGAAAAAAATTTGGAGCTTCATCTGCTCCAAGTTTAAAAAAATTAATTGTAGATGCAACTAAAGAAGTAAAATATCCTTATGCTGACGAAACTGTATTCTCATTTTGGAAAGAAAAACAAAATGAAGAACCTCCTATTGGAAATCTTGGTGGTGGATCAGATCATGTAGCTTTTTATATGCATATAGGAATTCCTTCTATGTCTGGCGGAAGTGGAGGAACTACATTATATCATTCAAATTATGATAGTTTTCATTATTACAAAAATTTTGTGGATCCTGAATTTAAAATGGGTCCAACAATCGAAAAAATTGCAGGGATAATGACATTAAGATTAGCTAATAGTGAAATTATTTTGTATGATATTGAACGTTATGCCAAAGATTTAAAAATTCATTTTGAAAGAGTTGAAAATAAAATAAAAAAATATGATGCAAATTTTAAGGGTTTTAAACTATCAAAAAAATCTATATTAAATCTTGAAAAACCTTCTTCTGAATTAGCTAATAAAATCGTGTCGATTAATTCAGGGAAAAAAATCTCTAAAAAGAAAATTAAATCTATAAATAAGCAGATGATTTTTCTTGAAAAAAGTTTTATTGACAACAAAGGAATGTATTATGGTAATTGGTACAGGTCTTTGTATGCTTCCTCAGATCCATTTAGTGGATATGGAGCTTGGATTTTACCAGGAATAGAATATGAAATCGCACTTAAATCTTCCACTAAATTAAATGAGTGGGATCAAAGGTATTCTAAATCAATTAATGATCTTACTCAAAAAATTAAAACACTAATTAAAGTTATAGAAAATTAAAAGAAAACTTCTTTTACCGAATCTCTTAATATCTTGGTCTCTATAATATCTGATTCAATTCCCGCAATAGATATTATTGAAATTGTACCATTTTCTCTATAAACTAATGTGCCATTTTCTTGAATATTGATTTTCCCAAACTTTTCTTTATTATCTAGGATATTAACTATACCTCTTAAATCAAATTTAATAACATTTGTATTACAGCTTTTTAAATTTGAAGAGTCACAAAACTCAAAGAAAATATTTACATTAGAATTTCCTTTGTAAATTTTCAATTCTCTCTCGTTAATTGTTTTAATAGTTAAAGAATTATCTTGAGCTAACAAAAAATTGAAACTGCTTATAGTAAAGAAAATAAATAATACTAAATTTCTCATATTTTAAAGTTTTAAATTAATTCTCTCTAATTTTAAAAATTGATCTTCTATTCATTTGATGTTCTTGTTCTTGACAATTGATATTATCCTCACAATAATTATCAAGATCCATTTCCCCTAATGCACTTGTCGATATTCTTTCTTCATTTATTCCTCTTTTAACTAACCATGATTTTGTAGATCTTGCTCTATTATATGAAAGAGCTAAATTATATCTATTTGATGCTCTTGAGTCAGTATGAGATTCAATATGAATTTTTATATTAGGATACCTAATCATAACTGTGTATACCTTTTTTAATTCTTTTGCTGCATCTCTTCTAATATAGTATTTGTCTAAATCAAAGTATATAGGGTTTATGTTAAAAAGACATTCTAAATCATCTGGAAGACAGTCTTTTGCCCAATCTAACTCAATATTTGTAAATATTTTTGTTGAAGATTCTGGAATACAAATATTCTTTTGAAAACTTGAATACCCTATACCTTTTCTAGCTTTTACAGTATAACATTTTGAACACTCAGCCTCATTACTAAAATCGTATTTTGCATCTTCTTTAACGATTTGTCTAGCTATCAAATTCCCATAATTATCCTCTAATTCAACTTCTGCTCCAGGTAAAATTTGACCAGTATTCTTATCTCTAACTATACCACTTAAAACTGATCCACAAGGTGATGAGGCTAACATTTTAAATTGATATACCTCATCTGATTTACTACCATTATATCCATTTCGATTAGAAGAAAAATAGCCGAAATTATTTTTGGAATTATAAATAAATCCAAAATCGTCCATCCTACTATTCAAAGGTTCGCCAAAGTTTATAGATTCATCTGGAAATCCATATGAATCTAAATTACTATAATATATATCAAATCCTCCTAAACCCATTCTCCCGTCACTTGAAAAATACAAAATATTGTCATTACTTATAAAAGGGAAAGATTCTCTAAACTCAGTATTTATATTAGGCCCAAGATTTACAGGGTCCCCATATTCACCATCATCTAAAATGTCAACATACCAAATATCAGAATACCCAAATGAACCAGGTCTATCTGAAGCAAAATATAATCTTTTTTCATCAATACTAAATGCAGGATGAGCAGTTGAGAATTCATCATCATTGAAAGGTAACTCTTGAATATTTCCCCAAGTTTCTCCATCATCACTTTCAGCTTTATAAATTTTCAAATTAACCTGTTTATTTTTATCAAAGTCTAAATCGCCTTTAAAAAAATTATTTCTAGTAAAATAGAGTGTCTTTTTATCTTTAGATAAAATTGCAGAAGATTCGTGGTAAGGAGTATTTACGTCTCCTGTAACTTGTTTTGGATTACTAAGATTTCCTAAGCTATCTAATTCTGATATAAATAAATCTAAAAAAGGTTCATCAGTCCATTCATATAAATCATTACCAGTACTGCTGATTGTTGATGAATAAATCAACTTATTTTCTCCGTAAAAACTAGGTCCAAAATCAGAGTTTTCACTATTAATATTTGTTTTTTTAATTTCAGCTAAAATTGAATTCTTTAATATTTGATCTAAATAATTTGGATTTTGATAATAATAGTTTTTAACGATCAAATTATTTGTTTTTTCTATATACTTTTCAAGTAATTGATTTGATACCCCATAAGCTCCCTGACTTTTAAAACTTAATGATGCTCTATAATAATTTTCAGCTGTTATTTTTTTTGGATATTTAGAAATCAATTTGTTAAACCATATTACTGCTTTATCATATTGACTATTATTAAAATATGAATTTGAAATATAATTTAAAATCTCATAATTCTCTTTTCCGGAATAAACAAGGTTTAAATATTTTTCTAGTGCACTAGTATATGCTTTTCTGTCAAAATCTTGTAATGCTGAAAAAATATTAAATCCAGATTTTTTTCTTTTATCTTTTCTTTTACTAGTTTGATTATTTCGAATTTCTATGTTTTGAGAAATATTAATATCCTGGTTTAAATCAATGTTTTGCTCATTATCTAATGTTTCATTAGTTTTATTATCAGTGTCTATTATTGTATTATTTGTAAATGAAATTTTTTCATTTTCAGTTATATCATTTGTTTGATCAATAACTTTATAATTATCCTTTTTAATTTCATCTAATTCTTCCTTTATTTGATTTATATCATCCTCTCTTGATACTATTTTGTCTGATTGTTCCTCATAGTCAATTAAATCCTCCTCTGGAAAAACTATATTTTGAACTGTTTGACTTTTATAATCAAAATTTTCTATAATTTTTTTATAATCAATAACTTCTTCTAAAAGTTCATTGGAATTAGTATTAGAAATTTTTAAAATATTAAATTCATTTATTTGATTTTCTTTTAATTCTATATATAAATTTTGAAAATTATTTAAATTCTTAATTTGTTGAACAGAAACTCTATAAAGGTTATTTTTCCTTTTTAAGATTTTAGAAGATTTAAATCCTTTCTTCTTTAATTCATTTACTTTATCCCAAGCATTAAATCCATTAGTATAAGAGCCAACAACAATTTCATAATAATCATCTAAATTTTTAATTGTAGTTTGAGGCATATTATTACTCTCTTTTTCAATTTTTTCTATAATGCTATCTTTTATTTCTTCTTGATTTTCATCTTCATCCAAAGAAACTTTGGTATTTTCTTTTATTTCATTCTCTTGATTATTAGAAACATCTGAATTATTATAATCAATAATTTCATTATTAAAATCATACTGTTCAATATTGGTATTATTAAATCCTTGAAGGGCAAGATTTTTTTGAAGTTGAACAGCTGAATCATAATTTTTGAAACTTATAACTGAAACTTTGAATAACTGATTTTTTTTGGGTAAAATTTTGGCTGTTTTATAACCAAGTTTCTTTAATTTATTTACCTGATCCCAAGCATTAAATCCATTTTTAAATGTTCCAGTAATTACATGATAATTGATCTCTTGAATATTGGAAATCATTAACTTATTAATCAACAATATCCTTTCTGAGTGAAATGAAAATGTAAAATTTATTGTAAGAAAAAAAACTAATATGTACTTTCTAAATTTCACTTTATTATTTATATAATTTTTATCATTAAAAAAACCTTGGTGTTATTATTTTTCTTTGAGAATTAAATAGATCGAGTCTAATAATTATCTCATATGTTCCATCATTAAATTGTCTTAATTGAGTTGTACTATAATCATAGGCTAGCGCAACGAAAAAACTATCAGATAATTGAAATCCAACCAGACCACTAAAAGAAGAATCAAGTCTAGACGAAATTCCAAGAGTTATATTATAATTAATTAAAAAATTAGCTGAAAGGTCCCATTGTAAAGGTGATCCCCTTACAATTTTTAATAAAGTTGCTGGTTTAACTTTAATGTTAGAAGTTAAATCAAAAACATATCCCGCTATAGCATAATAATGATTTCTGTCAGATACAGTTGAAAAAGACGTATTTGAAATTTTAATATCGTCATAATATTTAGTTTTTAAAATATTAGGAGATGAAAATCCTAAATAATATTTATCTGTATTAAAATAAAATCCTAAGCCTAATCTTGGCTTAAGTCTATTTTTACTTGATACAATAAAGGGATCGTTTGAAGATGCAATATTTAATTTTGAATAATCAACTTCTAGATCATTTATTCCAGCTTTTATTCCAAAGGTTAATTTTGACCATAAAAAATTTAAAGAATAAGCATAATCTAGATTTAACATTGTCTCTGAAGTAGGCCCTATCTTATCAGAAGAAATCGATAATCCTAATCCAACATTATCTTCCTTACCAAAAGATGTATCTAAAAATACTGATGATGTCTTTGGGGATCCCTCTAAGGATAGCCATTGTGTTCTTCCAATTAAATTTATACTTGTAGTTCCTCTTGAACCAGCATAAGCAGGGTTAAAAAGTTGAACACTATACATATAACCAGTATATTGAGCATCTTGCTGCGCATTAGATATAAATGAAAAGAAAATTATAACTCCAAAAAAATTAAAATATTTTTTCCTCATTAATTTTTATTCATTTCTTAATTATTTAAATATAAATACCCACTATAAGATGATTTTCCAGGATTCTCTCCTCTGAAATTAACTATATAGTAATATGTTCCTACTGGTAATCTCTTATTTTGTTGTATGGTAATCCTTCCTTTTGAAAATCCTTTGAATACTCTATCAGATGCAGCATTATTTTCATAGTTTTCAGTTTCAAAAACTAAAACACCCCATCTATTGTAAATTCTTACAAAAGTATTTGGGAAATTCTCAACTCCTCTTATTTCAAAAAAGTCATTAAGCCCATCACCATTAGGTGTAACAAGATTAAATATTTCTAGATATTCAGGAGTAAATGTTATGAATGTCCTTGTTGGGTCATCTACAGTATTATTGTCGGTATCATCTCCATTATCACTTATATCTTCAACAAGACTATTATCAAATTGACTAATTGATTTGCCAAGAACACTATTATCAATTGTTCCTGCTTCAACATCTGCTGACTTAATTCTATAACTTGCCGAATATGTAGCAATTTCTCCTACTTTTAAATTACCTTGACTTGATCCTAAAGAAGAATTCAAAAATGTTGGCCCTGTAGTTAAACTTAATGTTTTGCCATTTCCATCTATCATTGTGTCAATTAGCGTTAGATCAATTAAATTAACATTTCCAATATTCTCAACAGTTATTGTATAATTAATAATATCTCCAGGCCCGGTTTCACCATCTTGATTAACGTCATTAACCTCTGCAATTTTTGTTACTTCAATCAATGGTGTTGGCGTTATTAATACAATTGTTGGATCATCAACTGTGTTACCATCAGTATCATCTCCATCATCACTTATATCAGTAACGCTATTAATATTTAAACTGCTACTAGCAATAGCTGTGGCAGAGTTTTCAATACTTAAAGTATTAGCCGCATTTTGTTCAATAATATAGAAAGCTATATAATTTGCTGTCTCACCTACTTGAAGGAAACCTTCACCTGACCCCATATTAGATCCAGAGAAATAAGGACCATTACTTAATGTTAATAGATTTCCTAGTCCATCTTTGATTGTGTCTATAATTTTTAGGTTACGAAGTGAAATATTACCAGTATTTTCAACAGTTATTGTATAAGTTAAAATATCTCCCGTTTCAAGCTTTCCATCACCATTATCCGTAATCTCAACTGTTTTAGTTACTTCAATACTTGGTTTTGGAGCAATAAATACTTCTGTAGGATCATCAACCAAATTTCCATCTGTATCATCTCCATCATCACTAGTATCTGAAACATTTGCTGATTTACCAGGGCTACTTCCTGTAGCAATAACACTATTAACAATTTTTCCTGTCTCCGCAGCATTTTGTTCAATAATATAAAACGCTAAATAATTTGCAATTTCTCCGGCTAAAAGTACTCCCTCTCTAGAACCTTTATCAGATCCAGTATAAAATGGGCCATCGCTAAGACTAAGTAAATTTCCGTCACCATCTTTTAAGATATCATTAATCGTAACGCTAGTTAAAGTTGTTTTACCAATATTTTTTACTTCTATATTGTAAGTAATTATGTCTCCTGATTCAACCTCTCCATCTCCATTGTCTGTAATTTTTGAGGTTTTTGTAACTTCTAAACCTATATCATCAGAACTAGTATCAACTATTGTTGGGTCATTTATAGTATTTCCATCAGTATCATCGCCATCATCACTTACATCACTTAGGTCATTTGTGTTTCCAGGACTACTTCCTGTTACTGTAACAGAATTAATGACAGAACCACTTGAAGCTGCTTCTGGAGATATAGTATAGCTTGCAGTATAAGTTGCTATCTCGTTTGAAATCAAAGTGCCTTGAGTTGAACTAGCTGTTGATGAAACAAAGATTGGGCCACCTGTCAAGGATAGTGTGTTACTACTTCCATCAGTTAAAATATCGACAATAGTTATTCCTGTTATATTTACATTTCCTTTATTTTCAACTTTTATTACGTATGAAATTATATCACCATTATCTACAATATTATTACTATTAACATCTGTTACTGAGGCTGTTTTAGTGACTTCTAATTGTTTAGTAACCAGTAATTGTGTTACTGTAGGATCGTTTGTTGTATTCCCATCAGTATCATCACCGTCATCACTTAAATCACTTACATCATTTGTATTTCCAGGACTGCTTCCTATTGCTGTAGCAGAATTTTCAACTTTTCCACTTGTAAATGTTGCTGATGATATGCTATAACTTGCAGTATAAGTTGCTATCTCTCCAGATATTAGTGTTCCTTGAATCGATCCTGAAGTTGAAGAAGTAAATGTTGGTCCAGATGCCAAAGTTAAAATATTACCAACTCCATCCTTAATAGTATCTGTAATTGTAATTCCAGTTAAGGTAACATTACCCTTATTTTCTACTTTAATTGTATAAAGTATTGCATCACCTATATCATTAATTCCGTTATTATTTATATCTGTGACTATTGCTGTTTTAGTAACTTCTAATAACTTAGTAACTACTAATTGAGTTACTGTTGGATCATTATTAGTATTTCCATCAGTATCATCCCCATCGTCACTTACATCGCTTACGTCATTAATGTTTCCTGGACTACTTCCAATTACCGTAACAGTATTTTGAATCCTACCACTAGAAACATCATTTTGAGTTATTGTATAACTTACAGTATAAGAAGCTGTTTCTCCAGATTTAAGAGTACCTTCTGTAGAACCTGAACTAGATGAACTAAACGTTATACTTCCATTTAAACTTAAAGGAGTATTATTTCCATTGGTTAATGTATCTGATACTGTTATTGAGTTTATAGTTACATTTCCTTTATTTTCAATCAGTATCGTATAAATCGCAATATCTCCAGCATCACTAATAGTATTATTATTAACGTCTGTAACTGAAACTGTTTTAGTTACTTCTATTAATTTATTAACTGCCATTAAAGTAACTGTTGGATCATTTGTAGTATTTCCATCAGTATCATCACCATCATCACTTATATCAGTTACATCATTGGAGTTTCCTGGGCTACTTCCTGTTACAGTAACAGTATTAATTACTTTACCTGTACTGACTACATTTTGAGTAATTGTATAGCTTGCTGTATAAGTCGCTACTTCACCTGGTTTTAATGTTCCCTCTGATGAACTTGAACTTGAAGAACTAAATGTTGGTCCAACAAGTAGATTTAAGGTTGTACTATTCGCATCTGTTAAAGTATCAGATAGTGTAAGAGATGTTAGAGTAACATTTCCTTTATTTTGAACTAAAATTGTATATAAAATACTATCTCCTGAATCATTTACTGAATTATTATTAAGATCTGTAACAGAAGCTGTTTTAGTTACCTCTAAAATTTTATTAGCTACCATCTCTACAACTGTTGGGTCATTTGATGTATTCCCATCAGAATCATCACCATCATCACTTATATCCCCTACATCATTAGTGTTTCCTGGACTACTACCTGTTACTGTCACATAATTAATTATTGAGCCTGTCTCAGCTGCAACTAATGAAATTGTATACGTTGCTGTATAAGTTGCAGATTCCCCAGCTTTTAATGATCCTTGAGTTGAACCTGATGAAGAACTAGTAAATGTTGGTCCAC
>CACEKG010000025.1:7500-17272 GCA_902560065.1 uncultured Bacteroidota bacterium
CAAATTCCATAAAACCTCTTAACTTGCCCATTATACTATTTTATTTAATTTTTCTTTTCTAATCATTTCTAAAGCTTTTTTATAATCGCTAGGCATTACTTTTATAAAATTTTTAATTTCTTTATTCCATGATTTCATTATCTTTTTTGCAACTAAACTATTAGTATAATTTGAATGATTTTGTATAAATTTTTTAAGTATTTTGATATCTTCTTTTTTTAAACTTTCAAGTTCAACCATTTCTAAATTAAATTTCTTTTCATCAAAATATCCTCTTTCATTATAAATGTAAGCAATACCTCCACTCATTCCAGCTGCGAAATTTCTTCCAAATTCTCCTAAGATTATTGCTGTTCCGCCTGTCATATACTCACATCCATGATCTCCAATTCCCTCTACAATAGCAGATGCGCCAGAATTTCTAACGCAAAACCTTTCACCTGCAATACCATTAATGTATGCTTCCCCAGAAGTTGCACCGTATAATGCAACATTTCCTATTATAATATTTTTGTTTGCAACAAAGGTCGTTTTATTTGGAACTTTTGCAATCAAATTTGCTCCAGATAAGCCTTTGCCAAAATAATCATTTGCAGTCCCTTCTAATTTTAATGATAGACCTTTAGTAGAAAATGCTCCAAAGCTTTGACCTGCTGTCCCATTAAAATTAATATTTATAGTATTATCTGGTAAACCATTTGATCCATGAATTTTTGATATTTCATTACTTATAATAGCTCCAATTGTTCTATCGGTATTTTTAATAAAATATTTTAAATTAATTTTAGTTTTTTTGTTTATAGAGTCTTTAACTTCCTGAAGAATTTTAAAGTCTATCACATTTTCTAGATTATGATTTTGAATTTTAGTATTATAATTGTCAACTTGATCTGAATTATTTGGCTTGTAGAGTATTTTTGAAAGGTCTATACCTTTAGCCTTAAAATGATTTATAGCCTTTTTCATGTTTAATTTTTGAGATTGACCTACCATTTCATTAACTGTTCTAAATCCGAGATCAGACATTATTTTTCTTAATTCTTCGGCAACAAAATGCATATAATTAATTACATGTTCAGGTTTACCTTTAAAATTTTTTCTTAATTCAGGGTCTTGTGTTGCTATCCCTACAGGACAAGTATTAAGATGACATGCTCGCATCATTATACATCCTGATGCTATTAAAGGAGCTGTTGAAAATCCAAATTCTTCAGCACCTAAAAGACAAGCTATAGCAACATCTCTACCTGTTTTCATTTGGCCATCACACTCTAGGATTATTCTACTTCTTAAGTCATTAAGCACTAAAGTTTGTTGAGCTTCAGCTATACCAAGCTCCCATGGAAGACCAGCATGTTTTAAAGAAGTTAAGGGAGATGCTCCTGTTCCTCCATCATAACCAGATATTAATATAACATCTGCTTTAGCTTTTGAAACACCAGCTGCAATTGTTCCAACACCAACCTCAGAAACTAACTTAACATTAATTCGAGCGTCCCTATTGGCATTTTTTAAATCATAAATTAATTGAGCTAAGTCTTCAATAGAATAAATATCGTGGTGAGGAGGAGGAGAAATTAAACCAACATATGGAGTTGAATTTCTAACAGATGCTATATAGGGATTGACCTTTAGTCCTGGCAATTGACCTCCTTCTCCTGGTTTTGCTCCTTGAGCCATTTTTATTTGAATTTCTTTTGCTGAGCTTAAATAGTAGCTTGAGACACCAAATCTGCCTGAAGCTACTTGTTTTATTGCGCTATTTTTTAAATCTCCATTTTTGTCTGGATAAAATCTTTTTGGATCTTCACCACCTTCACCTGAATTACTTTTTCCTCCAAGACGATTCATTGCGATTGCCAAATTTTCATGAGCTTCTTGACTAATTGATCCAAGTGACATTGCCCCGGTTTTAAATCTTTTTACAATACTAGTCCATGGTTCTACTTGTTCTATTGGAATTGGATCAAAATTTGAAAACTCAAACATGCCCCTTAAGGTCATTAATTTTTCATTTTGTTCATTTACAAGCTTTGAAAAAACCTGGTAACTTTTGTAATCATTATTTTTTGATGCCTGTTGTAGTTTAGATATAGTTGAGGGATTAACTGAATGAGATTCACCATTTCTTCTCCATCTATATTCACCTCCTATTTCAAGAGATAATCCATTAGACTCATCATATGTATATGCTTTATCATGTCTTGTACTAATTTCATTTTGAATTTCATGCAAATTAATACCTTCAATTCTTGTACTAGTGTTACAAAAGTATTTATCTACAAATTTTGTTGAAAGACCTAAAGCTTCAAAAATTTGAGATCCTCTATATGAATGAAGAGTTGAAATTCCTATTTTGTTCATTACTTTAATTATTCCTTTTGCAATTGCAATATTAAAATTCGAAATTGCTTTTTCTGCTGTTAATTTTATAATTTTATTATTGACTTGATACTCTATAATTTCATTAACCATATAAGGGTTAATTGCACTAGCACCATAACCAAATAAAAGAGAAAAATGGTGAGGTTCTCTCGGTTCTGCAGATTCAATTATTATTCCAAAATTTGATCTTTTTCTAGATTTTTTAAAATAATTGTGAGTATGAGCACAAGCTAATAAAATAGGAATTGGAGCAAGAGTCTTTGAAACACCTCTATCGGATAAAATTATAATATTAGCACCATCTTTGACAGCCTTATTTATGGAAGAAACCATTTTTTCCAATGAATTTTCTAGACCATTTAACCCTTCTTTAATTTTATATAATGCTTTAACTGAATGAGCCTTAAAGTCTTTAATATTAATATTTTTAATTTTGTCAAGATCTTCATTTGATATTACTGGGTTTTTAATTTTAAGTTTTTTTGCATGATTAGGTATAATTTCAAAAATATTATAATCTTTTCCAATACTTAAGCTAGTATCAGTGACTATTTCTTCTCTAATTCCATCTAAAGGAGGGTTAGTAACTTGAGCAAAAAGTTGTTTAAAATAATTATATAATAATTGAGGTCTGTCAGAAAGTACAGCTAAAGGAGTATCGGTTCCCATTGATCCAATAGCTTCCTTTCCATTTATAGTCATTGGATTTATAATAGTTTTAATATCTTCTTGTGTATATCCAAACATTCTAAGTCTTATTTCAAAATTTTCTTTTTCAACTTCTTTTAAATTTCCAGTATAATTTATATCACTTAGCGGAACTAGATTTTCATTTAGCCATTTCCTATATGGTTTTTTTGATACAATTTCTTTTTTAATTTCTTCATCTTCAATAATTCTACCTTCATCCATATTAACCAAAAACATTTTGCCAGGTTCTAATCTTCCATGCCTTTCAATATTTTCGGGTTCAATTTCTAAAACACCAGTTTCAGATGACATGATAACGTAGCCATCTTTAGTTACTGAATATCGAGAAGGCCTTAAACCATTTCTATCAAGAAGGGCTCCAATATATTTACCATCTGTAAAAGGAATTGAGGCAGGGCCATCCCATGGCTCCATTATGCAGGAATTATACTCGTAAAATGCTTTTTTATTATCATCCATTGATTTATGTTTTTCCCATGCTTCTGGAACCATCATCATCATGATTTCCGGTAAAGATCTTCCTGTTGTTAGTAAAAATTCAACTACCATATCCATTGAAGAGGAATCTGATTTGTTTGGGAGAATTACAGGAATGATATTTTTAATATCATCTCCAAATAAATTACTTTTAAACAATTCTTCTCTGGCGTGCATTCTACTAATATTTCCTTTAAAGGTGTTAATTTCTCCATTATGACACATGTATCTAAAAGGTTGAGCAAGATCCCAGGTAGGAAATGTGTTGGTAGAGAATCTTTGATGAACAAGAGCTAATCTAGTAATCACTAATGGATCTGATAAGTCTTTGTAGTATGATCTTATATCTTCTGGAACTAAAAGCCCTTTATAAATAAGAGTGTGTGTGGATAAACTAGGTAAATAAAAGTATGATGATTGAGATAATTTAGATGCTATAATGGTATGTTCAGATATTTTTCTTGCAATAAATAGTTTAGTATTAAAAACATGTTCACTAATTTTAGAAGAACCCTTGCCAATAAAAATTTGCATTACTACAGGTTCAGTTTTTTTTGCAATTCTACCAACTACAGATTTGTCAACAGGAACTTTTCTCCAGCCTAAAATTTTAAGCCCTTGATTTTTAATTTCATTCTCAAAGACTCCTATACAATAATTTCTTTGATTTTCTTTTTTTGGTAAAAAAACCATTCCAACAGCATATTCATTAATTTTGGGTAGGGTGAAATTACATTCTTTTCTTAAAAATTTGTCAGGAATTTCAATGAGTATACCTGCTCCATCTCCAGTTTTTCCGTCAGAACTAACAGCTCCTCTATGTTCTAAGCATTCCAATATACTCAATGCTTTATGAATAATATCATTTGTTTTTTTGCCTTTTAAACTACAAATAAAACCAGCTCCACAATTGTCGTGTTCAAAGTCAGGGGAATATAGTCCTTGTTTAGATGGCAACATAAAAATATTTTTTGAGGGGATGACAAATTTAGTAATATGTTATTAAGAATTGTAAATTGAAATCTATTAATTAAATCATATTTAGGAAATATTATTTTATTTGATTTTTTTTATTAAATCATTAATTTTTTGTAAAAAAAATAGTAAAATCACAAAAAAAACACCAATTATTTTATTATTTGCATTAATTTAAATGAACAAAAGTGATTTATAATATTATTGGCGTTATGTCAGGGACATCTTTAGATGGAATAGATATTGCTTATATCACTTTTAATTTTTCAAAAAAATGGAATTTTGATTTAAAAAAATTCAAGACATTTCCTTATCCTATTTCTTGGAAAGAAAAATTAAAAAATTCAATAAATATAAATCCAAATGAATTAAAGAGTTTAGATAAGCTTTATACAGAATTTCTAGCAACTAAGATTAATTTATTTATAAAAAATCACAAAATAAAAAAGTTAGATGCTGTAAGTTCACATGGTCATACAGTTTTTCATAACCCGGAACAAGGAATTACCATTCAAATTGGGAATTTAGAAGATTTATCAAGTTTAATTAATAAAAAAATAATTGTAAACTTTAGGGAACAAGATGTAAAACTTGGTGGACAGGGAGCTCCATTGGTGCCAATTGGAGATAAGTTATTATTTCCTGAATATAAATGCTTTTTGAATTTAGGAGGATTTGCAAATCTGTCTTTAAAAGAAGAGAAGAACTTTATTGCTTATGATATTTGCGCTGTTAACACCATATTAAATAATTTATCACTTAATCTTGGTAAAGATTATGACTTTAATGGAAATTTTGCCAAAAAGGGTAAAATTATAGTGGAGTTGTTAAATGAATTAAATAAAATTAATTTTTATAAAAAATCTAGCCCGAAATCCTTAGCTGTTGAATGGAATAAAAAATTTATTTGGCCATTAATTAATAAATATAAATCTTATTCTATAAATGATCTATTAAGAACTTATGTTGAACATATTTCTATTCAAATTTCAAAAGTTTTTAAGAAAAAACAAAAAGTTCTTGTTACTGGAGGAGGAGCTTTTAATAAATTTTTAATTAGTGAAATAAAAAATAAATCACTCGCTAAATTTGTAATACCAAAACCCGAAATAATTAATTATAAAGAAGCAATTATTTTTGGGTTTTTAGGTGTTTTGAAATTAAGAAATGAAATAAATTGCCTATCTAGTATTACTGGAGCAAAAAAAGATCATTCTAGTGGAGTAATTTTTGAATTAAAAAAATAAAAATTATCTTGTTCAGAAATTATTTAACTTCAATATGGAAACATTAATTATTTCAATTTTTATATTTGGCTATTTAGCTATTACTCTTGAACATACTTTAAAAATAGATAAACTAATACCCGCATTAGCGATGATGTCTATATTATGGGCTATAATTGCATTAAATCATATCGATGTTTATGAGGTAAATACTTCATTAAAAGAACTTGAATTATCTCATCTAGATGAAGTATTACTTCATCATCTGGGAAAAACTTCTGAGATATTAATTTTTTTATTAGGGGCTATGACAATTGTTGAAATAATTGATTATTTCAATGGCTTTTATACTATTAAAAATTTTATTAAAACAAAAAGTAAAAAGGGACTTTTATGGATTTTTGGTATTCTAGCATTTATTCTTTCTGCAATCATTGATAATTTAACTGCTACAATTGTTTTGATAACTATTTTGCAAAAGGTCATTTTTAAAAGAGAAACAAAATTATGGTTTGCAGGATTAATTATAATTTCTGCTAATGCTGGAGGAGCATGGTCTCCTATTGGAGATGTAACTACAACGATGTTATGGATAGGCAATAAAGTTTCAACTGGTAATTTGATTTTATATGTTTTACTTCCTTCAATAGTTTGCTTTATTGTCCCTGTATTTATTGCATCAATGTTGCCTGCATTTAAAGGAGAAATTGAAATTTCTGAAGAGGATAAAACTGTTGAAATACATAAAAGAGGTGCAACAATGCTTTATTTGGGTCTTTCTTCAATTGTCTTTGTTCCCGTATTTAAAACAGTTACACATCTACCTCCTTATGTTGGCATGATGCTTTCATTATCTGTCGTAGCTACTTTTGCTGAAATTTTTAGCAAGGCAAAGATTAATATTACTTCTGTTGATGTTGAAAATGATTCTCACACAATGTCTGGTCCAGTTGAAAAATCATTATCTAAAATTGAATTTACGAGTATTCTATTTTTTCTTGGCATCTTAATGGCTGTTGCGGCTTTAGAATCATTAGGTATGCTCTTTAATTTTGCTGAAAATTTAAATGAAGTAATACCAAATTTAGACATTGTTATTGCTCTTTTTGGAATAGGTTCTGCAATTATTGACAATGTTCCCTTAGTTGCAGCTAGTATGGGGATGTTTTCTCAACCCATTGATGATCCATTATGGCATTTAATTGCATACTCAGCTGGTACAGGAGGAAGTATGTTAATAATTGGTTCTGCAGCAGGAGTTGTTGCAATGGGAATGGAAAAAATTGATTTTTTCTGGTATTTAAAAAAAATTGCTTGGTTAGCTTTTGCAGGATTTATTTCAGGTTTTATATCCTTTATTTTATTAAGAGATTTTGTGCTTTAATTTTATTTTATAGCAATGAACTTACTATTAATTTTTATTCAAAATACAGAAACATTACTAACTGAAAAAAAATTGTCAGTAATTGAGCTTATAAACAATGGAGGCCTTGGTGGACAATTAATTATTGGGTTACTTTTCATATTACTTCTTTTATCAACTTATATATATTTTGAAAGAATTTTTGCAATTCGTTCAGCAGTAAAAGTCTCTCCTGATTTTATGAATCAAATTAGGACATATGTTTTAAATGGAAAAATTGAAGGTGCTCAGCAACATTGCATGAATGAAAATGTTCCTGTTGCTAGATTAATTTTAAAAGGCATTTCTAGAATTGGAAGGCCTCTTGAAGACATAAACACATCAATTGAAAATGCTGGAAAATTGGAGGTTTACAAACTAGAAAAAAACATTAGTGTTTTAGCTACTATATCAGGAGTTGCTCCAATGTTAGGTTTTTTAGGAACAGTTATAGGTATGATATTATCCATTTTTGAAATATCAAATGCTGGAGGAAATATTGATATGCAATTATTATCAGATGGACTTTATACAGCGATGACTACTACAGTAGCAGGTTTAATTGTCGGTATTTGTGGTTATATTTCATATAATCATCTAGTAGTTAAAATTAATAAAGTTGTATATCAAATGGAATCATCTACTCTTGACTTTTTAGACTTATTAAATGAACCTGCAGAATAATGAGATTAAGCGGTAGAAATAAAATAAAACCAGAGTTTAGCATGTCATCCATGACAGATATTGTTTTTTTATTACTTATTTTTTTTATGATTGCATCTACTTTAGCTAAAGAACTAAATACTATTGATGTTAAACTACCCAAAGCAGACGGTAAGACTGAAAATAGAAATACTATTTCAGTGACTATAAATAATAATAATAAATTTTACATTAATTCTGCTTCTATTTCTAAAGCTGCATTTAAAAGAAAATTATTAAATGAGGTTGACTTAAATAAAATACCGTCTATTATTTTAAGAGCAGAAAAAAATGTTGACATTGAACAAGTGGTTTATGTAATGAATATAGCTAATAATAATGGAATTAAAGTGGTGTTAGCTGTTAACCCTCAATAAAAAAGATTAATGAATTTTTTAGAAACACCTCATAAAAAGAAATCAGCTATTCTTACATTTTTAATTGGAGCTTTAATAATACTTTTTTTTTATTTCATTGGCATGAAATATTATGACCCTCCAATAGTTTATGGAATGGAAGTAAGTTTTGGAAATACAACTGAAAATTTTGGAGAAAAAATTTCAAAAAGTAAAAATCAAATTGAAAAAAATAATTCAAATCAAGAATCAAAAAAAGTATTAATTAACTCTAATAAGGAAAACAAAATATTAACAGAAAAAAAAAGTATTGTAAAGGTAAAGGAGAAAAATTTGATAGATAGCTCCTTAATTAAAGAAAAAAATAAAGTAGAGAAACAAATTGTAATTAAAGAAAAAGAACCGGAAATTTCTGAAGCCACCCAAAAGGTTATTGAGAATTTAATTAAAAACAAGTCTAAAACTCAGGATATTTCTGATTTAGATGATCGAGAACAAAATTCAAATAGAGGTAATATTGATGGAAGTTTATATTCCTCAACTTTTTATAATATCGCGGGAAAAGAAACAAATTATGGTTTAAATGGAAGAAGTCTAAAATCTAGTGGAAAAGTTATACAGGACTGTAATCAAGAAGGGATTGTTGTTGTTAGGATTACTGTTAATAGAGATGGTAATGTAATTGATGCTGATCCTGGTGTAAAGGGAACGACCAATATGGATTCTTGTTTACTTCAGCCAGCTTTAAAAACAGCTTTACTTCATAAATGGTATCCTGATGAAAATGCCCCAGAAAGACAAGTTGGTTTTGTTGTTATTAATTTCAAGTTAGGGGAGTAGAAAATTGAAGAAATATTCAGATTTTTTGTCATGGATGTATAAAAAGTTACCTGTATTTCAAAAGACAGGATCTTCAGCTTATAAACCAGGATTAGATAGAATAAAAAAACTACTAATCTCTTTGAAAAACCCAGAAAAAAATTTTAAAAGCATTCATATAGCAGGCACAAATGGGAAGGGGTCGACAGCACATTTATTATCCTCAATTATACAGGAATCAGGTTATAAAGTTGGTTTATTTACATCACCTCATTTGATTGATTTTAGAGAAAGAATAAAAATTAATGGAAAATTAATTTTAAAAAAAGAAGTTAAAAAGTTCGTAATAGAAAACATGGACTTTTTAATTAAAAATGATAATTCATTTTTTGAAATGACTACTGCTATGGCCTTCGATTATTTTTCCAAAAATAAAGTTGATATAGCTATAATTGAGGTGGGGTTGGGAGGCAGATTAGATTCAACAAATGTTATAATTCCTAATCTATCTATAATAACTAACATTAGTTTAGAGCATACAGAATATTTAGGAGAAACATTAGAAGAGATAGCAAAAGAAAAGGCTGGTATTATAAAGAAAAAAGTCCCATTAGTAATTGGAGAAAGAGATAAAAAGATATATAAAGTCTTTGAGAAAATTGCATTAAAAATGAAATCAGAAATAGTTTTTGCTTCAGATTATAACTATAGTTATGATA
>CACEKG010000026.1 GCA_902560065.1 uncultured Bacteroidota bacterium
TGTCCATCAAATATTTTTTCCAACAAAATTGATTCATTAATTTTTGCAAAATCAAAAAAATCATTTGAAATCATAAATAATCCGTTGCCGAAACCAGATACTAGCCACTTGTATCCACTAGCAGCAATAAAATCAAAAGGAGAATCCTGAAAATTAAAAAAATGCCCCCCTAAAAACTGAGTCCCATCACCCATAATAATTATATCAGGAAATTTTATTTTAATTTTTTTTAAAAACTCTATGTCTATTAATAAACCCGATATCCATTGAACTACACTCAATGCGATTACACTAATTTTTTTCTCTTCAATTAATTTTTCAATATTATGCTCTAAATCAGCTGTTATCGGAATTTTATGATAATTAAAAGACCTTTCTTTTAAAGCGTTCAAGATAGATGGGTAATCTTCATCTAGAATTAAAAAGTTTGCATTTTTTGGGACATATTCTAAAACACTTCTTAAAGCTGAGGAAAAGTTAGATGACACAAATGTTTGATTAATTTTCGATCCAAAAAACTTTGATATAGAAATTCTTGCCTTATTAACTATTTGATGTTTTGACATGTAGACATGATCACCTTTATTTATAAAATCTAAATCATATTTTCTTCTAAAATCATACAAACTTTGAGACATTAAACCCACATAAGCAGTATTCAAATAAATACATTTCTTTAATAATGGAAAATCATCAAACATAAATACAAAAAAAGTGATTTATTTAATTTAAAGTTTAATTTTACACCCAAAATTAATCTTTATTGTTTAATAGATTAGAATGGTCAACACAAAAGAAATAACCATTATCGCTGCAGTATCAGAAAATAATGTTTTAGGAAAAAACAATAAATTAATTTGGCATATCCCTAATGATTTGAAGCGTTTTAAAAAATTAACTTTAGGGCATTCTGTAATAATGGGTAGAAAAACATTTGAATCTATTGCTAGACCACTTCCTCAAAGAAAAAATATTATTTTAACAAGAAATAAAAATTACAAGGCAAAGGGCGCTGTAATAGCGCATAATGTAAAAGAAGCTCTAAATTTTTGCGAAAATGACAATCAACCCTTTATAATTGGTGGTGGAGAGATATATAAATTATTTATGAGTATTTCTAATAAAATTGAATTAACAAGAATTCACAAATCATATGATGGTGATGCTTTTTTCCCTGAGATTTTAGAAGAAAAATGGAAATTAGTTAACTCAAAAAAAAATAATTTGAATGAGACAAAAATTATAAATTTTTCATATTTAACATATATAAAAAAATGACAGCATATATATATCCAGGTCAAGGCTCTCAATATTGTGGGATGGGTAAAGATTTATTTGATTCTTCAAATGATGCTAAAAGAATGTTTGAAGCCGCAAATAAAATTTTAGATTTTGAAATCACTAATATAATGTTTGGTCAAGATATTGATGAATTAAAAAAGACTAAAGTAACTCAACCAGCCATATTTATTCATTCAGTAATATTAAGTAAAATTTTAAACTTTAAGCCCCAAATAGTTGCAGGTCACTCTCTTGGAGAGTTCTCTGCATTAGTTGCATCTAAAGCTTTAAATTATGAAGATGCTTTATTTTTAGTTTCCAAGAGAGCGAATGCTATGGAAGAAGCATGTATAAAGTTTCCTGGTACGATGGCAGCAGTTATTGGTTTAAATGTTGATTTAATAGAAAGTATTTGTGAGAAGGTAGGTGGGATTATTAAAACTGCTAATTATAATTGTCCTGGTCAAGTTGTTATTTCTGGAGAAAAAAATTCAATTGAAAGCGCATGTGAAATACTGAAAAAAAATGGAGCTAAAAGAGCTATTATCTTACCAGTAGGTGGGGCTTTTCATTCTCCCCTTATGACTTCTGCAAAAAACAAACTTGCTATGGAAATTGAAAAAATTAAATTTAATACTCCTTCTTGTCCTATCTATCAAAACTTTTCAAATAATCCAGAAACTGATCCTGAAAAAATAAAATTTAATCTTATAGAACAAATGACATCTCCAGTAAAGTGGACACAATGTGTTGAAAAAATGATTAAAAATGGAGCAAATAAATTTGTAGAAGTAGGTCCTGGCAAAGTCTTGCAAGGTTTAGTTAAAAAAATCAATTCTTCAGTTGAAATATCTTCTGCAGTAATTTAAATATTCATTTATTTAAAAACTCAATAATTTTATTTGAAATATATTCTATTTGATCAAATGTCAATTCAGTATGCATTGGCAAAGAAATTACTTCTTTAACTACTTTATTAGTATTTATAAAATTTTCATTTTTGAATTGATTATTAACATAAGCTTTTTGAAGATGAAGTGGAACAGGATAATATATTCCATATGGTATTTTATTCTCCTGTAAAAAACTAGCTAATAAATCTCTTTTCTTACTATCAACTCTTATAGTATATTGATGAAATACGTGAGAATCTATTTCACCTTTTATAAAAGGAACTATTATATCGGATCTTTTTTCTAAAAATTTATTATAAATTTTTGCAGCTTTTTTTCTCTTTTCATTGTATGAATCTAAATATTTTAATTTAACCTTTAAAATTGCCGCTTGAATTGAATCAAGTCTTGAATTTAAACCGACATAATCATGATAATATCTTTTAAACATGCCATGATTAGCAATTGCTCTAACCTTCTTTTCCAATAAACTATTATTTGTAAAAATTGCTCCTCCATCTCCATATCCTCCTAAATTTTTTGAGGGAAAAAAAGATGTAGCCGAAATATCTCCTATAGCACCAGATTTTACCTTTTTACCCTTATAATTTGTATAAACGGCTCCAATAGCCTGTGCATTATCTTCTAGAACAATAATATTATTATTTCTTGCAATTTTCATTATTTCTTCCATATCTGAAACTTGGCCAAAAATATGAACGGGAAGAATAACTTTAGTTTTATTTGTAATTGCTCTTTTTATGTGATCTATATTTAAGTTAAACGTATTTATGTCAATATCAACAAGTACAGGTTTTAATCTTAAAAGTGCTATGACCTCAATAGTCGAAATAAAAGTAAAATCAGTTGTTATAACTTCATCACCTGGCTTAAGATCAAGCGCCATAAGTGCTATTTGTAGAGCATCCGTTCCATTTGCGCATGGAATTACATGTTTAACTTGATTAAATTTTTCTAAATCTTTTTGAAATTCATTAACCGCTGGTCCATTTATAAAAGAAGTATTATTTAAAACCTGATCAATCTCTAGCTTTATCTCTTCTTTAATAGATTCATGTTGTCCCTTAAGGTCAACCATTCTTATATTATCCATTATTTTTTAATAAACTACAAATTTATAAAAGGTTTAGACTTTAATGTCAGGTATAAAAAACTATTTTTGAATAAATTTATTTTATGTTATTTATTTATAATTTTTTAATTGAAATAACAATTCTTTTTCTAAGAATATTAAGTTTTTTTTCAATAAAAATTAAATTTTTTCTAGATGAACATACAAAATCATTAAAAAAATTTAATGAGTTTAAGATAAACCCAAAAGATAAAAGGTTACTATTTCATTGTGCTTCTTTAGGAGAATTTGAACAAGCAAAACCCTTGATACAAAAAATCAAATCAAATTATCCAGGATTAAAAATCATAATTAGTTTTTTTTCTCCTTCAGGTTATCAAATTGGGAAAAACTATAAATTTGTTGACTTTGTATGTTACCTTCCTTTTGACAGTAAAAAAAATGTAACCCTATTTCTTAAAAGCATAAAACCATCAATGGTTTTTTTAATTAAATATGAGTTCTGGCCAAATTATATTGATCAAATCTCAAGGCAAAATATTCCTATTTTTTCTATATCTACTAGACTTCATAAAAATCAATATATTTTTAAACCTTATGGAAATTGGCTATTTAATATAATAAAAAAAATAAATCATTTTTTTGTCCAAAATGAAACTACAAAAAATCTTTTAGAAAAAAATGGGGTTGAAAACACAAGTTTGATTGGTGATACAAGAATGGATAGAGTTATTAAAACATGGGAATCGAAAAACACATTTCCTAAAATTGAAAAATTTATTGGTTCAAGAAAATGCTTTATTGCTGGAAGTACATGGAAAGAAGATTATAAAGTTATTTTATCCAAAATAAATAAGATAACTAAAACAAAAATAATTATTGCCCCTCATAAAGTTGACTCAAAATCAATTAAAACACTAACTTCAATGTTAAATAAATCATATATATTTTATAGTTCTTTGAAAGAAGAAATTGATTTTAAAAAAAGTATATTAATTATAGATTCGATTGGAATTCTCTCTAAAATATATAAATATGGATCCTTATGTTATGTTGGAGGTGGTATGGGAAAAGATGGTCTACACAATATATTAGAACCTTCAATTTTTGGTTTACCTATTATTATTGGCAAAAACTATTCAAAATTTTTAGAAGCTAAAGATTTAATAAATATGGGAGGCGTCATTTCTGTTAAAAATAATGAAGAGTTTGAAAAAACTTTTGAAAAAATAATTAATGACAATTCTTTGTTATCAAAAATTGGAAAAATTAATAAATCTTATGTTCTAAATAACAAAGGCGCAACAGATAAAATTTTTTCGGCAATTAAACAGAATTTATATTTATAAAAGTTAATTTTATAAAAAATGCGTAAACTTTTAATTATAATTCTTTTTTTTTCTTGCATAGGTAATTCAGGTACGCAAGGAATTAAGCCTTTAAATATAATTATACTTATAGGTGATGGTATGGGACTTCCTCAAATTACTGGAGGTACATATGCAAATAATAATGAATCAGAACTTGAAAACTTTAAAAATATAGGTTTAATTAAAACTTTTGCAAAGGATGATTTAGTAACTGATTCAGCTGCTTCAGGAACAGCATTTGCTTGTGGCGTAAAGACTTATAATGGGACTATTGGTATTGATTACAAAGGTAAAGAACACATTAGTATTTTAGAAATTTGTCAAAAAATTGGATATTCAACGGGTATAATTGTCACGTCGGAGATAACTCATGCCACTCCAGCATCATACTATGCAAAGGTTCAATCTAGAGATAATCATGAAGAAATTGCTAATCAATTAAGCTCAAAAAATATTAACTTTTTTGTTGGAGGAGGAAAAAAATATTTTGTTGATAGAAAAGATAAAAGAAATTTATTTAATGAAATGCAAGATTATGATTTTGTTAATAACATTAAAGAATATAACAAAAGTAAATCTTCTAAGATAGGATTTCTAACATATGATGATGCACCTCCATCTCTTCCTGAGGGAAGAATTCCTTCCTTAGATAAGCTAACTAAATTAACTATTGAAAAACTTAAAACTGAATCAAAACCATTTTTTCTTGTTATTGAAGGTTCTCAAATAGACTGGGCATGTCATGATCATGATATTGATTATTTTGTTGAAGAATTTAAAGAATTCGACAAAACAATTAAAACTGTTATGGACTTTGCAAAAAAAGATAAAAACACATTAGTAGTAGTAACAGCAGATCATGAAACAGGAGGATTTCATATTCTTGGAGGTAGAATACTAAAAGAAAATAGTTATATAAAAGGAGATTTTCTTACAACTGGGCATTCAGGAGATATGGTTCCTATTTTTAGTTACGGCCCGCATTCTGAAAATTTCAGTGGTATATATGATAACACTGAAATTTTCAAAAAATTAAATGAGATTGTAAAAAAATAATTATTTTACTCTTGCAGCAGCTACAATTTGCTTATCAAAAGAATTATCATTTTCAATTACCTTAAAAAATGACTCTAGAAACTTTTTGCTTTCAGCAAACTCTTTTGGGTCATCAAAATCTTTTTCATAAGAGTTTAAAAGATCAACTAAAACAGTTTTATTTGAAATAAATTGATCCCTAACCTTATTAAACACCTCAACATCTCTTTTAAAACCTCTATATTTTCTGTCTTTCACAGAATTAATATTTAAAGTTTCATTGACAACTTGATAACTGGGATTAACCCAACCAGTCATATCAAAATCATATGGTAGTGGAATAATAAGCTTATTTATATATAGTAACTTTCCATTATGTTGATATGCAGTTGAAAAATCAGTATTTCCAATCATAAATTGAAAAAATGCATTTTGAACTGAAGTAGTTGCATCCATTGCCATAGGGTGCATATATCTTTCAAGAACTTTTCCTTCAAATCTTTTAGCAACTCTTTTATCATCTTCTATTAAAAAACCATTAAGTTGAAATTTCTTAACCTTTTTACCTTTTGGCTCTGAAAAATCTATACTAACCAATCTTGTCTTAAAGTGATAAGGTGAGGATAATTCATACATTTTGTATGCAATATATTCTTGTAAAACATTGTCATTATTTTCTTTTTCTAATTTACAAGGCATTACAAGTTTCATTGTTTTATTTCCATCAAACAAGGTGTTTTCAATAACATCTTTTTTTATTTTCATTTTTATAGGAGGAAAATAACATTGAGATCTTCTAAAGTTTCCCCTAGCTCTTAAAGAAACTTCAATAGTATTCCATTTATCATCATGGAAAAATTCCATTGGAACTTTTATATATGTTGAATCATTAGTTTTTTTATTCATTTGCTTATTTGAATAGCCAAGCTTAATTTTCAAGGGGAAGTTATCTTCGTACAGTCTGTCAGAAGACAAAGAAATTTGGGCGCTAAGCGTAAAAGAAACCAAAAAAAGTATCGAGAATATAGTCTGTTTTATCATAATTACATAAATTTACGACTACAATTTAATAAAATAATTAAATGGCAGCCAACTCATTAGCAAGATATTTAACAATTCTGAATTACAGAACATTGATTGTTCTTCTTTTATCTATAGGCGTTCCTTATGTAGCCTATGAATTTGGAATTGTTTACAATTTAGATTTAACTCTTATAAGCATAGCAATCATTTTTCCTCTGGTTTTTACTATTAGGGGTGCTTTTAGAAGAAGAGAAAAAGCTTTAGAACATTTAAGTAGATTTAGATCTTCTCTTAAAACAGTTGAAAATCTTATAAATATGAATGCTAATCTTACTGAAAAAGAAAAGTTAACTGTTATGAGTCTAGTAAAAGAAACAAATCATGGATTGTACCATTATTTAGAGACCTCTTCAGAAGATTCAACTGATTTTGACAAAAAATTAAAAAAATTAATTGATTTCATTATTCAAAACAAAGAAGCTATTTCAGGAGGCTCAAAACAAAAATTATTTAGATTCACAAAAGATGTAGTTGAATCATCTGACAATCTTATTGGAATTCATACTCATAGAACTCCTATTAGTCTTAAAGCTTATTGCCTAATTTTTATATATATCTTCCCAGTAATTTACACGCCAACAATAATCAATAAATTAGGAGAGGGTAATCCTGAATGGTTAACTTATTTTATAGTTATTCTTAGTGAGTTCATCCTTATTTCTTTATATAATATTCAAGATCAAATGGAATATCCTTTTGATTTAGATGGTCTTGATGACATTAAATTAGATAAATTTAAAGTTGACAGATAAATCAGCTTTTTAAAGTTTATATTCTTTCGAAAATATTTTTTGTAAATTAATATTTAATAAAAGTCTTTAATATGAGTAAGTATACGATTAGATTTCTCTTTTTATTATTTATAATAGGCTGTAAGTCTGAAAATACTTTATATGATATAGTTATAAAAAATGGAATTATATATGATGGAACTGGAGATAAATCATATGAGGGTAATATTGGAATTAAAGGAGATAAAATAGCTTATTTAGGTAATAATAACCTTAACGGAAAAAAAATAATTAATGCAGATGGAAAAGCAGTATCACCAGGATTTATTAATATGTTAAGTTGGGGATATAATTCACTTTTAAAAGATGGTCGATCTCTAAGTGATCTTAAACAAGGGGTTACTTTGGAGGTTTTCGGTGAAGGAACCTCACCCGGTCCAAAGGGAATTCCTGGTAAAAAGGAATATATATCGTTTTCTAAATCAATGGATTCTCTAGTTAATAAAGGAGTTTCCACAAATATCGCCTCTTTTATAGGAGCAGCTACTTTAAGAATTAATACTATTGGATATGAAAATAGATTAGCTACAAATCATGAATTGGATGAAATGAGAATAAGTGTAGAAAAAGCCATGAAAGAAGGAGCTTTGGGAATAGGATCATCTTTGATTTACGCTCCTGGAGATTATGCCGACACAAATGAATTAATTGAACTTTCTAAAGTTGCTTCTAAATATGGTGGAATGTATATTTCTCATATGAGAAATGAAGATAACAAAGTTTTAGAGGCATTAGAAGAACTTATTCAAATTTCAAGAGAAGCAAATATACCCTCTGAAATTTACCACCTAAAAGCTTCCAGAAAAGCAAATTGGCATCTTCTAGATAGTATAATTAAAAGAGTTGAGATAGCTAGAAAAAATGGTCTAAAAATTACTGCAGATATGTATACTTACAATGCTAGTTCTACAGGTCTTACAGGAGTGATTCCTACCTGGGTTCAAGAAGGTGGTCATAGAGCTTGGATAAACAGAATGAAAAAACCAAAACAAAGAAAAAAATTAATAAATGATATTAGAAAAGAATTAAATCAACAACCTCCAAGTGGAATACTAATGGTTGGTTTTAAAAAAGATTCTATGTCAAATATATATCTCGGTAAAACTATAGAAGAGGCAGCTAAAATGAGAAATCAAACCCCAGAAAATGCTATTATCGATTTAATAATCGAAGATGATAGTAGAATTCAATGTATCTATTTTAGTATGTCAGAGGAAAATATTAGAAAAAAAATACAAATACCTTGGTTGTCATTTTGTTCAGATGCAGGTTCATACTCTGATATAACAAAAGATTTTAAAACTCATCCTAGAGCCTTTGGAAGTTTTGCTAGAGTTTTAGGAAAGTATTCAAGAGATGAGAAATTAATTTCTTTAGAAGAAGCAATAAGAAAACTTAGTGGTTTCCCTGCTAAAAATTTAGGCCTAAGAAAGAGAGGCTTTTTAAAGAAAGGATATTATGCTGACATAGTAATTTTTGATCCATTAAAAATTTCTGATAAAGCTACTTTTAATGAACCTCTTCAATATGCTGATGGAGTTAATCATGTTTTTGTAAATGGAGAACAAGTCATTGAAAATGGTAATCATACTGGAAAATTTCCTGGTAAGTTTGTGAAAGGAAGAGGTACTGAAATAAATTAAAAATGAAAAAAATTCTAATATTTTTATTAATTACTCTATGTAGTTGCAATCAAAATAATTCAGCTTTTGAACTAAGTAAGATAATTGAACAATTTGAAAATTATGACAATAATAACAAAGAAAAGTCTCCTCTTGGAAATTATTCTGAAGAAAGTATTAAAAGTTATGCGCTGTTTTGTGAAAATTTATTAACTGATCTAAATAAAATAAACTTTGATAAATTATCAGATGATGATAAAATCTCATATGAATTATTAGAATTTATATTGAAATTTAAAAAATCGGATTACGATTTTAAAAAACATTGGAATCCAATTCTATCTGACTCAGGTTTTCACTCTAGTCTTACTTACAGAGTTAGACCTATAACAACTAAAGAATCTGCTTTAAAATATTTAAAACTTTTAAAAGCAATTCCCAAATATATTGATCAGCAAAAAATTCTTATCAAAAAAGGATTAGATGCTGGAATGGGGCAACCCTTAATAATATTTAAAGGATATGAATCTACATATAATAAACATATTACAAAAAATGCTGAAGAAAATTTTTATTTTTCTCCTTTCTTAAACCTTCCTAAATCTTTAGACAAACAGACTGTAGATTCATTAAAAAAAGCAGGAAAAGAAGCTGTTGAAAAACATATTATACCAACTTTTAAAGATGTCAAATCATTTTTTGAAAAAGAATATTTTTTAAAAACAAGAAAAGAAATAGGAATTTCTAATATACCAAATGGAACGAACTTTTATCAAAATAGAATAGACTATTATACAACTCTAGAATATTCTGCCAAAGAAATACATGACATTGGCTTAAATGAAGTAAAAAGAATAAAAAGTAAAATGTTGAAAATTATAAAAGATTTAAACTACAAAAAAGGGTTTAATTCATTTATAAATTTTTTAAGAACAGATCCTAGGTTTTATTCAAAATCTCCAAAAAATCTTCTAATGAATGCAAGAAATATTTCTAAAAAATTAGACGAACAATTACCAAGATATTTTAAAACTCTTCCAAGAAAACCCTATGGAGTAGCTCCTGTGCCTGAATCTATAGCTCCAAAATATACAGCTGGCCGATATGTTGGTACTAGTGTAAATAGTTCAGAACCAGGATATTATTGGGTAAACACCTATGATCTAAAAAGCAGACCTTTGTATTCACTCCCTGCCTTAACTGCACATGAAGCTGTTCCAGGTCATCATCTTCAAGGATCTTTGAATAATGAGCTTTCAAACAAAATTCCCAAGTTTCGAAGAAATTTATATTTATCTGCATTCGGAGAAGGTTGGGGTTTATATAGTGAATTTTTAGCTGAAGAAATGGGTATTTATGAAACTCCTTACGAACATTTTGGAAAACTAACCTATGAAATGTGGAGGGCATGTAGACTAGTTGTAGATACAGGAATACATGAATTTGGTTGGTCCAGGGATCAAGCTGTTAATTTTATGAAATCAAATACTGCATTATCTATTCATGAAATAAATACTGAAATTGATAGATATATTTCATGGCCAGGTCAGGCTTTAGCTTATAAAATTGGTGAATTAAAAATTAGATCTCTTAGAAATAAAGTTGAGGAAAAATTAGGCCAAAATTTTGATATTCGAGAGTTTCACGAATTAATTTTAGAAAAAGGAACTGTAACTCTCTCAATTCTTGAAAAAAGAATAAATCAATATTTAGAAAAAAAAGCCCATGATTAATATAAAAAATATTATTGGTAAAGATTATAACCAAATGTTTTTTAATTCAGGCAAAACATTCTCTTTAGAACTAGAAAAAAAAGGGATCCTAGTTTTTAAAAACTTTATAAATGATAAAGGGCTCGATCAAATAGAGCAAGAAGCTATTAAGATAAAATCAAAATCTTTTAAAAGTTCATCTGAATATAACGTATATATTCTTCCATATGATTCAAAATTTCCAAAAAATAGTTCAAGGAATAGAGTTATGAGTACAACTAAAAAATGTATTCCAAACGATTTGATTTCAAAAAATTCTAATTTAAATGAAATATATAATTCAACAATTATAAAAAAATTTTTTTGTGATATTCTTAATGTAAACAAATTATATCCCTATAATGATTCTCTTTCAAGCATTAATATAAATTATTATAATCAAGGAGATGGACTTGGTTGGCACTTTGACAATTCTGATTTTACAATTACTCTTTTAATAAAAAATTGTTTAAAAGGAGGTGACTACGAATACTTCAATAAAATCAGATACAAAAATGGAAAAGAAGATTATGAAATAATAGAAAAGATATTAGATGAAAAAATTAAAGGTCAAAAAATTCAAAGTACTAAAGGAGACCTTATGATTTTTAAAGGTAAAGAATCGCTACATAGAGTTACAAAAGTTATTAAAGGAGAAAGGATTCTTATAACTTTTAATTATAATATAAGAAAAGGCATACCTCTTTCTGAAGAATCTAGAAAAACATTTTTTGGGAGAATAAATTAAATTTTACAAAAAAACCTCACATTTTCTGTGAGGTTTTATTAGTGCGGGTGAAGGGACTCGAACCCCCATGCCGTGAAGCACTAGATCCTAAGTCTAGCGTGTCTACCAATTTCACCACACCCGCTAAATCAAGTTGACAAATATAAATAAGTTTTCTTACAAAAATTAATGTCTAAAAATAAATACAATGTATAAATTTGAAAAACAAAACTAAATTGGATGAAATTATCAAATGAACAAAAAAGATATATTGAAGAATTATTTGAATTATTAAAAATACCCTCAATTAGTGCAGACTCAAAATTTCAAAAAGATGTTAATGATGCTGCAAATTGGATAAAGGATTCTTTGAAAAAAATTGGTTGTGATAAAGTTGAAATCATAAAGACTAAAGGTCACCCTATAGTATATGCAGAAAAAATAATCAACACTAAATTTCCTACAGTGCTTGTATATGGTCACTACGATGTTCAACCTCCTGATCCAATTAATTTATGGGATAACCCTCCTTTTGATCCCATTATTAAACAAACAAAACTTCATCCTGAAGGAGCTATTTTTTGTAGAGGGGCTTGCGATGACAAAGGACAAATGTTTATGCATATAAAAGCCCTAGAAAAAATGAATCAGAAAAATAATCTAAAATGTAATGTGAAGTTTATGATAGAAGGAGAAGAAGAGATAGGAAGTGAAAATCTTGAAAAGTTTGTTAAAGAAAATAAAGCAAAATTAAAATCAGATATTATTTTAATTTCTGATACTGGTATCATTTCAAATAACCAACCTTCAATTACAACTAGTCTTAGAGGTTTAAGTTATATGGAAGTCTCTATAAAAGGTCCTAATAAAGACTTACACTCTGGTCTTTATGGTGGTGCAGTTCCAAATCCAATTAATATTTTATGTGAAATGATATCAAGACTTAAAGATGAGGATAATAAAATAATAATTCCTGGATTTTATGATGATGTTATAGAATATGATGAAGACGCTAGAAATGAAATTAATAAAGAACCTTTTAATTTAAAAGAATTTAAAAACTCAATCAATATATCTGACATACATGGTGAAAAAGATTATTCAACAATTGAAAGAAAATCAATAAGACCAACCCTTGACGTTAACGGAATATGGGGAGGCTATATGGGAGAGGGATCTAAAACAGTTATTCCTAGTGAAGCTCATGCTAAAATTTCAATGAGACTAGTTCCTAACCAAGATTGGAAAAAAATTAGTAAAATTTTTAAAGATTATTTTATTTCAATTGCACCTAAAAGTGTGAGTGTTAAAGTAAAAACACATCATGGAGGTTACCCTTATCTTACTCCAAGTGATAATCCTGGATATAAAGCTGCATATATGGCTTACAATGAAACTTTTGGAATAAAACCTTTACGCAGCAATAGCGGCGGAAGTATTCCAATAGTTCCTATGTTTGAAAAAGAATTAAAAACAAAATCCATACTTATGGGGTTTGGATTAGATACTGATGATATCCATTCTCCAAATGAACACTTTGGTTTATTTAACTTTTTTAAAGGAATTGAGACAATTGAAAAATTTTATAAATATTATTCTGAAATAGTTAATTAATATCTAATAAAAAATAAATCAGAAGATAACCCATCAGTTAAAAACTTTACTTTTTTTGATATCTTAATTTTATCGCCATCAAAAAACATATTTTTATTAATTATATGATTTTCTGACTGCTTTATTAAATATTCTTTATACTTATCTCCAAAAAGAGATCTAACTTTTTCAAGTGATACTCCATCTTCTTTTCTAAGACCTGTCATTATAAACTCATTATATAAATCGTTTATATTTAATTTTTCCTCATTAAAAGGAAGTTTATTACTAGTTATAGCTTTTGTATATTTTATATTATTTGATGTATTCCAACTTCTTCTAAATTTGCCATCATAACTGTGTGCAGAAGGTCCGATTCCAATATATGATTTCCCATTCCAATAATTTGAATTATTAATTGAATAATAACCGGGTAAAGCAAAACTTGAGAATTCATAATTTTTGTAACCGTTTAATTCTAATTCTCTTATTAAATAGTTATATTGTTTTTCTACAAGCTTTTCATGTAATAATTCAATCTCTCCTCTTTCAACTTTATAATTAAGTATTGTCTTAGGTTCAATCGTTAAAGAATAACAGGATAAATGTGGTGGTTTATATTCTAATGCAGTTTTTATATTATTTTTCCATTTTTCTATTGAACTATATGGAATTCCATATATAAGATCTAAAGAAAAATTATCATATAAACTTGAAATATAATCTAATGCTTTAATTGATTGATAAGGACTATGATTTCTATTTAAAAGTTTCATGTCAAACTCATCAAAAGATTGGACTCCAAGACTAACTCTATTTACCCCGTAATTTTTTATTTTATTAATATAATCCTTTGAAAAATCGTCTGGGTTTAATTCTAAAGTAACTTCTAGGTTGTTTTTTATTTTATATTTATTAAAGATTTTATTAAGTATTTTTTCAATACAATTAGCTTCCATAAGAGACGGAGAACCTCCACCAAAATATATACTTTCTATAGGAGATATAATTTCATCAGATCTTAATTCAATTTCTTTTAATATACTTTCTAAAACAATTGATTGATTTTTAAGTTTGGTTGAAAAATGAAAATTACAATAGTGACAAGCTTTTTTACAAAACGGGTAGTGTATATATATATTAGCCATTATTTTGAAAAAACTATGACTTTACTCTATTTGGATTCTTACTAATAAATGAACTCCAATTATTATAGCCCTTCTCTTTAATTAAACTTCCTTTATTGTAGAAATGACATACAGCAGCTGCAAGACCATCAGTAGCATCTAAATTTTTTGGCAGTTCAGAAATTTTAAGCAGATTTTGTAACATCTTTGCTACCTGTTCTTTACTTGCATTTCCATTTCCAGTAATAGCCATTTTTATCTTTTTTGGAGAATATTCAGTTATTGGAATTTCTCTTGAAAGCCCAGCTGCCATTGCAACCCCTTGGGCCCTTCCTAACTTCAACATTGATTGAACATTTTTACCAAAAAAAGGAGCTTCTATAGCAATTTCATCAGGCTTATGTTCATCAATTATTTGAATTGTTCTTTTAAAAATCTGATCTAATTTGAGATAATGATTTTCATGCTTTTTAAGATGCAGTTCATGAAATTGAATTAA
>CACEKG010000027.1 GCA_902560065.1 uncultured Bacteroidota bacterium
GAGGAAATGCAGGAACTTAGAAAGAAATTTAAAAGAGAAAAGCCAAAAAAACCTAGAACAAAAGATTAATAAAAAATAACTAATTAAAATGTCATTTTTTAAAATTTTAATTGAAGAAACTAACTCCTTACCGAAATTTACGTAAGGAGTTGTTTTAGTTAAATAATTTAAATTGACAGCAGAAGAATTTAAAAACTTGTATAAACATTATTTTGATTCGATTAGAAATTATATTTATTATCGATCAGGAAATAAAGATTTAGCAAGTGATATATCTCAAGAAACTTTTATAAAAGTTTGGAAAAAGAGATCTGAAATAAAAAAGGAAAATATTAAAGCATTGCTATATAAGATTTCAAGAGATGAATTTGTAAGTTGGATTAGAAAGGAAAAGCTTAAAAAAGAATATGTCGAGCAATCGTTTAATTTTGAAACAGAAGATAATAATGATGATTTACATAAGAAAATCAGAAAATTAAAATTTGAAAAGTTATTAAAAAAAATGCCAGAAAAACAAAGAGTTGCACTTTTAATGAGTAAAAGAGAAGGATTAACAAATAAAGAAATTTCTAATTATCTTGAAATAAGTTTGAAAGCAGTTGAAAAAAGGATGACAAAGGCCCTAAAGTTTTTAAAAGAAAATATTAATGAGTAAAAAAGAAAATTTGGAAAATAAGGAAATAGATTCTTTGATTAAAGATCTTAATATTTCATATTCTAAATCAAAAGAAGAGATTTGGAAAGAAGTTAATACTAAGCTTAATATTGAATCTATGCCAAAAACAAATCAAAAGACAGATAATGTTTTTCAATTGAACTGGAAGTTTTCAATAGCGGCTTCTATTCTCATAATTATTGGAGTTTCTTGGTTTTTTAATAATCAACAAAACATTTTAGACAATCAGCAATTAAATGATTTTGAGTCTATTAATATTGAAAATTCCACTATAGTTGAAACCCTTTTTATAGAAGAAAGTCAAATAGATGAATATTTAAGTTTGTATGTAATTAATGAAGTTATAGATGAATAAAATCCATTCTTTTATTTTACCATTTGTTTTAACTAGTTTATTCTGGTCTTTCAGTTTTGTTTACTCTCAAGGACTACCTCCACCAGGTGGAGTAATTGATTTTTTAAATTTAAAAACTCTTACAGAGGAACAAAAACAAATTTTAATTGATGAAAGACAAAAAATAAAGCAATCCAGAATTGATTTTAGAAATAGTTTAACTAAAGAACAAAAAGCAATTCTAACGAATTCTAAACTTAGTAAAGAACAAAGAAGATCAAGATTAGTCGCCTCTTTTTCAAAAAATCAAAAAAATCTAATTAGAGAGAGTGAGAAAAGAATTAAAAGTATGGCTTCAAAAATTCGCCCTACACTTACTGATAAGCAAAAGAAAGAAATTAGAGGGATTAAAACGAAAAACAATAGATTTAAAACAGGAGATTCCAGGGGCACAAGATTTAACAAAGACAAAATTAAGGATAGAAAAAAACCTCCATTTAAACCTAAAAAACCTTTTGACCCAAAAAGAAAGATTGATTAATATTAAATGTATTTTTGAGGTGTGAAAACCTGTAAATTAATTAATCTAACGTTCTTTATTTTAATTTTTCCCGCAATTTATTCCCAACAAAAAACTGAAGCTGAAGAGATTGATTCATTAATAGAAGAACTTTTTTTTTCTCAACAAGATTTAGGGGAATTATTAAATGAAAATAAAATTCATTTAATATACTCTTCAATTAATTATAATAGTAATACATATTATTCTGGAAGGAGTATAGGCGTAAATCAATTTAATTTATCCCCCCAAATTTCATATTTAAATTCAAATGGATTAACTATAGGCTTATCTGGAATCTACTTAGATCAGTTTGAACCAGCATGGGATTTAACTACTATTTCAATAGGGTATTCTAAATGGATTAATAAAAAAAATACTATTTCTTTAAACACAAGTTTTAGTAATTATTTTTATTCATATGATCAAAATGATATTTATTCAAGAAGCGTTTCTTTAGGAATGAGCTATCAGTCTTTTAATGACAAGTTGTTTTTAAACACCTCTGCAGGAGTTTTTTTTAATGGAAGTAATTTGTTTCAAATAGCATCGAATTTTTATTATTCTTTTAATTTAATAAAGAAAAGAGAGAGGGGAATAAAACAAAATAAAAGATCTCCAGTTTGGAAGGTAAATGTTAATGGTAAACAAAATACAAGAAGAGTTCTAGGCGATAAATTGACTCTTTATTTCAATCCTATGGTTTCTTTTTATTTTAATTCAGAAACAATTGATACAGAATTTAGTCCATCATTTTTTATTAATCAGAATAGCAGCGCGAATCAAAACTATTTTGGTTTAATTAATACTCAAATTAAATTACCTATTGAATTTAGTTTAAATAATATAGATTTAGAAATTTCATATTATATTAATGTTCCTATGCCAATAGGAGATGAAAATAATCTTCCTAACACTAGTTTTTTTGGAATTTCTATAGGGTATTTATTTGATTTATAAATTTTTTTAGCTTTTATGAAGTATTACATTTTATTTGTTTTATTCTTATTAATTCAACCAGTTCAATCTCAAATTTTTTTTCAATCAGAAGTAAATAAAATTCAAGAAAGGTATAAGGATAAAATTAATAGCAGTAAAAATCACGTTGTTTTTACAGGGAGTTCAAGCATTAGAATGTGGAAAGATTTACCATTAATATTTAATAATCCAAAAATTATAAATACTGGATTTGGCGGCTCAAAAGCTTCAGATCTTATTTATTATATTGATGAATTAGTTTTAGACTTTAATCCTTCTAAAGTTATTATTTATGAAGGAGATAACGATATTTCATCAGGACATAAGATTAATTTTATTTTAAAAAACATAAAAAGTATTATTAAAAAAATCGAACAAAAAAATAAAAATGCTCAAATAATATTGATTTCTGCCAAACCTAGTATTATGAGGTGGGATTTAAAAAAAAAATATATTCAATTAAACAGAAAATATAAAAACTTAGCCCTTAAAAGGAATAATATTCATTTTGCAGACACTTGGTCTGAAATGGTTGATTCTGGCGAATTAAAAACAGACATTTTTATTGAGGACGGGTTACATTTAAATGAAAAAGGTTACAAAATATGGGAGAAAGTATTACGCCCTATTTTAGAAAAGACAAATTAATTAAACCATTCTATTTTTTCCTTTATATTAATTCTTTTTGGGGGTTTTATATTACTATGCTTATAATGTCCCATATAAAAAAATCCGAGGCATCTTTGATCAGATTCTAATTTTAAAAACTTACTTATATCATTAATGTAACTTGGACTGCTCCAATAACATCCAATATCCAATGATGCGCAGGATAACCAAATATTTTGAACAGCCATTGCTGTTGAAGCAATCTCCTCCCATTCAGGGATGATTTCATTAGAACTTCTTTTCATACATATACAAATTATAAAATCTGATTTTTCACATTTTTGTTTAATTTTTTGAATTTTTGAATTTTTAATATTTGTATTCCCTTTTTTATATAAATTAACCATTTCATCTGAGAGTTCTTTTTTAGAATCATTACTATAAACTTTAAAAAACCATGGTTGAGTCAATTTATGAGTCGGCGCATAGTTTGAATTTTCTATAACTTTCTCTATTAAATTTTTTGAAAGTTTTTTACCTGTATACATATTTGGATATATGGCCCTTCTTGTTTTGATTATATGATCAATATCTTTTACCATTTTTTAATTTTTTTTTAATATAAATACATATATTTTATTAAATAAAATATTTTTGTCAAATATTTATTTCTTCATTATGAATATGAGGCTTATTATAATCTTTTTTTTAATTTTTTTGTTCTCGTGCACAAAAAAAGAAGAGTGTATTATAATAGAGGATAAATATGAATCTAATGGTTCATATTATTTTTATTTTTTAAATAATACGATCAATAATAATAATTCATTAGATGTAGATCCTCTAGGTACAGGTAAAGTTTCAAAAGAGATTTATGATAGCTATAAAATTGGAGAAAAATATTGCTTTTAACTATTATAAGCTTATCTTATATCCTACACGCACTACTATAAGATTACTCAATAGAAATACTTTATTTTCACTCTAAGACTACTTTTATAAAAAAACACATACTTAAAAACTACTGCAAAAATACACTTATTAACAATTGTTAATTAAGAATGATCATTAATTGTTAATAAGTGAAAAAAATACCAAAAAACTTGATATAGTTTTACTAGTTAAGAATTGTACAATTAATAAAAAATTGGAGATTATATAGACATATATAGTATGTGAAATTAAATTAAAACATAATATTATGAGTAAAAATCAAGAATTTTTTGAAGAAAAATTCAATCTAACCTATCCTGAATTTACAAGATTAATTTTATCTAAGCATCCTAAATTAACATCACTAGAATTGAAGTTATGTGCTTATTTAAAATTCAATTTAAATTCAAATGAAATTTGTGAATTAACTAATCAAAAAATCAGAACCGTAGAAAACAGAAGATATAGATTAAGAAAAAAATTATGCCTTGATAGAGAACAAAATTTAACAAGCTATTTAATAACAATTTAAAAAAAGATTAAAATTTTATTTTGAATCAGTTAAAAAAATTAGCATATAATCACTTTTTTGGAGTAAGCTTCCTATTATTCCTTAGCATTTCTAGCCTTTATTCCCAACAGCCAGCCATTGAAGTAACAGTCTTTACAGACGTTATAGATACTGATGGTAATGGAGTTATTAGCTCTGGAGATGTCGCTAATTTTACAATAAAAGCAAAAAATACAGGTAATATTGCTTTAACTGGAATTGCCCTTACAGCCTCTTTTACTGGAATTAATAATTCTGCCGCATCTTTAAGTGGAGGAGTTTCATATACAGGCTCATCAGGAGGTTCTTCGGTTGGAAATTTATCAATAGCATCTGGTGGAGAAGTAGCAACTTATGTGGCTAGTTATACATTTAATGGAGCTGGAATTAGTGCTGGGGGTGTAAAATTAAGTATAGCTGCTCTAGCCAGTTCAGCACCTCTTACAAATAATGTCTCGGATACTAGTGATGATGCAAATGATACAGATGGGAATACAACTGGGGATCCCAATCTGATAATAGCTGGAGCGGATTTAAATTCTATTTTGGGAGAAAAACAATTTTCATCTTGGGTAGATAAAGACGGAGACGGAATGATAACCGTTGGAGATGAAATTTTATATAATATTACAGTATGTAATAATGGATATCAAAATGTTAAAAATTTAGTTTTAGATGACGGACTTACTGACAATAACTCAAGACCTTTAGCATATACTGCACCTTTTACACCTCCTGGAGCAGTCTTTGTATCTTCAAACCAATCTGGTATTAGTGATGCTGGAGCCGGAAATGGTACAACAACAGGAACTTTATTTGTTGGTGAATGTGCTACATACCAAGGAAAGTTTACCTTAGATCAAGCGGCGATAGATAGTGGTCAATTAAATAATTGTCTTGATATTGATGCCAGAGTAATTTCTTCTAATGTTTTAATTTCAGATAGAGCTGATGATCCAAATACTGGAGCTGCAAACGATTGTGCTCAAACAACACTTACCCAATCTCCTTCTATAGAGGTTACAAAAATAGCAACGGTTAATGATGTTAATGGAAATTCAAAGAATGATATTAATGATATAATTAATTACACTATTACTGTAGAAAATAAAGGAAATGTATCTATAAGTTCTTTAACATTTAACGATAATTTAAGGGATGGAAATGGAAATGCTCTTACTTTAACTTCTGCTCCAACTTTTGTTTCAGGGACCGCTGGGTCAACTTCTTCATCACTCAAAGTTGATGGTATTGTCACATATTCAGCATCATATCAAATTTCATCCGGAGCGGCAAATTCAGGGAGTGTTTCAAACACTCTTATTGTAATAGGGAGTACTCAAGTTTCTTCTAATACTGTTTCTGATACTAGTGATGATGGAATAGATAATGATTCAAATACCACTAATGACCCTACAGAAACAATAGTTGAAATATCTAAGAGTTTAGAAGCTACCAAAATAGCTACTTTTCAGGATATTGGTTCAGGAAATGTTGGGGAAAGAGGAGTTGGAGATAGAATAGTTTATACAATTACAGTTACTAATACAGGTCAGATTGCTCTGAGTAATATAACAGTAAGCGATACACTAAAAAATGGTGCCGGAACGACTCTTAGTTATGACTCTGCCATGACAGGAGGGTCAGCAAGTCCATTAAATCCAGGGGCATCTTATACTTACACAGCGCAATATACAATTACCGGAGCTGATGTAAGTACTGGGTTAATTTCAAATTCTGTTGTTGTATTTGGAAGCTCCCCAGGGCAAACAGGGGATGTCTCAGATACTAGTGATGATGGAATTGACAATGATGGAAACACAACTGATGATGCTACAATAACCACATTAACAGTAAACCCAGGAATTGAAGCTGTAAAAACAGGGGTACTTAGTGATACTTCAGGAGATGGATTGCCAGGTGTTGGAGATAAGGTTATATTTACAATCCTCATTACAAATACTGGAAATATTACCTTAAATAATGTTTCTATAGTTGATAATTTAACGCGAGGAAATAATGTAGCCATATCTCTTGATGCTTCTCCAACTTTTGTTAATGCAACCGCTGGATCAAACTCTTCCACTCTTTTAGCTGGCGAAGTAGCTACTTGGACAGCTACTTTTACAGCTGACTCTGCTGCCGTAGCTACCAGTCTAGTTAAAAACCAAGTTACGGTTTCAGCCAATGATATTACCCCTTCACAAACCCAGGTTACTGACGTAAGTGATGATGGAAATGATTTGGATGGGAATCTTGTAAGTGACCCAACTGAAGTAAAACTTATAAACAATGGAATACTTAAAGTAACTAAAACAGTAAGTGTTACACAATCTGATCCTACCAAGATTACTCTGGGAGATGTTGCGGCCTACACTATAACAGTTGAAAATACCGGAAATGTTAGCCTTACAAACATGGCTTTTGTTGATCAAATCACAGGGCTAGGTGGACAGATTTTAAGTTTAGATGCAACACCTGCTTTTGTGAGTAATTCAAAAGGAACTGCTCAGGGAGGTCTTTTAATTGGAGAAGTTTCAACCTATACAGCAACATTTACAGTTAATCAAGCGGCAGTAGATGCTGGAGGTTTTAATAATAGTTTTATAGCCTCAGGACGAGATCCAGCAAACACTTTAGTTCAAGATGCTAGTGATGAAGGGGATGATTCTAATGGACAAGATAATCCAACTCGTACAGTCATTCCACCAACGCCATCACTAGATGTTGTAAAAACATCTGTTTATAATGATAATGGAAATGGAATAAAGGACGTTGGAGATACAGTAAGTTATACTATTACTGTTAGAAATACCGGTAATGTTACCCTAGGAGGTTCAGGACTAAATCAATTTTCTATTGGAGATACTTTCTCAACAATTGCAGGAACAACTACGCCAACACTTACAGGCCCAACTTTTCAAAGTGCAGATGCAGGCTCTAATTTTGGAACATTAAAACCCGGAGAAACTGCTACTTTCCTTGCTAATTTTACTATTACTCAAGCTGTTGTAAATGCGGGAGGGTTATCAAACCAAGTTTCAGTAACTGCTCAAGCACCTAATGGAGCTATGATTAATGATATTAGTGATGATGGAATTGATAATGACGGGGATATTGAAAGTGATCCAACTTTGGACCCTATAACTAGTTTGCCTAATATAAGTATATCAAAAACAGCAAGTTTAACAAACAATGGAGCCGCTGAAATTGGAGTAGGGGATTTAATCACTTATTCAATCACTGTGACTAATACTGGAAATGTTGATTTGGTTTCGGTCACTTTATCTGATGATCTTAAAGGTCTTAATGGAACTGCGCTTGCTCTTACAGGATCATTAACTTTTCAGTCTGCTACTCAAGGGTCAAATGATGGAACTTTACTTGTTGGTGAAACGGCTCTTTATACCGCAAGCTTTCTAATTAATCAAGCAGCAGTGGATTCAGGAGGAGTTTCAAATACAGCATCAGTAAGTGCCACAGTTGGAGGAAGTACTGTTACTTCAACAAGTGATGCTGCTATTACAAATATTGCTCCAAATCCATCTATAGAAGTTACAAAAACAGCATCGATTACAGACAATGATGGCGATGGAGTTAATTCAGTAGGAGATGTGATCAATTATACTATAACTGTTTCTAATACTGGAAATTTAACTCTTACTAATTTTAATATAACAGATACTTTAAAAACAATTTCCACCAGCCAGACTATTTCATTAAATGCAAGCCCAACTAGTTCAGATCCTGCAAATTTGGCTCCCGGGGGAACGAGAACTTATTTAGCAAGTTTCACTCTTGACCAAAATGCTATGGATAAAGGAGGAGTTGCAAATTCGGCTTTTGTTACAGCAAATAATTTAGATGCAAATTTATTTGTCAATGATACATCAGATGATGGAGATGATGGAGATGGAAATTTAGTTAACGATACAACAAATACAATTATTGATGCTGATCCAAAACTAGAAGTAGTAAAAACTGTTTCAAATAATGACGTTGACGGAGATGGATTAATCTCAGCAGGAGATATTTTAACCTACACAATGGTTGTATCAAACACTGGAAATATAACACTCCAACAAATATATTTAGAAGATACTTTAACTGATCTACAGGGAAATGCAAGATCACTAAATTCAGGACCTACTTGGGTGAGTAATTCTGGAGGCTCACCTTTTAGAACATTAGCATCTGGTGAGGCAGCAACTTATGTAGCATCTTATACAGTAACTTCAGGTGATGAAACAGCTAAGGGAGTGATGAACAGAGCTGTAGCAAAAAGCTATTGGTATCCTCCACCTTCTTATAATCTAACCCTTAGAGTTTCCGACACAAGTGATGACGGAGATGATACAGATGGAAATGTTACTGATGATAAAACAATTTCATATACGGGAGTAGTTCCTGCATTTGAAGTTACAAAGACGGTAACCGCTACGGATACAAATAGCAATGGAGTGCTTTATGATGCAGGAGATTTAATTACATTTACCATTGTTGTTTCCAATTCATCTTTGGATGTAATAAATAATTTAGCTTTTGTAGATACTTTTACCAGTGCTCGAAATAAAGCTTTAGTTTTTACATCTCCTCCAACATTCGTATCGGGAACAAGCGGATCAACATCTTCTTCTTTAAAAGTTGGCGGAACATCAACTTTTCAAGCCACATATTCCATAGTATCACCTACTATAGAAACAGGAGGAGTTTATAATACTATAACTTTTACTGGATCTTCTGCTCGTAATCCAGCACCTTCAGAAAGAGACGTAGAGGATATAAGTGATGATGGTGATGATACAGATGGAAATACAACTGATGATAAAACTTTCTTTTTACTTGGCACAGATAGTGATGGGGATGGCGTTCCTGATAAAACAGATATTGATGATGATAATGATGGGATCATGGATAGAGAAGAAGCTTGTCTTACGTTTTTACTAGATGGAAACTCCTTTGAAAGTTATTTGTATCAGGGAGCCCCTGTTGATCCTTCTCAAAATAAAAATTCATCTTGGACAAGCACTGCAACTATAGTTGCTCCGCCTTGGAGAGCTGTAAATGGAGATGGAGAGATTTGGGATTCTGCTTTTGTAAATAATACTCAGTGGGATCCTCAACAAGGAGGATATTTTATAGAATTACTTCAAAATGCTACTGGATATAATGATTTAGAATATTGGGATGAAACTTCTGTAGGGTCAGGAACTTTTGATAGAATAATCATTGAACAAGATGTATATCCAAGTTCAACTTATAGTATTACTTTTTATCATAAGGATGGAGGTCGACAAACACCAACTCATGCTGATGGTGGATCAACAGTACTTCAGGTTCAATCCATGCAAACGGATTACCAGGTTAGACAAATAACTGAAACCCCTACAAATTGGACACAGCAGACCTTTACATTTACCACTGATGCTAATACCTATAGTGTAGCTATATTATTTTCTGCTTATGCAGTAAACACAAATGTTTCAATTCAGTTGGATGGAATTTTAATGTCTGCGACAGAACCTTGTATTCCAGATATTGATTCTGATGGTATTCCAAATGGAATAGATTTAGATTCTGATAATGATGGAATTTTTGATATTGTTGAAAGTGGAAATGAGGCATTAGATACAAACAATAGCGGTAGGGTTGACTTTAATGATACTGGTTTTGTTGATGCTGATAGTGATGGAGCTGATGATAGAGCAGAATTAAATACTAATTTAGATTCAGACGGCGATCAAACTATTGATGCTTTTGAATTAGATTCTGACAATGATGGTTGTTTTGATGTTATTGAGGCTGGTTATACAGACAATAATAACGACGGACTTTTAGGAAACGCATCAATTACTCAAAATGCAAGTGGAACTGTAACAAGCGGCGTAGATGGTTATACTGCTCCAATTTCGGATTCTCCATCAACAACACTTGATTTTAGAAATGCTCAGTGGGATGTTTCTTGTTATAACCCTCAAATTGAAGTTACAAAGACTGCTGTTGTTTCTGATGTTAACGCAAATGGATTAAATGATGTTGGTGACAAAATAATCTATACAATAAATGTATCTAATACAGGATTAGTTACAGTTACTCTAGTTGATCAAGATACTTTAACTAATCAAGTAAGCACATTTTTAGAAACATTAACTTTAGAATTTACATCCGTTAGTTCTCAATCAAACTTAAGTTTTCAAAGAAATTATTTTAAATACAGCTCTTTAATTGATGACGACTATCAAGATTGGAATGAGATTGCTTCCAGGGGATCAGCAACAGTTTATAATTATAATAAATGGCCAGGAGGAGTAAATTACTATTTTAATGCAAACTCGGGATCATCGGCAGGTGGAGCAGCAATGACCAACGGCTATAATAATACTGGCGGAACATTTGGAGAAGATCAAAATCATAGTAATAATAAATCAGAGTATAGTAAAATAAAAAGAGATTCAGATGTAGGAGCTTATTTAAAATATTTCATTTATCAAGAGACAAGTATTACTAATGCTCCAATAAATACCCAATATACTATTTCGGTATATGCTAAAGCCTATAATTCAACTTATGTTGGAGATACTTTTAAATTTATTTTCCATGATGACGCTCAGGCTGGACAGGCTGGACGCTGGACTGGAGCTACTGATACAGGGAGGTATGATGATGCCCAAAAGTCTCCTGATCAAATTTTGACTGAAAAGTGGAAAAGATATTCATATACTTTCACAACAGAATCCTCAGCAAATTTAACAGGAAGGATAAGAGCAGGATTTGTTCCTTCTTACTCTGGAAATAATGGAATGTATGTTTGGGGAGCTCAGTTAGAACAAAATAGTCAGGCCAGTGTTTATGTATTCACTTATAGTAATGAATATACTCCAACAGATACAGTAACTGCTAGTCATGATCCAAGATTATCTTCTTTAGGTCCTGGAGCAAATGCGAGTTATACAGCAACTTATACTATTACTCAACCTGTAATAGATATTTCTGAGGAGCTTCATAACAGTGTAAAATTTATTGGAAATTACAGAACACCCTCTGGATTAACCGCGACAACTTCAGATGTTAGTGATGATAATGATGATACAGATGGAAATCTAGTAGATGATGCTACCGTAGTTCCTTTAAATAATATATCTAGAATTGAAGCTACAAAAACTGTTACTGCAACGGACACTAATGGTGATGGATTAATTGGATTAGGAGATACAGTAAGCTATACGATTTTAATTCAAAACACGGGGAATTTAACTCTAAATGCTGTATCGGTAAGTGATACCCTCACTGATGCAAGTAGCAACTCCCTTACTATTTCAGGGCCTACTTTTGTTTCTGCAGATCAAGGTTCTGTAGCAGGTACACTAAAGGTTAGTGAAACAGCAACTTATTCTGCTAGTTATACGTTGCAGCAATCAGCTGTTGATTCAGGCAAAGTAATAAATTATGTTGTGGCCACAGGAAGCTCTACAGTAGCTGTAGTTACTGACACTAGTGATGATGGTGATGATACCGATAGCAATACAGTATCTGATGTTACAGAACTCATAATAACAGCAAGTCCAACTCTTGAGGTTTCTAAAACAGCATCGACCACTGATGTAAATGGAAATGGTTCAATTGGACAGGGAGATCTTATTACTTATTCAATAACCATAGAAAATAAAGGGAATGTTACCCTTTCAGGATTAACAGTAACCGATACACTTATAGACGGGGATGGGGCATCTCTTACACTTACAACAACCCCAACATTTGTATCAGCCAGCGGAGGATCTACCTCTTCTACACTTATCCCTTCGGGAGTTTCTACATTTACGGCCACCTATAGTATATCTAATCAAGCGGCTAATACTCCATTAGTATCCAACACAGCTGTAGCTATTGCCAGTAGTCCAGGGCAATCAAATAATGTATCTGATACCAGTGATGATCCAACTACAGCAAGTCCTAATGATCCTACAATTGTTGAAATGGCTGCAATTCCAGGAATTGAAGCTACAAAAACAGCCTCTGTTACTGACGTTAATGGAAACGGAGTTAATGATCTTAATGATATTATCACTTATACTATAACAGTTGAAAATACAGGAAATGTCACTTTAACTTCTTTAACATTATCAGATACATTAAAGGATAGTAATGGAAACATCTATACATATAATGTTTCTCCAACTCTGGTTTCGGCAACATCAGGGTCGACCTCAACAACTCTATCAGAAAGCGGGGTAGCTACATTTACAGTAAGTTATACTATTGGTTCCGCAGAGCTTTTGGCCTCAAAATTAATTAATAGCGTTTTAGTTATAGCCAGTAGTCCAGGCCAAAGTAATAATGTTACCGATACCTCTGATGATGGAGATGATACTGATGGAGATACAGTAAGTGATACAACAGATATTGATCTTACTGCTGATGCTAAATTGGAAGTTGTTAAAACAGTAGCTCATAATGATGTTGATAGTGATGGAAAAATTACTGCAGGGGATATTTTAACCTATACAATAGTTGTTTCAAATACGGGTAATGTAACTCTTCAACCTGTTTATTTAGAGGATACAATCACTGATCTTCAAGGAAATGCCAGGTCATTAAATGCATCTCCAACCTGGATTAGCAATTCTCAAGGGTCCGTGTTCAGAAGATTACTATCTGGTGAAGCGGCGACTTATACGGCATCATATACCGTTGTTTCAGCGGATGAAGTGGCACTGGGAGTAAAAAATCAGGCCGTTGCAAAGGCCTATTGGTATCCTCCTCCTGGAAATGTTCTTTCTGTTAGAGCATCCGACACAAGTGATGATGGTGATGATACGGATGGGAATTTAGTTGATGATCCTACAATATCTTATACCAGTATATTTCCGTCTATTGAGGTTACTAAAACAGTATCTGCTACAGACACCAATAGTAATGGAGTTTTATATGACGCGGGAGACCTTATTACATTTACAATTGTTGTAGCCAACACCTCTTCAGATGTTATAAATGACCTAAATTATGTAGATACTTTTACTTCTGGTCAGGGAAGAGTTTTAACATTTACTACCATACCGACCTTTGTGTCAGGAACCAGTGGATCAACTTCTAAAACATTGACCGTTGGAGGAACTTCTACTTTCCGGGCGACTTACTCTGTAACCTCTCCTACTATTTTATCAGGAGGAGTTTATAACACCATTACCTTCACAGGTTCTTCAGCAAGAAACCCTAATCCTTCTCAAAGAGACGTTATAGATGTAAGTGATGATGGAGATGATACTGACGGAAATACGACAAATGATATTACATTTTTCCTACTGGGGATTGACACGGATAATGATGGGATTCCAAACAAAATAGACATTGATGATGACAATGATGGAATAATGGATAAAGATGAGGCCTGTCTAAACTATCTATTAGATGGAAATTCATTTGAGAATTATTGGAAAGCAGGATCTCCTATTAATCAATGTGAAAATAAAGTTTCAGCATTCCCTAATACTACAGTTGTCTCCCCTTGGTCAGCAGTAAATGGAGATGGAGATGTATGGGATGCGGCCTTTTTCAATGGCACTCAGTGGAATCCCCAGCAGGGTACATATTTTGTTGAATTAACACAAGCGAGAGCAGCCAACACAGGGGCATATTGGGATGAGAAAATAGGGCAAGACCCTTCTTGGACCCCTACTGATATAGCAACAAGTGCAGCTGGTGCAAACGATGTCTTTGCAGCAGATATGGACGGAGATGGGGATTTGGATATCATATCGTCTTCTAGAGACGACGACACCATTGCATGGTATGAGAA
>CACEKG010000028.1 GCA_902560065.1 uncultured Bacteroidota bacterium
GAAGAATTAGAATTTACAAAATAGATGCCAAAGACATTGCTGTTAAAATAGAAGATGTTTCTAAAATAAATTAATATGAAAAGTTTTTTCTCCTTTTTCTGTATAATTCTTCTTATTTATTCTTGCAATAAAACCGAAACTCTTTTTGAACTAAAAAACAACAAAAAAATAGGTGTCAATTTTTCTAATGATTTAGAATTTAGTGAAGATTTCAATGTTTACCTATATCGAAACTTCTATAATGGAGGAGGTGTTGCTTTAGGAGACATTAATAATGATGGTCTTATTGATTTGTATCTAACCTCTAATCAACAAAAAAACAAATTATATTTAAATATTGGTGATTTTAAATTTAAGGATATAACTGATTTGGCTAATGTTAGTGGAGAAAAGGCTTGGTCTACCGGAGTAACAATGGTTGATATAAATGCTGATGGATTTTTAGATATTTATGTTTGTAATTCAGGAGATATAGCTGGTGATAATAAACAAAACGAATTATTTATTAATAATGGAAATTTAACATTTACAGAATCTGCAGAAAAATACAATCTTGACGACAAAGGCTATTCTACCCATGCAAATTTTTTTGATTATGATAAAGATGGTGATTTAGATGTTTATTTATTAAACAACTCATATCAATCTATTGGCTCTTTTAATCTTACTAAAAATGAAAGGCCAAAAAGAGATATACTTGGGGGAGATAAATTAATGGAAAATCGTAATGGTAAATTTTTTGATGTAAGTCAAAAAGCCAATATATATGGCAGTGTTATTGGTTTTGGCCTTGGAGTAACAGTTGGGGATGTAAATAATGATGATTGGGAAGATATTTTTGTATGTAATGATTTTTTTGAAAGAGATTATTTATATATAAATCAGAGAGATGGTACCTTCAAAGAAGATCTTACTTCTCAAATGAAATCTATTAGTGCAGCTTCAATGGGTGCTGATTTAGCAGATATTGATAACAATGGCTCAAACGATATTTTTGTAACAGAAATGCTCCCCTCCGATTACAAAAGACTCAAAACTGTTACTACTTTTGAAGATTGGAATAAATATCAATACGTTTTAAAAAATGGATATCATCATCAATTCACCCGAAATGTTCTTCATTTAAATAATGAAAATGACACCTTTAGCGAAATTGGAAGATTTTCAGGAGTTGAAGCTTCAGATTGGAGTTGGGGAGCACTTTTTTTTGATATGGACAATGATGGTTTTAAAGATCTATTTATTTCTAATGGAATATTTAAAGACCTTACCAATCAAGATTATCTTCAATATATTTCAAACAAAGAAGTTGTCAAATCAATAGTTCAAAACAATAAAGTAGATTACAAAAGACTGGTAGAAATTATACCCTCTGAAGCCGTGCCAAATCATTCGTATAGAAATTTAGGAGGAACTCAGTTTGAAAACTACAATAATTCGGGGTTAAATATAGAAAGTTTTTCAAATGGTTCAGCCTATGGTGATATTGATAACGATGGTGATTTAGATTTAGTGGTTAATAATGTTAATATGCCAGTCTTTATTTTTGAAAATAAATTAAATCCTAAAACTAATAACTATTTAAAATTTGAACTTGAAGGAAATGCACTTAATAAAAATGCTATTGGGTCAAAAATTTTAATAAAAACAGATCAAGAAACTCTTACACAAGAGATACAACCTGTGAGAGGATTTCAATCATCAGTTGATGTTAGGGCTAATTTTGGATTAGGTTCTGTCAAAACAGTTGATGTAGAAGTTATCTGGCCATATGGAGGCAAAACTATAATAGAAAATGTGAAGTCTAATCAAATAATTAAGCTAAAAGAATCAGATGCTAACTTCAAAAACAATAATTCAGAAATAAAAATTGAAAAAATATTATTTGATAAAAAAGAAATGACAAGTAACTTTTTGCACAAAGAAAATCCATTTGTTGACTTTGATAAAGAACGTCTTATTTATCATATGTGTAGCAATGAAGGTCCAAAAATTGAAAAAGGGGATTTAAATGGAGACAATTTTGCTGACATTATAATCTCTGCTTCTAAGGGATATGATCCAACAATTTTATTGTCTAATGGGGAAAATTATAAGATTGATAATAAAAACAATAAAGAATTGTTTGAAAAGTTTAGAGAATTAGAAAATTCTGAAATTCTATTATTTGATGCGGACAATGATAAAGACTTAGATTTTTATTTAGCAAGTGGTGGTGTTGAAATATCAAGATATTCAGAACTGCTTTTTGATAGACTTTTTTTTAATGATGGCAATGGAAACTTTTCAGATTCAAATCAAGTAATGCCTGATATAGATAATAAAATTAGCACCGGTGCTGTTGAGGCTTCTGATATTGATAATGATGGAGACCTAGATTTATTTATTGGAGAAAGAATCAAAATAGGAAGATATGGAATGCCTGGATCAGGATTTTTATTAATTAATGATGGAAATGGCAAATTTATAAATGAGACAACTTCTAGAGCTCCAAAATTTAAAGAAATTGGTATGATAACTGATGCATCATTTGTTGATTTAGATAATGATAATTATAAAGATCTAGTTATTGTAGGTGAATATATGGGAATTAAAATTTTTAAAAATTTTAATGGAAAATTTAAACCTGTTACAAATAATTTAGATAATGAAAAAGGATGGTGGAATAAAATACACCTAGAAGATCTAAACAATGATGGGAAAATAGATTTTATTGTTGGAAATCATGGTTTAAATTCTAGATTTAAAGCTACCAAAAAAAATCCTTTAAGACTTTATTTTAATGATTTTGACAAAAATGGATTTGGTGAAGGAATAATTTGTTTTAATGATAACAATGGAAAAGATTACCCTTATGCCTTAAGACATGATCTAATCGATCAAATTAAAAGTTTAAAGAAAAGATTTCCTGATTATGAATCCTTCAAAAACGCTGATATGACAAAAATTTTTGATTCTAATCAAATGGAAGGTTCCAGAGTTTTTGAGGTAAATAATCTTGAAACAAGCATTTTTATTAATAAAGATAATTTTAATTTTAAAAAAATTTCCATCCCAAAAGAAGTTCAATTTAGTCCTATTTATGCCATTAATTCGAATGACTTCGATAATGATGGAGATAAGGATATTATTATGGGAGGCAATTTATATACTGTTAAGCCTGAGGTTGGAATATATGATGCATCATATGGTGTCTATTTAGAAAATAAAGGAAACGAAAACTTTGTTTTTCATAAAGGGGGTAAAGGGTTTTTTTTAAAAGGAGAAATAAGAGATATTTTAATAACTGATAAAAAAGAAATTTTGGTCTCGAGAAACAAAGACTCTCTAACCTTATTTAAGTTTAATGGAAAATGAAAATTTGTAAAATCCTTTTAATATTTATTTTATTTTCAAATTGTTATACTGAAGATGAAATTTTTGAATCTTCAATTCCTTTTAAAACTCTTAATTCAAATGAAACAGGAATAAACTTTTCTAACAATCTTAAATACAAAACCAAACTTAATATTATTGAATATTTATACTATTATAATGGTGGAGGTGTTTCAGTAGGTGATATTAATAATGATGGTTTAGAAGATCTTTATTTCTCTGCAAATTTATTGCCAGATCGACTCTACTTGAATTTAGGAAATATGAAATTCAAAGATATAAGTCTGAAAGCTGGGCTTAATATGGATAACAGTTGGTCAAATGGAGTGAACTTAGAAGATATAAATGGAGATGGTTTTTTAGACATATATGTAACAAAAGTTAGTCCAATAAGTTCTGAAAATTCACATAATTTACTATACATAAATAACGGTGATCTTACTTTTTCTGAAATGTCAAAAGATTATGGTCTTAATTTTTCTGGTTTTTCTACTCATGGAACATTTTTTGATTATGACCGTGATGGTGACTTGGATTTGTATTTACTTAATCATGCAATACATACTGTAAGAAGCTATGGAACATCAAAAAAAAGATCTGAATCAGATAGTCTTTCTGGCGATAAATTTTATGAAAATAAAATTAATGAAACAGAAGGTAAATTTATTGAAGTAACTCGAGATGCTAATATTTATGATAGTCCACTTGGTTATGGATTAGCTGTTACTGCAACGGATATTAATAATGATGGATGGTTAGATATCTATGTTGGAAATGATTTTCATGAAAATGATTATATCTATTTAAATAATAAGAATAAAACATTCAAAGAGTCTGTTAAAAATTCTATAAATCATTCAACTCATTTTACAATGGGAATAGATGTTGCAGATCTCAACTTTGATGGTCATCAAGATATTTTCACAACTGACATGATGCCATTTGACTCGGAAATTTTTTTAAAGTCTGGAGGGGAAGATTCTGACAAAAGATCCAGAATAAAAAAAGAATTTGGATTTGAATATCAATTTTCAAGAAACCATTTTAACCTTAATCGAGGTAATGGAACCTACTCAGAAATAGCTCTTCAAACTGAAACTCACGCAACTGATTGGAGTTGGGGTGTTCTTTTACAAGACTTTGATTGTGACGGTTTAAATGACATTTTTATTTCAAATGGTATTGTAAAAAGACCCAATGATTTAGACTATATAAATTATTTAAGTAATGTAGATTTCACAAAATACAATAACACTAAACAAGATGAATTAAAAAAGAAGCTTATAAACGAAATGCCCACTCTTAAAATTCCAAATATATTATTTAAAAATATCGGAAATCTTAAATTTGAAAAAGTAAAAAAATCATTTATTGGTAAACCTTCATTTAGTAATGGAGCTGCATATTCTGATCTTGATAAAGATGGTGATCTCGATATAATTCTAAATAATCTGAATTCAAAATCAACTATTCTTGAAAATCTTTCTGATAAAACTAATAATTATATATCAATAAAATTAAAAGGAAATAAATCTTATTCTATTACAAGAGGTTCAAAAGTTAACCTTTATTATAATGAAAAAAAATGGGTTAGAGAAAACATAATTACTAGAGGGTTTCAATCTTCTTCAACTCATAATGTTTTTTTTGGTTTAGGAAAAGTTAAAAAATTAGATTCAATTGTTATTGAATGGCCTGATGGATATAATCAGACAGAAAAAAACATATATACAAACCAAGAACTAATTATAAAAAGAAATAAAGATTTGATTGCAAGTCAAAAAATAAAGAATAAAAATTCACAAGAATATACTATAAAAATTTTACCATTTAAACATCAAGAAAATGGATATTATGACTATGAAAAAGAAAGGCTAATTCCTGAAAGATTGTCATATGAGGGGCCCACAGGTCTTAGTGCTGATTTTAACGGCGACGGGTTAGATGATCTTTTTCTTGGTGGAGCTAGATATCAAAGTCCAAAAATATATTTAGGATCAGAAAACATGAAATTTAATTTAGTCGATAATCCTGATTTAAGAATAGATAGTAAATATGAAGATGTTGATGCAGCAACAATAGATATTGATAAAGATGGAGATTTAGATATATATGTTGTTAGTGGAGGAAATGATTTAATGGAATCTGACAAAAATTTAATGGATAGAATATATATTAATGACGGTAAAGGGAATTTTTCCAGATTAAAAATATCTCTACCTATGACAAATGGATCAACTGTTTCAATTTCTGACTTTGATAATGATAATTATGAAGATATTTTCGTTGGAAGCAGATCAATTCCTGGATCTTATGGATTGAGTCCATATAGTTTTATCCTAAAAAATAAAGGAAATAATTCTTTTGAAATAATTTCAAAAGAAAGGTTTGGAATGATAACTGATAGTCAATGGGCAGATATTGATGGGGATTCTAAAATAGATCTTGTAATGGTTGGAGATTGGATGCCAATAAGAGTCCTTTTAAATCAAGGAAATGAAAAATTTATTGATGCCACCAATGATTTAGGTCTTTCAAAAACAAATGGTTTATGGAATAATTTACTAATAAAAGATATAAATTTAGATGGTCAACTTGATATTTTAGCGGGGAATGCTGGATCAAATTTTAAATGGAAACCTTCAATTGAAAAACCCGTCAAACTATATTTAGATGATTTTGATAAAAATCTACAATTAGATCCAATAATTTTTTACGATTTCTTTGGAAAATATGTTCCCTTTTCATCAAAAGATAATCTTGACAAACAACTACCCTATTTAAAGAAAAAGTTTCCAAAATATAATGATTTTTCAAAGGTTAATAACATAAAAGTTCTAACTGGAAAACTTGAGAAGGAATTAGTAGAAATAAAATATTTATACGAATTAAGGTCAACTATATTTATAAAAAATAAAGATAATTTTATTTCAAAACCTCTTCCTAAAGAAGCTCAATTTAGTAGTATTGAAGACTTTATTTCAATCAATGATAATAATGAAATTATATATGTTGGTAACTATCATGAATATGTTACTGAATTAGGCATGTCCTCTGCAAATCCTGGAGGAATATTATCTGATTGGGATAAGAATGATAAAACTTTTAAATCTTCAAAATTTTTACCTTTACCATTAAATCTTAATTCAAGAAAAATAATAAAAATAAATAAAGAAAATTTCTTTATTCTTTCAAATAACGATTATATACACGTACTTTCTAAAAACAGATGAAAAACAAAATTATTTTTAAATTAAAAATAATTCTGGCAATATTTATATTTAATAACTGTTCGCATTTAGATAACAACCTGAAACCTTTAATTGATGAGTTTAAATTACAAACCTATGTAGAACAATTTAATAAAGATGATGAGGAACTATATGCAAATATTAGTAATAAAGAGGCATTAAATTTTTTACAAAAAAATATTCCCCTTTTTGAATGTCCTGATATTGATATTGAACGGACTTATTATTTTAGATGGTGGACTTATCGTAAGCATATCAAGAATACTGAGGATGGTTATGTCATAACAGAATTTCTGCCAGATGTACCTTGGTCAGGAAAACACAATACCATAAGTTGTCCAGCTGCTCACCATTACTATGAAGGACGTTGGCTACACAACACTAAATATCTCGATGATTATTCGTACTTCTGGTTAAGAAAAGGAGGAGAACCGCGTTTATATAGTTTCTGGATTGCAGATGCATTCTACAATAGATATTTGGTGACTTTAGATAACAAGCCTCTTCTGGATTTACTTCCTGATTTAATTGAAAATTATAAAATGTGGGAAACAGGATGGGATTGGAATGGTTATCATATAGGGGGAAGAAAAAACGGTCTATTTTACACTATAGATGATCGTGATGGAGGTGAATTCTCCGTCGGCGGTCATGGTTTTCGTCCTACTTTAAATAGTTTTATGTATGGTGATGCTATAGCTATTTCAAAAATATCTAGACTAGCAGGAAAAAGGGAACTAGATAAAGAGTACAGATCTAAGGCGTTCAAAATCAAAAATTTAGTTCAAGATAAACTATGGGATAGTGAATCTCAATTTTTTAAAGTTTTACCTAAAGAAGGATCAGAACTTAGTGATGCACGTGAGCTATATGGATATACACCCTGGTATTTTAATATGCCTGATTCAGGATATGAAGAAGCATGGAAGCATTTAATAGATAAAGAAGGATTCTACTCTCCTTATGGGCCAACTTTTTTAGAACAACGACATCCAGAATTTAAAATTTCTTATGAAGGTCATGAATGTCAATGGAATGGCCCAAGTTGGCCTCTGGCAACTTGTAGCGTATTAACTTCACTAGCTAATCTACTAAACAATTATGATCAGAATGTTATCGGTAAAGAGGAGTATTTTAAAACACTTAAATCCTACACTAATTCCCATAAGCTTAAAAGAGAAGATGGGAAGATAGTTCCATGGATTGATGAAAATCTTAATCCTTTCAATGGAGATTGGATTTCTCGAACTCGTCTTAAGTCATGGGATAACGGAACCTGGAGTATTGAGAAAGGTGGTAAAGAAAGAGGAAAAGATTATAATCACTCAACTTACAATGACTTAATAATTACAGGATTGATCGGATTAAGACCGCGTAGCGATAATATAGTTGAAATAAATCCACTTATACCAGAAGGAAAGTGGGATTATTTTTGTTTAGACAATGTACTTTATCATGGTAAAATATTAACTATTTTTTGGGATAAAACCGGTGAAAAATATAATAGAGGAAAAGGGTTTATGGTTTATGTTGATAATAAGCTAAGAATCCATAATGATAAAATTAAAAAAGTCAGTTTTGACTTGAAAAATTGATATAAAAAAATAACCTAAAACTATAGATTAATTTTTCTTTTTTTATCATTTAACTTAAATCAATTATCTTTGTAGATGATTGAGGAAGGATTTGAATTGATTGCAACCTCTTAAAAAAAATGCTAAACCAGTATTCCTTTTTAACAATTGCAATAATCTTTCTGAAAATTTGAACGAATCATGATTATTCATGATTAATTATTTATGAAAAACAAAAAAATGAAAAAAACTTTTAAAAATGTTGACATAAGTTTATTGAAGTCATTGCCAAATCCTGCGCAAAAAGCATATGAAATAAAATTAAAACAACCTGAACTAACCTTTTTGGGAGTTTATGAACAACCAGATTTTGCATCCTTATATTTACTGTTTTATCCAGATAAAAAAATTATAGAATTAAAATCCTTTAAATTATATCTTCAACAATACAGAAACATGATCATTTCTTATGAAAGACTTATAAATGTTTTATATGATGATATTAAGACGGTTTATAAACCAAAAAGATTAAGGATAATTTTAGATTGTAACCCAAGAGGTGGAATTTCATCTAGACTCACCCAAGATTCTGATTGGAAATCTTTAGGAGGAAAAGAAGAATACAAAAGTTACAATGAAGATATTTGGTAATAATTATGAAAAAAATAAATTTAAATTACTGGGGAATTATAATACTAATCTTATTTGCTTCTTTTTCTAGATTAATTCCTCATATTCCTAATTTTACTCCCGTAGGTGCAATAGCTTTATTTGGTGGAGCATATTTTAAAAACAAATTTCATGCTTTTTTAATACCAATTTTATCTCTTTTTATTAGTGATTTAATTATTAATAATTTATTCTTAAGTGCTTATTTCAAAGAATTTACATTTTTTTACTCTGGTTTCCTTTGGCAATATGCAAGCTTTATATTAATAATCCTAATAGGAATTTTTAGTTTAAAGAAATTTAACTTTAAAAAACTTTTAATTACCACCATTGGATCTAGTTTAATTTTCTTTATAATAACTAATTTTGGTGTATGGATATCTGGATCTTTGTATTCTAAGGATCTTTTAGGCTTGATATCATGTTACACAATGGCTATTCCTTTTTATAAAGGAACTCTCTTAGGATTTCTTTTTTATTCTTTTTTACTTTTCGGAATTGCTGAATTTTTAAAATCCAAAAGATCTTTAATAATTAAGTGAATCTTATGAAAAGCCTTTTTAATGCTCTTAATAACAAAATTTTAGTTCTAGATGGAGCAATGGGAACCATGATTCAAAAATATAATCTCGATGAAAAGGATTATAGAGGAGAAAGATTCAAAAATTTTGAAAATCCGTTAAAAGGAAATAACGATTTATTATCAATTACACAACCAAAAATAATCTCTGAAATTCACAGAAAATATCTTGATGCCGGAGCTGATATAATTGAAACGAATACTTTTTCATCAACATCAATAGCTATGGCAGACTATAAAATGGAAGATTTAGTCTATGAGCTAAATTTTGAATCTGCAAAAATTGCAAAAAAACTTACTCAAGAATACACCCAAAAAAACAAAAATAAACCGAGATTTGTTGCTGGTTCTATCGGCCCTACAAATAAAACTGCTTCTATTTCTCCAAATGTTAATGATCCAGGTTATAGAGCAATAACTTTTGATGAATTAGTAATATCATATTCAGAACAAATAAAAGGGCTTTTAGAAGGAGGTGTTGATATTTTACTGGTAGAGACAATATTTGATACTTTAAATGCTAAGGCTGCTTTATATGCAATAGATACTTATTTAGAAAAAAATAATTTGAATATCCCTATAATGGTTAGTGGAACCATAACTGATCAAAGTGGCAGAACCTTATCTGGGCAAACTGTAAAAGCCTTCCTTTATTCACTGTCTCATTTACCGCTTTTAAGTATTGGATTTAATTGTGCTTTAGGAGCTGAGCAATTAATTCCCTATATGAAAACATTAAGTGAAAATACTTCTTTTTACACATCTGCTCATCCTAATGCTGGACTACCAAATGCCTTTGGAGAGTATGATCAAACTCCAGAAGAAATGTCTTTTCAGATAAAAAATTATTTAGATGATAATTTAGTAAATATTATTGGTGGTTGTTGTGGTACTAATGAAAACCATATAAAAGAAATCTATGAATTAACAAAAAATTATTCTCCAAGAAAAATAAAAAATGTCTAAACGAATTTTAACTCTTAGCGGACTAGAACCATTTGAATTAAGATCAAATTTAAATTTTGTAAATATTGGAGAAAGAACAAATGTTACTGGTTCAAGAAAGTTCTTAAAATTAATAAAAGAAAATAAATATGAGGAAGCCGTTGAAATTGCTAGAGATCAGGTAGAAGGAGGAGCTCAAATTCTTGATGTAAATATGGATGAGGGTATGATTGATGGAAAAGAAGCCATGATTAAATATTTGAATTTAATTCAAGCTGAACCAGATATCGCTAAAATCCCAATTATGATTGATAGTTCTAAATGGGAAATAATAGAAGCTGGTTTAAAAGTAACCCAGGGTAAATGTGTTGTTAATTCGATAAGTTTAAAAGAAGGTGAGGAAATTTTTATAAATCAAGCTAAAAAAATAAAAAAGTTTGGTGCTGCTGTTATAGTAATGGCCTTTGATGAAAAAGGCCAAGCTGACACATATAAAAGAAGAATTGATATTTGTAAAAGATCATATGAAATTTTAACAAAAAATGTAAGCTTTAATCCTGAAGATATAATTTTTGATCCCAATATTTTTCCTGTTGCTACAGGAATTGATGATCATAAAACATATGCTGTAGATTTTTTTAAAGCCACTAAATGGATAATAAATAATTTACCTTATGTAAATGTTAGTGGGGGTGTGAGTAACGTATCTTTTTCATTTAGAGGAAACAATAAAGTTAGAGAAGCAATGCATTCTGTTTTTCTATACCATGCTATAAAAAATGGAATGAAAATGGGAATTGTTAATCCCACTATGCTTGAAGTTTATGATGAAATTCCTAAAAAATTATTAGAATATGTGGAGGATGTAATCCTTAATAGAAAAGAAGATGCAACTGAACGATTATTAAACTTTGCTGAAACCCTTTCTCAATCAAAAAACACTTCATCATTAAAAAAAGAAGAATGGAGAAAAGATAATTTGCAAAATAGAATAACTCATTCTCTTGTAAAAGGTATTGATAAATATATTATTGAAGATACTGAAGAGGCTAGAAATAAAGAAAAAAGAGCTTTAAATGTTATTGAAAAATTTCTTATGAATGGAATGAATGTTGTTGGCGACCTTTTTGGTGAAGGAAAAATGTTTTTACCACAAGTTGTTAAATCAGCTAGGGTTATGAAAAAAGCTGTTGCGCATTTAATACCATTTATTGAATCTGAAAAAAATTCTGAAAAAAGATCAGCTGGTAAAATTTTAATGGCAACTGTAAAAGGAGATGTACACGATATTGGAAAAAATATTGTTGGAGTTGTCCTTGGGTGTAATAATTTTGAAATAATAGATCTTGGAGTTATGGTACCACCCGAAAAAATTATAGATACTGCGATAAAAGAAAATGTTGATATTATAGGGCTAAGTGGATTAATAACTCCTTCATTAGATGAAATGGTTTTTTTAGCTAAAGAGCTTGAAAAAAGAAAATTAAAATTTCCTGTTTTAATTGGTGGTGCTACAACTTCGAAAACTCATACTGCAGTAAAAATAGAACCCGAATATAGTGGATGTGTAATTCATGTTAATGATGCTTCAAAAGCAGTTCCAGTTGCTTCAAATCTGTTAAATACTAATAAAGAAAAATTTAAAAAAGAAGTGAAAAATGAATATGAAATTGTTAGAGAAAATTTTTTAAATAAAAAAAATGACAAGAGATTTATTTCTTTAAAAAATGCTCGTAATAATAAATATAAAATTGATTGGAAAAAAACTAAAACATATAAGCCTAAAGAATTAGGAATTAATATTATAAATATTGATGATCTAAATATTTTAAAAAGATATATTGACTGGACTCAATTTTTTAGATCATGGAATCTTCACGGGATATATCCTGCAATTTTTAAAAATGAAATTAATGGAAAACAAGCCAAACAGCTATTTGAAGATGCTAATATCATTCTTGATAAAATAATTAATGAAAATTTATTTAAAGCAAAAGGAATTTTTGGATTATTTCCTGCTAATTCAATAAATGATGATGATATAGAATTATATACTAACGAAGATAGAACAGATGTTTTAAATAGATTAATTACTCTCAGACAACAATCAAAAAAAAGAGATGGTATACCCAATATAGCCTTATCTGATTTTATTGCTCCTAAAAACTCTAAAATCAAAGATTATATAGGTTTATTTTGCGTGTCAAGTGGATTTGGCTGTGATGAGTTGTGTTCAGTTTATGAAAAAAATAATGACGATTATAACAGTATAATGGTAAAAGCAATTGCTGATAGACTCGCAGAAGCTTTTGCTGAATATCTTCACAAACTGGTAAGAACAAAATATTGGGGATATAATAAAAATGAAAAAACCACAAATGAGGATTTAATCAAAGAAAAATATCAAGGTATTAGACCGGCACCAGGATATCCTGCATGTCCTGACCATTTAGAAAAGAAAACTATATGGAAAATACTTAATGTAGAGGATAAAATCGGAGTTAAACTTACTGAAAATTTTGCTATGTGGCCAGCAGCGTCAATTTCAGGGTATTATTTTTCTAATATAGAATCTAAGTATTTTGGATTAGGTAAAATAGATGTTGATCAAGTTAAAGATTATGCTCAAAGAAGAAATATAGATTTAAATTCAGCGAAAAAATGGCTTAATCCAAATATAAATGATATTTAAATTATAATTTTCAATGATTGAAATTTTAGTAATATCAATACTAGCTTTTTTTATTTCAATTCTAACTTTTTTTTCAGGCTTTGGTTTAGGAACTTTGTTAACCCCTGTTTTTTTAATTTTTTTTCCAGCTGAATTCGCTATAACAGCAACAGGAATTGTTCATCTTTTAAATAACATATTTAAATGGTTTTTAATACGAAAAAATATTAATTGGCTAATAATTAAAAATTTTGGATTAACTGCTATTATTGCTGCTTTTTTAGGAGCTTATTTATTGTTTGTGTTTAAGGACTTAAATCTGAGCTATAATTACAAATTAATGGGTAAAGTTATTGAACAAGACTTTTTAAAATTATTAATTTCTCTTTTGTTATTAATATTTGCTATAATTGAATTAATCCCTCAAACAAAAAATCTTAAATTCAAAAAAAAATGGTTGCCTTTAGGAGGTTTATTAAGTGGATTTTTTGGAGGATTAACTGGTATTCAAGGAGCCTTGAGAAGTGCTTTTTTAATTAAAGTAAATCTATCAAAAGAATCTTTTATAGCAACTGCAGTAACTATTTCCTTATTAGTTGATTTTACTAGAATTGGAGTGTATTTTTCTAATATCGATATAATAAAAATTTCAGATCAAAATTATCTGATAATTTTTTCTTGTTTAGCTGCAATATTAGGAAGTTTAATAGGAATTAATTTACTAAAAAAAATAACTGTAGATTTTATACACAAACTGGTAAATATTTGTTTGGTTATATTAGCTATAAGTTTAGCACTTGGAATAATTTAAAAATTATATGTTAGAATGGCATAAAGAAATTGTAAAACAGTTTCAAAAAAGTTTTGGAATATCTAATTATGGATTGCTTTGGATATTTTTTATGGAGGGTTTTATAATAGGTGGTTTAATTATCTATTTTATTAAATAATTAACTACTTATAATT
>CACEKG010000029.1 GCA_902560065.1 uncultured Bacteroidota bacterium
TGGCATTGGAGTTACATTAACTACCGTTGGATCATTAGCGGCACCGGTATTAGTATCATCAGAAGTGTCTGATACATTATTAGTCTTTCCAGGGCTACTAGCTGTTGCTAAAACACTGTTTATAATTTTACCCGTATTAGCTGCAGCAACTGTTATCGTGTAAGAAGCAGAATATGTAACTGTGTCTCCTCCTTGAATTGAAGTTGAAGTTGATCCAGAAGAAGCCGAAACAAAAGTAGGAGAAGCATTTAGACTTAAAGTAGAGCTATTCGCATCAGTTAAAGTATCAACTAAAGTTAAACCAGTTAAATTAGCACTTCCTGTATTTTCAATAGAAATAGTATAAATAATTACATCTCCCGCATCAATTTTAGAATTACTATTTACATCAGAAACTGTAGCTGTTTTGGCAACAGTCAATGAAATATCACTGACAGTAACAATAACTGTTTGGTCATTAGTTGTATTTCCATCTGTATCATCCCCATCATCACTCACGTCTGTAACATCATCCGTATTACCTGGGCTACTCGCTATGACTGTCATACTGTTATTTACACCACCAGTATTAGCTGATGCCTGAGTTATTGTATAACTAGCTGTATAGGTTACAACACCGCTTGCTAAAAGAGTTAAAGAAGTCGATCCTGAAGATGCAGAAACAAAAGTAGGACTAGCATTTAAAGCTAAAGGACCTCCTGCCGCATCTGTAAGATTATCTGTAAGTTTTAAATTTGAAAGAGTAACATTTCCTTTATTCTCAATTCTAAAAGTATATACAATAACATCGCCATTTCCGTTAGTTAAATTTCCATCATTTTGAGTAACTGATGCCGTCTTAGTGACTTCAATAGCTGCATCTGAAGCAGTTGTAACAATTGTTTTGTCATCTGTAGTATTACCATCAGTATCATCCCCATCATCAGAGGTGTCTGATACATTATTTGTATTTCCTGGACTACTAAGGATAGCTAAAACACTATTTTGTATACTGCCTGTATTAGCTGATAATTGAGTTATGGTATAACTAGCGGTGTAAGTTAAATTTCCACCAACAGCAATAGAGGTTGAAGTTGAACCTGCTGAAGCTGAAACAAATGTTGGACTTCCATTAAGAGATAATTCTGATCCATTAGCGTCAGTAAGTGTATCTGAAACTATCAAACTGGTTAATGATACATTTCCAGTATTAGATATAGTGATTGAGTAAGTTATAATATCACCACTATCGTTTTGACTATTACCATTGACATCTGATACCGTTGCTGTTTTTGTAGCTTCAACCGATGGTAATGGTGTAATAAAAACATTGGTTGTGTCACTAACTGTATTTCCATCTGTATCATCCCCGTCATCAGAAGTATCTGATACATTATTGGTCTGTCCTGGGCTACTTGCTGTAGCTGAAACAGTGTTAATAATTGCTCCTGTTAGAGAAGCATCTGTGCTTATTATATAATAAGCCAGATATGTCGCCTTTTCTCCAGCTTTTAATGTTCCTGTATTAGATCCCATTGTTGATCCAGCAAAATTTGGTCCATTAGTCATTGAGAGTGTAGAGCTATTTCCATCAGTCAAAGTATCACTAATTGTCATTCCTGTAAGAGCAACATTTCCTTTGTTCTCTATGGTAATAGTATAATTTATAACATCCCCAGCTCCTATATTTCCATCTCCATCATCCGTAACTGAAGCAGTCTTAGTTACTTCCATTTGTGCAAAAGGATCAATATTAACTACTGTTACATCGTTAGGGGTAGCCGTAGATGGATCGTCACTTGTATCATTAATGGAAACATTTCCTCCTTGACCTGTAGCACTAGCTAAAACTTTATTTATAATTTTTCCTGTATAGGACGGAGCCGTCCCTATAATATAAGTCGCTGTATAGGTAACTGTTCCACTTGTTACAATTGTCTGTGAGGTAGAACCTGCAGAAGCAGACACAAAAGTTGGACCGCTTGTTAAATTTAGTGTTGAACTATTAGCATCAGTTAGAGTATCATTAAGATTCAAGCCTATAAGGGTCACCCCTCCTGTATTTTTAATACCAATAGTATAAATAATAACATCGCCAGCTTCAGTAGTTGAGTTTCCATTGGTCTGAGAAACTACTGCTGACTTGGTAACAGTGAGAGAAGCCTGAGCAGTTGTAATAACTTCTGTTTGATCATTTAATGTATTGAAATCCGTATCATCTCCATCATCACTTTGATCCTGTACATCTCCTGAATTTCCTGGACTGCTTGCTGTGGCTAATACAGTATTTTTAATTTTCCCTGAAAAAGCAGGTGTAGGAGTTAAAGTATAAGTCGCTGTGTAAGTTACAATTCCACCAGACTTTATGGTTACTGAAGTCGATCCTGCAGTAGCTGACAAATATGTTGGGCCGCTATCTAAACTTAACACGTTGCCATTATTATCTGTTAAGGTATCTACAAGACTTAAGGAAGTAACTGTTACATTACCAGTGTTTTCAATAGTAATAGTGTATCTTAGAACATCACCAGGGTCATTACTAGAATTACCATTAGTATCGGTAACTGATACTGTCTTAGTTACCTCAATTGAAGGGTTTGGAGAAATTATAACATCTGTCGTGTCATTAACAGTATTTCCATCAGTATCATCCCCATCATCCGAAGTATCTGATACATTATTAGTCTGACCAGGACTGCTAGCTATAGCTACTGCTGAATTTATAACACTTGGTGTACCAGCAGTTGCAGCGCTTATAATATAGTATCCTGAATAGGTTTGTATTTCACCTATTTTTAGTGTTCCTGGAGAAGAACCTTTTGTTGTTGAGCTGTATGAAGGTCCAGAGTTTAGTGACAAAGCTCCTCCATTTCCATTTGTAAGAGTGTCACTTATTGTTAATCCAGTCAGTGTTACATTACCTTTATTTTCAACTTTTATAGAATAATTTATAACATCGCCTTGACCTGTAAATCCATCTCCCCCATCTGTTACCGAGGCAGTTTTTGTTACTTCTAATAAAGGAGTTCTAGTAATCTGTAAAACTGTTTCATCATCCTCTGTATTGCCATCAGTATCATCCCCATCATCTGAGGTATCTGATACATTATTTGTCAGACCAGGACTACTGGCTGTAGCTATTACGCTATTAGTTAAACCTCCTGAATCAACTACATTTTGTCCTACTACATAGAAAGCTATATATGAGGCCGTCTCGTTGACTTTAAGAACACCCTGGGCAGAACTTTGATCAGAACCTGAAAAATAAGGGCCATTAGATAATGATATCGTATTGCTATTGAGATCCGTTAATGTATCACTAATGGTCAGTCCGCTCAGGGTAATATTTCCTGTGTTTTTAACAGTAATATTAAACTGAACTATATCACCCAATCCAGTAACCCCATCTCCATTATCTGTGACAGTTACCGTCTTGGTTACCTCAATAGATGGTGATGCTGTAATTGTTGTTATCGTCTTATCATTGGCAGCTGCTGTAGATGGATCATCACTAGTATCCGATACATTATTAGTCTGGCCTGGACTACTGGCTGTAGCCAGAACACTATTAATTACTCGACCGCTATCTAATGCTCCTTGACTTATCGTATAAGAAGCTGTAAAGGTCGCTACTCCACTAACTAGTAAAGTCGTAGATGTTGAACTTGTTGTAGCCGATACAAATGTTGGTCCGCCATCTAAACTAAGTGTTGATGTATTACCATCAGTCAGGGTATCAGTAAGTGTTAATCCAGTAAGAGTAACATTGCCATTATTCTTAACACCTATAGTGTAGGTAATAATATCATCCTTATCGGTAATGCTGTTTCCATTTACATCAGAAACAACAGCCGATTTAACTACTTCTAATGATGGTGTGGTTGTAATTGATACAACTGTAGGATCATTGGTCGTATTGCCATCCGAATCATCTCCATCATCACTTTGATCATTAACAACCTCTGCGCTAACTGCACTTGTTCCAGAAACGGATACCGAATTAATTACACCTCCACTATCTACAGCATTTTGATTAATTACAAAAGTAGCTCTATAAGTAGCTGACCCTCCAATTAAAATAAGATTTGCATTTGATCCTGAGCTGGCAGAAACAAAAGTTGGTGTAGTAGTCAGAGTAAGTGTAGTGCTATTAGAATCCGTAAGAGTGTCTGAAACTAAAATCGTGTTTAAATTAACATTTCCAGTATTAGAAACAACAATTGTGTAAGTAAGCAGATCTCCAAGGTCTGTTGATCCATTTGAGTTATTATCAGTTACTGCTACAATTTTAGAAACATCAATAGAAGGAGTTAAATCAATCGTTGTGATGGTATAATCATCTAAAGTATTTCCATCGGTATCATCTCCATTATCACTTCGATCAGAAACTAGATTCCCTTGAGTATCACTTGCCGTTGCAACAACTGTATTACTGATTTTTCCAGTTAAGGCCGCAGCAGATTGTATAAGGTAACTTGCTACATATGTTTCTGTTTCCCCTACATTAAGAGTTCCTTGAGCAGAGCCTTGACTTTGTGCCGAAAATGTTGGTCCACTGGTTAAACTCAGTGCTACTCCATTAGCATTGGCAATAGTATCAACAAGGGTCATACTTGTAATTACAGATGTTCCGTTGTTTTCAACAGTAATAGTATAATTAATAGTATCTCCAGCTCCAACAATACCATCCGCTACGCCATCATACACTGTAAATGTTTTAACTACATTTAAAGATGCCGTAGCATTAACATTTACAACTGTTGGATCATTTGCTGCAGCTGTATTCGGGTCATCTCCAACATCAGTAACATCATTAGTTTGACCAGGGCTACTAGCTGTAGCGGAAACTGTATTTATAACACTTCCCGAGGCAAAAGCCTGAGCATCTATAGTAAAGAAGGCAATATAAGTGGCTATTTCACTAACTTTTAAATTACCCTGGGTTGAGCTTAAGGTGGAGCTTACAAAATATGGCCCGTCGGTAATTGAAACCACATTAGAATCCCCATCAGTTAACGTATCGGTAATAAATAATCCTGTTAAAGAAGTATTTCCAGTATTTTCAACATTAATAATAAATTTGATAATATCACCCACTCCCGTTGTACCATTTCCATTATCAATAATCTGATAAGTTTTAGTCGCCTCAATACTGCTATCTGGCTCCATATTAGTTTTGGTCGGATCATCAACATCGGCTGTAGCAGGATCATCGCTGGTATCTGTAACATTTCCTGTAAGACCCTGAGCACTTGCAACAATATCAACCTTATTTTGAATAAACGGTCTTACAAAAGCCGCTTGATTAATAATAAATGTTGCTACATATACCGCATTTTCTCCTACCTTTAAGTTTCCTAAACTTGATCCCATACTAGAGGAAATTCTACTTGGTTGGGTGGTTAGGGTCAATGTTTCATTTAATGAAGTTTTAAAAGTATCGGTAAGGGTTATAGAAGATAAAGAAGTATTTCCTGTATTTGAGACGGTGATGGTATAAGTAATTAAATCCCCTATATCTACCTTACTATTTCCATTGTTATCTGTCCAAGAGTCTATTTTTACAACATTAATTTTTGGATTCCCATCAACATCTGTTTGCGTTTGATTGTCATTTCCATTTGCGGCATTTCCATCATCTGATGTATCTGTGACATTATTGGTTTGACCTGGAGAGCTTGCAGTTATTACAGCTGTGTTTGATACTGCCCCCGCATCTACAGCCTCTTGTGCAATTGGATAATACCCCACTAATTTAACTGTCTCATTTGCTACAATAGTATTTGCATAATCTCCAATTAAACTTTGAGGTCTTGTTACAGTGCTACTGTAAGTATATATAAAAGGTGTGGCCCCTTGAGTTTTTTCAAGTTGAATTCCATAGAAATACGAACCATTTCCTGTCATCATATTGGAAATACCAACTCTACCTGCAGTGGCCCCTGACGAGGTTTTAAAGGTATACTGATATCTTGTCCAATCTCCAGTTAAAGTAAATGTTGATTTAAATGCCGCATCTATTATTTGAGTATCTGATAGGGACCCTATGTTAAATCCATCATGAGCAAATAATCTAAATGTTTCTGTTCCCTGACCACCATAAGCTTTAGCATAAACTGATATTGTATAAGTGGTGTTAGGATCAAAATTGAAATTTTGATAATACATTGGGGCAGCACCTCCCGTTGATCTAATTCTTCTGCTATTAGCTTGAGAATCTGAGGCTGGATTACCATTAGGATTCCCCATGTAATCAATATAATTTTTGCCGTCTACTAAAGCATTCCCTAACTGGGCAGAAGTAAGTCCTGAGGATGAACTAAAATAATACATGATTTGGTCAGGCATAAAATTATATCCAAAATGTTGTGTGCCCGATTGAGTCCATCCATTATAAAAATTAGATTTAGTTAATAGGTTTGTTGAGCTCTCAATTATTGTAATGGAATTGGTTAAGGCTGCACCAGATATTGCGGTCAAATTATCAACTAAAGTAACAGAGTTTAAAGAAGAGTTCCCTGTATTGGTAATCTCAAATGTATACTTTATAATATCCCCCAGATTGGTTGTCCCATCTCCATCAACATCAATAACATCAGCCAATTTTTTAAGAGTTACCGTATTTATGTTAGGTAAATTTGTAATAGTTGGATCTGCATCAGTATCTCCGGCTCCAATATTTCCAACATCACTTGTATCAGAAACGTTATTAGTCTGACCTGGAGAACTTGCCGTAACTATCAAACTATTTGAAACCACGCCAGAATCAACATCTGCCTGTGTTATCGTATAAGATGCTGTATAGGTAGCTCCCTCATCATATAGTAGGGTTCCTGAGACTGACCCCTGAGAAGAAGAAACAAAAGTAGGGGAAGTATTTAAACTTAGTACTGTTCCATTTCCATTTTTTAAATTATCATCTAAAGTAATCCCCGTTAGAGTCAAGTTTCCTGTATTTGTAACTGTTATAGTGTATATAATTATATCTCCCACTCCTAACATACCATCACCATTGTCGGTTGTTGAGGCTGTTTTTGAAGCGGTTATCTCGGCATTAGGAACAAGCATAACCTGAGTAGGATCATCAAGCAGTTCACTATCTGTATCATCTCCATCATCTGCTGTATCGGAGACATTATTAGTCTTACTTGGGGAACTTGCCGTAACTATAGCCACATTTTGAATAAATGCTGTAGTAGATGAGATATTTGTAATAGTTGTTGAGGTGGTATAAATTGCTGCACCTCCTGGTATAAGAGTTGTAGAGGTAGATCCTGGGGTAGCCGAAACAAATGTAATGGAAGCCAGGGTGGAATTCAAATTATTTCGCGCTCCATCAGTTAGTGTATCACTTATGGTAACACTTGAGAGCGTTTGATTACCTGTGTTTGATATTGTAATGGTGTAGGTGATTATATCGCCAACATCATTTGCAGAGTTACCATTAACATCAGATACCGTAGCTGTTTTAGTTACATCTAATGAGTTACTGGCAACAAGTGTTACTACTGTAGGATCATCAGGGGCTGCGGTATTAGGATCATCACTCATGTCAGTAACATCATTTGTATTACCTGGACTGCTTGAGGTGGCAGAAACTACATTAATTACCGCTCCACTATCCACATCAGACTGCGTAATAACGTATGAAGCCGTATATACATCGGTCTCCCCAGCTTTAAGTGTGGTATCAAAGTTTGTTGTTTGAGTAACTGTCACGGTATTCTCCCAAGGGGTACTGTTGGCATCTGTTACATTACTATTATTTCCTATTGAGGAATCAAAAAGTCCCGTGTCTTGTTTTCTTCCATACCAATACCAACCCTCGTTATAATTAGTACCCATACCATCTTTCTGCCTTAGACCTATCCAGTAACTAGAATTATATTGAGCTTTTGCTAAAGCATATAATGTGTTTCTAAGAAATTCAAACTCCCCTTGAGTATCAATAATCATTAAATATGCCCCACGAGCTTGCGCATAGGATGTAGCATTATACCATCGATTGTCATAGTTAGCTCTTCTAAAATAGGAGTGTCCATTATAAGAAGCTAAATAAGTATAACCCGACATAGAGGTTGCCCCATCATCCCTTTCCACTAAAGAACTCCAATTATTATAACTACCATAATAATCATCATAAAACTTGGGGTCATTAGATGAACTGCTACTCGTTATATAAGCTACAGCTGTACCATTATAATTAGGATCAGTTCCACTTGCATTACCATCCCAAAAATTCGAATAAGACCTTAAATTAAATACGCTTTTCTTTTCAGTAAATACATAACTTACGTTTCCAGTAAATGATAAAGTCGAACTATTTCCATCGGTTAATGTATCTGAAATTGAATAACTCGAAAGATCTACTGTTCCTGAATTTGTTACGCTAATAGTATAGGTAATAATGTCTCCCACAGAATTCACTCCATCACCGTCCACATCAGAAACAGTAGCGCTTTTAGTAACTTCAATAAGTTTGACAACATTAATTGGCACTCCCGTCTGATCATCGGTTGTATTGCCATCGGTATCATCTCCATCATCACTGGTATCACTTACATTATGACTTCCTGCAGTTACGGTTATGGTGTTTGAAACACCCCCAGCATTAACATCCTCCTGAGTAATTGTATGGTTATATTCTAGGGTAAAGACCTCTAAAGGCTCAATTTTTTCTTTAAATCCTTGATTTATGGCAGAGAAATTTCCTCTTACAGGGATCCAATCTGAGTTATAACTTGTGGCCGTGGACAGCTGAAATATTCCTATCCAATAATTCGATGTTGAAATACCTGAATTTTGAATAAATTTATATTCAGCTTGAGAATTTGGAACAAATAAATATTTATCCACCACAGCGGGAATCTCTGAAGTGCTAATATTAGGAATGGTTGTTTGAGAGGCTGTATTCCAATATCCTGTTCCAGTAGATCTCCAATAAGTATGCCCATTATACGCTTCGCTTCCTATTTGAGTATATCCCGTTACAGCTGTAACCGTAGAGGATTCCACCTCCATAATATGATAATAATTCTGGTTTTGATTTTGATTGTACATCATCCAATCACTTCCTATACGAGCGTACTGATAGACATTACTTGGTTTTGCATTAGAATTTGGGTAATTATTAGCCCACTGTGTATATCCCTCTCCAAGGGATACCTGTGGAGAGTTAAAATTATAACTATTATAAGTATAGATATAAGTCGAAGGAGAAGATCTTTTCTCTAGTTGGTGGCCCCAAAATAATCCTCCTTGGCCATCACTTCCATATGGAGGATGAATCCCTACCCAAGTATTTCCTGAGGTTGGGGAAGTTGTAAAAGTAAAGCTGTATCGTTTAAATTTATCTGTTAATTGAAGTTCCTCTGATTTATGAGCTTGATTAAATCTGGTCACATAATTATTACCGTCTGGATTTGCTAAATCCTGAATAACAAATCTAAAGGTATCCTGTGCATTAGTTGATTGATCTCCCTCTCCAGAAGCATTATTAGAATAAGCTCTTGCATAAACAGAATAAGTATATGTTGTATTGGCTTCAAGACTTCTTTGTTGATATACCCATGCATCAGGATCATTATTTGGAGCATAAAGCCTTGAAGTCATACTATATCGAGCATTAGAAGAGTTTGTATAATTATATGATACATTCCCTCCTTGAGAGAGTCTAAGGGATGTTTTGCCAAACCCTGTACTTGGAAAGGCATACTGGCCATAAGAACTCCAGCCTAGACCTGATGAGTCAGAATAATAATAATCTACGTTTCCTGGAATCCACCTTGCATAATTATTGCCATAATAACTATACCCAGCATAATAACTGGAATTATTAGCATTATTCCAGTCAGAAGTCATAGCAGTTGTATGCTCTAAAAGGTTTTTTGATCCTGGTTGAATTGTTGAAAAACTAGAGCTCGCCGTCGAAGAATCCCAGCGGGTTAATGTATCATCAAAAGTAAAGCTCGATAATGAGGTTTGCCCTTTATTTTCCATCTTCACCTGCCAAGTAATAACATCTCCTAAATTCGTTAAATTATCAGCACCCTGATCCACAACATAAGTCTTTGTTACTTCGATGCCCGATTCATTATCTAAATCAGTTATGGTATCATCATTTGCCGCTGCTGTATTTGGATCATCAGAAGTAGCTGAAACGCTTGCTGTAATTCCTGAATTGGTGGTAAAGGTTCCTACAAACTTTACAGAATTATGAAGCTTTTTAGCTACATCAAGAGCCGACTGGTTAATTGTATAGGTTACCGTATATGTAGCTAGCTGTCCTACAGCAAGCTCTGTTTGCCTTGGATCCCATGTTCCTGTTACCGTAGCTGTGTTTGGATAGGACATGCTCTGGGTATAAACATAAGGCGTAGGTGATTGTCCCTTTTCTAATTGAGCTCCCCAAAACCACATCGAATTATTATCATCATAACGCGGCACAAATCCCACCCTAAGATCATCTATTAAGTTTGCTGTGGCATCCGTTGTAAATGTATAATGATATCTTTTCCATTGAGTGGTAAGATACATATTTGGGGACTTCTGTGCATTATCAAAATCAGTAGACCAAGAATCTCGCCAGTATCCTGTGTTTGTGCCTTGAGCGTCATCATGAAACCAGAAATTAAAATAGGAATTAGTTGATGCAGGGTTTCTATTTGTTTTAGCATATACTGAAAAAGTATACTGAGTATTAGGCTCTAAGTTAAGAGCCGTTAGTTGCTGCCAAACATGATACTTCAAATAATTACCAGAGTCAGCGTTAGCGCGTATACGACCCGCTTCAACCTCGTTATAATTGTGATAAAGGTTATCTCCAAAATTTCCTGAAGTAGTATTATAACCATCAATTAAACCTACTTGAGCTGCTGTTCTGCCTGAGGCGTTATTCATATAATAATCAACACCTGCTGGTATATAATTTTGGCAACACCAGCCGACTCCATAACTGCCTGGACTTTCATTCCAATCATTATCTGCTTCATCAATCCTAGAACTCCATTCTATATAATTTTGAGTTAAACTCAGCGTTGATACCGAAGCTGTTGAAGTAAAATCAAGGGTAAGAGTCGCAATAAAGGTTCCGTCCTCGGCCCTTAAAGTATCATATGACTGTAGAGTTAAAGTAGTAAGTCCCGTGTTTTGAACAGTTACAGTATAGGTAATAATATCATCAAGATCTGTGGTGCTGCTATTATTTACATCACTAACTACCGCAGATTTAAATACCGTTAACTCGGCCTCGGCACAGGCAACATCCCAGGCGTTATTTCTATAATCATAGGCGGTAGAAGAAGGGGAATCAGAAATAGGAGTAGTATAACCATCAACACCACTGCTTACCGTTCCACTTGAAGTAACCGTTACTGAAACACTCCCTAAAAGGCCATCGAAATTAGCATCGGTATATCCCGCCTCTTTAACATCATTACATCCGTCATTATCCGAATCTAATTCAAAAGAATCTATGATGCCATCACTATCGGTATCTTTATTGGTATTAAGTTCTGCGCGATCATCAGCTCCATCACTATCCGCATCAACAAAACCAGTATCATTAAGGTCAACCCTACCGCTATTGTTTGTGTCTAGTGCCTCGTTTCCACTTTCAACAATATCAAAAATACCATCGTTATCCGAATCTAAATCCAAACCATTAGGTACTCCATCTCCGTCAATATCACAAACCAGAGATACCGTTCCGCTCATATTAATATTATCCAGTTGAATAGAAACGCTACTTGTCTGAGACATAGCCGAGAAGAGTATCGCTACACTATAAGTGTTTGCGTCGGTTGTAAAGCTAAATGTCTGTTGAGTCCAATTCGTAGGAGCGGCAATAGTCTGACTTACTTGATAAGCCGATTGCATGGATTGAACCTGAAGGAGACTTTGTGCATTAGTCCCCGTAAAACTAGCAGAGCCTCGACCTCCTCCTTTTAGATAATAAGTAATACTGTAGGTAGAGCTTGGATAAACATCTTGCTCAATCATTATTCTATCAAATGTATTTTTTCCCACAGAGGTCTCATACCAAGCTATGGTGCTGTTTGCAGAATAGGCCGATAAGATATCATTATCTCCATCCCCGTCCATGTCTGCTGCAAAGACAGATGAAGCACCAAGAGCACTCAATGGTACATCAGCAGCGGTCCAAGTAGAACCTGTACACCCGTTATTCTCATACCATGTAGTACTATCATTATAAGAACCCGATATAACATCCAAATCCCCATCTCCGTCCATATCTGCTGCAAAGACATCTCTTGCATTAGTTGAATCAGTTGTTATATAAACAGGGGTCCAAGTAGGATTTACAGCCCCGTTATTCTCATACAAAGCAACGGTGTTGTCAAGCCATGAGGCCGAAAGGATATCCATATCCCCATCCCCGTCCATATCTGCTACATAAACAGTATGTGCACCATCTGCACTTGTATCTATATTGGCAGGGGTCCAAGTAGGATTTTCAGCCCCGTTATTCTCATACCAAGCTATAGTATCATCGTTATAAGAAGCGGATACAATATCCATATCCCCATCCCCGTCCATATCTGCTGCAAAGACAGAGACTGCACCATCTGCACCTGTATCTATAATGGCACGGGTCCAAGTAGGATTTGCAGCCCCGTTATTCTCATACCAAACTATTTGATCATTATCAAAAGAACCCGAGATAATATCCATATCCCCATCCCCGTCCATATCTGCTGCAAAGACAGTACGTGTTCCAGCTAAATTTGTATCTATATTAGCAGCAGTCCAAGTAGGGTCAGCATTTCCATCATTTTCATA
>CACEKG010000030.1 GCA_902560065.1 uncultured Bacteroidota bacterium
AAAACAGATAGTGGAGAAGGCTCTTTTATATTTACTTTAAAACATCTTTCAAACATAGTAGGGTCAACTCCATCAACGGTTACACAAATATTATAATCTCCAGCGGATAAATTATCTAATGACCAGTTACTGTTTGAAAAACTATAATTAGAGTTTACTGCACCTGTTACATTTACTTTATAAGTATAAGAAGTGTCTTCTACAGCAAGGTTTATTTGATTAGTCCCTGCACATTTTTCTGTTTTTGAAATATTAAAGTTTTGCCCAGGTATATAAAATAATACACAACCTTCCATATTCACAACTTCTCCTAAAGGTGTATCAGCACACACATCATATGGATTCCAAACGCCATCATGATCAAAATCATCTGAAACATCACCTTCTCCATCTCCATCTTCATCAATTTGGTCAGGATTAGCAACTAAAGGACTGTTATCAATTATATCTGCAACACCATCACCATCGGTATCATCTGTAGGTAAAGCTGGGGTAGATTGAAGTTCAAGTGCAACAGGGGCTCCTTCAGGAACTTGAATTTGAGTTTGAGTTACAACCACCGGTACTTCAACTGCACCGTCTTCAGAATTTATAAAATCAACTTCAACTTCATAGACATTATCCTTATTATGATCCTGAGGATTATTAAAGTCAGGAGGATTTATAAATGCTAAATAAGATTCATTCTCATCCTGTGGTGTTTTTTGATTAATTTCAGGCTCAGTAGATTTTGTTTTAATTTCAAATAATGCTCTATCTGCTCCCCCAGAAATTTTCTTTTTAATTTTCCATTTACCTACACTTTTGTTAAAAGGGTTATGATATCTTGTATGATCAACTTTTGCTCCTAGTGTTTGGTTTTGAACCGGGAAAACAGCTAGAGAAAATCTTCCAGTATAAACAGCATTTGGAATATCTTCTACTGGGATTTCATCTTGAAAAATTCCTGTCAATTCTTCTCCAACAGCTGTTATAATAATCGGATGAGATTCTTGTTCTTCAAAATCAAGAGGTGCTGCTAGTTTTACTATTCCACTATTTCCTTCTACAGTTGGAAGCCATTCAAAAACACCTGATGGGTTTTCAAAAGTTAGAGAGATAATTTCTCCACCCATAGGATCTTCAGCTTCTATTATAGCAACCGTAACTCCAGGTTGTGCATCTTCTCTAACAGGAAGAAGTGTAACAAAAATTTCTGGGGGCCTAGGCTGATCCTCAATAATAATCCTTATTGATGTTTCTAATTGATTTGTTCCATCATCAATTATAATTTCTAAATCAGAATTATTATAGGATGAGTCAAACTCAAGTAGAGCTCCAGAGACTACAATTACTTCACCTAAAGAGTTTACATCTAATACATTAGTAAATTTAGAATTTGGGTTTAAACTAAATTTTAACGCTTCTCCTTCAGGATCAATAGCAGTTATCTTACCTAAAACAGTATTGTTTTTGGGAAGTTGCACGAATTTAATTTGATTTGTTTTTAACTCAGGTAAAGGATTATTTGTATCACAAACATCTCCAACACCATCCCCATCTTTATCTTCTTGTTTAGGGTTTGGTGTTTCAGGACAGTTATCATCTATATCAAAAATACCGTCTTCATCAGTATCTCTTTCTGAGTCAGAACATCCATTTATATCAACTTTTTCTCCAAGTGGAGTTTTTGGACAAAGGTCAAAATTGTCATAAACTCCATCTTGATCTTCATCAGTTTCATATAAGGCACATCCTTTAGAGTTAACTGATTTTCCGAATTCAGTAAATGGGCATTCATCATCTAAATCAGGAATACCATCTGCATCGGTATCATTTAAAACTGAAACTTTTGTTTTTTCTCTAGCGAGAGAATTGTATAGAGTAAACCCAAAAATAAATTCAATATCTTCACCATAAAATCTTGGTAAAAATTCTGCTGAATAAGTGCCATCATTATTATCTGATGTTGGAAGATTTACTTTAGATCCAAATTCTAAATAAAATATTTGAACTGAAGCACCTCCTTGATTAAAGTTTTGACCTAAACTGTCTTTAGCTTGTACACTAATAATTGAAGATTTGGCATAGTTCGTTTGAACAGACGAAAATACGGATCCAATATTATTATTATTATTATTATTAAGATTTGGAAGAGCTAATGTTGAGGACAAATCTCTTGAAATTGCCAATCCAGTTAACGGTAAAGTAGTTCCAGACGCATCAAGACTTGGTAAAGTATTAACCATAGTTAATTTATCATTTTTAATAACAATAGTTGTAGGAGAAGCTGTAATTGTAGATAATATTAGCGATGGAGGTCCTGAAACAGGTGGATTTAGTGTGAAACTATTGTTAGTTTGGCTAACCAACATTTTATTTCCTAGAGCATCAAAAACTGAAGAAGAATTAGTAGCCGTTATAGTGTATTCCTCATTTCCAGTAGGAGAGTTAGTAGAAGTTAAAAAGACTCTAACTTTAGTTTCACCTCCAGAAAGATTTCCTGCATTGGTTACATCTTCATTATTTGCTGCCTTAACACCAACAATAGATAAACCAATATCAGCTCCATTAGTTTGATTCAAACTAAGTGTTGATGACAAAAGACCAGTTGATGAAGATGCATCAGCATAGACACCCTCGTTAAAGGTTAGATCGATATATTTATTTCTTTTTTGAAGCACAGACTCAATAATTACAGGACCTGCTTTATCATTTAATTGAACTGTATTTGATTGAGCTAGAGAATAATCAACTTGCTGTTCGGAAGAATCAATTATGGAATTTGAAAGAGTTTTTACAGTTAGAATTTCAGAGCCATTAGCCGCAGAGGATAGCGGTAATCCAAGAACATAAGTTTTTGAATTAGTTGCTGTAAATGATGAAGGAGTCGTTGATGAAAGTGTTGCTGATCCACCACTTATAGAAAGTTCAAAATCACCTGCATCTATAGCGCTTTGACCAGAAATGGGTCTAACATCTTCGCTGAAAACAATAGTTACAGTAGCGTTGTTACTAGCAACATTTGTAGAAGTAAATTTTGGTTTAACATTTGTAAGGGTTACAGTATTGCTTGTTTGTCCTGTGTCTGAACCGCCATCAACTCCATAAATTTTAAGATTTCTGTACTTCATTCCATAATTTCCTGCCCAATATTCAGCTTCATTAAGTTGATGTAATTCCACCCTGACCTTCCTATTATTAACAGAAGTAGCCATAGGTACCGCCCAGCTTTGCGTGAAATTTCCATCAGCACTTGCGGTAAGTGTACCAGAGCTATCCGTATAATTAGTATAATTGTTTCCGTTGTACCATTTTACAACGACCTTACCTGTATCAGCACTGTAATTTTTGAAGTAATCAACACTTAGTGTTATTGTAGTTACACCTGAAGAGATATCAAAAGTTTTATAGACAGATACATTATCTGTAAATGCAAAAATTAAGTTATTTTCTCCAATGTAGGGTTTGTTACCTGCACTTCCTGAAAAAGCTTGAAAAGATCCTTGAGAAGCTGTCCAACCTTTATTAGGGCCTATTAGATAACCTGCAGCTCCTGACATTGAATTTCCTACTATATCATAAATAGCAGTTGAGCTAGCTGCATCAATAGTTATTATTTCGTTTCCATCCGCTATTCCATTTAACTGAACTCCTAGACTTACAGAAGAAGCTGAATTAATTTGAACATTTGAAGGGGTAGTGCTTGAAAGAGTCGCTGTTCCCCCAGAAATAGAATAAACAAAATCATTAACATCTAATGAGCCTGAGGCTGAGGAATTAGAATAGGTCGAGTAAACATTTTCAGTGAAACTTAACGTTATTTCATTTTGATTAGAATTAATTGTAGCAGAACTAAATTTAGGTTTTATATTATCTATAGTAAATGTAACACTGTTAGTCATAGTGGCTGGGTTACCTGCAATATCTGTTACAGAAACTGAAAGACTGAAGTCTCCAGTGGTAACTGAAGTAACACCAGGGACATTCCAATTGTATGTCCAAACAGTAGGAGTAGAAGTTGCAGTCATTAATGTTTCACTCATTAGACCAGTTATAAATATAGTTGGAGTAGAACTTAGAGATTCGTTAAATGTTGCAGTTAAAGCAACAGTATCAACATCTGAAACAATTTGATCAGGATGCGTGTGTGTAAGACCTACACTAGGCCCAGTATTATCAACTGTAAAGGTTATGCTTTCAGTTCCTGAGTAAGCGTTTCCTGAAAGATCTGTTCCTGAGACAGTAGCTGTAGCAAGGCCAGTATATTGACTAGTAACACTCCAATTGTAATACCAAATATTGTTTGTGGTTGAAACAGTCATTGTAGCATTAGTTACCTGATTAGAAATATTAATAGTAGGAGAGGAACTCATAGCCTCATTAAATGTAGCAGTTATTGTAACCGTATCAGATCCTTTAACAATATTGTCAGATTCTGTGTCTGATAAAATAACATTTGGAGGGCTAGTCTCAGGAATAATAAGTTGATTAGCTGAAAGCTGTTTGTTATAATATTTTACACCTTGCATATAACCATAAAACAGATGGTTTGGCCCTGTATTATTTCCTTCTGATGCAGATTCACTTCCATTACCTATCCAACCATATCTTGGACTTGCACCACCATTTTCACTTCCAATAGGGCCAAAATTTCCAGGATGTTGATAAACCAATATACCATCCACATAATATTTTAGTCCTCCTGGAACATTAGCTTTAAATGTTACTCCAACAGTATGCCATTTTTCGTCTCTTAAATCTAAAGTTTGACTAACTGCATAGGTGTCAAAAACAGTCCCATTAACATTAAAATGGAATGCTAATTTACCTGGTGCGTTTACATTATAATCTGATCCTACTGAAAATCTAAAGTTTTCAGATCTATCCATAGTAAATATAATTCTTTGATCATTTCCACGATTTAATGCACCAGTTTTTAATTTTACTCTAGCAGCTATACTTAATTCATTAAGCTGATCAGAATTATTATTAACGTAGTTTAATGTTTTAATGGCTATTCCTTTATTTTCTTCTTCATTTCCTGTAAAATACATCGCATCTTGAAAAGAATCGTAATACACTCTATCAACTCCTTTAATAATTCCGTCATAATTATTTCCACTTAAATCTTCTACAGTGTTATTGCTATTAGAAGTAGTTTGTCCATTGTATGAGTTTGGATTTGAGAAATCATAATAAACTAGAAGGTTATTTTTTAAACCAATATTTATAACAGTATTAGAGTTTCCATTTCCAGCAATGTCATAAACTGAATTATTAGGTATTGTAATTGTTAGAGTTTCTTGTCCAGAAGCAAATCCAGTTAATGATACTGATAAAGCATAAGTGTTTCCAGAAGAGCTTATGGCTGTGGGAGAACTAGATCCTAAAGTAATACTGGTATTTCCAGAGATTGAAATCTGAAAATCTGAAGTCGTAAGAGTATTAGATCCTTGACCACTAATTAATTCAGTATATACAGCTTCGCTAAATGTTAAACTAACTGTAAGATTATCTGTTGAAATATTACTTGATGATACCTGAGGATTAGTGTAATCAAAGTTAAATGTTATACTCTCAGTTCCGGAATAGTCATTACCATTGATATCCGTTCCTGAAACTGTAGCAGTTGTGGTCGCGACAGAGTTAGAACCAGTAAGAATATACTTATATCCATAATAATTTTGATTCACCCATTTCCAGCCACCTGCAGGTTCAGAATAGTTAGCATCTAAAGTATCTTGATAAAGACCAATCCATACTCCAATATTTACATTTGAATAGGTTTGTGCAACTAAGAAATTAAATTCGGCAGTACTATTAATAACAGATAAATACCCACCTTTAGAAACCGCTTGATTTTTAGAGTTTTCCCAAGTAGCTCTACCTGTTGATTGAAAATAATTATGGTTATTAAATGTACCTAAGAAATTATAACCAGAAATTGATGTTATATCAGTTGAATTAATTTCAAGGAGATGAACAGTTTGATGGGTTGGAGTAGAATCATTTAATCCCCAACCACCATTGTCTTGAATCATTCCATATTTTTCAGTACCCGAATTCGAATTATTAGGTTCACCACTATTCCATAAAGAGCTGCCTGTTATAGTAATTCCAGACGAAGTTGTTTCAGTTAGAGGAGTCATGGTAGCAGACCCTATACCAGATAAATTAATAATTGGATTTTGAGTCATTTGCTCTGAAAAAAATGCAGTTATAGTGACACTTCCACTTGATCCAATAATATTGTCAGCATCAGTATCGTTTAGTATTACTGTAGGGTTTACTGTATCAATTGAAATGGTTATGCTATCTGACCCAGAATAAGGGTTGTCTGCAAGGTCTTTTCCTGTAACTGTAACTGTAAAACTATCACTTTGTGATCCAGACCAGTTAGACAAGTTTAAAAAATAAGTCCACACAGGAGTGCTTACGCCAGTTGTTACACTTGGAGTCATTGCTTGATTAATTATTCCATCTCCAATAGTAATTGTAGGAGAATATGACATAGATTCAGAGAAAGTAGCGGTAAAAGTTACTGTATCTGAAATTCCAAGGCGGTTATCTGCATCAGTACTTGTAAGAGTAACAGTAGGTGTTGTAGTATCAATGTTAAACGTTATACTGCTATTTCCAGAGATGGTATTTCCGAAATAATCTTTACCATTAACTGTAGCCTTAGCTGATGTACCAGATCCAGACCAACTTGTCATATCTAAAACATATTTCCAAGTTGAAGAACTACTTGCTGTCATAGGGGCATTACTAACTCCATTTCCAATAGTTATTGTAGGAGAGTTAGCCATAGATTTGCTAAAATTCGCAACAAGAGTAACTGTAGAGGAGAGGCCAATATTTCTTGCAACAGTATTTTTCATCCATACTTGGAAGGCTAAGTCTTTAGAACTTCCTCCAATCAGCCCTGCATTGTTAGCGTAAGTATCTGGAGCTGCCATATAGGTATTAGAATAAGTACTAATAGATGAGTCAAGCGCTTTAATTTGGAACCAGTATTTTGTACCTCCAGTAACCGAAACAGGCATTTCAAAAACGTAAGCTACTCCACCCGCAGTTGTTTGGTTTCTTGGTATATAACCTTTTGTTGTACCTATTAAAGTCCCCCCGCTTAAAGTACTTCCATTATTTCCCGTAACACCACTATAAATTTTCATTTCAAAGCCAAAATCTCGAGCAGGATTATTTTTTGACCTGTCGAAGCCATAACCAAAATTTGTAGGATTACCTTGTTTTAAATAAATTGAATAAACGTAACCACTTTTAGTTGGAGTAAATTCTTGCCAGGCACCGTCTCCACCTGTACTTGTAGTTGAATTCCACCCTATATCTAGAATTTTTTCCTCTTTTAAATTGTCACTCAGAATAACTGTTGTAGTAGTAGTGTCAATCATTATATTTTCAAAAGTGTAAGTAGTTGTAGCAGTGGTAAGATATCCACCAAAATCTGTTGCAGAAACAGAGGCAGTAAAAGTACCACTAGCTGAACCAGACCAATTATCCATATTAAGGGAATATACCCATACGGCATTGTCAGTAAAGCTTGTACTGTAATTTTGCGTTGTTCCATTAACATTGTAGGTCCAAAAAGTCATACTGGAATTATCAGTTGACACATAACTTGCAACTCCACTTTGAGCAAAAGCCATAAAAGTTTGACTTGTAACAGCTGTCATTGTAGCGCTTACAACACCATTGCCAATAGTAATGGTTGGTGGCGTTATAGCGTTAATGGGCTCGGAAAAAATTGCTGTAAAGGTAACTTGTCCAGTACTTGGCATTATAGCTCCATAATATTGTTCACTATTAGAATCTTCAATGTATCTAGCAGCCTCAGGGAAAATATCAACCTCAGGTAAAAAGTCAAAAACTTTTATTAACCCCGCATCACTTCCAGGGCCATCATCAGCTAAACAAGAACCTCCAACAACTCTTGTTCCATCTTTACTTATACTAACAGACTCTCCCCAAAAAGCATTATTACTAGTACCACCATCAATATCCGTTCTAAATTGAGTCCATGAAGTTGTTTCTGTAGGAGTAAATTTATAAACGTAAACACCCCCTCTTGTTGAACCCCCTCCTTCATTTTGTCTAGCTCCAACTGCAAGGGTAAAACCATCACCGCTTAAAGAAACGGCATCTCCAAAATAATCGCTCGCAGATTCACCATCTATGTCTGCTCCTAATTGAGTCCAAGAGGTATTTCCTGTCGGGGCATATTTATAAACCCGTACATGACCTGACTGAGATCCATTTGCTCCTGTATTATTAGTTGCGCCTATAGCAATAATATTACCACTGCTATTAAGTGAAATACTTGCTCCAGAATAATCATTATTAGCTTCTCCTATAATACTTCCTATTAAAGTCCATGAATCTGTAGCAGAAGAATTGTATTGATATATTTTAACTTGTCCTTTATTCGATGATGCCCTTCTTGAGGATCCCGCTATTATTGTTCCATTACTATTGACAGAAACATCATTGCCAAATAAATGATTTGCTGATCCATGAAGTGAAGAACCTTTTTGAACCCAAGCTGAACCATTCCAAGTGTATACATATATAGCCCCTGTCTGACTTGCACCATCATCATCATGTTCATTAGCCCCAATAACTATTGTATGACCATCATCACTAAGCGCCACAGAAACTCCAAGATTATCACTTTGAGCTTCTCCGTCAATATCATCTCCCATTTGGACCCAATTACCACTTATAAATTGAAAAACTCTAACATGACCCGCATTTGTAGCAGTTCCATCATCATTAACAGAGCCAAAGGCTAAAATATTTCCAGCCAAATTAAGAGCAATATTGTTTCCACCATTTTCAATAGCACCATTGTCGTTTGCCGATTCTCCATCTATATCAGAGCCCATTTGAGTCCAAGAGGCATTTCCTGTTGGTGTATATTGGAAAACTCTAACGTGCCCTTTATTTGAGTCATGCATGGTAGCAAATCCAGCAACTATTGTTCCATTTCCGTTTATAGCTGTATTTTCTCCAAAATAATCTCCTGAAGCTGCACCAAGAATTGGCGAGCCTACCTGCACCTGAGCCATAAGACCCGAAGAAATCAGTAGCGCTAGAAGTAGATATTTTAAAGAATTTTTTATCATTCAGCTTTAGTTATTTTTTGTTTGTTTTTTAAATACTCATAAAAAATTGCATTAGACACGTATATCAATGGAAATGCCCATAGCCATCCGATAATAGTTATAAGCCCTGCTATAACAATTAAAAAATACAATAGATAAAGAAGAAAAAGTTTCCATTTATCTTCCTTCATTAAATCACTACTTCTTTGTAAAGCTTCACCAATAGATAGTTCTGGATTTTCCACTAAAGCAAAAAAGCACATGGAGTATTTTAAAGAAAAATATATTCCTGGAATTATAAGTAATATAAAACCAGCAATAACTATCAATATAAAAGAGATGTACAATAGTAGAGTTTTAATAAAATCATTAAAACCTGAAAATATCATTTCAAAATTAAAATCCTCACCTCTTGAAATTTTTAAAGCTAAAAGCGAACCTCCATATATAAATGGCCCTGAAGCAAATAGGCTAATAAAAGCCAAATAAATAGGAGGACTATAATTAGAGCTAGGCTGATAGAGGTTTGGAATTAAAGCCACAATAAAAAATGGAAATAAAACCCTTAACCATTTTCCAGAAAGAGTATCGTATGCTTTAGAAATAATATCTGTATTACTCATTATCTATTTAATTTTTGTTTGGCTTCATCATAAATATCTCTTAGATATTCCAACTGATCATTCTCTTTGTTAAAGTTTTGAATATAATTATCAGTACACATAACCTCAATGACTTCCTCGTCTAAATCATCTAGATCGTAATTCATGATTTTAACCGACCTGGCAATTCTAGAAGAGTAAGGGCTTGCTTTCATTTTGTGTTTGCTCATTTCATTTAAGGAATCATATACCTGCATACCTCTATCACGATCTAATTTATAGGTAAGTTTCTTTAGCTTACTAAGTAAGCCAACATGAGATCTACCTTCCATTAATATTTCTAAGGAAGTTGTTGGTCTAAGTCTTTTTGCAGTTTCTTTTTCCCATCTTTTTGCAATTTTTATAGCTTCTTGTACATCGTTATTTCCACTCTCAGCAGCATAGTTAGCAAAATCCATAGCATTCCACTTAGAACCAGTATTGTTGATTTCTATAGTGTGTTTGTCTTCTTTCCAAGTTTTACTTTTAATGTAAGGAACTTTGTAGCCTAACTTTTTAAGAGCCCAAAATCTGTGTTGACCATCAATAATTTGATTATTGTGATTTAAAACAATAGGAATTTGTATTCCATTTTCTTTTATGCTTTTTTCAAGTCTACCTAATATTTTCTCATTAGGCTTACGATTGTTATCCAAAAATTG
>CACEKG010000031.1 GCA_902560065.1 uncultured Bacteroidota bacterium
CTACTTCTTGAATGTGGATTAGTCAGAAAACATCAATTTGGAAATAATCAAGCCCACTATGAAAAATCATATTTTAATCATCAACATGATCATGTAATTTTAACTGATTCTGGAGAAGTCAAGGAATTTTGCGATCCCAGAATCCAAGAAATAAAAAAAAGTATTGAAGAAATTTATAAAATAAATATTCATAACCATTCTTTGTATTTTTACGGTACAAAAAAAATTATAGAATAAATGGCAGTAGATATATTGCTAGGTCTCCAATGGGGAGATGAAGGAAAAGGAAAAATTGTAGATGTTCTTACAAAGTCATATGATATAATTGCTAGATTTCAAGGTGGGCCAAATGCAGGGCACACACTAGAATTTAATCATAATAAACATGTTTTGCATACAATTCCGTCTGGAATTTTTCATAAAAATAAAATCAATATAATTGGAAATGGAGTTGTTATTGATCCAACAATTTTTGAAAAAGAAATAAAAGGCTTAAATAAATATTCATTAGAATTAGACAAGATATTACTAATCTCAAAAAAAGCTCATCTCATTCTTCCTACACACAGAATTCTTGATTCAGCCTCAGAAATTTCTAAGGGAAAATTTAAGATTGGGTCAACTTTAAAAGGAATTGGTCCAGCATATATGGATAAAACTGGAAGAAATGGAATTAGAGTTGGAGATATAATTTCATCTGACTGGAAAGAAAAATACGCTAGCTTATTAACAAAACATCTTAATCTTCTCAAGAATTTTAAAAATTTACCAGATTATGATTTAAAATTAATGGAAAAAGCATTTTTTCAAGGAGTTGAATTATTAAAAAAATTTAAACTTATTGATAGCGAACAATATCTCCATGAAGAAATTTTAAAAGGTAAAAATATATTAGCTGAAGGGGCACAAGGGTCAATGTTAGATATTGATTTTGGAACTTATCCTTTTGTTACCTCTTCAACAACTACTGCAGCAGGTGCCTGTACAGGACTAGGTATATCCCCTGGAAAAATAAAAGATGTATATGGGATTTTTAAAGCCTATGCAACTAGAGTTGGAAGTGGTCCTTTTCCTACTGAATTGTTTGACGAAAATGGAAATAAAATGAGTAAAATTGGAAATGAATTTGGTGCAACTACTGGAAGAGCTAGAAGATGTGGATGGATTGATTTAGTCGCTTTAAAATATTCTATACAAATAAATGGAGTAACTAAACTAATGATGATGAAAAGTGATGTTTTATCAGGATTTAAAAAAATAAAAATTTGTAATGCATATAAAATTAATAATCAAATTTTCCATCACTTACCTTATGATATTAATTCAAATAAAATAGAACCTCTATATGAAGAAATTGAAGGCTGGGATGAGGACATTTCAAATATAGTTTCTGAAAAAAAATTTCCAAAAAACTTTATTAATTATATTGAATATCTAGAAGATAAATTAAATGTTCCGATAGCAATAATTTCTGTTGGCCCTGATAGAAAACAAACAATTTTTAGAGAAAATTTTAAAATTCATTCTTGAAAAACAAAATATTATACTCGATTTTTTTTTATCTAATTTCCATAAATAATTTTGCGCAAGAAATTAAAATTATTGAAATAAGAAAAGCTGCATCATCAACCCAAGATCAAGAGAAATTTCCTGAAGCAAATATTCTTTTAAGTTCAGAAAAAGAAAAAGTTAATTTATTTCACGATGGAGGATTAATAATTTCAGATAAAGCTTACTTCTACTCAAGAAAAAATTCTTTTAAAGCAGTTGGAAATGTTATTTTTACTCAAGGAGATACAATTAAACTAACTTGTAATACCATTGAATACAATGGAAATTCAAAAATTGCTAATGCATATGGAAATGTTTTTTTAAAAAGTCCTGATATGACATTAAAAACTGACTCTCTATTTATGGATAGAATAAATAATACTGCATTCTACAATTCCAAAGGTGTAATAATAGATAGCTTAACTACACTTACAAGTAATAAAGGAATTTATTTTATGAATGAAAATAAATACCAATTTAAATCTAATGTAAAAATTAAAAATCCAAAGTATAAAGTTAACTCAGAACAATTAGATTACTTCACTAAGTTAAATGAAGCTTTTTTTTATGAAAAATCAAATATTACTGGAAAAACTTATAATATTTTTTGTGATGAAGGTTTTTATGACATGAACGTTGAAAAAGGATTTTTTAAAAAAAATGCTATTATATATTATGATGATAAAATAATTAAGGGAGATAGTCTATATTTTGAAAATGAATTGGAATATGCTGCCGCAGTGAAAAATGTCAGTATACTTGATTCAATAAATAATACCATTATTCAAGGGCATTTTGGAGAAATTTTTAAAGCTAAGGATTCCGCAATAATTACAAAAAGAGCTCTGGCAATTAATATAATTGATAATGACTCATTATTTATACATGCTGATACTCTTGTTACTACTGGACCTGACGAAAAAAAAATTATGAGAGGGTTTTATGACGTTAGAATTTTTAAGAAGGATTTAAAAGGAAAATCGGACTCAATATATATAGATGAATCAACAGGTTTAACAAAATTATTAAGCAAACCTTTGTCAAAAATTGAAAAACAAACATTCACCGAATCAAAGAAAAATCTAAAAAATCCTGTTTTATGGTTTGATCAAAGTCAAATGACAGGCAATGAAATTTTTTTATTATCGAATACAAAGACTAAAAAACTTGATTCATTAAAAATAAAAGGCAATGTATTTATAATTGAAAAAGATACTCTAAGCAAAGATGGTTATAATCAAATAAAAGGTGGATTTTTAAAAGGTTCATTTTTTGAAGGCAAACTGAAATCAATGAATATTATTAAGAATAATGAGATGGTTTATTATTTATATAGTGATGAAGATCAAAAATTAATCGGAATTGATAAAACAACTTGTAGTGCAATGGAAATTAATTTCTCAAAGGGTGAAATAGGAGAAATTACTTTTTTAGTTTCCCCAAGCGGCAATGTTTATCCTGAAAAAGATTTACCAGAAAATGAGAGAACTCTAAAAGGTTTCATATGGAGAAAAGATGAAATGCCATTGTCAGTTAAAGATCTTTTCAGTAAAGATGATATTAATATAGATTTTTAAATGAATTAATTAGAATAAGTTCTTTAAAATGAAAAAAAAAATTCTAGAAAATTTTAATAATTTTCAGGCAAAAACTACTCCAAATCCATTAAGATTAGCTGTAAAAAAAGCTAAAGGATCATATATAACAGATTTTGATAATAAAAAATATCTAGATTTTGTAGCAGGAATATCTGCCTGTGCTTTAGGTCATTGTCATCCTAAAATAATAAAAGCCATTAAAGATCAACTTGAAAAACACTTACACGTAATGGTTTATGGAGAATTTGCTCAAAAATCAACTACTGATTTAGCGAAGGAAATTATTAATTTACTTCCAAAAAATCATGAATCAATTTATTTTACAAACTCTGGTACAGAGGCAATAGAAGGAGCTATAAAACTTGTTAAAAAAGTTACTAAAAAAAGTAAAATTATTGCCGCAAAAAACTCATATCATGGAAGCACCTATGGTTCTCTAAGTTTATTAGGGAGAAAAAAACAAAAAACAGGATACTATCCAATGATGCCTAATGTTAGATTTATAAAATTTAATTCAATAGCTGATATAAATAAAATTGATAAAAAAACTGCTGGTGTTGTATTGGAAACAATTCAAGGTGGTGCTGGTTTTATATTACCGAAGCCAGGATATCTAAAAAAAATTAAAGAACAATGTGAAAAAGTAGGTGCACTTTTAATTCTTGATGAAATCCAACCAGGTTTTGGAAGAACAGGTCATTTCTTTGCTTTTGAAAATTATAATATTTCACCTGATGTTATTGTTATGGGAAAAGGAATGGGAGGTGGATTACCAATTGGGGCTTTTACCAGTAAAAAAATACATATGAAACTTTTTGAAAAGAACCCTAGATTAGGTCATATTACTACATTTGGTGGTAATCCCTTAGTTGCAGCTGCCTCATTAGCAACAATTAAAGAAATTGCAAATTCTAAATTGTTATATAAAATTTCAAAAAAAGAAAATCTCTTCAGAAAATATCTAGTTCACAATAAAATAAAAAAAATAAATGGAAAAGGGTTAATGCTTGCTTTAATATTAGAATCAAAAGAAATCGCAAATAAATTAATTACAGAATCTATCAAAGAAGGACTTCTTCTTTTTTGGCTTCTTTGGGAAAAAAAAGCAGTTAGAATATCTCCTCCATTAAATATTAAAAAAAAAGAAATTAAGATTGGTTGTGACATAATAATAAAAGTTCTGGACAGAATTTAAATTAAATTATGTTAATTATTTTGTTAAAAACAAAATTTATCTTCATTCATCTTTGAATGATCAAGTTCATAATTTTATTACAAAGAATTTAATAAAATGACTACTAACAATTCTGAAGAAATAAAAAACTCAATATATAGATTTAATGAAATGCTAAAAACAAACTTTGTTTATTTTTTCGATGTAAAAGAATTTCAAAACATTTCAGAATATTATTTGAGTATAGGTGAAATTCAATTATCAAAAAAAGCCCTTTCCATGGGCCTTAGTCAACACCCTAATAATTTAGATTTATTACTCATTAAAATTGAACATTTAATTTTAGATAAAAGATTTACATCTGCTAAAAAAACATTAGAGAATTTAGATCTGATTTCACCTTATAATGAAGAAGTATTTATTCAAAAAGCTTCAGTTGAATCAAAATTAGGCAACCATTTAGAATCAATAAATTTACTTATAAAATTACTCGATTTTACTGAAGAGCCATCTGATGTTTGGAACTTAATTGGTATGGAATATCTTCTTTTAGAAGATTATTATAATGCAGAATATTTTTTTAAAAATTGTATACTTGAAAATCCAGAAGATTATCCTTCATTATATAATCTTCTTTACTGCTATGAGCAAATGAACCTAAATGAAAAAGCTATAAATATTCTAAAAAAAATTATAAAGTATAATCCCTACAGTGAAATAGCTTGGCATCAACTGGGATGTGTATATTCTAAAATAAATGAAATCGAAGAAGCAATATCCTGTTTTGATTACGCTATTATAAGTGACAATAAATTAATTAGCGCTTACATTGAAAAAGCAAAATTATTAGAATTAAATAGTAATTTTTTTAAAGCAATAGAGAATTATAAATCTGTATTAAAGCTAAGTGACCCTAGTGCATTTATATATACTAAAATTGGTCAATGTTATATTAATACTTTTAATCATAAAATGGGATTAAAATATTTCCTTAAAGCTATTCATGTTGAACCTAATTATGAAAAAAGCTGGATAAAATTGATAGATTACTTTATAAAATTGAATAATTTTAAAAAAGCTAATTACTATCTTAACAAAAGCTTGAGAATAAATTCAGATTGTATAGATTTATGGGAAAAAAGTGTTGAAATAAACAAAAATTTAAAGCTAAAAAAGAATGTAACATTATCATACGAAACAATGATTGATCTTGGAGATTCCAGATGGAGTACATTAATTTCTTGTATAGATGAATGGATAGTTCAAAAAAATTGGAAAAAAGCAATTGAAATTGGTTTAAAAGCAAAAACACATTTTCCTAATAAATCTGAAGTATTTTATAAACTAGCAGGTTGTTACTTAAAATTAGGTCAAAATCTAAAATCAAATAACTCTATTAAAAATGGAAAAAAAATTGGATTACCAAATTTCAAAACAATAAAAATGTTTCCTGAACTAAAAACCAAATAAAATTTTAATCTTTTTTTTAAACTATCATTTTTTATTAATCTCTTTATTAATTACTCATTTATTAAATTTGTTATTTAATTTAAGAAGACTTGATTAAATTTTATAGAAAAATTATTCTTTTTCTCAAAGGGGTGTTAATGGGTATTGCTGATTTGATACCTGGTATATCTGGTGGAACTATTGCCTTAATCACTAATATTTATGACGAACTAATTTTTAGCATTAATTCAATTTCAATAAGATCATTTATAAACTTAAAAAAGAAAGGCGTAAGATTTTTTTGGAATGAAATAAACGGAAAGTTTTTGTTTCCTGTTTTTTTTGGAATTATTTTTAGTATTTTCTTTTTTTCAAAAATTATTAGTTGGCTCCTTATTAATGAACCTATATCATTATGGTCATTCTTTTTTGCAATTACAATTTCAAGTTTTTACTATTTCTATAAAAAAATCGGGGATATTAAATTTCCTCATTTTTTGTTAATATTTATTGGTGCTATATTTTCATTTTTTTTTACAATTTTCATTAATCTTAACATCAGCCCTAACTATTTTTATATTTTCATTTCTGGCTTTATAGCTATTACAGCTATGATCCTTCCTGGTATTTCAGGATCATATTTACTCCTAATATTAGGTGTATATCCATTAATTATCAAAAGTTTAAATGATCTTCAAAGTTTTATTTTTAAACTCAATTCAGAAATTTTTTTAAATAGTTTTAATATTCTTTTAATTTTTTTTCTAGGTGCAATTGTAGGTTTAAAAATAATGTCTAAATATATTAGTCTCATACTTTATAAATATCCAAAAAAAACATTATCATTTCTTTTAGGCTTAATGATTGGTTCAGTTCATAAATTATGGCCTTGGCAAAACAAAATAGATTCTTCAAATTTATTTTTGTTTAAAAATAAAACCATTGTTTTTCCAAATAAATATGATGGTCCTCCTGAATTAATTAAAGCTTTTATTTTTATGGGGGTAGGATCTATATTGTTTTTTACTTTATCAAGACTTAAAAAAATTAAATGAAAAAAGATAAAAGAAATTTAAAAGAAAAATTTAAAATTATTTTAAATGGAATAATAATGGGAACGGCTAATAAAATTCCTGGAGTTTCTGGAGGAATAGTTGCAGTTGTAATTGGTTTTTACGAAGAATTAATATTTTCACTTGAAAAATTAAATTTAAAAGCTTTAAAATTACTTTTTAATAAGAATTATTATAAATTTTGGAAATATACTAATGGTGAATTTTTATGCCTTTTATTTTTTGGAATTATAATTAGTTTTTTTTCAGTTTCTCTAATTCTAGATATTCTTTTAACTCATTTCGAAAGAAATGTATGGGCTACTTTTTTTGGCATGATACTTTCATCATTATTATTAATTATACCAAAAGTCAAAAAATGGTCATTTCAAAGTATTTTAAGTTTTTTTACAGGATTAATATTAGGTCTTTTTATAAGTTTTTCAGATCCCTTAATTGAAAATGAAAATTTAATTTTTATTTTTTTTTGTGGCATAATTAGTATTTCTGGAATGACACTTCCTGGACTATCTGGTTCTTTTTTACTATTAATTCTAGGAAACTATAATTTATTATTAGTGGATTCTGTAAACGTTCTATTTTATTCAATAATTAATATTTTGAAATTAAATTTTGATTTTCTTAATACAAATGAGAATATTGAAATGTTAAAAATTCTATTTGTATTTGTGCTAGGATGTGTTTTTGGAATAATTGCATTTTCAAAATTATTAGGACATCTTTTAAGAAATTTTTATAACAATACCATGGCCTTGATTATAGGTTTTGTTTCTGGGACTATACCTGTAATTTGGCCATGGAAAAAAATTATTTTTTTAACTGATAGTAATGGAAATCCAATAGTTAATGAAATTGGAAAAAATGAAATTAAAAATTACTTGTACTTTTTACCCGAATTTAACTCTTTTTCCAATCTTTACACTTTATTATTTATTTTAATTGGTTTAATTATTATTCAAATATTAGAATATTATGGAAGAAAAAATTAAAGTTTACGGCCTAATTGGTAGAGATATTGATTATTCATTTTCTAAAGATTATTTTAATAAAAAATTTAAAAGAGATAAAATAATTAATTCATGCTACAAAAATTTTGATTTAAAAGAAATAAATCAATTTAAAAATTTAATTGAGCAAAATGATATAATTGGTCTTAATGTAACAATACCGTATAAAAAAAGCATAATAAAATTTTTGGATAAAATTGATGAAACTGCAAAAAAAATTAATGCTGTAAATACTTTAATTTTTGATAAAAAAAAAGGTATAGTAGGTTATAATACAGATTATTATGGATTTAAGAAATCCTTGATTGAAACATTAAAAAAAAAACCTGAAAATGCATTTATTCTAGGATCTGGAGGAGCATCATCAGCTGTTGAATATGTATTAAATGAAATTAAAATACCATATAAAGTTGTATCAAGAAATCCTGTTTCAAATCAAATTCATTATAAAGAACTAAGCAAAAATCTAATTAAAAATCATACATTAATAATAAATACAACTCCTTTGGGAACTTATCCTAATATTAGTAAATACCCTAATATACCCTACACATTATTAAATAAAACAAATTATCTATTTGATTTGATATATAACCCCTCTACTACTAAATTTTTAGAACTTGGTTTAAAAAACGGAACAAAAATTCAAAATGGTTACAAAATGCTAATATATCAAGCTGAAAAGTCATGGGAATTATGGAATAATTTATAATTTTTCATCTTTTTTTTTTCTAAATAAAAAAAAATGTATATACTTGATTAATATAGAAATTACTCAGGTATGGAACAAAAAGCCATCAACCCATCTGCAGGGACAAAAAAAGAGGTGCAGATAAAGCTAAGAAATAAGGATTTAAAGACCTTAAAACTAGTTGACCTTAAAAAAATATCTAAAGAAATTGGAATAAAAGGAGTTTCTAATTTGAAAAAAGATTCTATAATAGATCTAATAGAAAAATCTATTTTAGAAAAGGTTACTAGAAAGAAAGCACCTGCAAAGAAATCTCCTGCAAAGAAATCCCCTGCAAAGAAATCCCCTGCAAAGAAATCTCCTGCACAGGAATCATCTAATACAGAACAAATTTTTACAGAAAATAATTTATTGAAGTATAAAAAATTAAATTTAGAAAAAATTATTCTTGTACTTGAAGACATTATTGAATCCTCTAATTGGTTTAATAAAAATCGTGAAATACAGGATTTAATTAAAATATTTAAAGAAAAATTTAATAATAAATTAAAAAAAGCTGAAAAAAAATTCTTTGTTGAAAATTCTGATGACAAAAAATTTATATACAAATCTGAATCCAAAATTCAATTTGATAAAATAATTTTTGAATATAGAAACAAAAGAAAAAAATATTTTAAAGATTTAGAAGTTACTCAAAATAAAAATTTAGAAAAAAAACATGAAATAATTGAAAACATTAAAAAATTAATAGATAAAAACACTGGTGATTTTGAGAAAAAATATAAAGATTTTAAAATTAATAAAGAAAACTGGCATAATACTGGACCTGTTCCAAGATCAAAAGATCAAAATTTATGGCAAACATTTAAACATCACGTTGAAAGATTCTATGATTTACTTCATCTGAATAGAAAATTTAGAGAAGTTGATTATAAAAATAATTATAAAGAAAAATTAAAAATTATTGAAAATGCTGAATTACTTACGAATGAAAAAGATATAATTAAAGCTACAAGGAATATCAATATACTTCACAAAAAATGGAAGAATGAACTTGGTCCTGTAGAAAAAAAACATAGAGAATCACTATGGAAAAGATTTCAATTGGCTACAAAAGAAATTCAAAAAAATAGAAAAGAGTTTCAAAAGAATGCAATTAAAACAATTAAAGAAAATATAAAATTTAAAGAGGAGATTTTAAAAAAAATGAATTTGTCTTTAGAACAACTCCCAAATAATCATAGAGATTGGCAAAAAAAAATAACTAGTTTTCAAAAATTAAGAGAAGACTTTAAAGCTATTGGATATATACCTAATAAAGATGGTAAATTTTTATGGAAAAAATTTAGAGATCAGAGTAAAATATTCATGAATTCAAAAAATGATTTTTACAAAAATCAAAAGGAAGATTACAAAATTAAAGTTTCTCAAAAAAAGGATCTTATAAATGAAATAAAATTTATTATAAATAGTGATGATTGGCATGAAAAATTGGAAATAGTTAAAAAAAATCAGATTAAATGGAAATCAATTGG
>CACEKG010000032.1 GCA_902560065.1 uncultured Bacteroidota bacterium
ATGAAAAGCAGGTCTTACTTTTGCGTCAGGATGACCTTCATTGTCAATTATTTGTATTTCAGGGCCAGTTCTATATGGGGCTTTGTGTTTTTTACCTTCTTGAATTCCCCATAAAATTCCACTATTTCCTTTTTCAGAGATTTTCCATTCAAGTGATAAAACAAAATTAGTATATTCTTTATCGGTAAGGATATCATGACTTTTTCTGTCTCTTCTTTCTCTTTTAGAAGGATCCATTTGCATAGTCCCATCCTTTATGATCCAAACATTACCAACTGTATCATGATTAAATCGATGCCAACCATTAAATGAATTTCCATCAAATAATATTTCCCAATCATCATTTGTTACTGATTTTTGAGAATAAGAATTTGTAGAAAAAAATAAAAGTAATCCAACAAATAAAATTCTGTAATCTATTATGTTCCTATAATTTATCATATTCCTAAAATTTTCTTTAATTTATTTTTATCAATATCACCACCAGCAAAATCATCAAAACTTTTTTGAGTTGCTTCAATGATATGTTTTTGAATAAATGGAGCACCTTCTTTTGCACCTTGCTCAGGACTTTTAATACAGCATTCCCATTCCATTACTGCCCAAACATCACATCCATACTCAGTTAGCTTAGTAAAAATAGTTTTAAAATCTATTTGACCATCACCAGGAGAACGATATCTGCCAGCTCTATCAATCCAATCTCCATAACCTCCGAAAGCTCCTTTTTTACCATTAGGTTTAAACTCTGAGTCTTTAACATGGAATGATTTTATGAAACTGTGATAATGATCTATGTACTCAAGATAATCTAGTTGCTGAAGAACAAAATGACTTGGATCGTATAAAATATTAACTCTCTTATGGTTACCAGTAGCTTTTAAAAATCTCTCAAAAGTTACTCCATCGTGCAAATCTTCACCTGGATGAATTTCATAACACACATCAACTCCATTTTCATCATAAAAATCTAAAATAGGTTTCCATCTTTTTGCTAATTCTGAAAAACCAAGTTCTAATAAACCCTCAGGTCTTTGTGGCCATGGATGCCAAGTATGCCATAACAATGCTCCAGAAAAAGTAGCATGGGATTTTAAACCAAGGCGCCTACTTGCTAAAGCAGCTTTTTTTACAGTATCTATTGCCCAATTTGTTCTTGCCTTAGGGTTATTTTTAAATTGATCAGGAGCAAAGTTATCAAACATTAAATCGTATGCAGGGTGAACAGCAACTAGTTGTCCCTGAAGATGAGTCGAAAGTTCAGTAATTTCAAGACCATAGGAGTTAATTTTACCTTTGAGTTCATCACAATATGTTTGACTTTCAGATGCTTTATCTAAATCGATTAAAAAACTTTCCCAAGTAGGAATTTGAATTCCTTTATACCCTAATTCTGAAGCCCATTTACACATTCCTTCCAAAGTATTAAAAGGAGGTTTTTTATCAACAAATTGAGCTAAAAATATTGCAGGGCCTTTAATTGTTTTCATTGATTGTCCATGCTTAACCATATATTTCCTTTTTTGTGAGATTCAACTACTTTTTCTATAAATTTCATGCCCTTTAATCCTTCGTACAATGTTGGATATTCTGAGCCGTAGGATTTTTCATTTCTTATTTCTTTTGCAACCCCTTTATAAATATTTCCCATTGCATCAAAAATTCCCTCAGGGTGACCTGCAGGGAGTTTAGTGCCATCGTTGGCAAAATCTGAAATATAAGGATTTCCAGGTTTAATAAGTCTTCTGGGCTCATCATCTTTTAGATGATATAAATAATTTGGATTTTCTTGTTCCCATTTGAAAGCTCCATTTCTTCCATAAATCGCAACAGTTAAATTATTTTCTTCCCCAGTAGCTATTTGACTCGCTCTTAAAACTCCTTTTAGTTTATTTGAGAATCTGACCAAAATTGTTCCATCGATATCTAAACTATTATCTTCATACAACATATTTAAATCGGCAAGGAGCTGTTTAACTTCCATCCCAGTTACATATTCTACCATGTTAAATGCATGAGTTCCGATATCTCCGATACAAGAACTAATTCCAGCTTTTTCAGGATCAAGGCGCCATACAGTTTTTCTCTTATCTTTATCATGTATAAATGAGTTAATCCATCCCTGATAATATTGAATATCTACTTTTTGAATTTCACCAATAACACCATCAGAAATTAACTTTTTCATATGTCTAACCATTGGATAGCCAGTATAAGTATAAGTAACAGCAAAAATTAAATTATTTTTCTTTTGAAGAGAATATAATTCTTCAGCTTCCTCTAAAGTTGTGGTCAATGGTTTCTCACAAATAACGTTAAATCCATTTTCTAAAAGTTTTTTAGACATTGGATAATGTAAAAAATTTGGTGTTAAGACAGAGACTACCTCAACACGATCTTTTTGCGGAAGACTTGATTCTTTATCAATAAATTCATCAAAATCTTTATAGATTCTATCAGTTTTTAAACCAATTTCTTTTGCAAAATTTATATTTTCATCATAGTCAGGGTTAAATACACCTCCAACAATTTCATATTTATCATACATATTTGATGCAACTCTGTGAAGAATACCTATTAAAGAATCTCCACCTCCACCAATTATACCAAGTTTAATTTTATTCATAAATTTTTTGTTTCGATTTGTTCATTTCTAAATGTGAATATAAATAAGATTAAAATAACAAACGAAAAAATTGAAGGTTGAATCCATATTTTTTCCCAATCATGACCATCAGTTATAACATATAAATCAGTTAGATATCCAGCTATTCTAAAGCCAATTAGCATACCTAAGCCATAAGTGGCAAGAGTTATTAAACCTTGAGCAGAACTTTTATATTCGGGTTTACATTTTAGATTAGTATAAATTTGACCAGAAACAAAGAAAAAATCATAGCAAATACCATGTAATACAATTCCTAAAATTAACATCCAGCTATTTATACCATCAGCTCCTAGTGAAAAAAGTAAATAACGTAACCCCCATGCTAAAATACCAACAATTAAAGTTGATTTAAATCCAAATCTTTTAATAAAAAAAGGTAAAAGAGACAAAAATAGGACTTCAGAAATTTGACCAAGAGTCATTTTAGCCGCAGCAGCTTCCATTCCAATTTCATTTAAAAATTGATTTGCATGTTGATAATAAAATGCAAGAGGAATACATATTAAAATAGAAGCAATGAAAAAAACTAGATAAGCTTTATCATTTAAAAGTTTCAATGCATCTAATCCTATAATTTCACTGATAGTTTTATTTTTATTTTTTTCAATTATAGGAGGAGTATTAGGAAGTGTAAAACTATATACTCCTAAAATTAAAGAAATAAAAGACGACATATAAAATGTATTTTTTAAAGTATTTAAACTTTCCCATGAAAAATATCCAATCAAAAGACCTGCTATTATCCAACCAATACTTCCAAAAATTCTTATAGGAGCAAATTCTTTTGAAGGATCTTTCATTTGTCTAAAAGCAACAGAATTTGCTAAAGCCAATGTTGGCATATAAAGTAACATGTATATTAAAATATATGGATAGAAAAAAGAAAAATTTTCTGAAATACCTGCATTGTATAATAAAAAGGCACCAAATAGATGAATTGTTCCTAATACTTTTTGAGCTGCAAAATATTTATCAGCAATAAGTCCAATTATAAAAGGAGCAATAATTGCTCCAATTGATTGAGTTTCATATGCAAGTGAAAGTTCACTTCCAGAAGAATTAAATTCTTGAGAAAGAAAAGTTCCCATAGTCACAAACCAAGCTCCCCAAATAAAAAATTGGAAAAACATTAATAATGATAATTGCACAGAAACTTTAAAGCTCATCGGATATAAAATTTACATTTCATTTCCAATTTTCACCAAAAGATCTTTTGTTGCTTTTATTCCTTCTATTTCAGAAAGTCTATTACCTTCATATTCAACACCAATAAACCCTTTGTAATTTTGATCTTTTACAATTTTTAACATTCTATTATAATCAATGCTAGTTTCAAATCCTTCAGAATTAAAATCATAAGACTTTGCACTAACGCCAAAAGCTCTAGGCATCATTTCTGATATCCCTTTATATATATCATAAGCTTCTTTGCAACTTCCATCAAAAATAGAACCGTAACCTTCATCACTTATACAAAAGTTTCCAAAATCTGGAAGAGTACCACAATTATCCATATTTACTCCATTAATAACTTGCATTAATAGAGGTATATTAGAAGTAATTCTTCCATGATTTTCTACTATTACATTTATATTATATTCTTTAGCATAAGTTGATAATGCAGTTAAACTATTAATTGAATTAGAAATCCATTTATCAGGGTCTTTTTCACCATACAAATTTAGCCTAACTGAACTACAGCCTATTTTTGAAGCTGCATAAATCCATAGTTTGTGATTTTCAATGGCTTCATTTCTTTTTATGGGATCAGAGGAAGATAGATCTCCTTCACCATCAATCATTATTAAAACATTTTTAATTTTATTTTCATCAGCAAGAGATTTACTTTTCTCAATAAAGACTTCAATAGCACTCTTTTTATCATCACTTTTCATTACATCATCATATAAAGCATTTACGTATTCAATACCATCAAACCCTAATTCTTTTGCAAAAGAAGCAAATTTGTATGGGTCATAGTTATTTTCTCTAATCATTCTGTGAATGGACCATTGAGCAAGAGATAATTTAAAAAAGAGAGGAGATATTTCTGAAGTACTATTTGATTTAGCTTTTGGATCATTGCAGCTAAGGTTACTTAAAAAAATAACACAAAGACCTAAACCAATTATTTTTGTAATAAATTTTGTTTGTTTCATCATAAATAGATTTTATAAATTTTTCTAAAATAATCAATATTTTTTCATCTGTATATATTTTCTATATTTGGTTCAAGATGTAAAGGTTTTTAAGATTTTATTTGATGAATAATAAATACGATGCCATTGTTGTTGGAACAGGAATAAGTGGAGGTTGGGCAGCTAAAGAACTTTGTGAAAAAGGGCTAAAAACTTTGGTTTTAGAAAGGGGCCCTATGATTAAACATGTTGAAGATTATACTAATATGTTTAATGATCATTGGGATTATCCTCATGGGGATGTAATAACTAATGAAATAAGAAAAAACCAACCTAAACAAAGTAGAACTAATTATGTTAATAAAGAATCAACAAAGCATCTTTTTGTGGATGATAATCTACATCCATATAATGAAACAAAACCTTTTGATTGGATAAGAGGTTATCATGTTGGAGGTAGATCTTTAACTTGGGGAAGACAGGTTTATCGTTTGAGTAATTTTGATTTTGAAGCAAACATAAAAGATGGAATAGCTGTGGATTGGCCAATTAGGTATAAAGATATAGCCCCCTGGTATAGTTATGTAGAGCAATATATTGGTGTTAGTGGTGAAAAACTTGGGTTACCTCAATTACCTGATGGGGAGTTTCTAAAATCAATGGAAATGTATTGCGTGGAAGAACATTTAAAAAAATCAATTGCCAAAAATTATAAAGATAGAATCTTAACTATAGGAAGAGTCGCTCATATTACAGAAGGCACAAAACCAGGATTGGGAAGAGTTAGTTGTCAATACAGAAATAGATGTAGAAGGGGATGCCCTTATGGAGCATATTTTAGTTCTAATTCTTCAACACTTCCAGCGGCTGAATTAACTGGAAACATGACACTAAGGCCTAATTCTGTAGTTTATGAAGTAATATATGATCCGAATAAGCAAAGAGCAACAGGAGTTAGAATTATTGATTCTGAAACCAAAAAAACTTATGACTATTTTTCAAAGGTCATATTTCTTTGTGCATCTGCAATTCCTTCTACATCTATATTAATGCAATCAAAGTCAAACCGTTTTCCAAATGGGATGGGAAATGATTCTGGAGAATTAGGTCATAATTTGATGGATCATCATTTTAAAATAGGAGCAGAGGCTACAACAGATTTATTTGAAGATAAATATTATATTGGAAACAGACCAAATGGACTTTATTTGCCAAGATTTAGAAATTTAGGTGGAAAAACAAACCAAAAAGATTTTATAAGAGGTTATGGTTTTCAAGGAGGTGGTAGCAGAGATGCTTGGACTGAATATACAAAGGAGATGGCTTATGGAAAAGATTTTAAAAAAGCAATTCTAGAGCCTGGGCAATGGGGTATTAGCTTAAGTGGATTTGGAGAAATATTACCATATCATGATAATAAAATGACTTTAGATTACAATAAGAAAGATAAATGGGGGTTACCAACAATTACATTTGATGCTTCAATCCGGGAAAATGAAATTAATATGCGAAAAGACATGAAAGAACAGGCAGTTGAAATGTTAGAAAATGCCGGATTTAATAATGTAAAAAGTTGGGAAGAAAGATATGCTTTAGGTCTTGGAATTCATGAAATGGGTACTGCTCGAATGGGAAAAAATCCAAAAACATCAGTTTTAGGAAAATATAATGAGATACATGATGTCCCAAATGTTTACGTTACTGATGGAGCTTGTATGACATCAGGAGGTTGTACAAACCCTTCAATAACTTATATGGCTCTTACTGCTAGGGCTGCTAATCATGCAGTTAGTGAATTAAAAAAAATGAACCTATAAATTCCATGGATAGAAGAAAAGCTTTAAAGAATATTGGAAAGGGTATAGGGACTATTAGTCTAACTCCAAGTATTTTAAACCTGTTTCAGAGCTGTCAAAATAGTTCATCAATAAATTTAGGTTTTTTCAATAAAGAACAATTTTCAGTTGTCTCTAAATTGATGGAAATAATAATTCCTGAGACTGAAACTCCTGGTGCAATTTCTCTTAAGCTGCCGGAATTTATTGATGCTTATATTTATAATGTAATAGATGACGATAATATTAGCAACAAAGGAGTTTTAAACGAAGGGTTAAATAAATTTATTGATCTAGTAAAGTCAGAAACTAAAAAAGAGAAAATTAATAAAATCTCTTACAAAGATTGGGAAGATCAATTAAGAAAAGTTTTTATTTCTGAGGATAATAATGATAAAATAACTATAGCAATTAAAGACATCAGAAAGTTAACAGTCGGAGCATATAAAATAAATGAATATGTGGGAGAAAAGCTTATGTCTTATAACCCTGTTCCTGGCAAACAAATAGGATGCATTGATCTTAATGAAGCTAGTGGTGGTAAAGTTTGGTCTGGTACTGGGCAATAATTATTTAATTATCAACTTCCCTTTCATGGACATATAGTGTCCTGGAAATGAGCATATGAATTCATAAGTTCCTTTTTCTGGAGCATCAAAAGATATTGTATCGCTTTCACCTCCTCCAATAAGTTTTGTGTGAACTATAACTTGATTCCCTCCATCAGGAATATATTCGTTTTCCTTTTCAGAAGATGCTTTAATTCCAAATTCATTTGAGTTAACTCCTTTTTTAAGTAAAACAAAATTATGCCCCATAACTAGCTTATCTAATTTACCAGTATGATTTAGAGTTAAGGTTATTTTTTGCCCGCTAAAAGCAATGATTTCTTTTTTGTCAAATTTCATAGAAAAATCATCGGAGTTTATAATAATCGCAATTTCTTTTTCTGAAGAAGAGGGATTAGATTTTGATTGCTTCGACTGTTCTGTTTTAGTTCTTTTATATTGAAATTTTTCTTTTTTTTGGGCTTCATTATTGCCACATGAGCTAATTGAAATTAAAATTAAAAAAATAACAATTTTCTTAAATATTGAAAAAACAATAATATTTTTCATGTTCAATTTTTTATAAATATTGACAAAGAATTTTTTTTTCACTTGGCAAAAGTATATCATAGATTAATTTAAAAAAAATTATGCTTTAATTATTTTTCTTTTAAATGAAACTAAATAAACCCCAAAAAAAACAAGAATACAGGCAATAATTTTCACCCAATCAAGAGTATCATTTCCTGTTAAAACTGCATAAATAATAGTAATTATTGGTTGAAGGTATGCAAAGGCTCCAATAGTTGTTGGCGCTAATGTTTTAAGAGCATAGACGTTTAAAAAATATGTTAAGAAAGTAGTACAAATTACAACAAACCCAATTCTCCAAAGAGCAAAAAAAGGCATATTGTTCCATGAGATTTCAATAAAATCTGGGTATGTGACTGGAAAAGTCATGAAAGAACCTACTAAGAACATCCATTTCATTATGGTAACGGTTTGATACTTTTCAGTTAACTTTTTAACAAAAACTAAATAAGCACCATAGCTTATAGAATTCCCTAATAATAAAATATTTCCAAGGGGGATATTTGGGGCATTTATTACAATTGATTGATTACCATATATTATTAAAATTACAGCTCCTGTGAATCCTATTATAATTCCAGAAATTTTAGGAAAATTTAAACTTTCATTTAAAAAAATTGCAGATAAAATTAGAATTATTATTGGGGTAAGAGTTACAATAACTCCGCTGTTTATTGGAGTTGAAAGTTCTAAACCCTTAAAAAACATTAACATGTTAATACACATGCCTAAAAAAGCAACTCCAATAATTCTAGAATAATCTTTTTTGTCAATTTTTTCATTAGGTAAAAATAGACTTACAATCCAAAAAAGAATAGAAGCTCCAACAACTCTTAGCATAATGAAGCCAAAAGCACCTACGTAATCAG
>CACEKG010000033.1 GCA_902560065.1 uncultured Bacteroidota bacterium
AGATTCTTTTCATAAAATAAGAACGGATGCTTTAAAAGTTTTTGAAAAAAAAGGTTTTCCTACAAGAAAAGATGAATCATGGAAGTATACTTCATTGAATTCAATTGTAAAAGAAGATTATGCTTTGTTCCCAAAATCAGAAAAAACAATTGAACTAAGACAAGTCAAAAAATATTTTCTTTATGATACAGACACATATAAAGTCATTTTTATTGATGGAGTATATAGCCCTTTTTTGTCTGATACAACTCATGATGGATTAGATGTATGTCTAATGTCTGCAGCATTGTCTAAACCAAAATTTAGAGACTTAATTAAGAATTATTTTAATAAAAGTGTTTACAAAGAAGACAGTCTTTCAGCATTAAATACTTCATATGCTTTGGAAGGTGCCTTTATTTATGTGCCAAAAAATGTTTTTGCAGAAAAACCAATTGAATTAATTCATTTTGCTTCTGGAAATGAAAAATCATTATGGCTACAACCTAGAAATTTAATAGTTGTTGAGAAAGGAGCTGAAGTTCAAATTTTAGAGAGACATCAAAGCTTAAAAGAACATCCTGTTGTAACCAATTCGGTTACAGAATTATATGCTCAAGAAAATTCAAAAGTTGATTATTATAAGTTACAAAATGATTTAATGTCCTCTTCACTTGTTGATAATACTTATATAGTTCAGCAAAAAAACAGTTTTGTTAGTTTACATACTTTTTCTTTGGGAGGAAAATTGATTCGAAACAACTTAAATTATTTTCAGAAAGGAGAAAACATTACTTCAGTTTTGAAAGGAATTACAATTTTAAGTGGAGATGAGCATGTAGATCATTCTACTTTAGTTCATCATCAAAAACCGAATTGTGAAAGTCATCAAGACTATAAAGGTGTGTTTTCAGAAAAATCTGAGGGGGTATTTAATGGTAAAATAATAGTAGATAAAAATGCTCAAAAAATTAATGCTTTCCAGCAAAATAATAATATTCTTTTAGATGACAAATCAACCGTTAACACAAAACCTCAGTTAGAAATTTTTGCTGACGATGTCAAATGTTCTCATGGTTGTACTGTTGGTCAATTAGATAAAGAGGCTCTTTTTTATTTGCGTTCAAGAGGTATTCCAAAAAAAGAAGCAAAGGGACTTTTAACTTATGCCTTTGCAAATAATGTTTTAGAAAGTGTAAAATTACCATCATTAAAAAAGAGAATAAACAAGCAAATTGCTAATAAATTAGGAGTTAATTTAGGTTTTGAATTATAAAAGTTTTGATGTAAATAAAGTTCGTGAAGATTTTCCAATTTTATCTCGAAAAGTTAATGGAAATAAAATTATTTATTTTGATAATGCAGCTACATCACAAACACCGATTAAAGTAATTGATGTAATTTCAGAATATTATAAAAAATATAACGCTAATATACATAGAGGTGTACATTCTTTAAGTCAGGAAGCAACAGATGCTTTTGAAAATTCAAGAAAGACAATTAAAAATCATTTTAATTCAAAAGAAACATGTGAAATAATTTTTACATCAGGAGCAACTCATGGTATTAACATTGTTTCTTCAGGATATTCAAAAATTTTAAATGAAAATGATGAACTTCTAGTTTCAGAGATGGAACATCATTCAAATATAGTCCCTTGGCAAATGCTTTGCCAATTAACAGGAGCAAAATTAAAAGTTATTCCAATGTCAATTAAAGGAGACTTAGAAATGGATGAATTTGAAAAATTATTAACCTCAAAGTCTAAGTTGGTTTTTTTAAATCATGTTTCAAATGCAATAGGAACAATTAATCCAATTGATTATATAATTAAAAAGGCCCATTCAATTGGAGCCAAAGTATTAATAGATGGAACTCAGGCATCACCACATATAAAGACTGATTTACAGAAATTGGATATAGATTATTATGTCACTTCAGCTCATAAGATGTGTGGACCAACTGGAATAGGTATTCTTTATGGTAAAAAAAGTTTATTAAATAAACTGCCACCTTATCAAGGTGGAGGAGAAATGATTTCTGATGTTACTTTTGAAAAAACTACTTATGCTGATTTACCCCACAAGTTTGAAGCAGGAACTCCCAATATATCTGGAGTAATTGCTTTTGGTACAGCAATAAATTATATGAATAATATTGGGTTTGATAATATCTTTAACTACGAAAAAGAGTTACTTAATTATGCTCAAGATCAAATAAGAAAAATTGAAGGAGTCGAAATATATGGTGACTCAATAAATAAAACTCCTATCGTATCATTTAATATTAAAGGGATCCATCCTTATGATATTGGAAGTATTTTAGATAAAATGGGAATTGCAGTAAGAACAGGACATCATTGTGCTCAACCAATAATGGATTTTTATAAAATTCCAGGAACAGTAAGAGCTTCTTTTTCATTTTATAATACAATTGAAGAAATTGACTTGATGATTAAAGGCTTAAAGAAAGCCATAATGATGTTACAATAATTATTAATTTTAATTATGATAAGCATTGAAACTATTAAGAGTGATATAATTTCTGAGTTTTCTTTATTTGAAGATTGGATGGAAAAATATGAGTATATAATTGAATTAGGTAAGTCCATTCCATTAATTGATCCTAAATTTAAAACAGACGATAATTTAATAAATGGATGCCAAAGTAAAGTTTGGATGCATGCTGAATTAAAAAATAATAATGTTTTATTTTACGCAGATAGTGATGCTATTATTACTAAAGGTATTATAGCTATACTTATTAGAGTATTTTCAAATCAAAATCCAAAAAATATTTTAGAATCGGACACAAAATTTATAGATGAAATAGGATTAAAGGAACATTTATCTCCTACAAGGGCTAATGGTTTAGTTTCTATGATAAAGCAAATTAAAATTTATGCTTTAGCATTTAAAAATAAAATAAATTAATAATGAAAAGTACTACAGAAGAAGCAAATAGTTTAGGTAAAAAAATAGTTGGTGTTTTAAAGACAATTTTTGATCCCGAAATACCAGTCGATATATATGAATTAGGTTTAATCTATGATGTGTTTATAAATGAGGATAATGATGTAAAAATATTGATGACTTTAACTAGCCCTAATTGTCCAGTAGCTGAAACTTTACCTGTTGAGGTAGAAGAGAAAGTTAAGTCATTAGATGAGATTAAAGATGTTCAAGTTGAAATAACTTTTGATCCTCCTTGGACTCAAGATCTAATTAGTGAAGAAGCAAAACTTGAATTAGGAATGTTATAGTTTATGTCAAGTGAAATTAAAAATCGAGTTTCAGAGAGTTCTATAAAAACAATAGATTTAGAAAAATTTTATCCAAAGGGTAATAGAGAATTTATTGACATATCACATTGGTTAGATAATGGTTTAGTTCTTCGTGAGAAAGAATTTAGAAAAAAGATAGAATCTCATAAATGGATTTCGTTTAAAGACAAATATGTTGCAATTGGTTGCTCAACTAATGCTATTTTACCTTCTTGGGCATCTTTATTAGTCGCTTCAAATTTAGAGCCCTATGCAAAAAAAATTATTCATGGTAGTTTAAAGGAATTAGAAAACATTATTATTGAGGAAGTTATTAAGACTTTAGACATAAAACCATACATAGATAAACCCGTTATTATAAAAGGGTGCTCTGATAATTCTATTCCAGAGAATGCCTATGTTCAATTAATAATTTTATTAAAAACTGTTTCCAGAAGTCTTTTTTATGGTGAAGCCTGTTCTTCTGTTCCAATATGGAAAAGACCAAAAACTAATTAAAGTTGTATAAAAGGAAAATTTTAATATTTACTTATTATTGGCCTCCATCTGGTGGATCTGGTGTTCAACGTTGGCTATATTTTTCAAAATTTTTAAAAAATTTGGGATGGGAGCCAATTGTAATAACTGTAAAAAAATCAAAGGCATCATATCCTGTTTTTGATAATTCTTTGGAAAGTTATATTAATAATTTGATTGTTTATAAGACTGACACTTTAGAACCTTTAAAATTGTATTCAAAAATATTTTATGGAAATTCTAAAGAAGGAATTCAAAAAGGAGAGGTTTTAAAAAAAAATTTTTTTCATTATTTTGCAGCATTTGTAAGAGGAAATTTTTTTATTCCTGATGCTAGAATAGGATGGGTTAGTTATGCATTGAATAAGGGAAGAGAAATAATAAAAAAAGAGGGTATTAAATATATTGTTACTACTGGCCCACCTCATTCATCTCACCTTATTGGACTAAAATTGAAAAAAGAGTTTTCTGTAAAATGGATTGCTGATTTTAGAGACCCATGGACAAGTATGTTCTATATAAAAGAAATGTATAGAACAAGGTTTGCTCAGAAAAGAGATGAAAATTTTGAAAAAAATGTATTGAGAAAGGCAGATAAAATAATTACAACTATTGGAGAATTATTTCATGATGAATTAATTCAGAAAGCTAATATTTCTCAAAAAAAACTTTTTGCTATTCCTAACGGATATGATTCAGATTTAATTAATAATGTTGATCAAAAATTGAATTCAACTTTTCATATAGTTTATTCAGGCTTATTAACTAATAATCATTCATTTAAGCCCTTTTTTTTAATATTAAAAGATTTAAAATCATATTATCCAAAATTAAAATTAAAGGTTTCTTTGGCGGGTCAAGTTTCAGAGGATGTAGATTTATTTATTAAAGAAAATACTGATAAGATTACATATGAGAATAATGGATATCTTCCTCATTTTAAATCAATTAAGTTAATTAAAAAGGCTAATTTACTTTTAAATTTTACTTATAATTCTGACAGCAATGATAAAATGATTCCAGGAAAAATTCTGGAATATATCGCAACAGGGATTCCAATACTTTCAATAGGAAATAGTAATAATTATTTATCAAGATTTTTATCAAAGGGTAGTTGTGCTAAAACATTTTCTGATAATGATTTAAAAGAAATGAGATTTTATCTCAAAATGGTTATAGATTCTTTTATAAAAAATAAACCTTTAAATAATTCATTTCCAAATATTGAAAACTATAGTAGAATAGCATTAACTAAGAAATTAAGCAATATAATTTCAAAGTAATAGGTTATAAAATATAAATTTTATTTTCTTTAATATATTTATAAACTTTGGGATGGATTAGATCAATAACATCCATATTTTCTTCTATGTTTTTTCTTATTTGGCTACTGGAGATTTTAAATAGCGGGGCATTAAAAAGTTTAATATTAGGGTTATTTAAAAATTCTTTTGGAATAGAAAAATCAGTTTTTCTTGGATAAACATATAAACTATAAGACTCAAGAATTTTTTCATGATATTTCCATTCATTAAATCTAGTCAAGTTATCTTCACCGATTATTAATACAAATTTATTTTCAGGGTTTAATCTTGATAATTCATTTATTGTATTAATAGTATAATTTGGTTTATTCATTAAAAATTCAATTTTAGAAATCTTAATATTTTTTTTATTTAATAAAGATATTTCAGTCATTTTGAGACGATCTTCTTTAGTTGTTATAGATTTTGATTTTAGCGGATTTAAAGGTGTAATAATTATCAAAACTTCATCTAAATCAGTTTCATTAACAAAAAAATCTATAAGCTTTATATGTCCGTTATGAATAGGGTCAAAAGTTCCAAAAAAACATCCGATTTTTTTCAATTATTAATAAAATTCTCAACTAATTTCTCAGCTTTATTTTTTGCTTTATCTAGATCATTGTTTAAAAGACTTATATCGAATTTTTCAGCTAATTTTATTTCTTCATGAATTTTATTAACTCTGATTTTAAGCATTTTTTTTGAATCTAAGTTTCTTTTAATTAATCTTTTCTTAATATCATTAATATCCGGAGTTTTTATGAAAATTGATAAAGTTTTATCAGGATATTTTTTTTTAATGTTAAGACCTCCAATAACATCTATATCAAAAATAATATTCTTTCCTAGTCCCCAAATTCGATTAATTTCGCTTTTAAGTGTTCCATAAAAAGAACCAGGATAAACTTCTTCATGCTCTATAAATTCATCATTTTTAACTTTTTCAATAAAATCTTTTTCTTTTAAAAAAAAATAGTCTTTTCCATTAGTCTCTCCTTTTCTTGGCAATCTTGAAGTAGCAGATATTGAGAAAGCTAGAGAAAGATTCTCTTTTTTTAATAAATGTTTAACTATAGTAGTTTTACCACTTCCAGAAGGGCCTGAAAATATTATGATTTTTCCAGTTTTCAATTATGATATATTAAAAAGTTGTTCTTTTATTTTTTCAAGTTCATCCTTCATTTCAATAACTGTCTTTTGCAAATTAGCATCATTTGCTTTAGAACCTATAGTATTTATTTCACGACCGATTTCTTGACAAATAAATCCAAGTTTTTTTCCACTTGAAGGGTTTTTCTTTAGTTCTTCTAAAAAGAAGTTTAAATTATTTTCTAAACGAATTCTTTCTTCAGTAATGTCATTTTTTTCTAAATAGTAAATCAATTCCTGTTCAAATCTATTTTGGTCTACAGATAGATTAATCTTATTAAAACTATCCTTAATTTTATTTCTAATATTCTTAATTCTTAAAGGGTCGATTTTTTTTATATTTTTTAATAATTGAATTAAAGCATTAATTCTTTTATTAAATTCTTTTTCTAAGACTCTACCTTCATTTAATTGATAGATATATAATTCATTAATTACTTCTTGCAACTTTAACAACAATTCTTTTTTTTCTTTATCACTTATTTTTGTGATCTCTGAATTTATAACTTCAGGAAGTTTAATAGCAATAGATAGAAGATCTTTATTATTAGAATCTATTTTTTTGAGTTGACTTAAATAATTTTTAACAATATCAATGTCTATTTTTGGTTGTATAGTAGCTTTTGAATTTTCATAATTTATATTTAAATCAATCTTTCCTCTTTTTATTTTTGAGGATATCAATCTTCTAAATTCAGACTCTAAAAATTTAAAATCATGACCCAATTTAATATTGATGTCTAAATTTTTACTATTTAAAGATCGGATTTCAATATCAATGATTTTATTATTTATCTGAACTTGAGTTTTTCCATAACCGGTCATTGACACTAACATGGATATTAAAGTCTTTTAATTTTAATATTTCTATAAGAAACTACATTACCATGATCTTGTAGCCCAATATGACCTTTTCTTTTCTTACTAAAGTTTTTAAATGTTTGATGAGCAAATTTAGATTTAGCTATTAATTTTTCCCATTCATCTCCATAAAGGG
>CACEKG010000034.1 GCA_902560065.1 uncultured Bacteroidota bacterium
AGCACCAGGTGTACTAATTGTATAGTTATATGCTTTATTAATAACTGCAGTATTATCTGGTATACCCTCTATGACTACATTGTTTACATTTGAAACAGTAGAGGCAAAAGTTGCAGTAGCAGACGGTGTAGCTGATAAATTAGCTATTAATGCAGTTGTGGTAAATGGTACTCCAGGAACATCAGCAGTAAATCTGATAACTCCACCTCCAGGAGTTGCTGTTGAAACTACAGCATTAGTATCATTATCAATTAAAGTAGAAATTGCAACGGCCACAGATTGTACGTTATCTGTAACTGTAACATTTCTTGTATAAGAAACTCCATTTAATATAATTGTAACTATGTCAGTAGGGGTAACAGTTGCAAAAGTAAATTGTTCAGTTTGTGTTGTAACACTATGTGTTGAGGACACTCCTGGTGGAAGACCTGTCACATTTACAGATCCAACAGCACCTCCTATTTTATAACTTATACCTTCTAATGATGATCCAGGACATAATGTTTGGGTTTGAGCTCCAGGATATAATGCTAAATTAATTGTATTATCATAAGTTACTGTCTCTAATGGAGCAATTTTTAAAGTTCCTGTTGCTGTTGCTACAGGCGTACAGCCTGCAGGATTTGCATTTGTTGTTACAGTATAAATGTATTGAACCTGAGAGTTTTGTGTAATATTAGGGGTTCCAAAAATTCTAATTTCTGAAATACCTTCTTCATTAGAAGTTGTAATTGCTCCTGTACCAGATATTTTACTTGCAGAAATATCAAATTGAAGGCCTGCAGCAATTGCAGTAATAGTCAATGTTCCATCTGCAGCTGAATCATCTGTAGTTACTAGTGTCGATAAAACTGGATCTCCATCAATTAATGTTTCTAAACCAGCAGCTGCTGCTGCATCATTTGCAAAAACAGCAATAGTTGATGTTGTTATTCCATTTATCGTAATACTATATGATGATGTTCCAGTTGTACCTGTTATAGTTACTTTTTCCCTTTGATTTTTTGCTGTAACTGCAGTATTAAGTCCTGGAGTCATGCCAGGAGGTAAACCGTCAAAATTAATTAGTGGAGAAACTGAAGCTCCGTTTGTTCCTAAAACTTTATATCTAATTTCTGTTATTGGAGAATTATTACAAAGTTCCTGATTATCAGTTCCAGCATCTTTTAAAATTAATTGAGATTCTGGACTTTGAGTGAAAAATCCATCAATAGTTGTTGGAGTACAAGTTGATCCTCCAGTTGTTATTGTATAATCGTGTCTTGTATTTACTCCAACTGATACAGAAGGAGTTCCAGTAATTGTAAATATTCCAGTACCAGTGACATTTTGAGATGTAATATCTCCACCACCACCAGCAAGAGTTTTATCAACAGAAGTATAAAAGTATTTATTAGGAATAGCAGCAATAATTTCAATTCTACCATTACCTCCTACATTAGCTGTGGTCGAAACAATATCTGCATTACCCATTATTAAAGCTGCTAAACTAACAGTAGCAGCAGCTAATGTATCTCCTGGTGCAATTGTTATTGAATAAGTTACACCGTTAATTGATGTAGAATATTGATCTCCATTAGTAATACCAGATAATATAACTCTATCTACTTGAGTTGTTGTTGAGTACGATCCGGAAAAACCTGCTGGCAATCCACTTATTGACGCAGTTGTAGCGTCACCTAAAATGCTGTATGTTATTGGTATTAACTCCGGACTATTTTTACATATAGTTTGAGAATTGTCAGTTCCTGCAGCTGATGTTCTAGAGATAACTGAACTAGAAACTATTGTTATTTTTCTAGAAACTGACGGGAATCCACAATTCATTGAAGTTGCTGTAAGCGTAACCTCTCCTGCAAAACCTTGTGTCCAAGTAACTTGTCCTGTATATGCGTTTAATTGACCAGCTGCTCGATTATTCCATGACCAAGTGACATCATATCCAGATGACTCAAAGAAAGTAGTTTGACTAACAGTTGCAGGACAAACAGGAATTGAGGATCCTGCTACTACAGTAATATCAGCAGGAGTTGCATTATTTTGAGCAACTACAAAAGTATTGAATTGTCTTGCTGAGTCGACTCCATTACAACCATGAGCTATCACGCCAATATTAACAGTACCAAAAAATCCTGGATTCCAATCTACTGTACCATTTGCTACATTTATGGTTCCAGCTGTAACAACTGGACTTCCAAGTGCGGGAAAAGATTCAATATCCCAAGTCATTGAGGCAAAACCTGTAGAGTCAGAATAAAACTGGGTATCGGGAGTTGTATTTGTAATTTCACAATTAGGAACCGAACCAGCTAAAGAACCACAGTAAGTTTCAGAAGATCTATTCCAATTATCATATTTCCACCAATTACCAGTAGCACCTCCATTTTGTTCAAGAACTAAACTGAAGTTTCTACCAATCTCATCTGCCGTCAAAATAATTGGGTTTCCTCCCCCAGAAGCAGTCACTCGATTTGCAACACCAACAGCATTATTAACTAATGTGATCAAGGCTTGTCCAACCTGAGCATTTGTTTGACCAGGAGTTGTATAATGTGTGTATTCAACTCCATCTATATATAAAGACCATCTATCCCCAGTTGTCCCAGTTGAAGTTCCAAAATAAACTCTTTTTACCTGTTCTTGTTCAAAAGCAATAGGAATAGTTGGAGCAGTAGCATTAATAGTAGAAGAAGCCACTTCAAAAGTAGTGGTTGTCCATGCAGAAACGCCTCCACAGCCTTTTGCTCTAATTCTAACTGTTACATCTCCTGTCCAACCAGCTGTCCAAGTTACTACTCCTGTATTAGGGTCAATTGATCCAGCATCTGGTGGAGAAAAACTGTATTCATAACCAGTGGCATTTCCTACTGGACAAGGGTCGAAACTTTCAATTAGCGGAGTTCCACAAGCCGTATTATTATATATAGTTCCTCCTTTGGAGATAATATTTTCAATTCCATTTCCTGAGTTTCCTGTATTTGCTCCACTATAATTAGCCCTTATCAATTGAGGCTGACCCACATTGTTTCTTTTTGTAACAGTGATAATATTTGAAGTTACAGTTGTTAATCCAGTTGGACATGTAACACCTGATACAGTACCAGTTACCAATCTTCTATATTGAGTGGATTGAGTTAGGGCTGGCGCTTGATATGTAGAAGAATTTGCTCCTCCAATAGTAATCCAAGTAAACCCGTCTGTTGTTCTTTGCCATTGATAATTTACAACTCCAGTATTAAAAGGTACACCTGTATTACTTGTTCCATCTACAGTACTAGTAAATAATGTAGGTGCAGCACCGCTACATACATCTTGAGTTCCATTAATTGTTCCTCCTGTTACAGTATTTACTTCAACAAGTCTTGGGTTTGTAAAAGCACTACACTTTTCAGCACCACCAGGTTCTATTTGTATTATTTCTCTTCTAAACCAAGTTGATGTGCCTAGGTTTGCGGGTGGATCATATCCTGCAGAAGTTACTCCTGGTATATCAGTGAAGGGTCCTAAAGCTGAAGCTGTTGATCTTTGCCACTGGAATCGAATTGTAGCTCCTGCAGGTGTTCCTCCTGAAACAGTCATTGCTATTGGATCACCCTCTAATCCCATACATATAGTTTCATCAGGTTGATCAATAGCACCCGCAACCAAAGCTGTTGATACAGTTATTTCTATTAAATTACTTCTATTAGGTGTAGATAATGAAGCATTTCCAGCAGCATCGGGAGGATTACATAAAACACCTCCTAAATCAATAATTGGAACTCTATAAAATGTAGCTGAAGCTGTTAATGATCCATAGTCTAAAACTGCCCCATTGGCACCTGGAATTTTTGTGAAATTATTAACAGCATCTTTAACATTATCTATATACCATTCGTATGCGATCACTGTACTACCAGGTGGCCCTGATGCTGAGATAATATTAGTAAAAGGAGCTAAATCCTCATTAGAACATATTGTTTGATCAGACCCTATTGTACCTCCATCAATTCTATTAACACTAACATTTGCTATAAATTCTATGGAACAAGTATTTGAAGTTGCTCTGGCAGTTACAACAAAATTATCAGGCATTGCCGCAGGAACTAATATACTTCCAGCAGTATCTGCAACTGGATTTCCATCTAAAAATAAATCATAATCAATTCCAGCAGGACCAAGTGCTAAAGCTGTTATACTCGCTGTTCCCATATCTGATAAACAGAATGTAATTTTTTTAGATCCAGTAATATTTTGCTCACCTATAGTAGCTCCTGAACCAGCTGAACTTGAAGTATTTATCGTAAATGTTACACCTGGATTCAAAGCAGTTATTTCTATGTTTGCTGCTGCAGCTGCTCCTCCAGCAACGGCTGTAGAAATTACAGCTTCAGCTTGAATAATATCATCAAGAGCTTGAGCTATCTGCAGTGATGTACTTCCAACTGAAGCAATAACAGGAGTTAAAAGCAATCCATTTAAAGTTACAGAATATGAATCCCCTGTATTAGGGACACCATTTATATTTATTCTGGTAACTTGATTTGTATTTGTAACCACCCCTGAAGTAGCAGTTATGTTAGGAGAGTTTGGAGCTAAATTTATAGTAATTGAAATAATACCCGTTGATCCAGTAGTAGTTGTAGTACATGAAATTCCGCCATTAGTATAAGTTGTTTGTAATTTATAAAACCTAGCTGCATTTAAGGCTGTTGGAGAATAAGCTATTCCAAATGCTCCTGGAATTTCAGTATATGTGACATTATCATTTGATTCTAACCACTGGTTAACATAACCTGGGCCAGTATTAGCTCCGACAAAAGATAACTGAGATGGACTTTCTCCAATACAAATTACTTGATCTGCCGAAGCAGTTGCTATATTTGTCGCCGGATTAACGTTTATTGTAATTATTGATGAACTAACAGAACAAGTCAAGGCACCATCTGTACTTGTTGCACCTCTAATAAATTGAGTGTCTGAAGTTAATGCGGAAGGTTGATAAGTTAAATTTGTATCAACTCCTCCAGCATTAGCCCATGGACCATAAGGTGCAGCTAAAGATGGTCTTGATCTAGAAACCCACTGGTATGCCAATACACCATCAGCTAGAGCAGGTGTTACACTTGTTATAATATTTGGAATATCACCATTACATATTGTAGTAGATGTTGGAGTTATTGTTCCTGCTGTTACAGAATTTAATGAAATAAAAACTGAAGTACTATTTTCTCTACATAATTCTGTTAATCCACTGCTTCTAATTACAACACGTCTATAATATAAATCTGTTGTTTGAGATCCTGCTGCTGGGTCATATGCTTCTGTTGTAATAGCTGTATCTGTCCATGGATCTAAATCATTTGGTGAGGTCTGCCATAAAAACGATATTCCTGGTCCTGCTGGAGTTCTTGCAGTTCCTCCATCAATAACTGTTATGTTTGCAGGGTCTCCTGCTAAACATATAGTTGTTTGAGCTGTAGTTATTGAAGCAACCCCAGCAACTAATGCTGGTTCAACAGTTACTGTTACTTGATTACTTTCTATGCTACATACTTGACCATTTAAATTACTTATAGCAATTCTTTTATATGTTGTAGAAACTGATAATGATCCTGCATCATAAACAGCTCCAGTGGCACCTGTATTTGTCCAAGTTCCACCAGATGATCTTACCCACCATTGATATGAAAGAGCTGCTCCAGCTGGTGCTGTTGCTGCTGAAAGAGAAGTAAATGCAGCTGGATCATCATTAGAACACTGGGAAACAGAAGTCCCAATACTTCCTGCAGTAACTCTATTAACTGCAACATTAACAGCAAAATCTGTAAAACAAGTGCTAGATATAGCTCGAGTTGTTACAAGTACATTGTCAGCCATTCCCAAAGGAATTAACATACTGCCATCAGGAGCATCTGCCTCTGGAGATCCATTTATTTTAAATTCGTAAGTTGGAGTTCCAACTCCAACTGTAGAAGTTGCCGTTAAACTAACAACTCCTAAATCAGCAACACATATAGTAATTAATTTGCTTCCTGTAACAATTTGTGTTCCCATTCCTAAAGAAGCTCCTGGAGAGATTGATGTTCTGGTTGTAAAAACACTCCCTGCTGTATTTGCTGTAATTGAAATTGTTGCTGCAGCTCCAGCACCACTAGCAATAGCTGATCCAATAGCTCCATTTGATGCAATTTTACCATCTAATCTTTGTGCTAATGTAAAAGCACTATCACCTCCAACAGCGGTTTCTGTAATAATACTTCCATTAATTATAACATTATATTTATCTCCAGCGGTTGGGGTACCAGTTAAACTTAAACTTGTAACCTGAAAAGTATTCGAAATTGTCCCAGATGTAGGTGTTATATCTGGAGCTGAAGGAGCTGAATTACTAACAGTAACCACAATAACACCCGCATCTCCTGTACTAGTTACTGTACATGTTGTTGCCCCATTATTATAAGTAGTCTGTAATTTATAAAACTTTGTAGTAGTTGGAGCATCAGGAGCATAAGCTGTACCAAAAGCACCAGCAATCGGATTATAAACTATATTATCATTTGACTCAAACCATTGATTTGTATAACCAGCACCTGTAGCGGCTCCAGCAAAAGATAATGGTGCTGGAACATCTCCTAAACAAACTGTTTGAGAAGAAGTACTGATAGCTGTACTAATTAAAGGATTAACAAGTATTCTTACTTCTGTAGAGCTCACGGAACAAGTCAAAGCCCCATCTGTACTTATTGCACCTCTTTTAAATTCGGTGTCTAAAGTTAATGGTCCAGGCTGATAAGTTAAATTCGTATCAGCTCCTCCTGCATTAGCCCATGCTCCCCAAGGTGCAACACTTGATGGTCGTGTTCTTGAAACCCATTTGTATGTAACAGCTCCATCAGATAAAGCAGGTGTTAAACTAGTTATTATCTGAGGTGTATCACCATTACAAACAGT
>CACEKG010000035.1 GCA_902560065.1 uncultured Bacteroidota bacterium
AATAAAATTTCTCATGAAATAAAAGAGGCTATGAGAGCTAAAGATAATGTCCGTTTAGAAACTCTAAGATCTATTAAGTCTGGTATTATCTTAATAAAAACGAAATCATCAGAAAAAAAGGATTTGACTGAAAATGATGAAATAAATTTGTTGCAAAAATTAGTAAAACAAAGAAGAGAAAGTGCAAATATTTTCATAAGTCAAAAAAGGAATGATTTAGCAAATTCAGAGGAAGCACAACTCAAAATTATTCAAGAGTTTTTGCCAAAACAAATGGAAGACATAGAGTTAGAAAAAATAATAAATGATATTATTTTAAAATTTAATGCAAAAGGTATGAAAGATATGGGAAAAGTAATGGGAAACGTAAATAAAATTGTAGCAGGAAGAGCTGATAGCAAAAAAATAGCTGAAATAGTTAAGAAAACTCTTTCCTGAGTTTTTTATGGCCCAGTAGTTCAACTGGATAGAATATCAGATTTCGGCTCTGAGGGTTGGGGGTTCGAATCCTCCCTGGGTCACTAGAAGTTTAATATTTTTAGTTTTGAACAATATTTCTTATAAAATCTAGTTATAAATAAGTATGAAAATTATTTTAAAATTTTTTATTAGTTTTTTAATTTTAAACTTCTCATTTGCTCAAACATCAAATAATCCCTGGTCTTTTTCTGTTGGAGCCAATATCACTAATATTTTAGAAAAAGACATTGATTCTCAAATTGGATTTGGAGGTCCTGCAATTAGTTTAACTAGATATTTGGGTCTTGGGTTTTCAATAGGAGCACAGTATTCATTGGGAGTTTCTTCGATAAATGATGTTAATCTAGATTATACTTCTTTTGATGGAATTATTAAGTTTAATTTGGGAAAAAATAAGTTTATACCATATTTGTTTTCAGGATACGGATTAACTAATTTTTCCGATAATGATAACGATAAAGGACAGTTTCCTTCAATGGAAAGCTCTAGAACTATTTTAGGAGGAATAGGTTTCGATATTTCGTTGGGGGAAAAATTAAAATTCAACCTTAGTTCTTCATATAGATCAAATAACGAAAGTGGAACCTATAATCATCTTCAACATGTATTAGGTTTAAGATATAATTTTGGAGTTGGTGATAGAGATAAAGATGGAGTTTCAGATAAAAAAGATCAATGTCCTGACTTGCCAGGATTAAAAGAATTTAATGGTTGCCCTGATTCTGATAATGATGGTCTTCCTGATAATAAAGACGAATGTCCTGAGGAAGCTGGTCCAGAAAGCACTAAAGGTTGCCCTGATAATGATCAGGATGGAATACCAAACAATAATGATAAATGCCCTGATGATTTTGGTCTATTGGAAAATAATGGATGCCCTGATTCTGACGATGATGGAGTAATAGATATTGAGGATAAATGCCCTAATGAATTTGGAGAAATTAAAAATGAAGGCTGCCCTCAAAAGGATAAAGATAATGATGGTGTCCTGGATGAAGATGATCTATGCCCAGATATTCCTGGAAGTAAGAATAATAATGGATGTCCTGATACCAATGTTAAAATTGAAAATGAGATCGTTCAGACTTTAAATTCTTTTGGTGAGAATATTAATTTTATGGCTGAAAGTTTTGATATAATTGGTAGAAAAACTATTAATACTTTAATTGAAATTAAAGATATACTAAACGAAAACTCTAAAATAAATCTTTATATAGAAGGATATTCTTCCAGCGATGGTAGTGAAAATTATAATTTAATGTTATCTCAAAAAAGAGCAGAATCAGTTAAATCTTATCTTATTAAATTAGGTGTTGATGAAAATCGGTTAGAAGTTATAAGTTATGGAGAATTAAATCCTATTGGAGATAATGACAACCCAATGGGAAGATCAATGAATAGAAGAGTCCAATTTAAATTGAAAAAATAATCTGCCTTAAAGATTTAATTTTAAATTTCTAATTGTTTTTTCAGGATTGATAGATGAAAATACATGGTTTCCAGCTACAAGGACATTTGCTCCTGAATCTATTAATTTTTTTGAATTTTTATCATTAACACCTCCATCAATTTCAATTAAGACATTAGTTTTTTCCTTTTCAACAATTTTAGTTAATCTTTTAACTTTTTCATATGTTCTTGAAATAAATGATTGACCTCCAAATCCTGGATTAACACTCATCATACAAACTAAGTCAATGTCTTTAATAATATCTTTTAACACTGTAACTGGAGTATGAGGATTAATTGCAACTCCTGATTTAACTCCAAAAGATTTAATTTTTTCTATAGTTCTATGAAGGTGATTGCAAGCTTCATAATGAACTGTTAAAATATCTGCTCCAATTTCAATAAAAGTTTTAATATATCTATCTGGATCAACAATCATTAAGTGAATGTCTAAAGGTTTAGTAGCATTTCTTTTTATTGCTTTAATAACTGGTATTCCAAAAGAAATATTAGGGACAAAAACACCATCCATTACATCTATATGAAACCAATCTGCGTCACTACTGTTTACCATTTCGATATCCTTTTGCAGATTTGAAAAATCAGCTGATAGAATTGAAGGAGCTATAATTACAGACATTTATAAGATAAGATAAATTATAATATTTAATTTAACCCAAATAAGTTTTTAAAATTTTGCTTCTAGATGTATGTTTTAATCTTCTGATAGCCTTTTCTTTAATTTGCCTAACTCTTTCCCTTGTCAAATCAAAAGTTTCCCCAATTTCTTCAAGTGTCATTGCATGATGACTTCCAAGACCAAAATATAGTCTAACAACATCTGCCTCGCGCGGAGTTAGGGTTTCAAGAGCCCTTTCAATTTCTGTCCTTAAAGATTCATGTAGTAAAAGTTTATCGGGATTTGGTGATTCACCACTATTTAAAACGTCATATAAGTTTGAATCTTCACCTTCTACTAATGGCGCGTCCATTGAAACGTGTCTTCCCGAATTTTTCAAAGATTCTTTTACATCACTAATAGTCATATCTAATTCTTTTGCTATTTCTTCAGCAGAAGGCGCTCTTTCATGAGCTTGTTCAAGAAATGCGTATGTTTTATTAATTTTATTAATTGAGCCAATTTTGTTTAGTGGTAATCTAACTATTCTTGATTGCTCAGCTAATGCTTGAAGAATAGATTGACGAATCCACCATACAGCATAAGAAATAAATTTAAACCCTCTAGTTTCATCGAATCTTTGCGCAGCTTTTATTAGACCTAAATTTCCTTCATTAATTAGATCGGGAAGTGTGAGTCCTTGATTCTGGTATTGTTTAGCAACAGAAACAACAAACCTTAAATTAGCTTTTGTCAATTTTTCTAATGCAAATTGATTACCTGCTTTAATTTTTTGAGCTAACTCAACTTCTTCTTCTGCTGTTATAAGATCAACTTTACCAATTTCTTGTAGATATTTATCTAAAGATGCAGTTTCTCTATTAGTTACTTGCTTAGTTATTTTTAATTGTCTCATTAGTTTTGAAGGTTTTTATAACATTATTACGTTAGTTTAAAAAAAAAGTTTCAAAATTTTTGAAAAATTTAGGAATTATTATTTCGGTCGGGTCTTTTTAATAAGGCTTTTCTAGAAACTTTTGGTTTTCTTGTTTTAGGATCTATCCCAAAATATTTAACATCTATGGTTTCACCAACTTTTAAAACATCTTGTACATTGTTAGTTCTTTCCCATGCTATTTCTGAAATATGAAGTAAAACTTCATTACCTGGAACAAATTCTACAACTGCACCAAAATCTAAAATTTTAATTACAGTAACATTATATGTTTTGCCAGCTTCGGGTTTAAAAGTAATATTTTTAATTTTTTCTATAGCATGATTTATTTTAGTTTGATTGACTCCTAAAATTTCAATTAAACCCTCTTCATTATTTTCTTCAATAACAATAGTTGTATCTGTTTCTTTTTGCAATTCTTGAATCACTTTTCCTCCAGGTCCAATAACAGCTCCTATAAACTCTCCTGGAATAGTTAATTTTACCATTTTAGGAGCATGTTCTTTAACATTATCATTTGGTTTATCAATAGTCTCAAGCATTTTTTCTAAAATATGAAGCCTTCCTTCTTTGGCTTGATTGAGCGCCTTGATTAAAATTTCATATGATAAACCTTTAATTTTAATGTCCATTTGACAAGCTGTTATACCTTTTTTTGTTCCTGTAACTTTAAAATCCATATCACCAAGATGATCTTCATCTCCCAAAATATCACTCAAAATTGCATGATTTTTTCCATCAGAAATTAGACCCATAGCTATTCCTGATACGGGACTTTTAATTTTAATACCCGCATCCATCAAAGCCATTGAGCCTGAACATACAGTTGCCATAGATGAGGAGCCATTTGATTCAAGAATTTCACTTACAACTCTTATTGTATATGGACAATCTTCAGGAATAACATTCTTTAAACTTCTTTGAGCAAGATTACCATGTCCTACTTCTCTTCTTGATGTACCTCTTAAAGGTCTAGCTTCACCAGTAGAAAATGGAGGAAAATTATAATGAAGATAGAAAGACTCTTCACCTTTAAATGATGGAAGATCTATTTGATTAGCTTCTTTAGAAGTGCCTAAAGTTACTGTTGCTAGCGCTTGTGTTTCTCCTCGAGTAAATATTGATGATCCGTGTGTTGAAGGTAAATAATCAACCTCACACCAAATTGGTCTGATTTCATCAGTTTTTCTTCCATCTAGTCTTATACCCTTTTTTAATGTTAATTCACGTACTGCATTTTTTTCACTCGAATTAAAATATTTTTCAATCAAAGTTCCATTTTCTTCAACTTCTTCTTCGCTAAAAGATTCTAAAATTTCTTCTTTAAGTTTACTAAAAGCATCTGATCTTTCTGTTTTTGATAATCCTTTTTTTGCGATATCGTAACATTTATTATAAGCTAATTCATTTATTTTATTCTCTAATTCTTCATTTTTTTCAGCCGTTTCATATTCTCTTGTTTTTTTTGCGCCGACTTTTTTTACAAGTTTATTTTGAGCATCTATTTGTATTTTTATAAAATCATGAGCATTTTTAATTGCTTCTGCCATTTCTTCTTCACTACACTCTTTCATTTCACCTTCAACCATCATAACTGAATCATAAGATGCCCCAACTATCATGTCTATGTCAGATTCTAAAAGTTGTTCTTTACTTGGATTAATGATAAATTTATTTTCAATCCTTGAAATTCTGACTTCTGAAATTGGACACTCAAATGGAATATCACTTAATTGAATAACTGTTGAAGCTGCTAAACCTGCTAAGGCATCAGGCATTACGTCGTCGTCATGTGACATTAACTGAATCATTACTTGAACTTCATTATGGTAATCTTTTGGAAAAAGAGGTCTTAATACTCTATCAACTAATCTCATAGTTAAGACTTCATTATCGCTAGGTCTGGCTTCTCTTTTAAAAAAACCTCCAGGATATTTTCCAGCAGCTGCAAATTTTTCTCTATAGTCAACAGTAAGAGGTAAAAAATCTACATTTGCAGAGTTATAATTAGAAACAACAGTTGCTAAAAGCATACAATTTCCCATAGAAATTACAGCAGATCCATGTGCTTGTTTTGCAAGTTTTCCAGTTTCAATTATGATAGATCTTCCATCCTCGAGTAAAATCTCTTCTTTGTGAATTTTGGGTTTCATTTTTCGTTTTTTTAGTTATATTTTTTGTGTTGTGTATTGTTAACAACTAATGAAAAATGATATATTTTATTTTCTCAAATTAAGTTTTTTAATTATTAACCTGTACCTTTCAATGTCTTTGTTTTTTAAATAATCTAAAAGACTTCTTCTTTTTCCAACTAATTTTACCAAGGATTTTTCAGAATTGAAATCTTTTTTGTTAGACTTTAAATGACCGGATAAATGATTTATTCTATATGTAAATAGTGCAATTTGAGCTTCAGCAGATCCAGTATCAGTGTCTGACTTAGAATTATCTTTAAAAATTTTCTTTTTTATATCTTTTGTTAAATACATATATTATAAAACTTATGTAAATTAATTTGGCTGCAAATATATGATATTCTTGTTTATTTGAATAAATTAAGTTGCAATTATCTAATTTTTTTGTTTAAAATAAGATCCAGGTAAAGATTAATTTTATTTTTTAAATCTTTTCTATGTGATATAAAATCTAGAAAACCTTTTTCAAGTTGAAACTCACTTGTTTGAAACCCTTTAGGAAGTTCTTTTCCAGTTGTGTCTTTAACAACTCTTGGTCCAGCAAAGGCAATTAAAGCTCCAGGTTCAGAAATATTTATATCACCAAGCATTGCAAAAGAAGCCGTAGTTCCTCCAGTTGTTGGATCAGTGCATAATGATATGTATGGAATTTTTTCTTCAGATAAAAGATTTAATTTTGCAGAGGTTTTGGCCATTTGCATCAACGAAGTAGCTGACTCCATCATTCTTGCACCCCCTGACTTGGATATTATTATAAGTGGTGCCTTATTTTTTATTGAAAAATCTATTGCTCTAGATATTTTTTCACCTACTACTGAACCCATTGAACCACCAATAAATCTAAAATCCATACATGCAACAACTATTTTACTCCCTTTTGATAAACCAAATGCTACTCTTATGGCATCATATAGACCAGTTTTTTTGTGAGCTTCTTTTAGTCTTGTTATATATTTTTTTGAATCTATAAATTTTAAAAAATCCCTAGATTTTAATTTTGGGTAAATTTCTTCATATTTATTGTCATCAAAAAATATTTCAAAATATTCTTTACTGCCTATATGAACATGATAGTCATCTTCTGGACTTACATAATTATTCTCAGTTAATTCTTGAGTTCCTATTATTTTACCTGTTGGTGTTTTATACCACAAACCTTTAGGAGTATCCTTTTTTTCTTCAGTTTTAGTTTGAATTCCCTTTTCTCTTCTTTTAAACCAACTCATTTA
>CACEKG010000036.1 GCA_902560065.1 uncultured Bacteroidota bacterium
ATGTAAAGTTTGAGTGGATTAAAGGACATAATAACCATCCCCAAAATGAAAGGTGTGACTTTTTGGCTGTAGAAGCTGCAAATTCAAATAAACTATTTGTTGATAATGGATTTATATAACAAATACTTCATTTTTTTTCTTTATAGCCAAAAAGAGTTTATACTTTTGTCTTATGAATAATAAACTTCTTGTTTTAGGCACTATTGCTTATGACGGAATTGAAGCTCCACTTGGAAAAAGAGATAAAATACTTGGAGGTTGTGCAACCTATATTGGCTTATCAGCCTCATTATTTGAAAATGATTGTGGGATAATTTCAATTGTAGGATCTGATTTTAAAAAGGAAGATTTTAAAATAATTAAGGATAAAGGATTAGATTGCTCCGGAGTTGAAGTTATTGAAAATTCAAAAACATTTTTTTGGAGAGGCAGGTATGATAAAAATTTAAACTCAAGAACTACGCTTGAAACTAAGCTTAATGTTTTAGAACAATTTAAACCTATTGTTCCCAATAAATATAGAGATTCAGACATACTTGTATTAGGAAATTTAGACCCCAATATTCAATTAAATGTTTTAAATCAAATGAGCTCTAGACCTAAATTAATTATTTTGGACACAATGAATTATTGGATTGAAAGATATGAGGAACAATTAGAGCAATTAATAAAAAAATCAGATATTATTTCAATAAATGATGATGAAGCACGTCAGATAACAAATGAATATTCTTTGTTAAAAGCTGCAAAGAAAATCTCTAATCTTGGTCCAAAATATATTATAATTAAAAAGGGGGAACATGGGGCTATGTTGTATAATGAAGGGAAAATATTTATTATTCCTGCTATTCCCTTTGAAAAAGTTTATGATCCAACAGGAGCAGGAGATTCTTTTATTGGAGCTATTGCTGGTTATTTAAGTCAAACAAAAAGCATTTCATTTAAAAATTTAAAATCTGCAATAGCATATGGTGTAGTAGTTTCATCTTTTACTGTTCAAAGTTTTGGAACAGAAAATTTAGTTAAATTAAATTATAAAGAATTGTCTATCAGAATGGAAGAATTAAAAAATATTTCTGAATTTCAAGTCAAACACAATTTCTAATATTATGAGTGATAGAATAAATCATGAATGTGGAATATCATTTTTACACCTTAAAAAACCAATAGAGTTTTATAGAAAAAAATATGGGACCTCTTTATATGGTATAAATAAGATGTATTTATTAATGGAAAAACAGCATAATAGAGGGCAAGACGGAGCAGGTTTTGCAAGCATTAAATTTGATATGCAACCAGGTGAAAGATATATAAGTAGGATTAGATCTGCAAAACCTCAGCCAATTCAAAAAATATTTGAAAATATAAATGATAGAATTGATTTAATTAAAAAGGAAAATTCTAATATTTTAAATGAATCAGAAAATTTAAAAAAACAAATCCCTTATGTGGGAGAATTGATGTTAGGTCATGTTAGGTATGGGACTTATGGGAAAAATAGTATTGAAAATGTTCATCCCTTTCTTAGACAAAATAATTGGATGCATAGGAATTTAATATTAGCAGGAAACTTTAATATGACAAATGTTCAAGAATTATTCGAAAATCTGATCGAAATTGGTCAACATCCAAAAGAAAGGGCCGATACTATAACAGTGATGGAAGCTATAGGGCATTTTTTAGACTCTGCAGTTGCGAAAATTTATAAAAAATTAAAAAAAGAAGGATATTCAAAACTAGAAGCATCTCCTTTAATTGCTGAAAGATTAGATATGGCAAAAGTTTTAAAGAAAGCATCTAGAAATTGGGATGGAGGATATGCTATTGCTGGTTTATTAGGTCATGGGGACTCATTTATTTTAAGAGACCCATCAGGAATAAGACCTGCTTTTTACTATAACGATGATGAAATCTTAGTTGTAGCATCTGAAAGACCTGCAATACAGACTGTTTTTAATCTTACATTTGAAAAAATTAAAGAAATCCCTCCTGGAAATGCAATTATTAATAAAAGATCAGGGAAGGTTGAAATAAAAGAAATTATAACTCCTTTAGAAAAAAAGTCATGCTCATTTGAAAGAATTTATTTTTCCAGAGGGGGTGATGCAGAAATTTATAAAGAAAGAAAAAAGTTGGGAAGATTATTATTTCCATCAGTATTTGATTCTATAAAAGGAGATATTGAAAACACTGTTTTTTCTTTTATTCCAAATACTGCAGAAACATCTTTCTATGGAATGATAGGAGCGGTTCAAGATTATATAAGAAAAGAATTAACCAAAGGTCTTGAAAAAATTAAAGATTCAAAAAATATAGACTCTATAAAAAAAATGCTTCAATTAAGACCAAGAATCGAAAAAATTGCTATTAAGGATGCAAAACTAAGAACATTTATTACTCAAGACAGTTCCAGAGATGATCTCGTAGCACATGTTTATGATATAACCTATGGAATTGTTAAAAAGACAGATAATCTTGTTATAATTGATGATAGTATAGTAAGGGGAACTACACTTGAAAAAAGTATTCTTAGAATGTTAGATAGGTTAAACCCCAAGAAGATAATCATTGTGTCAAGCGCACCACAAATTCGTTATCCAGATTGTTATGGAATTGATATGGCTAAATTAGATCAATTTATCGCTTTTAAAGCTTGTATTGAGCTTCATAAGGAGAAAGGGACGTATGATTTTATAACAAAAAAAATCTACAACAAATGTGTTGAAGGATTTAAAAAAAATATATCTGAGGAAAAAAACAATGTTAAAGATTTCTATAAGCCATTTTCTCATCAAGAAATTTCTAGAAAAATTGCAACTATTTTAAAAAGTAATAAAATTAATGCTGATTTGGATGTTATTTTTCAAGAAGTTGATTCACTGCATAAAGCATGTCCTGATAATCTTGGAGATTGGTATTTTACGGGAGATTATCCTACTCCAGGGGGTAATAGAGTTGTCAATCGGGCTTTTATTAATTTTTATGAAGGAAAATCCCAAAGAGCTTATTGAATTAAGTACTTTTTAGTAGTATTTATATGATATGAAAGCATTTACTATTTTATTTCTTGTTTTCTTTTACTCTTTTCAAAATTTACTCTCTCAAGAAAAGTATAAAATATCTGCCTCATACATTGAAGAAACTATTACTTTAGACGGAATTGATAGTGAAGTATCTTGGAGTAAAGCTTCAATGATTTCTGATGAATTTAATGGTATTATTCCAATACCTGAGAATAAGGGTTCTCAAAAAAACGAAATTAAAATTATTTACGATAATAAATTTTTATATGTTTTTGCAAAAGCATATACAACTGCAGATAAAGTAGGAGAACCCTCATTAAAGCGAGATGCGAAAACTAGAGGTGCAGACGCTATCCTTGTTATGTTTGACACTTATAGTGATGCCACAAATGCTTTTTGGTTTGAGTCAACTTCTTCTGGAGTCAAAAAAGATGCTTTAATTTCTAATGGAGGGCAGAGCTCTGGAAATGACATAGATTTTTCATGGGATATAAGGTTTGATGTTAAAACAATTAAACAAGATGGTTATTACAGTGTCGAATTTAAAATTCCTTTTAGTTCATTAAAATTCCCCGAAGGATCAACTAGATGGAAAGTTAATTTTTATAGAGCAGACAATGTGTATTCTGAATTCAATTCATGGACTTATATTCCTAAAGGTCAAAATGGACTTAATATTTCTTATTTTGGTGATTTAATATTTGAAAAACCTTTAGGGAGCTCAAAAAGTCCAATAATAATGATACCCTATACTAATGGGATTATTTCAAAGGACTATGAAAATAAAAGTTCTTTTAGTGATTTTTCATTTGGGGGAGATGCTAAAATATCTGTAGGCAATGGAATGAATCTGGATTTGACTTTTAACCCAGATTTTTCACAAGTAGAAGTGGATGATCAAATAGTAAATCTCACAAGATTTGAAATTAATTTACCTGAGAAAAGACAATTTTTTATTCAAAATAGTGACTTGTTTACAAGTCTAGGTGACTCAAGGGATTCAAGAGCATTTTTTTCAAGAAGAATTGGTGTTGCAAAAGATATAGATGGAAATACAATTGAAAATAGAATAATTGCCGGTTTAAGACTAAGTGGTAAAATAACAGATAATTTAAGACTAGGTTTTTTAAATATGCAAACTGAACAGGATGAAAGCAATAACATTAGTTCAAATAACAACATGGTCTTTTCACTTCAACAAAGAGTTTTTTCAAAATCAAATATAAATTTATTTTTTATTAACAGAGAAAAAACTGGTAATTCCAATTTTATAAATGATCAGGAAAAATTTAATAGAGTTTTTGGACTAGATTACAACCTTAGATCAAAAAACTCAAAGTGGTCTGGATCAATATTTTATCATAATTCTATAGATGAAATAAAAAAAGATGATTCGTATTCAACTGGAATAAACCTTTTATACAATACTAAAAATCATGGAGTTTATTCAAAAATTATAAGCGTTGGGGAAGGATTTGAATCTGATCTAGGATTTATTAGAAGAAAAGGTATTTTCAAACAATATATTAGATATGAAAGAAGATTTTGGATTGAAACTGAAAAGATTTCAAATATTAGTATTACTCCATCATTTAGATATATAACTAAACCAAATATAAATTCACTGATAATGGATAGAGATTTCTCTGCTAGTTTTGAAATTGATTTTAAAAGCTTATCAAACTTAAGCATAGATTTCAGTTATCCATACACATACCTTGATAGTGAGTTTAATATTACTCGAAGAGATGAAGCTGTTCCAATTCCAATTGGAGGCTATAACTATCCCAATCTGAAAATTTCATTCAGAAATAATTTTTTTAATGAGTTTACCTATTTTTTTGAGGTTGGATCTGGACAATTTTTCAACGGAACAAAAAAGTCTATTCAAGCTAAATTAGGATACCGGATTGAACCAATACTTCAAACAAGTTTAAATATTAGTTATGATAAAATTGAATTACCAAAACCATATGATACAGCTGGTTTATGGCTAGTTGGGCCTAAGATAAATTTCACATTTAATAAAAAACTTTTTTGGTCAAATTACATACAATACTCTAATATTGGAGAATCCCTAGGGATAAATTCGAGATTACAGTGGAGATTTGCACCTCTATCAGATTTTTATTTAGTTTATAATGATAACTACATTGCATCAAATATTTTCGCTCCAAAATTAAGAAGTCTTACCTTTAAGCTAAGCTACTGGTTTAATTTATAAAAATTTATATATCACATTAGTTCTAGAAAAAAATCAAAAGTGAAAAAATATATTTCCATAATTTATCTAACTTTTTTTGTTTTGTAATAATATTCTTGCGCGAGAAAAAAGGCAATTAAAGGCCACATATACAAATGAAAAATTATTATAGATTGAATGGACAACGAGTTGTCATGGAGTAAAACTAAGTAACTAGTGATGAGTTTTATCAACTAATTCCGCCTTCAAGAGTTAGCTAAGTACTTTTCGTTTACTTTTTCCCAATTAATTACATTAAAAAAAGCATTGATATAATCTGGTCTTCTATTTTGATAATTTAAATAATAAGCATGCTCCCAAACGTCAATTCCCAATATTGGAAAGCCATCACATCCTATCCCTGGCATTAAAGGATTATCTTGGTTAGCAGTTGAACAAACTTTTAAGGTTCCATTTTCATTGACACATAACCAAGCCCAACCAGATCCAAATCTCGTAGCTGCAGCTTTAGAAAACTCTTCCTTAAAATTTTCAAAACTTTCAAAACCATTATTAATAGATTCTAATAATTTGCCATTTGGTTTCTCTCCTCCTGATGGACTCAGTATATCCCAAAAAAGATTATGGTTATAATAACCCCCTGCATTATTTCTAAGAGCAGAATTTTCCATATTTAAATTTTTCAGTATTTCTTCAATAGAATGATTTTCGAGTTCTGATCCACTAATTGCGTTATTTAAGTTATTTGTATATCCAGCATGATGTTTTCCATGATGAATTTCCATAGTTTTAGAATCAATATGTGGTTCAAGAGAATCGTAAGAATATTTTAGTTTTGGTAATTCAAATGCCATGACTTTTTTTTTTATGTTTTCACAAAAATAAAATTTATTTTTTCATTTTTAAAGCTTTGATAACTAAATCCTTAAATT
>CACEKG010000037.1 GCA_902560065.1 uncultured Bacteroidota bacterium
TTTATAATCTGATTCTGACAGGATTTTAGTATTTAAATTTCTTTGCTTATATAATTGGGCTCTTTTATTAAAAAGTTCCTCAAAATTATTACATAAAGAACGAATAGTTTCAAGTTCTTTTTTATTTAAGGGATTAGTTTTTATATCAACAAGTTCTATATCTGAAGTTAAATTAAGTTCATTAATAATTCTTTTACATGTATCACATGTCTTTAAATAGAAGAATACTTTCATAATAAATAAAGTCACAAATAAAATTCATTTTTATTGAAAAAAATATTTTTTGATTGAAAATCCAATACATTTGTAATGTTTGAAAGGATTATATTAAATGAAAAAAAAATTAAAATTTAACTCGAAGGTTATACACGGAGGGCAATCACTAGAAAAAGGCTATGGAGCTGTAATGCCTCCAATATATCAAACTTCTACCTATGCTCAAACTTCTCCCGGTAAACATTTAGGTTATGAATATAGCAGAACCCATAATCCGACTAGAACTGCACTTGAAAAGTCATTAGCGTCAATTGAAAATGGCAATCATGGTTTTGCTTTTGCATCAGGGTTGGCTGCAATGGATGCAATTATTAAGTTATTAAAGCCTGGTGATGAAGTTATTTCAACAAACGACCTTTATGGTGGCTCATATAGATTATTTGATAAAATTTTTAAAGATTTTGGAATTAAATTTCATTTTATTCCCATGGATAAAACATCCTTGATTAAGAGTTTGATAACAAAAAAAACGAAATTAATTTGGGTAGAAACACCAACAAATCCAATGATGAATATTATTGATATAGAATTAATTTCTAACATATCAAGAAATAATAAAATATTATTGGCGGTAGATAATACTTTTGCATCTCCATATTTACAAAAACCATTGAATTTAGGTGCAGATATAGTTATGCATTCTGCAACAAAATATCTTGCTGGACATTCAGATGTCATTCTTGGATCAATTGTTTTAAATGATGATGTTATTGCTGAAAAAATTAGATTCATTCAGAATGCAAGTGGAGCTATTTGTGGACCTATGGATAGTTTTTTAACTCTCAGAGGAATAAAAACACTTCATTTGAGAATGAAGAGACATTGTAAAAACGCAAAAAAAATTGCTCATTATCTAAAAAGTCATTCTAAAATTGAAAAAGTTTTTTGGCCAGGCTTCCAGAATCATCCAAATCATGAAATCGCAAAAAAACAAATGAAAAATTTTGGCGGAATGCTCTCTTTTATTCCAAAAGGATCAGACTATAAATCCGCTGTTAAAATTGTTGAAAAGTTGGAATTATTTACTCTCGCAGAATCTTTAGGTGGAGTTGAGAGTTTAGCAGGGCATCCCGCTAGTATGACTCATGCTTCTATTCCTAAAATTGAAAGAGAAAAAAGTGGAGTGGTTGATTCGTTAATAAGATTAAGTGTAGGAATAGAAGATGTTGAGGACTTAATTTTAGATTTAGACAAAGCCATCGGTTAGGGATTAATTATTATGAAAATTAATAATAAAAAAATATATTTTGCATCAGATAATCATCTTGGAGCTCCAGATTATAATTCAAGTTTGGAAAGAGAAAAATATTTTGTCCAGTGGTTAGATTTTATTAAAAAAGATGCAAAAGAAATATTTTTATTGGGGGATCTTTTTGATTTTTGGTTTGAGTATAAAAAAGTTGTTCCAAAAGGTTTTGTTAGGGTTCTGGGTAAAATAGCTGAAATTTCAGATTCTGGAATACCTATTCATTATTTTGTAGGAAATCATGACTTGTGGATGAATGATTATTTTCAAAAGGAATTGAGAATTAAAGTTTATAGAAATCCAAAAGATTTCAATATTATGAATAAAACATTTTACATAGGACATGGAGATGGTTTAGGCCCCCATGATATAGGGTATAAAATAATGAAGAAAGTCTTTACTAATTCTTTTGCAAAGTTTTTATATAAATTAATTCATCCTGATATAGGAATTGGTATTGGTCAATACTTTTCTCAAAAAAATAAAATTCTATCTGGAGAAAAAGACATTAAGTTTCTTGGAGATGATAAAGAGTGGTTAGCCAAATATTCTAGAAAAAAACTTCAAGAAAAACACCGAGATTATTTTATTTTTGGCCATAGACATTTGCCAATGCAAATTGAACTAAATGAAAATTCTAAGTACATTAATCTTGGTGATTGGATAAATCATTATACATATGGTGTTTTTGACGGCAATAAATTTGAAACAAAAAAGTGGAAAATTTAATTAAATAATGATTGAAAAAAAATCATTAGACTATGAAAAGACTATTATAGTTGGAATAGTTGATTCAAATCAAAACCATGAAACTACAGGTGAATATTTAGATGAGTTAGAGTTTCTTTCATATACTGCTGGCGGAAATGTTTTAAAACGTTTTACACAGAACTTAAATCAACCAAATCCTAAAACATTTATTGGAAAGGGTAAATTAAATGAAATTTTTGAGTATAATAAATTAAATAATGTTTCATCTGTAATTTTTGATGATGAATTAAGTCCTGCACAACAGGCCAATATTGAAAAATTTTTAAAGTGTAAAATCTTAGACCGAACAGGATTAATTTTAGATATTTTTGCTCAAAGGGCTAAAACATCGTATGCAAGAACTCAAGTTGAATTAGCTCAGTATGAATATATTCTTCCCAGACTAAAAGGATTATGGACCCATTTAGAAAGACAAAGAGGAGGTATTGGTATGAGAGGACCTGGTGAGACAGAAATTGAAACTGATAGAAGAATTGTTAGAGATAAAATATCATTGCTTAAAAAGAAATTACTTTTAATTGATAAACAAATGTCTACTCAAAGAGGGAACAGAGGAGCTTTAGTTAGAGTATCTTTAGTTGGATACACCAATGTTGGAAAATCTACCCTTATGAATTCTATTGCCAAAACTAAAGTTTTTGCAGAAAATAAGCTTTTTGCAACACTTGATACAACAGTAAGGAAAGTTGTAATTGGAAATTTACCTTTCTTATTAAGTGATACTGTTGGATTTATAAGAAAACTTCCCACTCAATTAGTGGAATCATTTAAAAGTACTTTAGATGAAGTTCAAGAATCTGATTTATTGCTTCATGTTGTTGATATTTCTCATCAAAATTTTGAGAATCATATTGAAGCTGTTAATCAAATTTTAGATGACTTAAAAAGCTTAAATAAACCCATTTTAATGATTTTTAACAAAATTGATAAGTATATACCTGAACCATGGGATGATTCTGATTTAATTTTAGAAAAGGAATCAAAACATCAAACTTTATCTGAACTTAAAAAAACATGGATGAATAAATCGAAAAATTTTTCAGTTTTTATTTCAGCTTTAAAAAAAGAAAATTTAGAATTTTTTAGAAAAAAAGTATATGAGGAGGTCAGAAAAATTCATGTTACAAGATTTCCTTATAATAATTTTCTATATCCTGAGGATTTAGATAATAAAAAGAATATTTAATATCACTTATTTTTAATATTTATATATGTATTTGCTTGATGAGAAGATAATAATACCATATCTGCAATTGTAACGTGACTTGGAGTATTTGCAATATAAATAATTGACTTTGCAACATCTTCTGCAGATAAAGGTTTTAGACCAGAATAAACTTTTTTTGCACGATCATTATCTCCTTTAAACCTTACTAAAGAAAATTCTGTTTCAACAAGACCAGGATTTATAGCACTAACTTTAATTCCATATTTCAATAAATCAATTCTTAATCCCTGTGTAAAAGCATCTACAGCAAATTTGCTAGAACAATAAACACTTCCCTTGGGATAGACTTCTTTTCCCGCTATTGAACCAACATTGATAATATGTCCAGATTTATTTTTCAACATAAATGGAATTACAGCTTTTGTAACATACATTAAACCTTTTACATTGGAATCAATCATTGCATCCCAATCATCTATATTAGCCTCATCAATGGAATCTAATCCATGGGCATTTCCAGCATTATTTATTAGGATATCAATTTTTTTGAATTTTAAAGGCAGACTATTTATAGAGGTTTTTACTTTTAAATTGTCTCTAACATCAAATTTGAGAGTTGTATTAGGAACTTTTACTTTTTTAGAAAGTTGGATTAATTTCTCTTCTCTTCTACCACATAAAATCAAATTTGCTCCTAATTTTGAGAAAGCCAAAGCTGTGGCATAACCAATTCCACTTGTTGCGCCTGTAATAAGTATTGTTTTATTTTTCATTTAAGTAATTTAGGGAACTTTTTTACCATCACTTGCTTTTAAAATTAAAAACCAATCGTCAATTTCAAGATTAATTTTAATAGCATTAACTGCTAGTTTTAACCTATTTGGATTAGTTGAACCTAGGACTGGGTATATATTAGCAGGATGCTTTAGAATCCAAGCCAGTAAAAGTTGATCATGAGTACAATTATATTTTTCAGATAATTCATTAAACAAAATAGTTATTCTTTTTTGTTTTTCATTTTTTTCTTTAAAAAAAGAACCTAAAGGAGACCAAGCCATAACCCCAATTTTATTTTCCTGCAAGTAATCTAAAGTGCCATCAACCATTGGATGGTTATTAGTTAATGAAAATTCAATTTGATTCCATAAAACTTTTGTTTCTTTTGAAATAAATTTTATTTGAGAATTAGTAAAATTTGAAACTCCAAAAGACTTTATTTTACCTTCTTCTTTTAACTTATCTATTTCTTCAGAGATTTCTTTTGGATTCATTAAAGGACTAGGTCTATGAAGAAGGAGGACATCTAAATAGTCAGTTTTTAAATTTTTCAATGAATTTTCTACGCTAAATCTAATATGATCTTTTGAATAATCATAGTATTTAACCTTTAGAGGTCTTTTATCAGAAGGATATTGAATTCCACATTTGGAAATTAGAAATATAGATTCTCTATCAATTTTTGATAAAGAAAGTGCATTTCCAAATGATTTCTCAGTGGTATATCCACCATAAATATCTGCATGATCGAATGTATTTATTCCTAATGAAACGGATTTTTCAATCAATTCAGTCATTAATATTTCTGACAAATTCTTTCCCCAAACTCCCCAATTCATTGTTCCAGAAATAATTTTAGAGATATTTTTCAAACTTTATTATCAATTTGTTTTTAAAATAACAACAATTATAAGTCTTATAAAAACAGTTTCTTTGATTTTTTAACCAATTATTAACAATAATAAACATAAATATTTTTCAAATTTGCATTCCTGAAATCAATAAAATTAATGTTATGAATAATAAATCTGATGGAGTTGACATTAAAGCAATAAATAAAAAGATAGAATCTGAAAGCGCTTTTGTAGACATTTTAAAATTAGAAATTAATAAAGTTATAGTTGGACAAAATAGTATGATAGAAAGGTTAATGATTGGTTTATTAGGTCAAGGTCATATACTACTTGAGGGAGTACCTGGTCTAGCAAAGACTTTAGCAATAAATACTCTTAGTCAATCAGTTAAGGGAAGCTTTAGTAGAATTCAATTTACTCCAGATTTACTTCCTGCGGATGTTATAGGAACAATGATTTACAATATTAAAGAAAATGATTTTTCAATTAAAAAGGGACCTATTTTCGCAAATTTCGTTTTATCTGATGAAATAAATAGAGCTCCTGCTAAGGTTCAATCTGCTCTTTTAGAAGCCATGCAAGAAAAACAAGTTACTATTGGTGATACAACATTTAAGTTACAAGAGCCTTTTTTGGTCATGGCTACTCAAAACCCAGTTGAGCAGGAAGGGACTTATCCCTTACCTGAGGCACAAGTTGATAGATTTATGCTTAAAACTATAATTGATTATCCCAAATTAGATGAAGAACAAAATATCGTTAGAAATAAT
>CACEKG010000038.1 GCA_902560065.1 uncultured Bacteroidota bacterium
ATTTTAATCAAAAAAGCATCTAAAATTAAAAATAAAATTATGGATGGTAATAATAATGAATTTGTAAAAAATTCATCCTCTTTTTTTATGATAAAGTAGGGTAATAGTAGTAAAGTTATTGAAAGTTCATTTATTAGTTTAGTTTTAACATATTTAGAAAAGGGGTTTAAAAACCAATTTATTTTTAATTTGTTGAAATATCTTACTTTGAATATAAATAAAATTAAGCTATTAAAAATCCAAAATAATATTAAAGAAGATGGCGTATTATATAAAATAATTAGAAAAAATAATGAAATAAAATATGATTGGTACTTTTGTTTTGAATTTATTTCCTTAGAAAAATTAGCTAAAAAAATTATTAATACTGACATTAATATTGGTAAAATATTTATATCAAATATTAATTTATCAGGAGAACTTAAGTCTTGAATTAACCACAAAATTTTTCCTTTTATAGGTTTAAAATCTAATAACATAAAGTAGACTGAAATAAGAAAAGGCAATTGAATTATAAAGGGAATTAATAGTCTAAACGAAAAGATAGGATTATATGAATACCTGTAGTATAAATTTTGAATTCTTTTGTGTCTTTTTTCTCCTTGATCCTGTTCTTTAATTTTTTTTATTTGCGGATTAATTATTTTTTGAATTTCGATTTCACCTAAAGTATATCTTTTAAAAAAATTATTTAAAATGTTAATTATTATACTACAACTTAATGATAAAAGAAAAAGAGATATTCCGTAATTTCCAGTCAAACTGTAATAATATATTAGAACATCAGATAATTTTTCAACAATGAAATTTAGCATTTCACTCATATTTTTTTGAAAAGAAGTTAGAAATTAAATTTCCAGAATTAGAAAAATTATAAAAAGATACTTTTCGGAATTTCTTTAATTTACCAGGATCAAAACTTAAAAGAGTCTCATTTATAATTTCATTTAGGTTGTATATTTTCGACTTATCAATTACTGGACCTAATATTCTTTCAGATTCTTCCTCCCAGCTTGATTCAATAAATTGATTTTCAAATCCTATCATTTTTGGGGATTCTATTTTTAAAGTGATTACAGGCTTTTGATAAATAAATGAGAAATCAAAACGAATTGAGGAACTATCTGAAATTAATATATTTGATTTATTCATTGAGCTTGAAGGAGAATTTTTTTCATCCCATATAACATTATTATTTGCAGAAAATTTTTTTTTAATTCTATTTATAAATTCAGCTTCATGAATATACGAATGAGGATGTGGTCTAATAATTACGTTGAAATTTTCAGATAATAGTTTATCAATAAAACTTGTTCCATAAGTTTTAAAGCATCCTTTATTTCCCCATGAAGAAGCAATTAAAATAGTTTTTTTATTTGATGTTAGATTTTTTTTATTCATGTTTAGTTCATCTAAATAAGGAATTCCTAATTTGTAAATATTTTTTTCTTTTAATCCTCTTAGCTTTTCTAAATCTCTAATGCTTTTGATTTGAAAATCACCTCCAACAATAACTGAATCATAATTATCTAAAGCACCTATTTTGTAGTGAGGTAAGGCAATTATAGAATGGTAAACATGAATTAAATCTTTAACAAGCGAAGGTTTCTTTAAAGGAAAATCTTTATTTCCAATGTTTGGTGTAGTAGTAATTAATGCATCAGATTTTATTTTTGAAAACCTATAAAACCCTAAATATCCATTACCGATGTATTTTGATTTAATAAAATCATTTTCAATTAAAAGAGCAGGATCTTTGAAACTCATAGTATAATAATTAAAATGAATTTTATTTTTGATAAAAGAATTTATTATCGGTTTAAAAGTAGTCCAATATTTTTCCCCTTCACTAAATAAACTAATTTTAGGATTAACTTTATTTACTTTAGAATTTGAAATATTAAAAAGCCAAAAAAACAAACTTCTAAAATAGAATATAATTGATGTACCTATCGCAATTATAAGATTAACAAGTAAGGCACCAGTTCCTGGATCTATATAAAATTTGATCATTTATAAAATGAATTACTTATGATATTTCGTATAATTTTTTTATTTATTTCAATAGGATTATTTTTTAACCTTTCAAGATTAATATATGATAAATATTGTTCAAGATTTAAATTTTTTATTTCAGATAAATTTGATTTTAAACCTAATTTAAATTTTATATTCTGAATGCATTTTATAAATTCATTTTTTGTGTTAACCTCAAAAATTTTTAACAATTTTGTTTTTACCTTATCTCGAATATAATTAAAATTTAATTTGATAAAAGGTTCTAAATTAATTGCTACAGCTTCACCATGAGGGATATTATGAAAAGCACTTAAATAATAGCTCATTGCGTGAGGAGCAGTAGTTTTAGAGATATTAATTGCCTTACCACTAAGATTTGAACCTATTAACATTAAAGATCGATTTTTTTCTTTTCCTTTAAAACTATCAATTATATTAGGATATATTAATTTTAAAGATTGTAAAGCATATTCCTCACTTTTTTCATTTTTATTTTTTGCCCATAAAGACTCTATACTCTGACACAGAGCATCAATACTTGAACTGGCTATTTGATGTTTAGATAATGAAAGAGTTGTTTTTACATCTAAAATGGCATATTTAGGTATTATGGTTTTGTTAAGTATTGAAAATTTTATGTTTTTTTTATAAATTACTGCAAATTGGGTAGATTCAGCTCCAGAACCAGCAGTTGTTGGAATTGCAACTATTGGAGTTTTGTTTAAAACGTGATTTGTATCTAGAAAAGAAGAATTAAATAATATAATATTATTTTTAAATAAAGCTATGATTTTTGAAAAGTCAATTACTGAACCTCCTCCATATGCAATAATAATATCAAATTTTATTTTTTTTACTTTTTTTAAAAAAGTATTAATTTCATTGAAACAACAGTTTTTTTTATTTTTTTTATAAATTTTTATTGAAAATCTTGATAAGATAGTATTAAAATAATTTTCAGCGATACTTTTTTTGTAAGATTTATTTCCTGTAATTAAAAGTATTGATTTAGGGTTTTCTTTTAAAAGAATAGTATTTAAAGATGACTCAATTTCATTAATGATAATTTTATTCATTTATTATATTATTCATAAAATTAATCTTATTAGTATAAGGGCTTTCTTGTGGTCTTCCTAAATTACTCCTTGAACCATTTTTAATTAATATTTCAAGAAGCAAAGGCCCTTTATTTTCATTTAACCATTTTATTCCTTTTTTTAATTCAATAAAATTTGAAACTTTTTTAGATTTTTTGTAGCCACAATTTTTAGCAATTTTCGTAAAATTTATTTCCTTTCCCACAGTTGGTTGACCACCAACAGATTCATGAGATCCATTGTTTAAAATAATATGTTTAAAATTTTTTAATTTGGATGTGCCATTAATTGCTAATGCTCCCATATGCATTATTACAGATCCGTCACCATCTATACAATAAACATCATTTTTATTAAACATCGAAATTCCAAGAGCAATTTGAGAACAGTGGCCCATGGATCCTACAGTAAGAAAGTCTTTATTTAAAATTTGGTTGTTATTTTTCCTTAATTCATAAAATTCTCTTGAAGTTTTACCAGTTGTTGTGACGAAAATCTCATTTTTAATTTCAGAACTTAATATTTCTTTAAGAACTTTTTCTCGAAGCATTAAATTAATATTGGCAGTACTTTTTGATTTAATTTTAAAATTTGAAAAGGTATTTTTTTTTATAATTAATGCAACTGGTCTGCTTTCTTTTTTCGATTTGTTAATTAAATTGGAGATTAAGGTATAGTCTACAAATTTATTATCAATAATTTCATATGGGACATCAATTGTTTTTAGAAATGTTTCTTGAATTTCACCATGTTTTATATGTTGAGGTTCATCAATACTTCCAGGCTCACCTCTCCATCCAATTAATAGAATCATAGGAATTTTGTAGACAGATTTGTCACATAATGAAAGTAAAGGATTAATAGCATTGCCTAATCCAGAATTTTGAAGGTATACTAAAGGAACCTTATTGGTAGCTAAATAATAACCAGTTGCAAGTGAAATTGCGGAACCTTCATTTGCCGTAATTTTGTGATATTTTGAACCTAGATTTTCATTGATAAAAAAACAAATTTCTTTTAAAAGTGAATCTGGAACTCCACAAAAGAAATTAATTCCTTTTTTTTGTAAGTAGTTTACAAACGTTTCTGGCTTAATCATTATTTACTTTCCGCCCGGAATTAAATTTAAAATTTCATTTATTGACATCATATTTTTTGTGCTTTCATAACTTCTTAAATTTTTTAAAATTGATTTAGCAGTTTTAACCATTGCTGGGTATGAAGATCTAAGTAATTGATTTGCATAAATCACAACCTTAACTCCATGTTTAATCAGTTCTTTTTCCTTAGTTTTATTGTAACTTGAGGGTACAACTATTAAAGGTTTTATAACATTAAATTTTTTATATTTTTTACAGAATTTAAAAATTTCATCAGGTTTTTCTTCCTTAGAGTGTATCATAATTCCATCAACACCAGCATCAATATATGACTTAGCTCTATTCAAAGCATCGTTAATACCTGCTTTTAAAATTAAACTTTCAATTCTTGCTATAACCATAAAATCTGGAGTTACTTGTGCCTCTTTAGCTTTTTTTATTTTTTCACAAAAATTTTCAATAGAATCTTGTTTCTGTTTAACTTCTGTTCCAAACAGAGAATTTTTCTTTAATCCTATTTTGTCTTCAATTATAATTGCAGACACACCCAACCTTTCAAGTGTTTTAATTGTAAAAATTAAATGTTCTGATTTACCACCTGTATCACCGTCAAATATTAAAGGTTTTGTAGTTACTTCTAAAATATCATTAATGCTAGTTAATCTTGAAGTTAAATCAACAGCTTCTATGTCTGGTTTACCTCTTAAAGTAGAATCTGTTAGACTACTAGCCCACATTCCGTCAAATTCAATATTAACCCCTTCATTATTTACAACCTTTGTATTTTCAACAATTAAACCACTTAAACCACTATGAGCCTCTATAATTCTGACAATATCTTTTGCATTTATTAATCTTCTTAACTTTTTTCTTCTAATGTCTGGGGTTGTTCCAATCTCCTTTATAAGTTGGTGTAATTTTGTAGAAGAAATATCTTTAGTATATTTAGGTTCTACTAAAATTCCTCCCCATTCTTTTAAAACCTCTATTACTTTTTTTCTTTTATTTTTTTGAGGACCTTTTTTCCAATCATCACCATGAACAAAAAAATCAGGTTTTAATTTTCTAACTATATATTCAAAATCATCACTTTCTTGCTTTATTACTTTTTTTACTCCTACAATATTTTCAGCAACAATTTTTCTTTGTTCAAATGTTAAAAAAGGAACTCTTTTATATTTTGAGATTGCATTATCTGTTAAGAGACCAATTGTAACTTCCCCTAATTCCTTTGCTTTTTTAATAATATTTATATGACCATTATGAATTAAATCAGCAGCCATAGGAAGATAAACTTTTTTTTTCCTTTTTAGTAACTTATT
>CACEKG010000039.1 GCA_902560065.1 uncultured Bacteroidota bacterium
CATAAATTTTGAAATTAATGCCCCTATGAGTATACCTCCTGGAAACCACATATGAAATCTATTTAATAGAGTATTCATTCTCTTACCAGAATAAGCATCTGCAATCATAGGATTACATGCAGCCTCAGTACAACCATTTCCAATACCAATTAATAATGTTGAAATTAAAAGACCTGTATAACCTCCTGAATAAATAGTTAAAACTATACCGAAAGTATGAGCTAAAAAAGCAAACTGCATAATTCTTTTAGGCCCAATTGTTTGATAAAAAATCCCTCCTAAGACCATAGAAATAGGAAAACCTAAAAACCACATAGAATTAATAAACCCTAATTGTTGAGCAGATAAACTGAAAGTATCTGCCAATTGAGGTAAAATTCCTGCTCTAATACTAAAAGAAAATGCTGTAGTAATAAGTGCAAAACAACTTCCGTAAAATAATCGATTACTATTTTTCATGATTTTAAGGTTATTTATTAAGTGTAAGATATATATTTTTTTTTTTATGAAAAATATTCTTCTTTAAGTATAGAAATGTCCTTGATTAATTTTTTTATTTCTTTAGTGTTTGTACCATCATAAAAACCTCTAATTCTTCTATCTGGATCAATAAGTATAAAGTTCTCAGTATGAATCATGTCATAAGGTCCACCATCTCCGTCAGTTTTCACACATAAATAAGATTTCCTAGCCAACTCATAAATCTGCTTTTTATCTCCAGTAACTAAATTCCATTTACTATCAACTACTCCTTTCTCAATAGAATATTTTTTTAATTGTCCTACAGAATCAATTTTAGGTGTTACAGTATGAGATAAAAGAAAGACATCAGGATCATCTAAAATTTTATTTTGAATCTTGAGCATGTTATCAGTCATAATTGGACAAATAGTTGGACAAGTTGTGAAGAAAAAGTCTGCTACATATATTTTGTTATCATAATCCCTATTTGTTATAATCTTACCGTTTTGATTTATTAACTTAAAATTGGAAATCTTATGAAATTTTTTTACAAACTGAAGTGTGCTATCAACTAATTCATAATTTACCATTGCAGGTTGAAAAATTGGAAGTTTTTTTTGCGGTGTAAGAGCATCATTAAAAAGATATAAAACTATAATAGACCCAATTATCCAAAAGGAAATAAACAGCTTATATTTTTTTAAAATACTTTTCAAAAAATTTTTTTTCAAAAATAATTCATTTAAAATATATAATTAAAAAGATGAAAAAAATTTACTGAATTTTATAAAAAAAATTAATACTATTTACATTACTTTTGCATGAAATAATTCTTATGGAAGAGTTCTTTATTAAAGCTGCTCAACTAATTTTGAGCTTGTCAATCCTAGTTGTCCTTCATGAATTAGGGCACTTTATTCCAGCAAGACTTTTCAAAACTAGGGTAGAAAAATTTTATTTATTTTTTAATCCTTGGTTTTCTCTATTTAAAAAAAAGATAGGTGAAACAGAATATGGTATAGGATGGCTTCCTTTGGGTGGTTATGTAAAGATCTCTGGAATGATTGATGAGAGTATGGACACTGAACAAATGGAAAAAGACCCTCAACCATGGGAGTTTAGATCAAAACCTGCATGGCAGAGACTAATTATTATGTTAGGAGGCGTAACAGTTAATATAATATTAGGTTTTGCGATCTATATGATGATTATGTTTATATGGGGTAAAACCATTTTACCTTCAGAATCTATTCCAATGGGACTAAACCCATCCCCTGTTGTTGAGGAATTAGGATTTGAAAAAGGAGATAAAATTATATATGTAGATGGAAAAAAACTGGATAATGTACTAGACATAAACACTTTCCTGTTTTTAAGAGATGTTAAAACTGTTACCGTTAAAAATAAAGATGGAATTACAAGAAACATCATTATTCCTGAGGGAATTGGAAAAAGAATGTTCGAATCGGGTCAAATGATTGCATTTTCTCCCTTTATACCGGCAATTATTGATAGTGTTGTGCCAAACTCCTCTGCTATGTTAGCTGGATTACAAAAAGGTGATCTATTTAAAAAAGTAAATGGAATTGAAATTATGGATTGGACTTCATTTCGAGATAAAATTCAATCAAATAAAAATGAAAATATTACTATTGAAATTGAAAGAAATAAAAGACCTCTTGAAATTTCATTAAAACCAAATGAAATAGGACAAATAGGAGTAAGTGTGAAAATTCCATCTATTTCTTTTGAAAATAAAAGACTTTCTTTAACTGAAAGCTTAGTCGAAGGCTTTAATTACGGATATTGGACTTTGCATGATTATATATATCAATTCAAATATATTTTTTCAAAAAAAGGTGCTCAACAACTTGGTGGATTTGGAACAATAGGAAGTATATTCCCAAGTTCTTGGAACTGGAAAGGATTTTGGCATACAACTGCACTCCTTTCTATTATTTTAGCATTTATGAATGTTTTGCCAATTCCTGCTTTAGACGGAGGACATGTAATGTTTTTATTTTATGAAATGATTTCTGGGAAAAAGCCAAATGATAAATTTATGGAATATGCCCAAATGTTTGGATTCTTCCTTTTATTAGCTCTTGTTATTTATGCTAATGGAAATGATATATACAGAGCACTATCTTAAAAATTAAGTTTTCTCATATATTTTATGTCTCTATCTCATTAAGTTTGATAGGTCTATTTTCCAGAAGAGACTTTTTAGCTGCCAAACCTATTCTTAATGATTCTAAACCATCTTTTCCATTAACTGAAACACTTGAATTATTAATTAACGAGCCTATAAAACTTTTTATCTCAAAAATATAAGCTTCTGCGTACCTATCTAGAAAAAAATTCATCGGAAGAGAGGATTCAACTCCTTTTTCATTATAAAAACTATGATTATCCTGAAAAATATTATTTCCTTGTAACATCCCTTTTGAACCAAAAACTTCAAGTCTTTGATCATATCCATAAGAAGCCTTTCTGCTATTATCAATAACTGCCATCGAAGAATCAGTATATTTAAGAATTATTACTGCAGTATCAATATCTCCAACTTCTGATATTTTCTTATCAGTTAAAACAGCTCCTCTAGCATAAACTTCTTCAACTTCTTTTTCAACAATAAATCTAGCCATATCAAAATCATGAACAGTCATATCTAAAAAAAGCCCTCCTGAATGTTTTATATAAGATAAAGGAGGAGGTGATGGATCTCTACTTGTTATCTTAACAAGATGAGGATCACCAATATCGCCATTTAATATTCTTTTTTTAACTCTATAAAACTCTTTATCAAACCTTCTATTAAACCCTATCATTAACTTAATTTTTGTTTTTTTTATGATTTCTAAGACTTCAATAACTCTTTTAATATTTAAGTCTAAAGGTTTTTCACAAAATACATGTTTCCCTGCTAATGCAGCTAATTCAACATAATCAGCATGAGTGTCAGTTGGGGTGCATATAATTAAAGCATTAATTTCATGAACATTTAATAACTCCTTATAAGTTTTAAAAACCAATTTTACACCTTTACTCTTAGCATATTTTTGAGCCTCTTCATCAGGATCCATAGCTGCTGAAATATCAACATTTTGCATCTGAAGTAAATTATTGAGATGAATTTTTCCTATTCTTCCAAGACCTGCAATTCCAACTTTTAAATTTTCCATTTTTAAAACAAATTAAAATCCTCCTTTACTTTCAATAAATTTTAGAGATTCATCAATTCTTGGCATAAAATTAGCGCATCCTCTCTTAGTTACTACTTGCGCACCACTAGCGTTCCCCATTCTACATGCTTTATATAAATCCCATCCTTTTAAAATTCCATAAATAAATCCTCCAGCAAAAGCATCACCAGCTCCTAAAACATTTAAAATTTCGACTGGAAACCCAGGAACATCTTGAGGTTTCGAATTTGATTTGTAAATACTTACCCCTTTTTCTCCTCTTTTAACAATTAAAACCTCTAACCCTAATGAAAGTAATTGATCAATTGAATCTTCTATATTACCTTTAATTTCAGGTGAGGAAATCTGTTGATTTTTAATCGTCACTTTTGAAGAATCGTCAAGAGTTGCTGCTAAAATTTCTTCTTCTGTTCCAATAGCTATATTAACATTAGAAATTATTGCTCTAACCATTATGCCAAATGATCTGATATCATGCCATTGATCAGCTCTAAAATCTAAATCCATTAAAACTTTTACATTATTTTTCTTTGCGATCTCCACAGCAAAAAAAGTAGCACTTTTACTAGGGTCAATATTTAAAGCTGTTCCGCTAATAAGTAAAATTTTATAATTAAATATTTTAGCATTAATTACATCATCAATATCTAATTGACTATCAGCTGCATTATCTCTATAGAAAACTAAAGGAAAATTATCTGGTGGTTCAATCCCAAGAACTGCGGCACTAGTTCTAGCTTTATTTTTTACAGGAATACAATCTGTATTTACCTTTTCATTTTTTAAAAAATTGATTATAAATTCACCAACTTTATCTTTTCCAACAGCAGTTAACAAACTTGAATTTAAACCTAATCTGGAACATGCAACAGCAATATTTAAAGGTGAACCCCCTACAAAAGCATCAAAACCTTTAATATCTATAAATTTAGATCCGACATTTTGTGAATACAAGTCTATACAGGACCTTCCAAGTGTTATTACTTCCTTTTTATTTTTCTCCATTTTATTACAATTTAAAAAAAATTGGTGTTTATTATTTAAAACTATTGATTATTCATTAAAGGAGTAACCAATGGTAATCTTTTATCTTTTGTTTTCCAGGAATTATAGATCCATTCATGATCAGGATCAGTTGTATTTTCAAGACATTGATCAGTTCCTGCTAAAAAGTTTAAATAATAACAATGAAAGCCATGCTCAGCCACAACCGGATGAAACCCTTTAGGAATCATAACTACATCATTGTGTTTAGCTCTTATAATCTCATCCAAAGATTTATCTTTGGTGTAAACTTGCTGAATCGCATATGCTTCTTCTTTTTGAAATTTATAAAAGTACGTTTCTTCTTGAATGGGCTCAAGAACATGTCCTTTGTCATCTAAAATTCTTTCATCATGTTTATGAGCTGGGAAAGAACTCCAATTTCCTGATGGCGTATATACCTCTCTAACAACAATTTTACTACAACCAAAACCTGGAGGAACTAAATCATTAAATTGACGTGTAGCATTATCTCCACCAAAAATTACAGTTTGCGTTTTTTCAGGTGTAACAAATTTTAAAGGAAAGTCAGAATCTGACTCACACCAGCCATATGCTATGTCTAAAACATTACTTGATGCAATAAGCTCAAAATTAGTATTTCTGGGAACATATAATGTATGAGCAACTCCTTTAAAAACATCTTTTCTACCATTTATAGTTTCAAAATTCCCTTTTTTGCTTTTAAACATGTAATTTCCGCTCAAAAGAACTATTACCATTTCA
>CACEKG010000040.1 GCA_902560065.1 uncultured Bacteroidota bacterium
TTACTTGACGGTATAACTGATACAAGAAATTTTGGAGCAATAATCAGAACAGCAGCTGCAACAAAAACTAATACAATAGTAGTTTCAACAAATAATAGTGCTCCTATTAATGATGATGTTATTAAAACTTCAGCTGGAGGTGTTTTTAAAATCCCCATATCAAAAGTTGACAATCTTAAAGATGCTATTTATATACTTAAATCTAATAATATTGAAGTAATTGCTCTAACTGAAAAAGCAAATGACTTAATTTATAATTATAAACTTAATAAACCCTTATCTATAATATTAGGTTCAGAAGACAAAGGAATAAGCAAAGGAATTCTTAAAATAGTAGATAAAAAAGCGAAAATCCCAATGAAAAACATAGGTGATTCACTAAATGTTTCTGTAGCGTGCGGAGTTACCTTATTTGAAATTATGAGACAAAGACAATAACAAATAATATAATCTGCTATATTAAATTCATGAATACCACACCACTTGCAGAAAGAATAAGGCCTAAATCTCTTGAGCAATTTTATGGCCAAACTCATCTTTTAGGTAAAAATGGGGTTATTAGAAATATTATAAAAAACAATTCCTATCCTTCAATGATTTTTTGGGGTCCTCCAGGAACTGGAAAAACAACATTAGCCAATCTTTTAGCTAATGAAAGCAAGAGGCCTATATATAAAATTTCAGCTATAAATTCAGGTGTTAAAGAAATTAGAGATATAATTAATAAGGCCAATAGCTCTACTGGCCTTTTTACAAATAAAACTCCCATTTTATTTATTGATGAAATTCATAGATTTAGTAAATCACAACAAGATTCTCTTCTTAGCGCAGTTGAAAAAGGTATAATTACTTTAATTGGTGCTACAACTGAAAATCCAAGCTTTGAAGTAATTAGTGCTTTACTTTCAAGATGTCAAATTTATATTTTAAATCCATTAAGTAGAGATGAACTTGAATCCATTTTTAATAGCGCTTTAAAAAAAGATTCTTTTTTAAAAAAGAAAAATATTAAAATTAAAGACAAAGACTTACTAATAGAACTTTCTGGGGGTGATGCAAGAAAAATGTTATCTATTTTAGAATTAGTTATTAATAATAATCCCAATAAAAAAAGAATAACGAACAGTCTAATTATGGATTGTATTCAAAAAAAGAACTACATTTTTGATAAAAGCGGAGAATATCATTACGACACTATTTCTGCATTTATAAAATCTATAAGGGGTAGTGATCCTAATGGATCAGTATATTGGTTAGCAAGAATGATTGAAGGTGGAGAAGACATTAAATTCATCGCAAGAAGAATGATAATACTTGCATCTGAAGATATTGGATTAGCTAACCCAAATGCTCTTGTTTTAGCTAATTCAACTTTTCAATCTATAAGTGTAGTTGGTCTTCCAGAAGCAAGAATTATTTTAAGTCAATGTGCCATATATCTTGCTACATCTCCAAAAAGTAATTCTGCTTATAATGCAATAAATAATGCTGAAGAAAATATAAAAATGACTGGAAGTCTACCTATACCAATACATCTAAAAAATGCTCCTACAAAATTAATGAAAGAATTAAATTATGGAAAGGGATACTTGTACCCTCATGATTTTGATAATAATTTTATAAAACAGGAATTTCTACCTGATGAAATAAATAAAAATATATTTTATAGACCAGGAAAAAACATTAAAGAATCAAAAATTGAGAAATGGTTGAAAATAAATTGGAAAAATAAATACAATTATTAATTTTTCTTCCAAAAGAAAGGTGTTATTATCATTAGAACTGTAAATAATTCTAACCTTCCCAATAACATAAGAAATGAAGCCCAATACTTTCCTGTAGCAGGAAGAGAAGCATAATTTGAAGAAGGACCAAAGTCTCCTATAGCTGGACCTATATTTCCTAAACTAGCAGCTGAAACTCCAAATGCTGATTGATAATCCAAACCTAAAGCACTAAAAATTAGGGCTCCAAAAGCAAATAATAACATATATAAAATAAAAAACCCAGATATATTATATATAATACTTTGATCCAATATCGATCCATTATATCGTGACCTAACAATTGCACTTGGGTGCAAAGACCTTTTAAATTCTAAAAGCCCACTTTTAATCATTAGTAAATGACGAACTATTTTTATTCCACCTGAAGTTGAACCAGCTGAACCTCCAACAAACATAAGGCCAAAGAAAAAAATTGTCAAAAATGGAGTCCACCCCGCAAAATCACCAGTTACAAGTCCAGTCGTAGTAATTACAGCAACAACTTGAAAAAGGGCATGTCTAATAGAACTTTCTAGTTTTCCATAAACTTGTGGATGTTCAAAGCTTGATTTTGATAAATCAACACTATTAAATAAAACAAAACCAACAATTATAAAAGAAATTAAAATAAAAATAAAATATGTTTTAAACTCTTCATCCCTGAATATTTTTTGAATTCTTCCAGTAAAAGCAAAATAACTTAACACAAAATTTGCACCAGAAATAAACATAAAAAATATAATTATATATTGAATTATTGGATTATAATTCCAATAAGCTATACTAGCATTTTTGGTTGAAAAACCACCAGTTGCTATGGTACTCATAGAATTGTTTATTGCATCAAAAAAACTCATTCCAGCAAAATTTAACAATAAAGTTTCAGTTAAAGTAAATCCAACATATATATACCATAATCTTTTAGCAGTATCGGTTATTCTTGGATGTAATTTGTCACTATTTGGTCCTGGTGCTTCCGCACTAAAAAGCTGCATACCTCCAACGCCTAATAAAGGTAGAATAGCTATAGTTAAAACTATTATACCCATGCCACCTATCCAATGAGTAGTACTTCTCCAAAATATTATACTTTTTGGAAGACTTTCAACGTCCTTTAAAATCGTTGATCCAGTAGCAGTATAGCCTGAAGTAGTTTCAAAAAAAGCATATGAAAACTCTGAAATAGTTCCTGAAAACAAGTATGGTAACATTCCTGAGAAAATCATTAAAAGCCAACCAAAAGTCACAATTAAATAACCTTCCCTTCTTTGTATTTGCTTTTCATGATTTTTAGTACTAAAAATTAAAATTAATCCAAAAATTAAAACTGTCACTCCAGCGGAAAATATCTCAGTAGTAACTCCATCATTAAAAATCAAACTAACTATAGAAGATAATAAAATAAACCCTCCATTAAATAGAAGTAAAACTCCCATTAAGTAGAAAATTATTTGATAATTAATTCTGTTCATTATTTAGGAAAACAAACTTTCGACTTTTTCTAAAGCTTCAGGTAAACAACATACTACTACTCTGTCATCTGGTAAAACAGTATAATCACCAAGAGCAATTATACCCTTTCCTTCCTTGATTACTCCACCAATTATAGCTGACCTAGGGAAATCTAAATCTTTTATTTTTGAGTTTGCTACTTTAGAAGTTTTTTTAACTACAAACTCAAAAATTTCTGCATCTAAATTATTTAATGTAGTAATATCAACTACTTCTCCTCTTCTTATGTATCTAAAAATTGTATTTGCCGCTAATAATTTTTTATTTATTAGATTATCTACCCCAATTGAGTGTGATAATTTGAAATAATCCATATTCTCAACAAGCGCAATTGTCTTACTTATATTTTTTGAATTAGCCATTAAGCATGACATTATATTTGTTTCAGAGTTACCAGTTACTGAAATAAAAGCATCCATTGAATTTAAATTCTCTTCTTCAAGTAATTCAATATTCCTACCATCACCATGAATTATCATAACTTCAGGAAGTTTATCGGCAAGTTGAATTGCTTTTTCTTTATTAATTTCTATTACAGAAACTCTAATTTTATTTTCACTTAATTTTTTTGCTGTATTATAGGCTATTTTTCCACCTCCGAGAATCATCACTTTTTTTATTGGAGTTTTTTTCTTTCCTGTTAATTTATATATCTCTTCAACTCCCTCCTTCAAAGTAATAAAAAAAACATCATCTCCTTCTTCAAAAACTGAATCACCTCTTGGTATAACAGAAAATTGAGTTCCTTTCCTTTGAATTGCAATTGGCATAAAATGAATATCTTGAAAAACAGATGCCGCTTCTTTTACCGTCTTTCCAACAAATGCTGCCTCAGCCTCTAATGTCGTACCTATAAGTGTTAAGGCTCCATCATCAAATTTATGATTATTAAAAAAAGCAGATTGATCAAGAAGTTGCTTAATTTCATTTGCTGCCAATTCTTCAGGAGAAATTAATTCATCAACACCAATTTCTTTAAAACTAACTTCTTCTTTAGATGAAATAAATTCTATATTAGAAATTCTTGCAATTGTTCTTTTACAACCTAATTGTTTTGCTAAAGCACAAAGTGTAATATTAAGAGATTCTTGAGAAGTTACCCCTATAAAAAGATCTGAGCTTTTAACGTCTGCATTGTTCAAAAGAGATAAAGAAAGAGCATTACCATTAATTGTTCTTATATCTAAATGATTTTCAGCATATTTAAGGTTTTCCTTATTGTTATCAATGAGAACTATCTCTTGAGATTCATAAGAAAGTAACTTCGCTAAATGAAAACCAACCTCTCCAGCTCCCGCAATAATTATTTTCATAATAATTCTACATAAAACTGATTACAAAGATACAAATATTCATTCTGTCTTTTAAAAAGAAGTATTTTCATTTAAATTTTGTAATTAAACTCAACAATATTTAACAAAAAATAATGTTTATAATTAAGAAAATTATTTTGATAACAATATTTGATTTGGTTTATAAAAAAAAATGCTATTTTTTTCTATTAAATTTCCTATTAATATTTGGAGAAATTTCAGCCCAATACCCAGATGTAAGAGAAAAAGTGACTAATTTGCCAAACTTTGATGATAGAATTCTTCATTATGGTTATTATCTAGGTTTTAATGAATATGATTTCAAATTTGAATATGATGAAAGCTTTTACTCTAATTTGGGATCAAAAGATATTGAAACTATTCCAAAATCAGGTTTTAATATAGGTTTAATAGGAGATCTTAGATTAAACGAATTTTTTAATTTAAGATTTGAACCTGGTTTATATTACACTCAAAGAGACTTAATTTATCCTTCTGAACCTCTTTTTAATGATTTGTATGATTTTGATGAAAATCGAGATATTAAAAGAAATATTAAATCAACTTATATACACCTTCCACTAATTTTAAAAATTAATATGAAAAGAATTAATAATTTCAGACCTTTTTTACTAACTGGCTTTTCATATGACTATAATCTTTCTAGTAATCAAAAAAATAGAGATGATAATCTAACTAATGTTTTTAGAACTACCACTAATAGTTTCAATTACGA
>CACEKG010000041.1 GCA_902560065.1 uncultured Bacteroidota bacterium
ACAAAAGCTAAAGACTATTATTTAACTATTACAGAAAGTAAAAAATTTATTAATGAAGATGGATCATTTCACTATAAAAAACATAAAATATACTTATATAAAGAAGACTTTAATGATTTTAAGGGCTTTTTAGAAGAAGCTGTTAATTTTATAATTAAAGAAAAAGGAGAAGAAGTTATAAGTGAAAGACATCAAAAGGATTATAAGCCAACTCAAAAAGAAGAAAATGAAAAATCTTCTGAAAAAGACACAGATCTTTCTGATATAGAATATGATGAATAGTAATGAAATATAGTAGTTTTTTTATCTATTTATTTACAACTTTTTTATTTGGCCAAGTTGACCTCAGTTATTATCTAGACCTGAATCACCCATATAATAATAAAATACCAAAACCTAACAAGCTACTAGGTTTTGAAGTTGGAGAATGGCACATATCCCATGATAAATTAGTTAGTTATGTATATAAAATTGCCGAATTATCTGATAGAATTAAAATTGAAAATAGAGGTAAAACCTATGAGGGAAGGCCTGTTTTATTGCTTAAAATAACAAGTCCAGAAAATCATAAAAAACTTGAATTAATTAGAGAAAATCATATAAAACTTACTGAGATAAATTCTGAAAAAATAGACTTAACAAATTTACCTCTTATTGTTTATCAAGGTTTTTCGATTCATGGAAATGAACCTAGTGGATCAAATTCAAGTATTCTTTCTTTATATCATCTCGCTGCAAGCGAGTCTAAAGAAACTATAAAAATGCTTAACGATTTGGTTATATTATTTGATCCCAGTTTAAATCCTGATGGACTACAACGATTTGCTTATTGGGCTAATACAAATAAAAATATGACTTTAAATCCCGACTCTAACGATAGAGAATATAATGAAATTTGGCCTAGAGGAAGAACAAATCATTACTGGTTTGATCTTAACAGAGACTGGCTGCCAGCTCAACATCCAGAAACTATTGCACGTTTAAAAACATATAATGAGTGGATGCCTAATATCCTTACTGATCATCATGAGATGGGGACAAATTCTACTTTCTTTTTCCAACCTGGAATCCCTGAAAGGGTAAATCCTTTAATACCCTATAATAATCAAAAAATAACCAAGAAAATAGCAGAATATCATGTAAAAGCATTTAATAAAATAAGTTCTCTTTACTACTCTGAAGAAGATTATGATGATTTCTATTTCGGGAAAGGTTCAACTTATCCAGATATAAATGGTGGAATTGGTATTTTATTTGAACAAGCTAGTTCAAGAGGTCATATTCAAGAAAGTGATAATGGAGTTTTAACATTTCCCTTCACAATTAAAAATCAATTGACTGCAACATTTTCTACATTAGAGGCAGCTGTTAATTTAAGAGTTGAAATATTAACCTATTTTAGAAACTTTTTTTCTAATTCAAGAATTGAAAGCAAGAAAGAAAAGAATAAAACGATAGTTTTTGGAAATCCAAAAGATTTATCATCAACAATAAATCTTGTAAAGATCCTTCAAAATCATAATATTAAAGTTCACAAATTAAAAAAATCCATTTCTAAAAATGGAATTACTTTTAATAAAAATAAAAGTTTTTTAGTTCCACTAGAACAAAAAAAATCAAAACTAATTAAGGCTATTTTTAATACTCAAAAAAAATTTAAAGACAGTTTATTCTACGATGTTTCAGGATGGACATTTCCATATGCTTTTAATTTAAATTTTTCTTATGAAAACTCCATTTTAAATTTAGGCAATAGCTTAATAAATATTGACGAATATTTATCTGGTTCAGTAGACAAAAAATCAAAATATGCCTATTTATTTGAAGCTCACGATTACTTTTCTCCAAAAATCTTAAACCTTTTATTGGAAAATAATATTAGAGTTAAAGTAAGTTTGTCAAATTTTAAAATTAATGGAAAGTCATATGACTATGGAACATATTTAATACCCGTTCAAAATCAATCATTAAATGAAAACAATTTATATGAAAAATTAAAAAAATTTTCTAAATCAACTAATATTAAAATCTACGGATTAGATACTGGTTTAGCTGAAGGAATAGATTTAGGCTCCAGAAAGTTTAAAACAATTAATAATATAAAAATTGGATTATTAGTTGGGTCCGGAATAAGGAGTTATGATGCTGGAGAAATATGGCATTTATTAGACACAAGGCACAACATTAAAGTAAGTAAATTAGATTTAAGAATTATTGACAAAGTTCAATTAGAAAATTATTCACATATAATTATTCCAAGTTACACAGGAGATATTTTAAATTATAATATTGAAAAAATTAAAAATTTCCTAAATAATGGAGGAGTTATAATAGGCTATCGTGACACCTTAAAATGGCTTAATGAAAATAATTTAGTTAATTTAAATTTTTTATCAAATGATTTAAAACCAAAAAACATATCATTTGATCAAAAAAGTAAATTTTCAGGAGCTCAAAAAATTGGAGGTGCTATTTTTGATACAAAAATTGATAGAAGTCACCCAATAAATTTTGGAATTTCAGGTTCTAATTTACCAATGTTTAGAAATTCAGAAATATTTATTAAAGCAAATGACACTAGTTATAAAAATCCAATAGTATATAAATCAAATCCACTATTGAGTGGTTATATCTCAAATAAGAATCTTGAACTTTTAAAAAACTCAGTACCAATTCAAATTTTTAATTATGGAAAAGGGAAAATTATTGCCATAACTGACAATACAAATTTTAGGGCCTTTTGGTATGGAACAAATAGAATATTAACTAATGCTATTTTCTTTTCTGATAACATGTAATTAAAATACTCTTTCACCATTTAAAACTTGTTCTTGAGGTTTTAAAAGAAAAACACTATCCTTGTCGACAGCACCTAAAATTAAGCATTCGCTATTATAGTTTGCTATTTTTCTGGAACCTATATTAATAACAGCTATAATTTGTTTTTTAATTAAATTTTCTAGTTTGTATAATTTGGTAATTTGCGCGGAACTTTTTAAAATTCCATATTTACCAAAATTAATTTTCAATTTATATGATGGGTTTCTAGCTTCAGGAAATTTATTTACAGAAATAATTGTTCCTATTCGAATATCAAGTTCACTTAATAATGAATTATCTAACATTTAATACTTAAATCAAGTAAAAATAGTATTTTAGTTTTAAAAATGTCTTTAACAGAATCTTTTATGCTCCCACTAGGGACAGATGCTCCAGATTTTAATCTGCCGAACACAGTAGATAATAAACATTATAACTTAAATGATTTAAGAGGTTCAAAGGGAACACTAATTGTTTTCATGTGTAATCATTGTCCTTATGTAATTCATTTAATAGATCCTTTAATTCAAACTGCTAAAAAATATTTGGAAAATGAAATAAACACAATTGCTATTTCAAGTAACAGTATTAAAACTCATCCTCAAGATGGACCAGAAGAAATGAAAAAATTTGCCCTAAATAAAAACTTTTCTTTTCCTTATTTATATGATGAATCTCAAGAAATAGCAAAATCATATAAAGCTGAATGTACACCTGATTTTTATTTATTTGACAAAAATTTAATGCTTCTATATCGTGGAAGATATGATGATTCAAGACCTGGAAATAATATAGCCATTTCAGGTAAAGATCTCCATGATGCAATTGATAGTTTGTTAAAAAATAAAGTAATTAGCAATAAACAATATCCAAGTATGGGATGTAATATTAAATGGCATTAAAAAAAATCAATAAGCTCTAAATCAAAAATAAGTGTTGAATTTGGAGGGATTATTCCTCCAGCCCCATTTTCACCGTAAGCTAAATTACTTGGTATAATAAATTTTCCAGATCCTCCTTTTGCCATTTTTAAAAGACCTTCATCCCAACCTTCAATAACTTGACCTTTTCCTAACACAAATGAAATAGGGTTATTTCTTTGATAAGAAGAATCAAAAATAGTTCCGTCAACTAACTTTCCTGTGTAATGAACTGAAACTGTTGAACCTATCGATGGAAAATCATTATTTCCTTTATTTTCAATCAAGTGAAATAAACCACTCTTTGTTTTTTCCATTCCTTTAGTAATAGAAATTATTTTATCTAGCTCAAGTTTCTTTATTTTATCCTTTTCAATTTCTTTATTTTTAATATAATCATCAAAAACCTTCACTGAATCCCATTTGATTGCTAATTTCCCTATTTTTTCAATGCTAATAGATTGGATTTTATCATTATTCTGAATTTGATCAACAATTTCTTGACCACTAACTACATATCCAAAAACACTATGTTTTCCATCTAACCAATTTGTGGCGTTATGGGTTATAAAAAACTGACTTCCATTTGTATTTGGTCCAGAATTAGCCATAGATAATGTACCGGGCTTATCATGCTTTAAATCTTCATGAAATTCATCATCAAATTTAAATCCGGGGCCACCTGTTCCTTTACCTTCTGGACAACCACCTTGAATCATAAAATCATTTATTACTCTATGAAAAATTAATCCATCATAAAATGGAGTGCCATTGTATTTTTTATTACTTTTTATTTTTCCTTCTACCAAATTAACAAAGTTAGCAACAGTAATTGGTGCTTTAATGTATTCTAGTTTAATTTTTATATTACCCTTTTTTGTTATAATGTTTGCGTAAATACCATCTATCATAATAATTGAATTTTAATTAGCTATATCTGTCAAAAATTTTATCTTAAATAATCTAATTTCTTCTTCCTCATAATCTCCCTCGAAATCATCCAAGGCATTTTTTAATGAACCACTTTCTGAATCTAAAAAATAGTTAGTTAATTCTTCTAATTGATCATCATCAAAAATATCATCTATCCAATAATCAATATTTAATTTTGTTCCCGACAAAACAATTGTTTCCATTTCAGAAATTAATTTATCCATTGTTATACCCTTTGATGAAGCTATATCATCCAAAGGTAATTTTCTATCAATATTTTGAATTAAAAATAATTTCATTGAAGAATTTTGTCCGGTAGATTTTACAATTAAATCGTCAGCTCTAATAATATCATTTTCATCAACATATTTTTTAATCAAGTCCGTAAATTTTTTAGAATATCTTTTCGCTTTACCTTCTCCTACTCCGACAATATTGACCATTTCATCTTCAGAAATTGGATATTTTAAACACATGT
>CACEKG010000042.1 GCA_902560065.1 uncultured Bacteroidota bacterium
ACATTCCTTAATCGTAGATTAGGTCTTGATTTATCAATTTATAATAAAGCAACCAAAGATCTAAGAATTGATAGACCTTTAGATCCTTCTACTGGTTATACAACCACTGTAACAAATATTGGTAAAATCGAAAATAAAGGTGCTGAAGTAGATTTATCATTTATTTGGGTTCAAGCACAACAACCTGGAGCACTTGAGTGGACTTCAAATTTAAATTGGTCAACAAATGAAGCTAAAGTTGTTGATCTTGGTGCTGACACCGATTATATTACATATGCTGGTGGTTCAGGATATTATAATGTTGCTGCCCCCGGATATTCTCTAGGAACTATTGTAGGTTCTGCTATAAATAGAGATGCTTCTGGAAATTACAAAGTGTTGTCTAATGGTTTCTATGACATTAAGTATGGAACAGATCCTGAGGAAAACACTATTGGTGACGCTACTCCTAATTTCTTGTTAAATTTTGGAAACAGAATTACTTATAAAGATTTTGCTCTAAACTTTTTAATTAGTCATGTCAATGGAGGAGATATAATGAGTATGACAACTAGTGTTTTACTAGGTAGAGGTCTAGTGGAAGATACGGTTGACAGAGAACAGTCATTTATCCTTCCAGGAGTTAATCCAAGTGGACAACCAAACACAACTCAAATTGTAAACTCTGATTTTTACTTTTATAATGTCCTTTATGGTCCTGGTGAAAATAGAATTTATGATGGAAGTGTCATAAGACTTCAAGAAGTTTCTTTAACTTATAATTTACCCAAGAGTATTTTAGATAGTACACCTTTTGGAAGTTTAAGTTTATCAGCTTCTGGATTTAACCTTTGGTATGATGCCTACAATACACCTGACTCGGTGAATTTTGATCCTAACGTTGCTGGTGTTGGTATTGGAAATGGTAGAGGTTTTGATTGGTTAAATGGACCTAGTTCAAAAAGGTATGGTCTTAGTCTTAAAGCAACATTTTAAAAATATATATTATGAAAAATATAAAATATACAATCATTTTAGCGTTTTCAATCTTAATGATGAATTCGTGTGAAACAACAGAAATGGGACTTGTAAATGATCCAAATTCATTAAGTCCTGATCAAGCTAATGCTGACTACTTTTTAAATTCAATTCAAGTTGACTTTGCTTATTTTGTTCATTATATGGGCTTAACTGCAGGAGAGTTTACAAGAATTGATCAACTATCAAGTAGAACTTATTCTCAGTCTTATTCACCTGCTTCATTTGATTATGAATATTCTTTGGCATATCAAGGAATTGGTGAAGATATTAGGCTTATGAGACCCTTAGCAGATGAAAGTGGTCTTAGTTTCCATATTGGAATTACTCAAGTTTTTCAGGCATATATGTATGTTGCCATGGTAGACTTTTTTGATGCAATTCCATATAGTGATGCATTACAGGCTGCTGAAGGTGTTTTAAACCCTTCTCCTACTAGTGGACAAGCTGTTTATGATGCTGCAATAGGTCTTTTAGATTCAGCAATTGCTAATTTTGGTGATGCTGCTGCACCTGCTCCAGCAGTAGATTTCTACTACGGAGGAAGCAAAAGTAAGTGGATAAAAGCAGCAAATTCAATTAAAAAGAAAATTTATCTAAATCTGGGTGATTCTGGATCTTACAATGGAGTTTCAGATTATATTAAAACTCCAGCTGATGATTTTCAATTTAATTGGGGAACTGCATTGGTTCCAGCAAATAGTAGACATCCATTCTATAATAGTTGTTATACTTCAACTGGAGCTGGAAGATATACTTCAAACTGGTTAATGAGTGTAATGCTAAATGCTTATGGTGGTGTTTCTGATCCAAGAATGAAGTATTACTTCTATAGACAGGAACAATATGCTCCAGGTTTTGGTGCTCCTCCAGAAGAGCAAACATTAGAGTGTAGTCTATATCTTGCTCCTTTACATTATCAAGCAACAAACGAACCGTTCTGTGCTCTTGAAAATGGTTATTGGGGTAGAGATCATGGAAATGATGCTGGTATTCCACCTGATCCTTTCTTAAGAACTTTATATGGTCTTTATCCAGCCGGCGGAAGATTTGATGATAACACATTCGAAGCTACTGTTGTAGGTCAAGGAGAATCAGGTAAAGGGATAACTCCAATAATGCTATCTTCATGGATTCATTTTATGAATGCTGAACTTGATGCGGGAAATATGAAAGCTCATATAACTAGTGGAATTGAAGACTCTTTTAATAAAGTCACCAATTTCTTAGGATATGATCCTCCAAAACAAGATTTAGTTGACACATATATGTCTCAATTTTCAGATGCCTTTGATGCAGCTAATACAGAAGGAAAATATAATATTTGGGCAACTGAGTATTTTATTTCAATGTATGGTAATGGATTGGATGCTTACAATTCTTATAGAAGAAATGGCTATCCAACTACAATTCAACCGAATTTAGAACCTGATCCAGGAGCATTTCCAACGATTATGTATTATCCAGAAACTTTGACAGCTAGAAACCAAAATTTCACTCAAAGAGATAATCTTACAGGTAGAGTATTTTGGAATACTAATGGAGCAACAAACCTTAAATAAATTTATTATGAAAAATTATATAAAAACAATTCTTTTAACATTTATGATCGGGTTTGTCTCTTCGTGTGAAGATCCAGATAACCCAATTTATACTGTTTTAGAAGATTATACAAAAGGAGCAATTTTAAGAACCATTGAAATAGAAAGTGGGGAATTTAATAGCTATGATTTAAATTCATTTTTTGCTGCAACTATTGAAGAGCAAGATGCTGAAAATGGAGCATTACTTCAATCTGTAGATGTTTATGTTGGATTTAAAGGAGCTGAAGCATTGATTGAAACTATTCAATCTAGTGCTTTTACAACAGGTCCATTTGGGCTTCCAAGAACAAGGATTCAAGTAACTCTTCAACAAGGAATAAATGCTCTAGGGTTAAGTTCATCAGATTATACTGGTGGTGATACAATGCCTATTAGATTGTCCTTAAATTTAACTGATGGCAGAGTATTTACTAGTCAAGATGCAGGAGGAGCCCTTCAAGGTTCTTTCTTTAATTCTCCATATGCATACAATACTGTTATTAAATGTATACCGAATGCTCCACAAGCTGGAACATATAAGGTAGATATGATTGATACTTATGGAGATGGTTGGAACGGAGCTAGCTTGGACTTCATTATTGATGGAGTAACAACTAGTTTATCTATAACTCAAGCTCAAGGAGCTTCTAATAGCGGAACTGTTACTGTTCCATCTGGAACAAGTTCTTTTGAAGTAATATTTAAAAGCGGAGCTTGGGATAGTGAGGTGAAATACACTATTACTTATTCAAAACTTGATGGAACTAATACTCAGGTTGCTTTAAGTGATGGACCAACACCTGCTGCAGATACTCCTAAAATTTTTAGTATCTGTCAATAAGATTATATTTTATTAATATAATATAAAAAAGAGGCCAAAAGGCCTCTTTTTTTTAATTATTACCTATTAATAACTCTTTAACTTCATTGGTTATGGAATATCCTCTCCAAAAGGTTTCTCCTCCTCCATCATAAAGCCAAACTACTTCTCCTTCATTAGTAACTTCCCAGTACCCAAAATCTCCCTCACATATTAATGTATTTCCATTAGAAAGCCTTAAAGCTCCAGAGATTTTTCCATGAAACAAATCAGGACTCGTAAAAGACCATAAAATATCAGGAGGAATTAATTTATCATTATCATCAAAAGAATTATAAGGAAGTTTTAATTCATAAACAATTGACTGTTCATCTTCATATCCATTCATGAAAATTAAAAAATTTCCTTTAGTGGTAGGATCTAACTCAACCAAATTTGGATGATGATTATTAAAAAACAATCTTTCTCCATCAGCCTTATATGCACTTGGGTTTCCAAACCTATATTTTAAATCTCCAAGACTAGAAGAAGAGTTTTCATTTGAAACACTATGATCTATTACCCAAACTTCGCTATAATAATTCACACTTAAATAAATTAAATCATTATTAGAATCATAATAAATTCCATTTGCATGCATTATATCTCCATTTTCTTTTGGATAATAGTTAAAATCAATCTTACCAAACTGTGATGAAACACTTCCATAATTTGAAAGATTTATATCTTGATCTTGAACTTTATGCTCCCAACTTCTCCATTGCCAAACTATTTCATTTGTTATTGGATTTATTTCTACTATTTTTTCAGCAAAAAGATCAGATTCTCTCTTAATTCCGTTATCTAAAGCGTCTTTTAATAAAATTCTTTCCCATACTAAAGTCAAAACATTACCATTTGGTAAAATTGTAAAATCATGGTGCATTAATTCATTTTCCGAATTAATAGAATATTCCCATGTAAGATCTCCGTTTATATTATATTTTTTCAAAACACCTCCAAAACCTCCAAAATTGAAGAAAGTTTCATCAGGTTTAAATATCCCCATAACACTACCATCTGATAATAACTCTAAATCATTCCCCAATTTAGAGTCAAAATTCCATGTTTTAAGCCTGTTTCCCTCCTTATCAATCAGATAAGCAGTTGTTGCTCCATTTTCAATTATAAATATTGAGTTATTATCAATTTTTTTTGGATCATATTTAATGATTTCAGATGAAACTATAGGGTAAGGTTTAAAAACGGCAATTAAGTTTATGTCTTTATTCAAATCAAAAATTAGTGGATTTTCTTCACTTATAATATCACCTTCCCAGTGATCAAAATAATTACCTTCTTCAGGAATTGCAGTAACAGTAAATGAATCGCTTGAATTATATTCCCCACTCTCTTTATCTATAGTTCCA
>CACEKG010000043.1 GCA_902560065.1 uncultured Bacteroidota bacterium
TCTTTAATCAATTCAGAAAGTTCAATTGAAAGAGTTTCTCCTCCAATCATATCTATTCCAGCAGAAAGCTTTTTTAATAGTCTTTCTTTTATGGTAAGATTTTCTACTCCAAATGCGCTTGCGGGTTTAAATATAATTCCAAAGGGAAGTTTTACATCAGTTATAGTTTTCCAGTCTGTACAGATAATTCCATCAAAATTGTAACGCTCTCTCAAAAGACCTGTAATTATTTCCTTATTATAAGAACCTCCAACATCCTCACTAGTTATCCCTAAAGGAAGACTGTAATATGGCATTACAGATGAAACGTTAGCATCAAAAGCTGCTTTAAAAGGAATTAAATGATATTCAAAATTTCCTCCCTTGTAGGATTGTAGACCTGGAGGAAAGTGAGTATCTTTTCCATCATCTACAGGTCCCGATCCAGGAAAATGTTTAACCATTGAGGCAACGGAATTGACATCTAACGAGTCTCCTTGGAGACCCTTTATATATGCTGAAGTTAAAATAGCATTTAAATTAGCATCTTCACCAAAAGTGCCATTTACTCTTATCCATCTTGGTTCAGTTGAAACGTCTGCCATAGGCCCTAAGGCTAATTTAATTCCTATTGCACTATATTCTTGTCTAACAATATTTGCATGTTCCCTAACTATTGAACTGTCTCCAATAGCCCCTAAACCGAGAGCAGAAGGCCATTTTGAAAAAAAAGATGTATTAGATGATACAGGACTTTTTGAAACACCATGTCTAGGGTCTGAAGCAATAGTAATTGGAATACCTAATCTTGATTTCTCCCCAATCTTTTGAATATTATTATACCATTTAAGCATATTTTCTTTTTTGTGAGTTGCCATTATGTTAAAATGATTCATTTTTTGATTTACTATCATTTTTGAACTGGATGGAAATAAAAAAGAAAAAATATTTGAAAATGTTGGACTTTCAGAAAGACTTCCGTCTTCATTTATTCCAATAACAGTTATAAACATCGAACCTGCTTTTTCATCAATTGTCATTTGAGAAATCAAATCATCAATTCTTTCATCAATTTTTTTTGTTGCATCTTCATAAACATCAAGTTTTCCATTTTTATTTAAGTCTCTAAAAGACTTATCATTTATAGTAATTATTGGCGCTTCGGGACCCAACTTTGACAAATTATTCGAGGATTCTAAATTCCACTTAATTTGAAAAGAAATATATGTAATTAAGAGTAAAAAAATTAAACTTATAAGTCCAATTGAAATAATTTTAAAGCTTTTTTCATGGTTGTTTTAAAGATTTATAAACCAATCTTCTATATTCTTTTTGAACATCAATATTTGAAACACCTTGTCTAGATCTAGACATAAATAAAGCATATAGATTTTTTTCAGGATCAATCCAAAAATGTGTATTATGATATCCTGACCATCCATAAATACCTTTTGAAGAATTAGTGCCATCTATTTCTGGATTTTCTAATACAAAAAGTGAAAATCCAAAATAAAAACCTAATTTTCTAATATCGGCATATTCCTCTTTTGGATATGAATCAGAATATTTTTTTGTCATCAAATCGATACTTTTTTGAGATATAATTCTTTTACCATTAAAGACACCTCCATTAAGAAGCATTCTGCAAAAATTAGAATAATCACTCATAGTAGAAACTAGACCTTCTCCTCCAAAAAATGCATTATTTTCTTTTTTATAAGTTAGTTCATTTAATTCATAAGTAAATCCTTTTAATTCACCTGTATTTATGAATAAAGGTTGAAATCTTGATCTATCATTTTCAGTTAGATAGAATTTAGTTTCAGTCATTTTTAAAGGATCAAAAATTTCATCTTTTAAAAAATCATAAAATGATTTTTTAGATACAATTTCAACAACCCTACCTAATAATGCTTGATTTAATCCATAATAATATTTTTCTCCTGGCTCAAATTCTAATTCTACTTTAGAAAGATCTTTGGCAAAATCTTTAAGATTATTATAAGTAAGCGTATTTGTAAACCCGTACCCGTAACCTTGGTCACTATAATAACCAAAACCAGACCTGTGAGTTAATAGATGAATAATTTTAATTTCTTTTTTACAAGGGTATTTTCCTTTTTCTCCTTTACAAGTCATGTTTTTAAACTCAGGAATATATTTTGATAAATTATCATTAATACTAATCATTCCTCTTTCTCTAAGTATCATCATGGCTACAATAGTTATAGGCTTTGACATTGACCATATTGGGAAAATAGTTTCTAAATTTGGTTTATAACTTTGGTTGCTAATATTTTTATCTCCTTTTTTTCCAGAATTTTCAATATTATAAAAAAGAGTTTTACCATCTTTATATATCATAGCAGTATTACTACCAGTAATTTCATTTTCAATAATTTGTTTTTGAAAGTTTTTAATTTCATTAAATTGAGAATAACTTTTATTAATAATAAAAAGTAATAGAACAAAAAAGTATTGAGTTTTCATTTTAAAATTATTTTGATTTTAAATGTAAGAAAAAATAAAACCTTTTTTATTTTGAGATTTTTATTATTTCAGGATAATGATATATTTTAAACCCAGGGTTAAAGGATTTTGAAACATTAACCATTGATTTTGCGACAAGATCAGCTTTTATTGGTTTGTAATTTTTTGGCATTAAAAACGAAAAAAAAGGCATAATTATTTGTGCAATTTTTTCTCCTAATCTTTTTTCTTCTCTTTTACCCAATAAGAGAGAAGGGCGAAAAACAGAAGTAGATTTCAAATTTAGATCTAAAATAGATTTTTCTATTTCACCTTTAAGTTTAAGATAAAAACTATTACTATTTAAATTAGCTCCAGAGGAAGATACAAACAATAAGTTTTCAACTTTATTTTCTTTACACGCCATAGCTATATTGTGTAAAATGTCAAAGTCTATTTTACGATATTCTTTATTATCTCCATTTACTTTAGATTGAGTTGTTCCAATAGCAGAAAAAACTATCTTACTGTTTTTTACTGTCTTTGATAAAGACTTATAATTTGAAAAGTCAATGATTTTATTTATTATTTTTTTATCATTTAACAATAAAGGTTTTCTTGAAATTACTTTGATCCTTTCAAAATCAGAATCATCAATTAATAATTTTAGTAAAAGTCCCCCAATCAGGCCAGTAGCTCCAAAAATTGTAATTTCTTCAAATTTCATCAAATTCAGCAGAAAGATTTTTTAAAATGTTCATGGCTTTATTTTTATCATTGATGTTTACAAAAATGTGATCATGATAATATCCTGACATAACATTACAACTGATTCCATTTTTAGCAAGTGCACTAGAAAAAGTTGCAGTTAGTCCAACAGAATCTAATGAGGAATTTACTTTTAATGTAATCCATGAGGCAATGAATGAATAGGAAAGACCTAAATTTCTGGCCTCTTTTTTATCAATTATTATACTTAAACCTTTTTTTTCAAGAAAAGTTCCAATGATTTTTTTTGAATTAATATTGTCTAAATTATTTACAGAACAAAAAACATATTCCCCTTTGTTAAGTTTTGGGTTAAGGTTTTTAATAATCTCATTAATTTTTTTTAATGTTTTCATTTTAATCTTTAGTATATGAAACAAAAGCAAATTTTTTACTGTCTTTAGACCATGAAGGAACATTTATTGTTCCTTGACCACCAATAAATTCAAATAATTTTTTGATTTTTAAAGATTTTAAATCCATTAATCTTAGCATTACTTCTTTTAAAGGAGGGTGTTTATCACCCTGATCTGTTATATATGATATAAAAACAAGGTGTTTACCGTCTGGCGATGGATGAGGAAACCAATTAGAATATTTATCATTAGTTAAAGGAATTTTATTTTTACCATCTTTATCCATTTTCCATATTTCCATTTTTCCTGAGGCAATAGAATTATAATAAATATGTTTTCCATCATGAGAATATTCAGGACCATCATCTAAACCAGATTCATAGGTAAGTCTTATTTCCTTTTTATCGGATAAATTCATTTTATATACATCAGCTTCTTCATTTCTAAAAGCAGTATATAAAATTGATTCTCCATCAGGAGAAATACCATGCCAGAAAGAATGTCCTTTAGGTGTAATTAGTTCTGGAGTTCCTCCTTCCAGGGGAACTCTATAAATTCTTGAAATTCCCCATGAATTCTTTGAATTGGGATCTTTATCATTATTACTAATAATTAATTCTTTTCCATTTGGAAAAATACCATGATCGTTATTACAATTATTTGCAAAGCCTGTGAAAATTTTGGTTTTTTGTTTTGTCTTAAAATTGTATCGATAAATTAGCCCATTAGAATTGTATATTAATTCATTTTCATTAAGCCAGTTTGGAGCTTCTAGATGATTTTTTTCTTCTAATACAACCTTTCTTTTTTCATTATATATATCATAAATTTCAAGTTTTGATGAAATTAAT
>CACEKG010000044.1 GCA_902560065.1 uncultured Bacteroidota bacterium
TATGGATAATAGAAAAAAAAACAAATTTAAAAGAATAGACTCTGATAAGGATGGAGTTATATCAGAAGAAGAATTTGAAAAAGCAGCGGAGGAACTATCTGATTCTGGGGAGGAAGGTATTAGAAAAGAAGAACTGAATTGGTTCATGAGAATGATAACTCTTGGAGATAGATTTGATCCAAGAGACTTTTACGATCGTTTAAAGAAATCTACTGTTGAATTTATTGTAATTTTTTCTGGTATTTTACTTTCATTTTATGTTGAACAATCTTGGACTGTGTCAGAAGGCCGTGCTGATAGAATTCAAAATTTAGAGAGTTTAACTGCTGAAGTTTCAGAGATGATTACTTATACTGACGGTAGAATTGAAGATATGAAGTGGGTTTCAGAAACTTTTAAAAAACAATATGAGAGATGGGATGATGATGATCCACTTGTTTTTGTTGAATTTATTGAAGATGCTGATGGAGATGGGAAATTGGGTCCTCCAAATGATGATTTTCATGTACCTATGTCTATATATCTAAATAGAGACCCTTTTGATCCTCCTCGTGCTACTTATGATGCTATAAAATTAGATGGAACATTTAGACTTTTAGACCCTAGAGTAGCTAGAAAAATGACTGATGTTTATGATGGGACTGATCTTAAATATTTAATAGAAAATACAGATAAGCTTGAACAAGGATTTATTGACAGAGTTCAAGATAGAATATATAATAAATGGATTAAGGATTTGCCTTTTGTTGATCTAGATAGAACTGACTTTTGGGTAAATAACAGAAAGTATATTCAAAGTGATAAATTATTAAAATATAATTTATTTAAAAGAATTGATTTATGGGATTATCAAGTAATTGAACAACTTGAAGCTTATAAAAAAGAATTACTTGAGGGAAAAAAAATATTAGATTCAGTATTAGAAGTTAGAAATAGTGAATTTGAACTTATTTATTGGGTAATTAATTCAAAGGAATAGAATTATTAATCAATTTTGACACAATTTTACCAGAAATTAAACTGGGGGGAACACCAGGCCCTGGAACAGTAAGTTGACCTGTGAAAAATAAATTTTTAACTTTTTTACTTATTAATTTAGGTTTTAGAAATGCTGTTTGAAAAAGAGTATTTGCTAGGCCATAAGCATTTCCTTTGTAAGAATTATATTCTTTAATAAAGTCATTTAAACAAAAGGATTCATAAAAAAGAATTTTACTTTTAATTTCTTGATCAGTTAATTTTTCTAAACGGTCTATAACTAAATTAAAATAGTGTTTTCTCATTTTTTTACTATCTTTTAAACCTGGAGCTAGAGGTATTAATATGGTGCAAACTTCTTTGCCTTTTGGAGCCATTTTAGGGTCCGAAATTGAAGGAAAATTTGCATACAACAAGGGCTTATCTGGCCATTTTGCGTCATCATATATATCATTAGCATGAGAATCAAAACTTTCATCAAAAAATAATGTATGATGAGAAACATTTTTAAGTTTTTTATTTATTCCAATATAAAATAAAAGGGCAGATGGAGCAAAGGTCCTGGATTTCCAATAGGATTCATTATATCTTCTATATTTTAAATCTAGAAGAGTTTCAGAATGATGGTAATCAGCACCTGATAAAACAATATCACAATAAATATCTTTAGAATTTACTTTTACACCTTTTACTTTTCCATTTTCAATAATGATTTTATTAATATTTGAGTTATTATGAAATTTAACTCCTTGGGATTTGGCTAGGTCTACCATAGCCTCTACTAAACTATAAAAACCTTTTTCAGGATGCCAAGTTCCCAAACCAAAATCAGCATAATTCATAAAATTATAAAATGCTGGTGTTTTTGATGGCTTTGCCCCTAAAAATAAAACTGGAAATTGCAGGATTTGTCTAAGTTTTTGATTTTTAAATTTTTTTTCAACATCTCTCTTTATATTGCTAATAAAAAAATTGATTTTTTTAAGAGTTTTAAAACTTAATAGTTCAAAAGGAGATATTCCAGGTTTATATACATAATCTTTAATAGCGATGTTATAATTTTCCTCAGCAGTTTTAATAAAATCTTTAAGTTTTTTTGAACTGCCTGGTTCTAGATTTTCAAAAACTCTACAAATCTTTTCTAATGAATCTTCTATTAAAAGACTGTCTTTTTGTCCAAAATATACCTGATAAGCAGGGTTTAGTTTTTTTAGTTTGAAATAATCAGATGTGGATTTATCAAAGTCTTTAAAAAAAGAATCTATAATATCTGGCATCCAATACCATGAAGGACCCATATCAAAGAGAAATTGATCTCTAATTAATCTTCTTGCTCTTCCACCGAAGGATTTATTTTTTTCATGTACATGAACTTCATGTCCAGACTTTGATAAATAGCACGCTGCTGAAATAGATGAAAAACCAGAACCTATTATTACAATCTTTTTTTTCAAATTTGAAATAAAATTTTTTGCAAATATAATTTATGTGAACGGCTTAGAATAATTAATTTTGGTATAATGGTGATAATAATTCTTCTTCGGGATTAAATTTACTTTCAGAGGCCCAATATAGACCTCTTTTTAAAATTTCTTTTACTTCAATTATATCAAAAACATCCATTGAGTGACCCAATGAACAATAAAAAACTCTTCCTTTACCAAACTGTTTTTTCCAAATAACAGGTATTATTGCATTTTTTATCCAATAATCGTTGTCTCCAGAAAATTTTGTAGTAGCTAGAACCTTATTGTTAGGATCTACATGCATATAATATTGTTCAGTTTTTAAATTAAAATCATTAATATTTTTGGTGATAAAATCATTTTTGTCAATTATGTTAACATCATAAAAAACATGTCCTCCAGGATGCGCCACAAATTGACCTCCAACAATATATTGATATTCAGTTGAATTTCTAAAAGAATCACCTAAACCTCCATGAAAACCTGCCAAACCAGTTCCATTAGATATAGCATTAGATAAACCTTTAAGTTCATTTCTTTTTATATCTAACATTGTGACACTTTGAATAATAAGATCAGTTTTACTCATAATTTTGTCGTTAGCATAAATTTCTGTTGAACCCGATAGAGTAACTTTAGCATTATTTTTTACCAACCACTTCTCAACTTTTTTTGCAAATTTTTTTGGCTGATGTGGAGGGTATCCTCCATACACAATCAATACATTTTTATTTTTAAAATCAAAGTTGCTATCTTGACTAAAAGAAAACTGAATAGTAATAAATAGTAAAAAAACTGTAAGAATTATTCTTTTATTTAAACAATTAATCATTTTTTTTAATTCAAGATATCTTAAAATTAAAAAAAATTATTTTCTTTCTTTGTCTTTCAAAATTACTTCAACAAAAGAAGCACTTATAATACCAGTAGGGATGGCTACAACACCAATTCCTACTAATGAAATTATTCCTGCAAATATTTTACCTAAATCTGTAATTGGAACAACATCTCCGTAACCAACCGTTGCTAGAGATACTGTAGCCCACCATAAAGATGAAGTTATACTTGGAAAAGCATCAGGTTGAGCTTCATTTTCCAGAAAATAAATTGCTGAAGCTGAAAATAAAATTGTAAGAATAGAAAGAAATAAAGTGAAATATAGTTCACTCCTAACTGATGAAATAGCTGTAATGAAAAGTTTAAGAGCTCTACTTTCCCTACCTAATTTAAAAATTCGAGTTAGTCTAAATAGTCTAAGTATTCTGAAAAATCTCCCATCAAGTGTTATGAACCTATTCAGGTAAAAAGGTAAAATAGAGATTAAATCAACAATACCAAAAAAACTAAAAACATAACCCTTTATACCTTTCCATTTTTTATCTAAATAACCTAGATATATTCTGTAAAAGTATTCAAATGTGAAAATTATAATTGATATCAGTTCAAATACATTAAAATAATAAGCAAATTTATTTTTTATACTTATATGTGAC
>CACEKG010000045.1 GCA_902560065.1 uncultured Bacteroidota bacterium
GTGTTCATTTCCTTCAGTATTTCTTCTATAGATATTTAATCTCCATTTATTTGAGTTTTTCTCATAGTACAATGATTTAAAAGGAATTTTAAATTCAGTTATAAAATAACCTTTATAAATTTTACTTTCTACTTCCCAAATAGTATCCCATGAATAATTTCTGTCAGATCGCCAATCAGTATTTCCATTTGAAATTAAGCCTTCAGATTTAACACCATAAGGATTAGTTTGAAAGGTAAAAGCATTTGTCGCATCATTATATGTGTCTAATAAAATGCTTATGTAATCAGTGTTCCAACCAAAATCTCTTTTAAGAGTAGGGATTAAAAATCTATCACCATCGCTATAAGCTTTAACTAAAAAGTATATATTATCCTCATCCATCAATACTTTAAACTTAGTTTGAGTATTTGCCTTAATTGAGTCTGAGGGTCTCCATTGCCAAAATGAAGATTTATATTCTACTATTTCCCAGGCCTTATCATCTTCTATTCCGTCAATAACTATATTTTTATTTGTATAAAAGGCAGTAACGTTTTTTTGAGCACTACTTTTTATTATCAAAGAGAAATAAAATAATAATATGAAAAAAAAATGCAGATAATTATACTTCATTAATTCAAATAGTAATATCGACCGCAAATTTATATAAATTTGATTTTCTTAAATATTAATATGAAATTTAAATTGATAATTAGTTTAATTTCTTTATTCAATGTTTTTAATAATTCAGAAATTAATGAATGGGGTCAAACAGGACATCGTGTAATAGCACAAATAGCTCAAGAATATCTTAATGAAAATGCCAAGGATTCGATTAACAAAATTCTAAATGGAAAATCATTGGTAAGTGTTTCTAATTTTGCAGACGAAATAAAATCCGACAGAAAGTATGATAAATATAAACCATGGCATTATGTTAACATGAATTTAGATGATAATTATGGAGAAATTGTATTAAATAAAAAAGGAGATGTAGTACAAGCAATAAACTATTCAATAAAAATATTGAATAACAAAAAAAGTTCAATAAATGAGAGAACATTTTATTTAAAATTATTGATTCATTTTATTGGTGATATTCACCAACCATTACATGTAGGAAGGTTTGAAGATAGAGGAGGAAATGACATAAAAGTTAAATGGTTTGGAAAGACAACTAATTTGCATAGGGTTTGGGATAGTCAAATAATTGATTCTCACCAAATGAGTTATACAGAATTATCGAAAGATTTGCCAATTTTAACTTTAAGAGAAATTAATAAAATAAAAAATGATTCAATATTAATTTGGGTAAAAGAATCTCAGAGCTTATCAAAGTTAATATACAGTGATGTTATAAGTGAATCTAATTTAGGATTTCATTATAAGTATAAATATTTAGATAAATTAAAGTTAAGGTTATTAAAAGGTGGTATTAGATTAGCATCAATTTTGAACAAAATATTTAGTTGATTTTTCTAAAAGTTAAATTAATCCTGGGACCAACATTTTTTTTTGTTTTAGGTATTTGATGTAACCAATATTTTTGAGTTTCTCCTGACATAATAAAAACACTACCATTCTTTAATAATAATTTAAGTTTAAATGATTTGTTTTCCCTATGTTTCATATTGAAATATCTTTCATAACCAAAACTCACAGATGCTATAGTTGGATTTTCACCTAGCTCTTTTTCATTATCAGAATGCCAGCCATTACTATCTTGTCCATTTCTATAAAGGTTTAATAAAACACAATTAAATGATGAATTACTGAGCAATTCTACTTTTTCTTTAATATTATTTAAGGTTTTGTTAAACTTATTTGGCTTCATTTTTATTCCAGAATAACTATAAGATCTATTATTAGTAGAACAGAATGAAGTTAGCCTTGGTTGTAAAATTTTTTTTCCAAATATTTTTATTGGTTCATGCTTCCAATAAATTTCTTTTTTTAATTGATTAAAAAAAAAACTGATTCTGTATCGTCAAAAACATTTTCAAAATATTGAATTTTTAAATTAGGAAAGTCTTTAAAATTCATATTAGAAAAAATTATTTAATTAATTCCATACTTCTTTTTATAAATGATGTCAGTTCCTCTCCTTTAAGAAGATTTTGAGATAGTTTTGCAAGATCAATGCCCTGTTTTATTAGACTATTTCTTTTGTCTTTAGTTTTTGTATTTAATATTTTGCTAATTAATTCGTGATTTGTATTAACAATTACATTAAACATATCAGGCATAGATCCCATCATATTATTCCCACCTGTTTGTTGCATTTCTTTCATTCTTCTCATAAACTCGGGTTGAGTTATCACAAATGGATTTTGATTACTATCCAAAGATTCTAATTGAACAGTATATTTTTCATTTTCTAGAGCTTTTTCTATATAAGGTTTTAATTTTTCTTTTTCCTTATCAGAAAGTTTTGAAATTGATGTTTCATCTTTTTTAATTAAATTATCAATTGAATCACTATCCACTCTTACAAAACTTATTTTTTCTTTAGTAGTTTCTAGTTTTTGAATTAAATGACCAATTATAGGAGAATCTAATAGCAAAACAGTATAACCCTTTTCATTTGCTTGTGAAATATAGCTATGTTGATCTTCAAGATTTGAAGCGTAAAGAAAAATTAGTTTATCATCTTTATCTGTTTGATTTTTTTTGATCTTTTTTTCTAATTCTTCGTAGGTTAAATATTTTCCGTCTGTGGTTGGATATAAAGTAAATTTTTCAGCTTTTTCAAAAAAACTTTTCTTCACTTAACATTCCATATTCAATAACAACTTTAATGTCATTCCATTTTTCTTCAAAACCTTTTCTGTCTTTTTTAAAAAGACTATTTAATTTATCAGCAACTTTTCTTGTTATGTAATTACTAATTTTTTTTACTGAGCTGTCTGCTTGAAGATAACTCCTTGAAACATTTAATGGAATGTCAGGAGAATCAATAACTCCTCTTAATAAAGTTAAAAACTCAGGAACAATTCCTTCTACATTATCAGTAACAAAAACTTGATTTTGATATAATTGAATTTTATCTTTTTGTATGTTTAAATCGTTTTTAAGTTTAGGAAAATATAAAATACCTGTTAGGTTAAAGGGGTAGTCAACATTTAAATGAATATTAAATAAAGGTTCTTCAAATTGCATTGGATAAAGTTCCCTGTAAAAAGATTTATAATCATCTTCTTTTAAACTAGTAGGTTTTTTGGTCCAAGCAGGAGAGGTGTTATTTATTATGTTGTCTACTGTTTTTGTTTTAGGTTTAGCATCTTTTTTTGCGTTTTTTGGTAGAGGTAATGTTTCTTCATTGGTTCCAAATTTTATAGGAACAGGCATAAATTTATTATATTTTGAGAGTAAAGTTTTAATTCGGGGTTCTTCTAAAAATTCTTTGGAATCATTATCAATGTGAAGAATTATTTCTGTACCTCTTTCAGTTTTATTTGAATCAACTATATTATATTCAGGTGAACCATCACAAGTCCAGTGGACAGCTTTATCTTTCTTATATGATTTTGAAATAATTTCAACCTTTTTTGAAACCATAAATGCAGAATAAAATCCTAAACCAAAATGACCAATGATTCCAGAATCTTTTTCTCCTTCTTTGTACTTGTTTAAAAACTCTTCTGCTCCAGAAAATGCAACATCATTAATGTATTTTTTCACTTCATCTTTAGTCATTCCTATTCCTTTATCAATTACATGGAGAGTTTTTTTAGAATTATCAATTTTGATTTCAATTTGCTTATCTCCTAAATCTCC
>CACEKG010000046.1 GCA_902560065.1 uncultured Bacteroidota bacterium
ACTGATGTAATAGAAAATAATTCAAAAAACCTATTTAAAAAGCTTAAATTAAAAACTAGTCCTATAAAATTTCAATTACCTGAATCAAATGAAAATAAACCCTTAATATTAATCATAATTGATGAATTGGCACCATCTAAGGAAGTTTTTAAATTTACTAATTCAGAAAAAGATTTTGAATTTGATAATTTTTTAAAAAAACAAGATTTTATTTTAAGACCTAATTTTAAAAGTCTATCTCAACAAACTAAAGTTTCTCTTACATCAATGTTCAATTTTAATTTGAAAGAAAGTAAATGGATTCAAGATTTTGAAATAAATAATAATCAATTTAGTACTACTCCTGAGTTTAATGTTTTATTTAAAGGAAATCTCCTTATCGATTCTCTTTCAAAAAAAGGTATAAAAAGTTATTCATTTGGTAAAGTAAACTTTAATTTAGGTTCTAATTATAATAAGGATATATTTTATAATTGGGAAAATATCGGATTTAATCGATTTAATTATCTTTTTCAAGAAAACGAAATTTTTAAATCCTTTTTTAAAAAATCAATCCTTAGTTTTATAGATTCCAAATTATATACAAATCACCCTATTGATTTTGAAAGAAAACAAATTTTTGAACTTTTAAGTTCAATTTCACCCAAAAAAAATTCTTTTTACTATTTTCATTTGGATGCTCCACATCAACCATTTTCTTATTTTGATGAATTTCCATTAATTGAAGTTAATTTATATGAAATAAATGATGATTATGATTCAAGTAAAAAATATGAAAACGATTTATATAAAATGTCTTATTCTAAATATAGAAGGTTTATAATAAAAAAGGTTACATCAATTTTAAAATCAGAAAAATTTAAAGACTGTAAAATTATTATTGTTGGAGATCATGGCTTAAGAAATACTTCTGGTTTTGATCCATTTAGTACAATAGGAGCATTTTATGGTTTCAAAATTGAAGATATAATGAAATTAAATGAAGTTCAAGATATAGGGTCACTTATTAACCACAACTTTAATTAGTTTATATATTAAACCTCTTATTACATATTTCAAGAACTTTTGAATCATGAGATATTAATATAATGGTAGTATTGACACTTAACTCTTTTACTGTTTTTAAAATGGCTAATTCAGTCTTTTTGTCTAGTGCATTTGTAGCTTCATCTAAAACTATAATCTTAGGCTTAGAATATAATGCTCTTGCTAAACCTATTCTTTGTTTTTGTCCACCTGAAATTTTTGAACCATCTTCACCCAAAATTGTATTTATTCCATATGGCAATGATTTTACAAAATTTTTCAACTTAACTAACTCAATACATTTTTTTATCCAGTTTAAATCAACATTTTTTTTAAAACTACCAAAAATTATATTATTCAAAAGTGAGTCATCCAATATTAAACTACTTTGAGGAACATATCCAACCATTTCATTAAATAAAGTTTTATCATCAACCTCTTGACTATCGAATAAAATTTTTCCTTCAAATGGTTTTAACAATCCCAAAAGTACATTCACTAATGTTGTCTTTCCTGAACCTGAAACACCACTAATTCCAAATATGTCATTTTTCATAATTGTCAAATTAATTTTATTTAAAATTAAATTTTCACTATCATTATATTTAAAAGAAATATTTTTTAATTGGATTTTATTTTTAAAATCACTTATTGAATTTTGTTTTTCTAATTTTTTAAAAACATTATGACCAACCACTTCCTCGTATACTTTGTCGATTACAACATCACTGTAAAGAATGAAATTATAACTTGTAATAATTCTATAAATAGAAGGTAAAATTCTTGATAAGGCTATTACATAAAATGTTAATATTAAAATTACATTTTCAAAATTAACTTCTTGAATTTTTATATTTAAAAACACTATTAATCCTAGCAAAAAAATACTTGCCAACTCTAATATTTGCCTAGGCATATTACTAAAAGCATACTGACGGGTAGTATAAATATTTCTTGATTTTATACTGGTTTTAAAAGAATTGATAAAATAATCTTCAATTTTTTTGAGCTTAATATATATTATACTTCCAAATCCCTCTTTCAAGTTCTTGTACATTAGGTCCTGAAATTTTTGTCTTTGATTTCCCCAATTAATCAACTTGTTTTTTGTAAATTTTCTCATCAATAAAAAAAAGATAGAACTAAAAGTCAATATCATAATTGTAGATAATGGATTATAAATTAACAATACCACAAATATTCCAACGGAAACAAATAATTCAACTAAAAATGTTAGAACATATTTGATTAACTCACTAAACTGATGAACTTCATTAATTATAGTGCTTATAAAACTAGATGTATTTTTATTTGAATGGTATTCATATGGTCTTTCAATTATTGATCTAAATATCTTGACTGATAAATAAGTATCAATTTTGCTAGCCAAAACAGCATGAAAAATACTGGTTAAAATATTCACAGCTGATTTTATAAAATAAATTATAAAAACTAATCCAATAAAAAAAAGAAGTAACTCAAACTTGTCAAAATTCAAAATATCAGGATAGAAATTCACAAAAAAAGGAAGTTCATTAATACCTTTTGATGATTGAATTACGTTTATTATTGGTATAAATATCCCTAAACTAAGTAATTCAAATAAAAGTGAAACTATAGATAATAATAAAATTAGTATTAACTCATTTCTATATGGCTTTATAAGCCACAAAAACTTTGATGTTTTTAAATTAATTTTACTCAAATAAAAAGTTTTTAGAATAAATAGGATTATTCATGCAAAATTTGACAAATTCAGTATCCTGCTTTTTAACTATAAGTTTTTTAGTGTTGAAGCCAAATAAAGATGATGTGTAGTTTAGTTCAAAAACTAACCTATTTCCTTTAATTAAATTTTTCCCCTTATGCCAACATAAAGTATCAGCTGCAAATGTAGTTCCTTTAAGACCCTTAATAACTTTAAAATCATTCTTTGGATAATATTTTTTTATTTCATCATCAGATATTCTTACATACCCCTTTGAGAGAAGTTTTTTTGGCTTTGAACCAATTTTATGAGTCCCTTGTATATAAAAGTGAGGCCCATTTTTCTCATCTACATCAGTCAAATAAATAAAAATTTTAAGCCATTTAACGCGTCCATTACAGTCATAGTGATATAATTGAGCAGCTTCTGAAGAAGCTTCTTTTTTATAAGGAGTTGACCACCACATAGCAGGCATGTCAAAAATTGGTTCACTATCAAAATAGTCTCTAGCAATTTTTATATAAGATTTATCCATGACAAGTTTTTGAACTATATTCTCATTTATTAAATCATTTTTGTCAAAATTATATCTAACAGCTGTAAAATTATTTTTATTAAATTTTCTTTTTGTGAAGCCATCATCACATTTTAGAGTATAACCCAATTTTCTAAGTTTGTTAAGACTGTTGATTTCAATCTTTTGATTTAAAATATGATAACCATTTTTCTTTAAATTATAATTTGTACTATTCTTTTTTTCAATTACATCCTCATTATATTCTTTAATTCTTTTATAACTTATATAACGATGTAATCTACTCATAAATAGGCCATTATCCTTTGAATATAAATTAACCAAAACCTGATTTGTATTAGTTAAAGATTTTCCTGTTAATCTAAAATAGAAATAACTAAAAAGAGCATAAAAAACA
>CACEKG010000047.1 GCA_902560065.1 uncultured Bacteroidota bacterium
TTGTTTAATAGCACTTTTATGTAAACTTTTTTGATTAGCATTATTGATAATATTTTTTCTGTTTTTAACATACTCTAGATAACTTTGAAAAATCATTTCTTTATTGCTATATTTCGGACTCCAAGAAAGCTCCTTTTTAGCTTTTGAAATATCAAAAAACATTGATTTTCCATACATCATTGAATGATATGCCCCAAGAGGTGAAATATTTAAGAAACTTGAAATTTTCATAATAGGTATTATATATTTACTAGGTAATGATTTAATTTTAGATTTAGAATTTGCTTTATCAATTAAATAAGCTAGAGTTTCTTTCATAGAGCAATAATTTTCAGCTCCTATATTGAAAGAGGAACTTTTATCAATATTAATAGATTTAATAATAGCATTAGCCAAATCATCAGAGTGAATAAATTGATAAATATTTTCTCCCCCATCAAATACAGGAATGTTTTTGCCTTTATATACCCACTCAAATAAAATTTGGAAAATACCTAATCTACTATTTCCTAAAATAGTTCTAGGCCTAATAATTGATGATTTTAACCCTTTTTTGGAATATTCAACTACAAGTTTTTCACCATCTAATTTTGCTTGTCCATAAGCCTCTCCGGGATAAGGAATTGTTTTTTCTGAAACAGGATTACTAGTTGGGATACCGTATATTGCAGATGAGGATGTGTAAACAAAATGATTAATATTATTTTTTAATGAAAATTTTAAAATATTCCTAGTGCCATCTATATTAACTTCCTTGAAAAGCTTTTTGTTTTTTGACAATGGGACTTGAGCTACATTATGAAAAACAAAGTCAATATTTTTTGTTGCATCTGAAACATCTTTTTCGTTTCTAATATCTCCTTTAATGTATGTTAAATTATTTCCACTGGAAATTATATCAGGTTCATTAAGATCAAAAATTGAACAATTAAACCCTTTTTCTAATAATTGTTTTACTAATATTTCTCCAAAATATCCACTACCACCTGTAATTAAAACTTTTTTATTCATAACTATTCTAATAAATTTTTAACCTGATTATTCAGGGTTTTTTTTAAACCCTTATAAAGGTTAATTTTAGGATTATAACCTAATTCTTTTTTTGCTAAATCTATAGAACAAAAAATATTTTTGTTTAATTCAGAAGCAACATGAATTTTTTGATTGTAGTAACCAAGCTTTTGAAATGCATAATCAATTAACCAAAATATATCACCAAAAAAATTTGGGATTTTTATAGATGTTTTTTTGGTTTTAATTTTTAGTTCTTCAATTAAAATTTTTCTAATCGTATTAATAATTTCATTATAAGAATATGGTTGTTCATCAGCAATCCAATATATTTTTCCTTTTGATATTTTTTTATCTGAGATTAATAAAATTCCTTGGGCTATATTTTTTATATTAGCTTTTGACCTTAAATTTTTTCCGTTACCAATAATTGGAACTTTACCGTTTTTAATCATATTATAGAAAGAATATTGTCTTTCAGGCATATAATCACCGTAAAACCATGGAGACCTTATAATAGTGATGTCAAAACCAAGATTGATTTTATTTTTTAGATATCTTTCCATAAGCATTTTAGATTTTCCATAATTCATATATGGATTGTATGGAGAATTTTCATTAAAAGGTATTTTATTTGATTTATTGCATCCTAAAGGTGAGTTGGAGGACATTACAATAATTTTTTTTATTCCTTTACTCAATCCACTTTGAATTAAATTCTTAGTACCATAGTAATTTATTTCAAAAAAATCTTTGACTCTATTAGGATGGATAATACCGGCTAAATGAATTAATATACCATCAGATGAATCATTAAAAAAATTATCACAATCTTCTTTTTTTCTTACATCACCTTTTATAATTTTATGGTTAACATTAAATTGTTTTAAAAAATCAATTTTAGTGTCCTTTGAGTATACTAGTGATGTAACATTACAGTTATTATTATCAAAATTATCTATTACATCTTCATCTCCTAGTAATAAGGTTTTTAGCATTTGTTTGCCCAGCCATCCATTTGCTCCGGTTAAGAATACTTTTTTGTATTTAAATTTCATTTATTTTATTATTTTCTATAAAATTATCAACATTGTATTTAGCAAAAGCCATTATAGTGCCTTGAGGATTTACTCCAGGTGAATCACATAAAATAGAAGAATCATTAATAAAAATATTTTTATGATCCCATAATTGCCCAAATGGGTTTGTAGCGCTAATTTCTTTTATTCCTCCCATTCGAATGCTTGAAAATAAATGTATTGTCATAAGGTTTAATTTTCTTTTACTTAAATCCTTAATCTTATCAATTTCACTAATGGATTTGATTTTTAAATTAGAATTTATTGAGGGATAAAGTGTGTTTGCACCAGCTTTAAATAAAACTTCTCCTAATTTTTTTATTCCGAAGTAAAGCCTATCAATATCCTTTTTATTTAAACTATATCTCACAATTGGAGAATTAATTAAAGGGATTTTATGAATTTTACCATAAGATTTAGGAGATATCATCACATAATAACTTGCAAGTTTTTTCCAGTTTCTCATTTCTTTTAAACTTCCAGATTCACTTAGTCCAATTCCTAAATAAGCTTTATTACTAATAGAGCATCCTATTGTAATTTTTTTAAAACTTTTAATTTGGTGAACAGGGACCCCCATATTTAAAAAATTAATTTCTTCATTGAATTTTGCTATAAACTTAAAAGAGGGATGCATTTTTAATGTATTTCCTATATTTTTTTTAATACCACTCTTCAATAAAAGAAAAGGACTGTGAATTGCTCCAGAACAAATGAACAAATAATTAGTTCTAATTTTTATAATTTTATTTTGTTTTATAATATTTAGATAAAATATTTTATTACTTTCATTAAAGTTTTGAACCTCAGAACCTGTAATATATTTGCCTCCTAATAAAATATATTTTTTTAGATAGGTCTCAGTCATTGATTGTTTTATATATTTATTTTTCACATGCCTAATCCATCTAGGAATCTCAATACAATTTAAACCCATTTTATTACTTCCTTCTAAAAGTTTTAATGAAGCCTTTGGAATATTATTTTTATTTTGATAAGAGATATTTAAATCCTTTTCAATTTCAGTATAGATTTTATTAAGTTTCTCATTTGAATATTCAAGTTTATATTTAGCTCTCCATTTATTTAAAATATTTTCGGGAAGTCTATGGTATAATCCACTATTTATTTCACTTCCACCTCCAAAGCAAGAACCTTCAACATAATTTATATTTGGATTACCTATAGCAAGGGTTAATCCTGAATAATTATACTTTTCATACATTTCTTTATATGAATAGTTTTTTAATTCATTTGTTTTATAATAATTGCCTTTTTCAATCAATAATACATCAAATCCAGATTCTAATAAATTTAAAGCTGTTAAAGCTCCACCTGGACCAGACCCTATAACTACAATTTGAAAATTATTTTTTTTCAATTGATGATAAAATTAGAAGAGATAAAATTAATCTATAAATCATGTATAAGAAAAGAGGTTTGTATTTAAAAAT
>CACEKG010000048.1 GCA_902560065.1 uncultured Bacteroidota bacterium
CCTAATGGAAGTGAAGTTCTGACCATTTCACCTGTATCAAATGCCGTTTTCGATTTAGATGGTAATCCAGCTTCTACAAGTCAAACTTCTAACACAGCAAAGTTAATACCTAATATAGTAACAGGTAATTTGATTCTCTTTTTAGATGCTAATAATCCAGCATCTTATCCTGGAGCTGGAAATATTTGGCATGATTTATCAAGTAATAATAACGATGGTTTTATTAACGGTGTAACTTATTCAAGTGGTAGCATGAGCTTTGATGGATCCAATGATGATGTTAGAATTCAAGATAATAACACTCTTGATATTACTAACGACATAACCATTTCATATTCATTAAAACCAAACTGGGGTACTTGGAGTCCATTCATATCCAAAGGTTATCATGATGGTACTTATCGTTATAATTATCTTACTTGGGTTGGTAGCGACAAAGGAATTGATATTGATAATAGAGCTACAGGATCTATGGTAAAACCTTTATATACAGCATCTTCTGAAATGGCAAATGGTAAATTGTCAGTAATTACAATTACTATTAATAGTACTTCAGGTAATATCAAAACATATGTTGATGGTGTTTTAAAAAATACTCGATCAGGTTCATTGGGGGCTGCTAATGGAACTGATTTAGTAATTGGAAAAAATTATTTTAACAATAATAATGATTATGGTTCTGGAGAAATAGGATATGTTTTAATTTATAATAGCTCTTTAACAGACAATCAGGTTCTTCAAAATTATGAAGCATTAACTAACAAACCTCCAGAAATCACATCAAGCTCTATAGCCTCAAATAATTCAATTGTTTCAGTAACCTTTAGTGAATCTGTTTTTGATACTAATTCAGGGTCCGGAGCTTTAGAAGCTGCAGATTTTACTTTATCAATATCCGGAGGTGTAGCAACTCTTTCCTCTGCTACACCATCAAGTATATCTGTAAATGGAACAACTGTAAGTCTGGGTATTTCTCTCTCTGGCACTCCTAACGGTAGTGAAGTTTTAACAATCTCCCCTGCCTCTAATGCTATTTTTGATGCTCAAGGACTCACCGCCTCTTCTACCCAGTCCAATAATACAGTAAATCTAAATGCTGATTCAGACGGTGATGGAGTTACTGATCCACTGGATCAATGTGCTAACACACCCAATGGAGAGTCTGTTGATGCTAATGGATGTGCTGATAGTCAAAAAGATCCTGATAATGATGGAATATCTGGAGTAAATGATAATTGTCCTAATACCGCTAATCCTGATCAAGCTGATTCAGATGGGGACGGCGTTGGTGATCTTTGTGATAATTGTTCTGATATTAGTAATGCAAATCAATTAGATAGTGATGGGGATGGTCTGGGTAATGCCTGTGACAGTGATGATGATAATGACGGAATATTAGATACCGAAGATGCTTTCCCTACAAACCCTTCCGAATCTATAGATAGCGATGGTGATGGTATGGGAGATCAACAAGATCCTGATGCAGATAATGATGGGGTAATGGACTCTTTAGACAATTGTGTTATCATTTCTAATTCTGATCAATCCGATTTTGATAATGATGGTATTGGTGATCTCTGTGATAGTGATGATGATAATGATCTTTACTTAGATCATGATGAAAATAGTTGTTTATCTAATCCAAGATCTGCCTCCTCTACTCCTCCAGATTTAGATAACGACTTTATCTCTGATTGTTATGATACAGATATTGATGGAGATAACGTCGATAATTATAAAGATGCATTCCCTGAAGATCCTAATGAATGGGCAGATAATGACTCTGATGGCATAGGAGATAATACCGATAGTGATGATGACAATGATGGTTATACCGATACTATTGAATCTCAATGTGGTACGGATCCTCTCTCGGCTAATTCTGTCCCTATAGATTCTGATGGTGACTCCACCCCTAACTGTTTAGATCAGGACGATGATAATGATTCTTATCCAGATACCCAGGATTTATTCCCCCTAGATCCAAACGAATGGGCAGATACTGATGGAGACTCCACCGGAGATAACGCCGATAGTGATGATGATAATGATGGATACTCAGATCAAGATGAAATTTCTTGTCAAAGCGATCCTTTAGATGCCAATAATATCCCCCTTGATTTTGACAAGGATCTTTCTCCAGATTGTATAGATCAAGATGATGATAATGACCAATGCCTAGACTCTGAAGATGATTTTCCTTTAAATAGATTATTATGTAAAGACTGTGATAATGACGGGATTGATAATCGCTACGAGTTCGATTCTGATAATGACGGAATTGGTGATAATCAAGATGCTTTTCCATGTGACCCTCAAGAATGGAATGATTTAGATAATGATGGAATTGGAGATAATGAAGACCTAGACGATAATAACGACAGTTTTCCTGACGAGGATTTAATTGTATCTACAGTCCTAACTCCTAATGAAAATGGATTAGAATCTACTTGGAAGGCTATTAATATAGATAAGTATCCTTACACCAAAGTGAAAGTCTATAGTCCTGATGGAAGCCTAGTTTATGAATCTGATAATTATCAAAATGATTGGAGAGGGGAAAATATAAGAACTGGAAACCAACTCCCTTCTGGGCCTTATTATTTTATAGTTGTTACTAATGATTCTATAACTAAAATTGAAGGCTGGCTTTATATTTTTAATTAATATCTTTGCTTTATAATAAAAAGGCCTCGTAGCATAACTGAATAGTGCACTTGATTACGGCTCAAGAGGTTGCAGGTTTGAATCCTGCCGAGGTCACTAATTTAAAATATGAAAAGATCCACATTCATTAAAAGTTCTATTCTTGGATCAATTGCTACAATTTCTTTAAATGGAATAAAACTTAATTCAAATCCTAAAATATCTTTATCACCTTGGTCAATAATGAGAAAAGGTTATGGAGAAATAGATCCTGAAGGAATAGACGTATATGATTATCCAATGGTAGCTAAAGAATTAGGGTTCAATTATATTGAACATGAAATGTTTCATTTTCCAAAAAATCTTGATGATAAATCAATATTTAAAATGGTAAGTAGATGTAAGGAAGCTGATATAAAAAGTGTTTTATTATTAACTGGAGGGATTGGAGATATTACTGACACAAACAAAAAATACAGAAAAACAGCACTTGAAAGATATAAAAGATGGATGGATATTGCTCATCTACTTAAATGTAAATCTATGAGAAATGTTTGTGCTGACAGAATAACTGTAAGTAGAGTTGAAAAATTAAAATATGCGATCGAGGGAGTCTCTGAATTAACAGATCATGGAAAGAAATTAAAAATGGATCTATTAATTGAAAATCATAATGGTTATTCGTCAGACCCTGATTGGTTAGTAACTTTAATAAAAAAAGTTAATTCAAAAAATTTAGGGATTTTAGGTGATTTTACCAATTGGAAATTAACCGACAATCCTAAAACCTTTTTTCCTGACGCATATAAAGGGTTTCAAATTATGTCCCCTTACATAAGATTTG
>CACEKG010000049.1 GCA_902560065.1 uncultured Bacteroidota bacterium
AAATATAGCGGCCATTGCTTCTGGTGGAAAAGGAGGAAGTGATATTTTAAATGCCTCTGTAAATGGAAGAGAAAACATTATTGCATTATGTGATGTTGATTTTTCAGGAGATGCAGCCAATACTGTTAAAAAGTTTCCAAAGGCAAAACTTTATGCTGATTTTAGAAAAATGTTAGATAAGGAAAAAGATATTGATGCAGTAACTATCTCTACACCTGATCATACTCATGCCTCTGCAGCTGTTTATGCTATGGAGAGAGAGAAACATGTTTATATTCAAAAACCATTAACTCATAATATAAAAGAGGCAAGATTATTGACAAATCTTGCTAGAAAGAAAAAAATTGTTTCTCAAATGGGAAACCAAGGAGCTTCAAACCCTAATCAAGATATAATGCAAGAATGGATTGATTCAGGTAAAATAGGATCAATATCCAATATTCATGTTTGGACATCTAGACCAATATGGCCTCAAGGAGTTCATCCTCCAAAACCTAATTCTTCCTTGAAACCAAAAAAACTAAATTGGGATCTTTGGTTAGGTCCAGCAAAAAAAACAGATTATACTCCTAATTTACATCCATTCAACTGGAGAGGTTGGTGGGAGTATGGTACAGGAGCTCTTGGAGATATGGGATGTCATTTAATGGACATACCTTTTAAGTTATTAGAATTAAAATACCCTAAAGATGTTGAGTGTAGTATAGGTACTGTATTCACAAAAATGTGGTCTCCTGAATATATTCCTGAGGGCTGTCCACCATCATCTGTTGTTCAATTAAGTTTTGATTCTACAAAAAAAAGTAATTCTCCAATTAAAATGACATGGTCTGACGGAGGAATTAAACCATTTCACCCTGATTTAATTCCATCAAGTATAGATATAGAGGACGAGGGTGTGATGATAATTGGAGATAAAGGAGTAATTTCTTGTTATGATAAAGCTCTTAATCCAATGTTGTATATAAAAGGAGAATCTCCTATCAAAAAGGGCCTTCATATTTCTGACTTAATGGTTGAGGGTAAGGTAGATGATGCAATGATGAAAATGTATCAAGATGAGTTTGGTCATCAACGAAAATGGGTAGATGCATGTAAGGCTGGATTTAACAGTAAAGAGCATGTTGATTTAACTTCTTCTTTTGATTTTTCTGGCCCATTAACAGAATCAGTTTTATTAGGGAATGTTGCTATTAGAAGTTATCTTTTAAGAGATCCTAAAAAGAAAGGTATGTGGGGTAGTCCAATATGGACAGGAAGAAAAAAATTGATCTGGGATGCAGAAAATATGAAAATAACCAATTTTGACGATGCAAATCAATTTATTTCTAGAGTTTATAGAAGAGGATGGGAAATATAAAAAATAAAGAAAAGTGAAAATACTAGTTACTGGGGGCTTAGGATATATAGGTTCTCATGTATCTGTTTTATTATTAGAAAAAGGATATGAGGTTATAATTGTCGATAATTTAGATAATAGTTCTATTTCTGTTTTGGAGGGTATAAAAAAAATTACAAATTTATCTCCTGTTTTTGAAAAGCTAGATATCAGAGATTATAACCAAATAGAACTCTTTTTATCAAAACACAATGATTTATCAGGGGTTATACATTTTGCAGCACATAAATCTGTTTCTGAAAGTGTCGAGAATCCCCTAAAATATTATGATAATAACGTATTAGGGTTTATAAATCTTTACAATTTAATTAAAGAAAGAAAAATCCCATTAATTTTTAGCTCTTCTGCAACTGTTTATGGAAACGCAGACTCAGTTCCAATAAAAGAGGATGCTCCTATAAAAGAAGCTTTTTCCCCATATGGAAAAACTAAACAAATATGTGAAGAAATCATTAGAGATACAACAAAATCTAACTTGTCTACTAAATCAGTTGTATTAAGATATTTTAATCCAGTTGGAGCTCACCCATCGGGTTTAATAGGAGAACTCCCAAATGGAAAACCTCAAAATTTAATTCCTTTTATTACTCAGACTTTAATTGGAAAAATAAATAAATTAATGGTTTTTGGAAATGATTATCCAACAGAGGATGGTACATGTATTAGAGACTATATTGATGTTATGGATTTAGCTGAGGCTCATATAAAAAGTTTAGAATTTATTTTAGAACCTAAAAATGACAAAAATTTTGAAGTTATTAATATTGGAACTGGAAAAGGACACTCTGTTTTTCAAATTATTAAAATTTTTGAAAAAGTGACTAAAAAAAAGTTAAAATATAAAGTAACAGGGAGAAGAAAGGGTGATGTGCCTGTTTCTTATGCTGATTGTTCTAAAGCTAAGGAAATATTAGGATGGACATCAAAATTAAGCATTGAAGAGTCCATAGCCAGTTCATGGAATTGGGAAAATAATAATTAAATTTATTTACAATGAAAAGTAAAAAGAAAATCTCAAGAAGAAATCTCTTGAAAACAGTAGCTGCAGGAACAGCTGCATTTACAATTAATAATAATGTTTATTCTAAAAATAAAAAAATTAAAAAAATGAATTTATTAAAGGGAAATATTAATCATTCAGTTTGTGAGTGGTGTTATAATATACCATTAGAAGATTTAGCTTTGGAGGCAAAAAGAATTGGTTTAGTAGGGATTGATTTAATTGGAGCTGAGGGATGGGATGTTTTAAAAAAACATAATTTAATTTCAACAATGTGCTACGGAGATTTAGAAGGAAAATCAACCAGAAGCTTGACTAATGGATGGTGTGATGAAAAATATCATGAGGATTTAATTTATCATTATAAAAGACATATAAATTTAGTAGCTAATGCTGGTTGGACTAATTTAATTTGCTTTAGTGGAAATAGAAGAAATATAAGTAATAAAGAGGGCCTTGAAAATTGCGTTAAAGGTTTGAGCAAAATCCTTCCTATAGCAGAAAAAATGGGAGTTATTATACATATGGAACTTTTAAATTCTAAAATTGATCATAAAGATTATATGTGTGATAATTCAAATTGGGGTGTAGAATTATGTAAGCGTTTAAATTCAAATAATTTTAAATTATTATATGATATTTATCATATGCAAGTTGATGAAGGAGATGTAATAAGGACTATTTCAAAATATCACAAGTATATTGGACATTATCATACTGCTGGAGTACCAGGAAGAAATGAGATTGATTCAAGCCAAGAATTATATTATCCAGCTATTATGAAAGCTATTGTAAAAACTGGTTTTAAAGGATATGTTGCACAAGAATTTATACCGAAGAACAAAGATAGAAAAGGTATTTCATCTCTTGAGGAAGCTGTTAAAATTTGTGATGTTTAATTTTAATATTTAGCTGATTTTTTAGAATAAGATGTCTTTAAAATAAATTCTCTTATATCTTCATTTGATTTAATTAAATCCTCAGCTCTAAGATACATCATATGACCACTTCTATA
>CACEKG010000050.1 GCA_902560065.1 uncultured Bacteroidota bacterium
TTTAGAGTTAAATAATAATGAAACAGAGATAAATATTGAGTTTAGAATTTATAATGATGGAGTAGCTTTTAGATATATCCTTCCAATGCAAAAATCAATTCAAAATTATGACTTGATGGATGAAATCACTGAGTTTAATCTTTCTTCAAAAGATTCTGCATGGTGGATACCAGGTTTTTCTTATAGAAGATACGAGTTTTTGTATGCCAACACCGGGATTGATGATATTTCTAAAAAGGTTTATTCTGATTTAGTTGAAGATATATCTTATGATTCACTAGGTATTGACGCGGCTCATACTCCTTTAACAATCAAAAAAAATAATGGATTATTTATTAGTATTCATGAAGCTAATTTGGTTGATTATTCTTCCATGACCCTGTCACCAAAAGGTAAAGGTAGTTTAGAAGTTGAATTATATCCATGGAGTGATGGAATAAAAGTTAAATCAGATAATGGAATAAAGTCTTCATGGAGAACAATTCATATAGCAGACAGTAGCTCAGGACTTTTAGAATCTAACTTAATTTTAAATTTAAATGATGATCCTGATCAAAAAGAAGATTTTTCTTGGGTTAAACCTGGAAAATATATGGGAGTTTGGTGGGAAATGATAGGTACTAATGAATCAACATGGTGGCCATCAAAATATCATGGAGCAAATACAAAAAAGGTTTTTAATTATATAGATTTCGCCTCTAAACATGGGTTTAATGGTTTATTAGTTGAGGGATGGAATAAAGGATGGTATCCAGGTTGGTGCTGTTCAGGTAATGGAATTCCATTTAGTTTTACAGAATCTTTAGAAGATTTTGATTTTAAGAAAATTTCACTTTACAGCTCTAAAAAAAACATATCAATTGTTGGGCATCATGAAACTGGAGGTCAAATTGAAAATTATGAAAATCAATTGGAAGATGCCTTTAAACTTTATAATCAAATGGGAGTAAAGTATATTAAAACGGGTTATGTAAATGATGTTAGTAAAAATATTAAAAGAACTGATCAAAATGGAAATATTATTAGAGAATGGCATCATGGTCAATATATGATTAATCACTTTCATAAAGTAATTGAAATAGCATCAAAGTATAAACTGAGTATAATAACCCATGAACCAATTAAAGATACTGGTCTTAGTAGAACTTTTCCCAATTTTATTTCAAGAGAAGGTGCAAAAGGTCAAGAGTTTAATGGTTTTTCCTCAAATGGAGTAAATCATGCTACAGATTTACCATTTACAAGGCTACTAAGTGGTCCTATGGACTATACACCAGGAATTTTTCAATTAAATAATTTTAGATATGATAAACCTGGAGGAAAAATAGATAAAAATGCAATAGTTCCTTCAACTCTTGCCAAGGAACTTGCTTTATATGTTGTATATTATTCTCCAATGCAAATGGCTGCTGATCTCCCCAGGCATTATAAAAAGCATCTCAGAGCTTTTGATTTTATTAAAAATGTTCCAGTTAATTGGGAGACAAAAATAATTTTAAATAGTAAAATTTCTGAATATTTAACTATAGCTAGAAAAGATATAGATTCTGATAATTGGTATGTTGGTGGAATAACTGATGAAAAAAGCAGAAATTTTAAAATAAATCTAGATTTTTTAGATGAATCAAAAGATTATACTGCAAAGATTTATAAGGATACAAGTGAAACTCATTGGGATAAAAATCCGATGGAATATTCTATTGAGAGTATTAAAGTAAATAAAGATTCTGTTTTGGATATTTATCTGGCTCCAGGAGGAGGTTTTGCTATTGAGATAATTAAAAATTAATTTTTAATGAGGAGTATTTTTTTTTGTTTATCATTTTTGTTTTTTTTTAAAACTTTTTCACAGGAATTAATTATTGGTTCTGAATATATTGAACCTGGTATAAAAATTATTTTTGAGGGAGCAATTAAAGATGTAATTATCCCAGTTAATACTAATTTAAATCAAGATCAAACTAATGTTCATATTGAAGCAAGAGTAAATTGGGGTGAAAAAGATATACCAAAGGGAGCTCCCAAAGGTGGGTTTATACCTTATCTGAGGATAAATTCTATAATTACAAATCAATCAAACGGACTTAAAACATTTATTGATCTTATACCTCATTTGAATTTAATTGATAATTTTCATTACGCAAGAAACATTTCCCTTCCTGGAGAAATAGATGATCTTTACACTGTTGAATTTATGGTCAATGGCCCGTCAAAATATGATTTAGCGTATCATAAAGATTGGGTTGAAATAAATGAAAATAAATTTATTGATGATATAAAGTTTGAGTATCGGGATATTGATTTTAAAGCAATAGCAAAATCTTCAAGAAAGTAAGATCATTTAAATTAATTTTGAAAGGATTATTAATATTAATCCAATAATAAAAAAAACAAACATCAATGTTATTAATGTATTTGTTCCCTTTGGAGCATTTTTAAATTCTTTCCATACAAAAACTCCCCAAGCTGCAGCAACCATTGTTGCACCTTGACCTAAACCATATGATATAGCGTAACCAGCTTTTTCACTAGAAAGCATACTTAGTGACATTCCTATGCACCAAATAATTCCACCAAGCATTCCAACAAGATGTGTTTTGGTATTTCCATATTTAAAATAATCAAAATACGAAACTCGATTACCCTCAATAGGCCTATACATAAAATAGCTATTCCATAAAAAATTTGACAGAAAAATTCCTATGCAAAAAATAAAGACTGCACTATATGGTGTGAATAAACCTTCTTGAGGATTTATAAAATCACTTGACATTGAAGCTGCAACGAATCTATAGAAAAAACCCATGAGAATCCCACCAAGAATTGAAATAAGAATTCCTTTTGATGGTGTGTGTTTTTTATTTGAAAATGATAATTTCCTATAAGCTAATGCATCTAAAATAATTGCTACTGTAACAATTAGTACTCCAATAAATAGTATTAACGGGTTTCCAATCGGTGTTGCTATATAGTTAATTAATACACCTAGAACCAGAGCAATTCCAATTCCCACAGGAAATGCAACAGCCATACCCGCAATACTTATTGCAGCTACTATTAATAGATTTGCAAGATTAAAAATCACACCACCTATAAGAGCAGAAATATAAGAACTTATATCTGCCTGTACTAAGTCTTGAATAAAAGATCTCCCTTCATCACCACTACTTCCAAGAGTTAGTCCAAAAAAGAGAGAGAGAATAACTACTCCAATGCAATAATCCCAATAAAATAATGGAAAAGACCAAGAATCTTTAGATAGCTTTTGAGTATTTGCCCAAGACCCCCAACATAACATTGTTATA
>CACEKG010000051.1 GCA_902560065.1 uncultured Bacteroidota bacterium
CATTATAAATAGTTAAAGATTTATTCATTTTAACTTTTGAGGAAGTTAAAAGACTAGTCAAGTATAAATCATCATTAACATCAATGAAAAAACTTGTAATTGTATTAGATAATAATCCATCTTCTTGATTTATCAGATCTACAATGTTTAATTTTTCATCTAAAATTAAAACTCCTCCTTCTAATGATATAAGTGGAAAACGATTATCACTGAATAATTTTATCTCTTCAGTGTTGTATACTTTATTTTTAGTTAACCAACTGTTTAAGGTTTTATTCTTTATTTTTTTAAATTCTTCATTATTATTCATCTCATAGGCTCCATTATTACTGCTAAAAAAGACGATTTTATTATTTACCATTTTAGCAGACTCAATTCTATTATTAATAAAGACAGTAGAGTTTTTTAAAAGCTCAAAAGAATTTCCTTTAAGCTCAAATATTCCTTTACCAAAAACTCTTATAAAAATTCTTTCATTTACTTTAATTAGAGTTTGAATAGTGCCTAAAGCATCAATTCCTTCTTTTTCATCAGAAATTTTCCATATTTTATCAAAACTTTCCCCATTCCATTTAAAAACTTTCTCTCTTGTATAAAGAAATAAATTAGATTTTTGTTTTACAGCTCCCCAAAAAGCTTGATTATATGGATTTATGCTATCAGGGATTTTATCCATAAGAGATTGATAAACAGTTTTTCCAAAGTTATTTTTTATTAATTTTCCAAAAATACCCCTTCCAGCAGCATAAATTGAACCACTTTCATCTTCAATAATTTTTCTAACATAAGATGTTTCTAATTCTTCCTCTATACTTCCATTAATTGAAATTGATGAAATGTCTTTACCATTGTATTCGAGAATTCCATCAAATGTTCCATAATAAATCATTTTATTTTGAGAAGACCTTAAAACAGACCATACGGAAGTGGGTCTATTTAAAAAACTATTGCTATAGTTTTCAATTATATTGTTTCCAACAGATAAAGGTTGATTATTTTTATTTTGTGATAGACTTAGAGGACTAAAAAAGATAAATAATAAAACAGACAGAATTGTTTTATTCATCATTTTAAAATTAGTTTATGGTTCATTAAAAATAATAAATTAATTAATAACAATTATTAAATTAATTTAATCAAACCTATCAAGATTCATAACCTTATTCCAAGCATTAACAAAATCATTAATAAATTTTTCTTTTGAGTCTTCACTTGCATATATTTCAGCAATAGCCCTAAGTTCTGAGTTTGATCCAAAAATCAAATCAACGCGGGTTCCAGTCCACAAAAGATCTCCAGTTTCTCTATTAGATCCTTCAAACAAATCTTCATCCTTTGAGATTGATTTCCAAGTAGTATTTATATCTAAAAGATTAATAAAGAAATCATTTGTTAGAGCTTGAGGTTCTTTTGTAAAAAGACCATTTTTTGAACCTCTATAATTAGCATCTAAAACTCTAAGACCCCCAACAATAACAGTCATTTCAGGAGCTGTTAATTTTAATAATTGAGCTTTGTCAACAAGCATCTCTTCTGCAGGAACTGAAAAAGAACTTTTAGAGTAATTGCGGAATCCATCAGCTTCGGGTTCAAGAACAGAAAATGATTCAATATCAGTATTTTCTTGAGTTGCATCATTTCTTCCAGGATTAAAAGGAACAGAAATTTTATGGCCAGCTTTTTCAGAAGCTTTTTCAATTCCAACACATCCTCCAAGAACTATTAAATCTGCCATTGAAATGGTTTTACCGTCAGATTGATTATTATCGAATTCGGTTTTTATTTTATTATAAACCTCTAAAACCTTTTTAAGTTGATTAGGATCATTTACTTCCCAATTTTTTTGAGGTTCAAGTTGAATTCTAGCTCCATTTGCTCCACCACGTTTATCAGAATCTCTATATGTTGACGCAGAAGACCATGCGGTATAGACTAACTCAGAAATTGAAAGATCTGAAGAAAGTATTTTATCTTTAAGTTTATTAATATCACTTCTATCAATAGGTTTAGAAGTTAATTTTGGTATAGGATCTTGCCATATTAAATCTTCTTTGGGCACTTCTTGTCCTAAGTATCTTGATTTGGGACCCATATCACGGTGAGTTAATTTAAACCATGCTCGAGCAAAAGCATCAGCAAAAAGCTCTGGATTTTCATAAAATTTCCTTGAAATAGGCTCATACAATGGATCCATTCTTAATGAGAGATCAGTGGTTAACATAATAGGAGTGTGGCTTTTAGAAGAATCGTGAGCGTCAGGAACAGTTCCTTCTCCAGCATTATTTGATGGTTTCCATTGATATGCACCTGCAGGACTTTTTGTTAATTCCCATTCATAACCAAATAGGTTTTCAAAATAGTTGTTACTCCATTTTGTAGGAGTAGTAGTCCATGTTCCCTCAAGCCCACTTGTTATAGTATCTCCTGCTTTTCCAGATTTATATTTATTTTTCCAACCTAATCCTTGTTCTTCTATTTTAGAACCTTCTGGTTCGACTCCAACATATTCATTTTCATTTGCAGCACCATGTGTTTTTCCAAAGGTATGTCCCCCAGCAATTAAGGCAACTGTTTCTTCATCATTCATTGCCATTCTTCCAAATGTTTCTCTAATATCATGAGCTGCTGCAATTGGATCAGGATTTCCATTTGGTCCTTGAGGATTAACATAAATAAGACCCATTTGAACTGCTCCTAAAGGATTTTCTAATTCTCTATTTCCTGTGTAACGATTATCTCCCAACCATTCTTTTTCAGATCCCCAATAAATATCTTCTTCAGCTTCCCAAATATCTTCTCTTCCTCCTCCGAAACCAAAAGTTTTAAAACCCATTGATTCTAAAGCACAATTTCCTGTAAGAATCATTAAATCTGCCCATGAAAGTTTATTTCCATATTTCTTTTTTATTGGCCAAAGTAATAAACGAGCTTTATCTAAATTGGCATTATCAGGCCAACTATTTAAAGGTGCAAATCTTTGCGCACCTGTGCCTCCACCTCCTCGTCCATCAGCAATTCAAAAAATGGACATGAATGATAATTTATCAAATCTCTATCGACTTACCTATAAAAATGAATCAGAAGAGATTAAAATAGATTTCATAGAAATAAAAAAAGATTGTAGTTTTTCTTCAATTCAATAATCATTAATGTTTTAAACTCTCTTTTTATTAAAATGAAAAATTTTAAACTGTCTTTAATAT
>CACEKG010000052.1 GCA_902560065.1 uncultured Bacteroidota bacterium
AATGAAAGACATGTAATTATTTCTACAATTACAGGATTTAATATTAATAGAATTGAAAAAATTACTGGCTCATTTGTACCTATAATAAGGACTATGCCAAATACTGCAATTTCTGTCGGAAAATCAATGACGTGTATATGTTCAAATAAAAAAGGAATTAAAAGTACTCCTGTTGCAGAAGCAATCTTTAATGGATTAGGAACAACAATTAAAATAGAAGAGTCTTTAATGCAAGCAGCAACAGTAATTTGTGCCAGCGGTATAGCTTTTTGGATGAGACTAATTCGGGCAACTACACAAGGAGGTGTTCAATTAGGTTTTGATGCAGATGTTGCTCTAGAAATGTCAAAATATACAGCAATGGGCGCTGCTAGCTTACTAATTGACTCAAAAACACATCCAGAGGGAGAAATTGATAAGGTAACAACTCCAAAAGGTTGCACAATAACTGGTTTAAATGAAATGGAGCATCAAGGCTTAAGCTCATCATTAATTAAAGGTTTAAATGCATCGTATAATAAAATAAACGAAATATCAACTGAATAAATGAAACTATTTGAAGTATACCCATTATATGATGTAATTCCGGTGAAAGGTGAAGGGGTTTATATTATCGATGATAAGAATAAAAAATATCTTGACTTTTATGGAGGTCATGCGGTAATATCAATTGGTCATTCCCATCCAAAGTTTATTAATAATTTAAAAAAACAAATAAATAAAATCATCTTTTACTCAAATGCAATAATAAATCCACTTCAAAACCAACTTGCTAAAAAAATTCAAGAACATTTTTCTATAAAAAATTATAAATTATTTCTTTGTAATAGTGGTGCAGAAGCAATGGAAAATGCATTAAAATTATGTTCTTTTCATACTAATAAAAAGAGAATTATTTCATTTAAAAACTCTTTTCATGGAAGAACATCTGCGGCGATTGCTATTACTGATAACGACAATATAAAGTCTCCAATAAATAAACAACAAAAAGTTACCTTTCTAGAGCTAAATGACTCTAAAAGTTTAGAAGAAGAATTAAAAAAAGGTGATGTTTGTGCCATAGTTATTGAATGTGTACAAGGAGTGGGTGGTTTAGATCAAGTCAATGAAAAATTCATTGATAGTTTAGAAAAACTATCAAAAAAATACAAAGCTTGTGTAATAGCAGATGAAGTCCAATCTGGTTTTTATAGAACTGGTGATTTTTTTTCATTTGAAAAATTCAATTTAAAGCCACATGTAATTACAATGGCTAAAGGAATGGGTAATGGTTTTCCAATTGGAGGAATTTTAATTAATCCTGAAATAAAAGCAAAGTATGGTCTTTTGGGTACTACTTTTGGAGGAAATCATCTTGCTTGTACAGCTAGTCTTTCAGTATTAGAAATACTTGAAAAAATTGATTTAAAAAATAAGATAATTGAATTAGAAACTTATTTTAGAAAAAAAGCTAAAAGAATCAGTTCAATAAAAAAAATTAAAGGAAGAGGTTTAATGTTAGGTATAGAATTTCCATTTGAAGTAAAAGAACTTAGAAGAAAATTAATTTTAGAAGAAAGAATTTTTACTGGTGGTAGTAGTAATAAAAATCTTATCAGAATTTTGCCTCCATTAACAATTGAAAAAAAACATATTGATCTTTTTTTTAATTCATTAAAAAAATTAACATGAAACAATTTATAACAATTGATGATTTTGAGGATGTAAATTTTGCTATTAAAGAAACTTTAAACCTTAAAAATAATTATTTGAATAATAAAAAATACTATAAGAATACTAATAGAACTCTAGGAATGATATTTTTCAACCCCAGCCTTAGAACAAGACTAAGTACTCAGAAAGCTGCTCATAACATTGGTTTGAAAACAATGATAATGAATTTTTCCAATGAAGCATGGGCTCTTGAATTTGAAAATGGCACAAAAATGAGTGGTTTAAGGTCTGAACATATAAAAGAGGCTGCTGCTGTTATTTCTGAATATTGTGATATGTTAGCTATAAGAGCTTTTGCTTCTCTAAATAACAAAGAAAAAGATGAATCAGAAGTTGTTATAAAAAGTTTTTTAAAATATTCAAAAATACCAATAATTAATATGGAAAGTGCTACAGCTCATCCTCTTCAAGCTTTAGCTGATGCAATAACAATTATTGAAAACAAAAGTAAAAAAAGACCTAAAGTTCTTTTAACGTGGGCTCCACATCCAAAAGCTTTGCCTCAAGCTGTTCCTAATTCTTTTGTAAAAATAATGAAACACATGGATGTAGAATTAAGTATAACTCAACCTAAAGAATTCGAACTTAATCCAATAATTACTAAAGACATTAAGTTGTATCACAATCAAAGTGAAGCTTTTAAAGATGTAGATTTCGTTTATGCCAAAAATTGGAGCTCTTATAAAAACTATGGGCATATCTCTAAAGGAAATGATGATTGGATTATCAACAAAGAAAAAATGAATTTAACAAATGATGCAAAATTTATGCATTGTCTTCCAATTAGAAGAAATATTGTCGCATCTGATGAAGTTTTAGACAATAAAAATTCATTAGTTATCAAGCAAGCAGAAAATAGAATTTACTCAGCTCAATATGTTATTGAAAAATTACTTAAAAATGAATGAAATATTAATCTTTAAAATTGGAGGTAAATTAATCGATGATGAATTTTTATTAAATGATTTTTTAAAAAAATTTTCAATGATTAAAAGTCCAAAAATTCTTGTTCATGGTGGTGGTAAAAAAGCTACAAAATTAAGTGAAAAGCTAAATGTTGAGGTCAAAATAATTAATGGAAGAAGGATTACAAATAAAACTAGTCTTGAAATCGCTACTATGGTCTATGCTGGAGAGTTAAATAAAAAAATTGTGAGTAAACTTCAAAAATTAAATTGTAACTCACTTGGGTTATCTGGAGCTGATGGAAATTCAATAATATCAAAAAAAAGAGAAAACAGTAAAATTAATTATGGATTTGTTGGAGATATTTCATTTGTAAACACAAAATTCAT
>CACEKG010000053.1 GCA_902560065.1 uncultured Bacteroidota bacterium
TTTAAAGAATTTAAAATGAAAAATTTAATCACACTAATAATATTTTCAACAATACTTTTTTCTTGTAATAGTCCCATAGATTCTTCTCCTTGGTCTGGTACTATTAATCAAAATGATGAAAAAACAAAAATTGTTGAAAAACTTGCAAAAGGTTATGAAACTGGAACTTTTGAAATTGCGAAAGAATATTTCACAGAAGATGGAATTCATACAGTTAATGATGCAAAATATACAACAAATGAAATAATTCAAGGATATAATTTCCATTCGGAGTTATTCGATAACCTTAAACACGTTGATCCAATAGTTACGACTATGAAATATAACAATAATCGGATATTTACCAACCAATGGTCAGGATGGTCAGCTACCTCAAAAATTACAGGCGAAAAACATGAATTAAAATTTTATTGTGCTTGGCAATGGGAAGGTGAAAAAATTATTGGAACAGAATGTTTTTTTGATACAGCAATTATTCAAAAAGAAATGGCGTTATACCAAGAGAAAATGAATTCAGAATAAAATCTTTTCAATTTTTGAATTAAAGCCCTTATTTTAAGGGCTTTTTTATTTATATTTAATTACGTGAAAATTAAATTATAATTTATGAGTTCAAGAAGAAAGTTTCTAAAAAAGTCAATTATCATTCCTTCAATAATGATTTTGCCCAGACATGTTTTAGGAGGAAAAGGTTACACTTCCCCTAGTGATAAATTAAATATAGCAGGTGTTGGTGTAAGAAAATGGGGAATGGGTTCTGGAAATCTATCTAATTGTGAAACTGAAAACATAGTAGCTCTTTGTGATGTTGATCATAAACTCTCTGCTGAAACTTTTAATAAATATCCCAAGGCAAAAGTTTATAAAGACTTCAGGGTTATGCTTGAAACTCAAAAAGATATTGACGCCGTAATCGTTGCTACACCTGATCATACGCATGCTATTATTTCTATGATGTCTATTAAACTTGGAAAACATGTTTTTTGTCAAAAACCTTTAACACATACTGTTTACGAAGCTAGAGTCATAACTGAAACTGCCAGAAAGTATAAAGTTCAAACTCAAATGGGAAATCAGGGTCGATCTTCAGAAGAAATAAGAAGGCTTAAAGAATGGATAGATGATGGAGCGATTGGGCCAGTGAGAAAAGTATACGCATGGACTGATCGTCCTGTCGGAGGAAATCCTTGGGATACTTTTGATGCTAAAGCAAAACCTAAAGAAAAACTACCTATTCCTAAAGATCTTGATTGGGATCTATGGTTAGGTCCTGCAAAATATAGAAATTATCATCCCAGTTATCATCCTAATTCTTGGAGAGCTTGGATTGACTTTGGAACTGGTTCCATGGGAGATATGGGGTGTCATATTATTGATCCTTCTTTTTATGCTTTAGAACTTGGTGCTCCCTCAGAAATTCAAGCAACATCCACTCATTGGATTCCAGAAGTTGAATCTCAAACATATCCATCTGCATCCATTGTCAGAATGAAATTTCCAAAAAGAGGAAATCACCCTGAATTAGAATTGACTTGGTCTGACGGAAGAATTCTTCCACCTATACCTGAAGAATTTAAAGATACTGATAAGTTTACTTTAAGTGGAGCTATGATTATTGGTGATAAAGGAAAAATTATTCATGATTCCCACGGAGCTAGTGGATTAAAAATTATTCCTAAAGAAAAAATGTTGTCTTACAAACAACCGCCCAAAGTAATTCCAAGAATTAATGGAGATTGGAGAGAGGGGGGGGCATGAGCAAGACTGGATTAGAGCCTGCAAGGAAGGTCCCAATGGAATCCCTGCTAGTTCTTCATTTGAATATGGAGGACCACTAACTGAAATGGCGCTACTTGGAATGATTGCTATTAGGCTTAAAGACCAAAGGTTAAAATGGGATTCAAAAAAATTCGAATTCACAAATAATAAAGAAGCTAACGCACTTTTACATAAAGAATATCGCAAGGGGTGGTCTCTTTAAAAAATTTCATAAACGCTATTCAAAATAGTATCATATGGAAGACCTCTTGTCATTGATCTAGACATAAAAATTCCATATAAAGAGTTTTCAGGGTCTATCCAAAAAAATGTATTTTGTAAACCAGGCCAACCAAATATATTTTTTGGAGCTTTTAATTTCATTTTTTTTGGGTCTTCTAAAACAAAAACAGATAAACCTTTATAAAATCCTAATAAATATTTCTCACCCCAATATTCTTTAGGATAACTTTCAGAAAATTTCTGAGTCATAAGCTTAATACTTTCCGAACTTATAATTTGTTTATTGTTAAACACACCTCCATAAAGTAACATTTCACAAAAGTTAGAAAAATCTTTACTTGTAGTAAGAATACCTTCAGCACCTAAAGGAGTTTGGCTCTCTTTATGATAAGTCATCATATTGCCTAACCGTGTTATTCCATCTTCATTAAACCCTTCAATATTGGAACTTTTAAGATAAACAGGTTGTAATAATTTTTTTGTTTTTTTATCTAAATAAAATCCCGTATCAAACATCTCTAGAGGAATAAATAACGATTCTTTTAAAAAAAAATCAAAGGATTTTCCATAAACAACTTCTGCTACTCTACCCAGAATAGATTGATTAACTCCATATAAATACTTTGTTCCAGGTTCATAATGAAGAGGTTCTTTAGAAATTATATCCATTAACTCCTCAAGGTTATCAGCCCTTATGGCATCTACATAAAAGTTTTCAGGAGTAGCAAAGCCTGATCTATGAGACAGTAAATGAATAATTTTTAATTCATTTTTACACTTATAAGTCCGTTCTTCATTTCGCCCATATCCAGAAATTTTTAAATTTTCAGGATCTAAAAGCATACAATTCAAATTAGAAAAAGAAGGAATATATTTTGAAACAGGGTCATTTATATTAATTAGACCTTTTTCTATTAACTGAAGTATTCCTATTGTAGTAACCACTTTTGACATTGACCAAATAGGAAACAATGTTTTAGAATTTATTTCT
>CACEKG010000054.1 GCA_902560065.1 uncultured Bacteroidota bacterium
TGGGGCTCATTGTACTTGACAAAAAAATACTTTTAACATATGTTCCTTTAGTAGTTGAAGGCTTCAATTTAATAACTGTTTTTAAAAACTCATCTACGTTTTCATGTATTTTTTTTGGATCAAAAGAAGACTTACCTAAAGATGCATGAATAATCCCTGACTTATCAACTTTAAAATCAATCTTCCCTGATTTTACATCAATAATTGCCTTTTTAATATCCATTGTAACAGTACCTGTTTTTGGATTTGGCATTAAACCTCTTGGGCCAAGTACTTTACCTAAAGGACCTAGTTTTCCCATAACACTCGGCATAGTTATTATTACATCAACATCAGTCCAACCATCCTTAATTTTTTGCAAATATTCATCTAACCCAACCATATCAGCTCCTGCTTCTTTAGCATCATTTTCTTTATCTGGTGTTACTAAAGCTAGAACTCTTAATTCTTTTCCAGTACCATTAGGTAGATTTACCACACCCCTTACCATTTCATTAGACTTTTTAGGGTCAACACCTAACCTAACAGCTATATCAATTGAAGAATCAAATTTAGTTGTAGTTATTTCTTTAACTAAACTAGATGCTTCTTTAAGTGAATATAAGGTATCTCTATTTACTTTAGATCTAGATTCCTTTAATTTTTTACTTAATTTCATATATAAAATTTATTTATTAAAAGGAGCATTACCTGAAACTTTAAAACCCATAGATCTTGCTGTACCTGCTATCATTTTCATAGCTGATTCAACAGTAAAAGCATTTAAATCTACCATTTTATCTTCCGCAATAACTTTAACTTGATCCCAAGAAACAGATGCAACTTTAGATCTATTAGGTTCTCCAGAACCTTTTTTAACTTTTGCCGCTTCCATTAATTGAACTGCTGCAGGTGGGGTCTTAATTACAAAATCAAAAGACTTATCTACGTATACAGTAATATTAACTGGTAATAGTTTACCCTGTTTTTCCTGAGTTCTTCCATTAAATTGTTTACAAAACTCCATAATATTTACACCAGCAGCACCTAATGCAGGACCCAATGGTGGTGATGGGTTTGCGGCTCCTCCTCTTACCTGGACTTTTATAACTTTACTAATTTCTTTTGCCATAATTATATTTTTTCAACTTGCATATAACTCAACTCAAGTGGAGTCTTTCTTCCAAAAATTTTAACCATTACTTCTAATTTTCTTTTTTCCTCATTTACGTTTTCTATAGTACCAGTAAATCCATTAAAAGGGCCATCAATTACTTTAACATTTTCTCCAGTAACAAATGGTATAGATATATTTTCAGTTTCTAATGAAAGTTCGTCGACTTTACCTAACATTCGATTTACTTCAACAGGTCTCATTGGAATAGGGTCTCCTCCTTTAGTTTCTCCTAAAAATCCAATAACATTTGTGACAGATTTAATAATATGAGGTACTTCACCTGATAAATTCGCTTTGATCATAATATATCCTGGAAAATAAACTTTTTCCTTGCTAGTTTTTTTTCCATTTCTAATTTGTATAACTTTTTCTGTAGGAACTATAATATCTTCAACATTACTTGAAAAACCAAGTCTATTAATTTCAGCGATTATATAATCTTTTATTTTAGATTCCTGTCCACTAACAGCTCTAATAACATACCATTTATTTTCAGTTGACACCTTCATTGATTAACCTATAAGCTCAAAATAAAATTTCACTATTCTAGACAAAACTGTATCTGCTCCCCAAATTGCTAAAGAAAATAAAACAGAAAAAACTAAAACAACTGAAACTAACCTTTGTAGTTCTGATCTACTAGTCCAAGAAACATTATTTTTTAATTCCTCAAGTGAATCTCTAACGTAATTTATAATAAGTCGCATTTCAACTTTCTTCTTTATTGCACGGGTTGAGAGACTCGAACTCCCGACACCTGGTTTTGGAGACCAGTGCTCTACCAACTGAGCTAAACCCGTTTTTAGTTGACAAAAGGTATTTCGATAATTAATCGAAACACCTATTTCATCAATTTAAAAACATTTTTAGTCTAAAATCTCAGTTACTTGACCAGCTCCAACTGTTCTTCCTCCCTCACGAATAGCAAATCTTAATCCTAAATTAAGTGCTATAGGTTGAATTAAATCTACTGTAATAGTAAGGTTATCACCAGGCATTACCATTTCAACTCCATCAGGCAAATTAATATTACCTGTAACATCAGTAGTTCTAACATAAAATTGAGGTCTATAATTATTATGAAAAGGAGTGTGGCGTCCACCCTCTTCTTTTTTCAGAATGTAAACTTCAGCTTTAAACTTTGAATGAGGAGTTACAGATCCAGGTTTACATAATACCATACCTCTAGAAATTTGATCTTTTTCAATTCCTCTAAGTAAAATACCTGTATTATCTCCAGCTTCACCTCTATCTAAAATTTTACGGAACATCTCTACTCCAGTAACAGTAGATTTTAATTTTTCAGCTCCCATACCAATAATATCTATCTCATCACCAGTATTAGTTACACCAGTTTCAATTCTTCCGGTTGCAACAGTTCCTCTACCAGTAATCGAAAAAACATCTTCTACAGGCATTAAAAAATCCTTCTCAATATCTCTTTTTGGTAATTCTATCCATTTATCAACTTCAGACATTAAATTAGTTACCGTATCGACCCATTTTTGTTCTCCATTTAAAGCTCCTAAAGCTGAGCCTAAAACAACAGGAGTATTATCTCCATCGTACTCATAAAAGGAAAGTAATTCTCTTACTTCCATTTCGACTAATTCTAAAAGTTCTTGATCATCAACCATATCAGCCTTATTTAGAAAAACTGCAATTCTTGGAACACCAACTTGTCTTCCAAGTAAAATGTGTTCTCTAGTTTGTGGCATTGGACCGTCAGTTGCTGCAACTACTAATATAGCTCCATCCATTTGAGCTGCACCAGTAACCATATTTTTCACATAATCAGCATGACCTGGGCAATCGAC
>CACEKG010000055.1 GCA_902560065.1 uncultured Bacteroidota bacterium
AGCTGCACTAATTATATGATAAGCTGTATAGGTCTGAACTTCTCCAACTTTTAAGGTGCCTGGATTGGAACCTAAAGTCGTTGAACTAAAGGATGGTGACACATTAAGACTCAGGGCTCCTCCACTACCATCAGTAAGAGTGTCACTTATTGTTAATCCCGTTAACGTTACATTACCCTTGTTCTCAATCTTAAAGGTATAATTAATCACATCGGACAATCCTGTTTCTCCATCTCCATTACTATCAGTAACTGCTGCTGTTTTTGTAATCTCTATTGAAGGTGAGGCCGTAATCCTTAATTCTGTCACATCATCCTCTGTATTGCCATCCGTATCGTCCCCATCATCAGAGGTATCCGATACATTATTTGATTGGCCTGGACTACTGGCTATAGCCACTGCATAGTTTATTATATTACCAGTATCTACCGCTGACTGTTCTATTATGTAAAGCGCCGAATAGGTCGCTGTCTCACTTACTTTAAGAATACCTTGTGCTGAGTTTTGATTCGCTCCTGAAAAAGATGGTCCACTACTTAGACTCAAAGTGCTACTGTTAGCATCTGTTAGGGTATCACTTATAGTCAGACCACTTAGAGTAATATTACCTGTATTTTTAACAGTAATCGTGTATCGGACAATATCTCCTATACCCGTAACCCCATCTCCATTATCTGTAACCGTCACCGTCTTAGTTACCTCAATAGATGGTGATGCCGTAATCGTTGTTATGGTCTTATCATTTGGGGCTGCCGTTGTTGGATCATCACTCGTATCCGATACATTATTTGTCTGGCCTGGACTACTTGCTGTAGCTAAGACACTATTAATAACACTTCCACTATCCAGAGCCCCCTGACTTATCGTATAATCTGCTGTAAAGGACGAGATCCCACTAACCGGTAATATAGTTGCTAATCCATTAGATGATAAAGGATTTTGTTCTGTTATTATAACATAATCTCCAGATCCAAGTGCCTGTGCAGAATAAGTGAACACATTTGATGACACGCTTGTTATGGTCATTTTACCCCCAGTTCCAGTACTTGCAGTTACTTTTCCATTAATCCTACTATCTGTTGAGGCATTTACTAAATTAGTTAAAACTTGTCTTGCTATTCCAGGGTTGACTACATTGCCAGAAGTAAATTGAACTCCATTTATATTCAATATCCCTGTTCCTGAGCCTCCAAATCCTTGCCAATTAAACTCTGTTTCTTTACCTATTCGTGTAGAACTTATCGTTGCTGACACAAAAGTTGGGCCGTTTGTAAGACTAAGTGTAGAACTATTTGCATCGGTAATAGTATCAACAAGGGTTAATTCTGTTAAGGTCACATTACCTTTGTTCTTAACTACTATAGTGTAAACTATTATATCATCTTTATCTGTAATGCCATTTCCATTTACATCCGAAACAACCGCTGACTTAACTACTTCTAATGACGGTGAGGCTGTAAGTGTTACTATTGTTGGATCATCATCAGTATCTCCATCGCTATCATCTCCGTCATCACTTCTGTCTGTTACATCATTCGTCTGTCCTGGACTACTAGCAGTAGCTAAAACTGTGTTATTTATCTGTCCACTATCTAGTGCCTGCTGATCTATAATAAATGAGGCAGTATAACTTACAACTCCTCCAACAACTATAGTAGAAGAAGAGGTGTTAATTTTATAGACACGAACATGACCTGCGTTGTTTCCTGTTCCATCATTTTGTATTGCTCCAACTGCAAAAGCTTTACCATCATCACTTAATGAAACAAATCCACCAAATAAATCTCCGTTAGTCTCACCATTTATTGGATCATCAAGGATATTATATGTAGATCCGTCCCATTCATAAATATTAACAAATCCCTTATTTGAGTTATATCCTGAATCCGAAAGAATAAGTTTTGAACCATCACTATTAAGTGAAACACCATCATAATATATTGAGCCTCCTGGACTAAAACTTTTTCTTAGGCCCCATGATGAACCGTTCCATTTATAGACCAAGGCTAATCCCGAATCAGCTACAAAAGCCACAATATCACCACTACCACTTATTGAAACCTTATGCATTTCGCTTCCTTGACCTGAGATTCCTAAAGTAATCCCTTTTTGTGTCCAGGAAGTTCCGCTATAAGAATAAACTTTAACAACACCCTGTCCAGCTGCTGCAATAGTATTACCATCATTACTGATAGATATATTAGCTCCAATTTTTTGATTTGCTGAAGTCCCATCAATGTCTTGACCTTTTTGAGACCAAGAATTACTTGACCATTCGAAAACCCTAATATGTCCTCTATTACTAGCTCCATTACTCTGAGAACCAACAGCAACTATATTTCCATCACTATTTATTGCAGCGCTATCTCCAAATCCATCTGAGGCAGCTTCGCCATCAAGATCAGAACCTCTTTGAGTCCATGCTGATCCATTCCAAGAATAAACTCTAGCATGGCCAGATGCAGCTCCATTTGCGCCAGAATTATTAGAAGCACCAACAATAACTAAATTACCTGCATCATTAATAGCAACACTCTCCCCAGACAAGTCACCTGCAGCTTCTCCATTTATATCAGCACCTCTTTGAACCCAAGAAGATCCATTCCAAGAGTAAACCCTAACATGACCAGAATTATTTCCATTACCATCATTATTTGGAGCTGAAATTGCCACATAATTACCATCAGAGTTAACCGAAACTCTTCCCGATCCGTCATCAGCTTGTTCCCCGTCAATATCACTACCCTTTTGTGTAGTTCCAGACGAAGTGCTGGATGAAGTTGAAGGAAGACTAGACAGATTTAATAATGCTGTATTTCCATCAGTTAATGTATCGCTTATTGTAAGACCACTCAAGGTTACATTACCCTTATTCTCTACTAGTATGGTATAAGTAAGTAAATCTCCAAGG
>CACEKG010000056.1 GCA_902560065.1 uncultured Bacteroidota bacterium
GGATACGATGGAGGAAATGCTATTATAGAGAATTCTTATGGAAATATTATGATTTTGGGTCAAACTAATAGTTTAGATAACGATATTACTGATCCTTTAGGGTCTTCAGATTTCTTTTTAGTTAATATGACTAAAAAAGGAGAAATTCTAAATATTGAAAATTTAGGCACTTCAAATTTTGATTCAGGTAAATCTATTATGGAATTAGATGATGGAAGTCATTATTTATTGGGACATACAACTGATATTTCATCTGTTGATGGAAATCTTGGTAGTGATATTTTATTTATTAAAACCCTTCCCAATGGAGTTTTTATAGAAAATCAACAAGTTGGAGGCTCAGGAACAGATATTGGATATGATTTTACTCAAATTTCAGATGGATCAATAATTATAGTGGGTTCTACTGATAGTGAAGATGGAATTTTTTCAAAAAATAAAGGAAAAGAAGATGTTTTTATTATTAAATGGAATTAATTAGTCTTATAAATCAAAACAATAACAGTCATAATAAGGAAAAAAATAATTAGAAATGAATTATATTTGCAAATAATATAAACTGATGATAAAAGTTGCTAATTCTGCAAAAGACAAGGTTTTTTCATTAATGAAAGATGAAGGATATGACCCTTTGAAGGATTATGTAAGAGTAGGAGTTAAAAGTGGGGGTTGTTCAGGCTTATCATATGATCTTAAGTTTGATAACAGTCATGAATTAGAGGACAAGATATATGAAGACAATAATATTAAAATTATTGTTGATAAAAAGAGTTTATTATATCTTATTGGAACGACATTAGAATATTTTGGAGGTTTAAATGGTAAAGGTTTTGTTTTTAATAATCCGAATGCTCAAAGAACATGTGGATGTGGAGAGAGTTTTTCTTTATAAAAATTTGATATGGCATATACTGAAGAAGAGTTAAAAAAAGAATTAGAAACTAAAGAATACGAATACGGATTCTACACAGATATTGAATCAGAAACTTTTCCTAAAGGATTGAATGAGGATGTTGTAATAAGAATTTCTGAAAAAAAAGGAGAGCCTGATTGGATGACTCAATGGAGGTTAAAATCTTTTAAATATTTTAAAAAAATGATTGAACCGGAATGGGCAAATGTTAAATATAAAAAACCGGATCTTCAAGCTATTTCTTATTATTCCGCTCCTAAAAAGAGAGATAAGTATAAAAGTTTAGATGAAGTAGACCCAGAACTATTAAAAACTTTTAATAAACTTGGAATTTCATTAGATGAACAAAAAAAACTTGCAGGTGTTGCTCTGGATATAGTTGTTGATTCGGTATCTGTAGCAACAACATTTAAAGAGACTTTAGCAAAAAAAGGAATAATTTTTTGTTCAATATCAGAAGCGATAAAAAAGCATCCAGATTTGGTAAAAAAATACATAGGAACAGTTATTCCTCCAAAAGATAATTATTATGCAGCTCTAAATAGCGCTGTTTTTACAGATGGCTCTTTTTGTTATATTCCTAAAGGAGTAAAGTGCCCTATGGAATTGTCTACATATTTTAGAATTAATGAGGCAGGAACTGGACAATTTGAAAGGACCTTAGTTATTGCAGATAAAGAAAGTTATGTTAGTTATTTAGAAGGATGTACGGCTCCTTCTAGAGATGAAAATCAATTGCATGCTGCTGTGGTTGAATTAATTGCTTTAGATGATGCTGAAATCAAATATTCTACGGTTCAGAATTGGTTTCCTGGAGATAAAAAAGGAAAGGGAGGAGTATTCAATTTTGTAACTAAAAGAGGTATTTGTCATACTAGAGCTAAAATATCTTGGACTCAAGTTGAAACTGGTTCTGCTGTAACTTGGAAATACCCTTCTTGTATTTTAAAGGGAGATAATTCAATTGGAGAGTTTTATTCAATAGCTGTAACTAACAACTTTCAGCAAGCTGATACTGGGACAAAAATGATTCATTTGGGAAAAAATACTAGAAGTACAATTATATCTAAAGGGATTTCTGCTGGTAAATCGCAGAATAGTTACAGAGGACTGGTTAAAGTTAGTCCTAGAGCAAAAAATGCAAGAAATTTTTCGCAATGTGATTCTTTACTTATGGGAAATAATTGCGGAGCACATACTTTCCCATATATTGAGGCAAGTAACAAATCTGCCATGATTGAGCATGAAGCAACTACAAGCAAAATTGGGGAAGATCAGATTTTTTATTGTAATCAACGTGGAATAGATACTGAAAAGGCAATTGCTCTAATTGTAAATGGTTTTAGTAAAGAAGTTTTAAATAAATTACCAATGGAATTTGCTATAGAAGCTCAAAAGTTATTAGAAATATCTCTTGAAGGTTCAGTTGGATAAAATAATTGAAATATGTTAACTATTGAAAATCTACATGTAAAGGTAGATGGAAAACAAATATTAAATGGTGTTGATTTAGACGTTAAAGCAGGAGAGGTACATGCTATAATGGGACCAAATGGTTCTGGAAAAAGTACTCTTTCTTCTGTAATAGGTGGAAATGAAGATTATTTAATTACTAAAGGAACTATATTATTTAATGGTATTGATATTTCAGAGTTAGATGCAGAAAGTCGAGCTCATTTGGGAATATTTTTATCTTTTCAATATCCAATTGAAATACCTGGAGTTACTGTAACTAATTTTATTAAAACAGCAATTAATGAATCCAGAAAAGCCCAAGGTCTTGATGATATGAATTCAGGTGAATTACTTAAAAAAATAAGGCAGAAATCAAAACTTTTAGATATAGATTCAAAATTTCTTTCAAGATCCTTAAATCAGGGGTTTTCTGGAGGTGAAAAGAAAAGAAATGAAATCTTTCAAATGGCAATGTTAGAACCTAAAATGGCAATATTAGATGAAACAGATTCAGGTTTAGATATTGATGCTTTA
>CACEKG010000057.1 GCA_902560065.1 uncultured Bacteroidota bacterium
TCTGGTAATGTTTCTGATTCTGATGGAAATGGACTCCCTGGAGCTTCTGTTTTAGAAGTTGGAACTACTAATGGAACCACCACTGATTTTGATGGAAATTTTTCTTTAGAACTTGAAAATGATGATTCAGATTTAGAAATCTCTTTTATTGGATTTGAAACTCAAATAGTTTCAACCGATTCAGATAATATTTCTGTTCAACTAATTGTTTCTGATTCATCTCTAGATGAAATTGTTGTTACAGGTTATGGCACTCAATTAAGAAGAAATGTTACAGGTTCTGTTGCTACAATTGATACTGAAGTAATTGAAAACAGATCCTTAACTAGTGCTGGGGCTGCTCTTTCTGGAACAACTGCAGGTGTATTTGTGTCTCAGAATTCAGGAGAAGCTGGTCAGGATGAAATTTCAATTCGAGTTAGAGGTATTGGAACCCTAAATGACTCTAGGCCACTTATTATAATAGATGGTATAGAAGGTGATATTAATTTACTTAACCCTAATGACATTGAATCTATTTCCATACTTAAAGATGCTGCTTCTGGAGCAATTTATGGATCTAGAGCTGCAAATGGAGTTGTGGTAGTAAAAACTAAAAGAGGTTCTAGAAATCAAAAAGCTGTTTTTGCCTACGAAGCTACTTTTGGTACCTCTGAAGCTGTAAAATTGCCAGATGTAAATTATGATCCAGTATATAATATGAATTTTAAGAACTTGTCAAGAACAAATTTTGGTGGTGAACCTATATATTCTCCTGCACAAATAGCTGAAGCTGGTTCTCAAACAACTTGGTGGAAAGATCCAATGAATGATCTTATACAAAAAGCTCCTGTTAATGTTCATAACTTAAGTGTAACAGGTGGATCAGAAAATGTAAACTATAGAGTTGCTCTAGGAATTTTAGATCAGGAAAGTATTGCTACTGGTGGTAATTATTTTGATCGAGGCAATTTAAGAATTAACCTTGATGCAAGTCCAACAGATAAAATTGAAATTGGAACTACTATTTCACTTTCTAGAAGTAAACAAATGGGAACTCAACAGTCTCTAAATTCTTCTAACCTGCAAGGACCTCAAGCTCTTGGAGTTCAATTACAGAATACTTTAGGCCCTAAATATAATGCTGATGGAAACTATGCGATGATAACTGTTGATCAAGCTGGTTTTAATGTGGGCCCTGGAACAGGAAGAAATAATAATGCGGGTTATGTAGATGGAGTTTATTATGATATTGGTCAAACTATTAATAACATACTAATGAGTGCGTATATTTCTTACTCTCCAATTGAAAACTTGACAATTAAAGGTACTGGTGCTTTAAGAAACAGAAGTACTTCAAGTCGTCAGTTTAATAAATTGGTTAAAAATTATTACCCAGATGGATCGTCTTTTACCGCTCCTGGTACATTTAGATTCCGAAGCAGAGAAAATATTGAATTTTTTACTGAAACCTATTTCTTAACTGCCGACTATAATATAGATATTGGTGAAGGAAATCTAAATGCTCTTATTGGATATAGCCAAGAAGAAAATGAAGTAACAAACTTTTATGCATCTAGAGATGGTCATTTAACAGATGCTGTTCAGGTTTTAGATGCTGGTCAACCAACCAATCAATTAAATAATGGCTCAGAGACTGGTTTTGCTGTTCAGTCTTATTTTGCAAGAGTTAATTATAACTTCAAGGATAAATACTTATTAGAAGCAAATGTTAGAAGAGATGGAAGCTCACGATTCCTAAATGATAAATGGGGAGTATTCCCATCTTTTTCTGCAGGATGGATTATGTCAGAAGAAGATTTTATAAGCTCAATTGCAGCTATTGACTTTTTAAAGATTAGAGCTTCTTGGGGAGAACTTGGAAATGCCAATGTTCCAAACTTTGCTTTTAATAAAAGTTTAAGTTTAACTGAAGGTTATAGTTTTGGCGGAGTAATAGTTCCAGGAGTTGGTCAATCTTCTCTTGGTAACGAAAATCTTAGCTGGGAAAAAGCTACTAGCACTAACTTTGGTGTTAATTTAGTTTTAAATAACGGATTAGGAATTGATTTCGATCTATTTAATAGAGAAACTTCTGATATACTTTTTGACCTGCCAGTAAATGTATTAACTGGATTTACATCTCAGTTCACAAATGCGGCTAGTATGGAAACTAAAGGTTGGGAATTAGCTTTAAATTATTCTAAAACTATTGGCAAATTAAAAATACAACTTGGAGCAAATATCTCTAAAGCTGAAAATACTGTAACTGATCTTAATCCGGGTATCTCTGGTGGCGAAAATGATAGAATTTTCTTAAGTAATGGTGCTATTTTAGGAGAAGGTTATAGGCCTGCAGCTTTCTGGGGCTTTAAGTCTGATGGTATTTTTAATGATCCTGCAGAACTTGCTGCTGCTGCTGATCACTCACTAATGGGTTCTCAAGTTGGTGATGTTAAATTCTTAGACTTAAATGGTGACAATAAGATTACTCTTGATGATAGAACAGATATCGGAGTTGACGTTCCAGAGATTACTTATGGATTTAATATTTTTGCAAATTATGGAAACTTTGACTTAGCTGCTATTTTCCAGGGAATTGGATCAACATCTTTCCAAGGAACTTTTGAACTCTTTAAACCAGATGCCGGAGGTTATAATACTGCTAATTTCTGGGAAGATAACTGGACTCCTTCAAATCCTGATGCTAGATGGCCAAGAATATGGGCTGGTCAAGCTGCAAGTCCAAGTGATGTC
>CACEKG010000058.1 GCA_902560065.1 uncultured Bacteroidota bacterium
GAAGATTTAGCATACGTTTCCTCTAGTTCAACAATATCTCTAACAACAGTAACTAAAGAAATTGTTCCATCAATTTTTTTTACGGTTAAAAAAACTTCTGTTCCTTTAGGTCCTTTAATTAATTTGACCGCATCATCTAGTCTCATACCCGAAATATCAACAGGTTCTTCATTTTTTTGACCCACTTTTAAAATTATATCTCCAACCTCTAATAATTTGCCTTTCCATAACGGTCCCCCTGAAATAATCTCAACAATTTTAACTTCCTGATTTCTTTTAGTAAGTCTTGCCCCAATACCTTCAAATTTTCCAGACATACTTGTATCAAATCTATCTTTGTCTGAGGGAGCAAAATAAAATGTATGTGGATCAAATTGTTCAACGATAGAGTTTAGATAGATTGAAAACCAATCTTTTCGAGTAAACTCTGAATAATTTTGAAAAAAATAATTCATGTTTTCTAAAGTAATTTTTCTTGATTCCTCTTCTAAAGTTTGATCTGATTTAATTTGATATAAACTGTCCTTTTTAAACTTATCATTTTCTTCTTCCTTTTTTGTTGTGAATCTATCAAGAGTGCTTAATTTCAATCTACTTCTCCAATATTTTTTTAACTGAACTTGAGAAATATAATATGATTGATTTTTATAATCTAAATTTATATTTTCATCTTTACTGAAATCAAAAGGAGTTTCAAGTAATTCTTTATAAAAAGATTTAACTTGATCGATTCTTTTAAGAATTACTTCATAAGACAAATTAAAAAATTCTAAATCGGCATTTTTTATTTGATCGTCAATTTCAAATTTAAATCTTGTAAAATTCTTTATATCTGATTCTAAAAAAAATCTATGTTGACCATCAATGTTTTCAATATATTTATTAAAAACTTTTTCAGAAAAATCATCATTAATCTCTCTTGGGTCATAATGACCTTTTTCTATAACATAGGATATAATTTCAATTAATAATTTATCCTTACTAGAATATATATCTATACCTTTTAAACCAAAAATTGATAAAACAACTATTAAAAATGTTAAGAAAAATCTCATTTAGATGTTTTTTATTTGATTTCCAAAGATAAGGATTAAATAAAAATGTATTTATTGATGCTCTTTTTTATTAAACAGATTTAAGAATTCATAAATTAGCAAAATGAAAGATAAACCTTTAATTCTTGTAACCAATGATGATGGTATTAATGCTCCAGGAATAAGAGCTTTAATTGATGTAATGATAAAAATAGGAGATGTAGTAGTAGTAGCTCCAGAAAGCCCTCAATCTGGAATGGGTCACGCAATCACAATAAATTCTACATTACAAAGTCATTTAATTAAAAATCATGGAGGACCTCAAAAAGAATATAGTTGCTCAGGAACACCTGCAGATTGTGTAAAACTTGGTATAAATGAATTAATGGATAGAAAACCTGATATTTGTGTTTCAGGTATAAATCATGGATCAAATTCGTCAATTAATGTAATTTACTCAGGCACAATGAGTGCTGCAATTGAAGCTTCGATTGAAGGGGTCCCTGCCATAGGATTCTCATTACTTGATTACAGGTGGAATGCAAATTTCAATAATATCAAAAGTTTTGTTAAAAAAATAACTTTGGAAGCAATTAAAAAAGGAATTCCCAAAGGAGTAGTTTTAAACGTAAATTTTCCGAAATTAAAAGAAAGTGAAATAAAAGGAATCAAAATTTGTCGTCAGGCTAGAACATACTGGATTGAAGAGTTCGACAAGAGAATAAATCCTCAGGGTCAAAAATATTATTGGCTAACTGGAAAGTTTATTAATGAAGATAATGGAAAAGATACTGATGAATATGCTCTTGATAAGGGTTATATTTCAATTGTTCCTACTCAATTTGATTTTACAGCATATAAGGCAATTAATGAAATAAAAAAATGGACTTTATAAAAAATAAAAAATTCTATTTTGGAATTATAAGTGGAATTTTATGGACATCTTTTGTTTTGATTATTTTTCTGCTAATACTGTCAGATGACCCAATTGAGTTTACTCTTCAATATTCATATAAGAATAACAAATTAGGAGGGTTAATTGCATTGTCATCATTAATCAACTTACCAATTTTTTTTATAGCAATAAAAAGAAATAAAATATCATTTGCTTCAGGTTTAGTAGCATTTCTTATTCTACTTGTCTTAATTATAGCATTTTTAAAATTATCAATTTAGTAAAGGTAAAATGAAATATTATATAATTGCTGGAGAAGCTTCTGGAGATCTACATGGAGCTAATCTAATTAAAGAAATCAAAAAAAAAGATTCAAATGCGATTATTAGATGTTGGGGAGGAGATTTGATGAAGTCAGAAGGTGCAGTTATAGTTAAGCACATTAAAGATTTAGCTTTTATGGGTTTTTGGGAAGTTTTATTAAATATAAGATCTATAATAAATAATTTATCATTTTGTAAGAAAGATATAATTGAATTTAGTCCCGATGCTATAGTTTACATAGATTATCCTGGATTTAATTTAAGAATTGCAAAATGGGCAAAAAATTTTTCTTTTAATAATCATTATTATATAAGTCCACAGATATGGGCTTGGAAAGAAAGCAGAGTTAAGATTTTAAAAGAATGTCTTAACAATTTGTATGTAATCCTTCCTTTTGAAAAAAAATATTTCAATGAAAA
>CACEKG010000059.1 GCA_902560065.1 uncultured Bacteroidota bacterium
CAATAACCCATTCCAGATCTTAAACCTCCAACAAATTGATGAATGCTTTCTTCTAAATTACCTTTAAATGGAACCCTTCCAACAATCCCTTCTGGAACCATTTTATTCAAATCTTCTTCAATATCCTGAAAATATCTATCATTACTACCTTGTTTCATAGCCTCAACTGAACCCATACCTCTATATGTTTTATACTTTCTGCCCTCATAAATTACTGTTTCTCCAGGAGACTCTTTTGTTCCTGCTAATAATGATCCAAGCATTACAGAGTTTGCTCCTGCAGCTATAGCTTTAGGAATATCTCCTGTATATCTAATTCCGCCATCTGCAATAACTGGAATATTCTTATTCTTTAAGGCTCTAGATACCTCTAAAATAGCAGAAAGTTGAGGGAATCCAACTCCAGCAATAACCCTAGTTGTACATATTGATCCAGGCCCTATTCCAACTTTAACTGCATCAGCTCCTTCATTTGCTAGACAAATTGCAGCTTCAGCTGTTGCAATATTGCCAACGATAACATCTAAATCAGAAAACTTACTTTTTATTTTTTTTAAAACTTTAACAACATTTTTTGAATGGGCATGAGCTGTGTCAATTACAATAGCATCAACATCAGATTTTTTTAACATGGTCACTCTTTCTAATACATCATTTGTAATTCCAACTGCTGCGCATACTCTAAGCCTTCCATATTCATCTTTATTCGCTTTAGGTTTTTTAGTTTGTTTTGAAATATCTCTAAAGGTTATTAACCCTACAAGTTTATTATTTACGTTAATTACAGGTAGTTTCTCAATTTTGTTTTTTTCAAGAATTTTTTCAGCTTCTATTAATGTAATCCCTTCATTAACTGTAATAATATTCTCCGAAGTCATTACTTCTTTAATTGGTCTTTTGTTATTCTTCTCAAATCTTAAATCACGATTAGTTACTATCCCTTTTAAATTTTTATTTTCATCTATTATTGGAATTCCTCCAATTTTATATTTTTTCATTTTTTCCTTTGCATCTATAACTAACGATTTATCATTTAAAGTCACTGGATCCATTATCATTCCTGACTCAGATCGCTTTACAGTCCTAGCCTGTTCCGCCTGATCTTCAATGGACATGTTTTTGTGTAAAACTCCAATGCCTCCCTCTCTTGCAATTGCTATAGCCATACTACTCTCCGTTACAGTATCCATTGCAGAGGAAGAAATAGGAATATTAAGATCAATATTTCTACTAAACTTTGATTTAATTGAAACCTCTTTTGGTAAAACGTCTGAATAAGATGGTACTAAAAGCACATCATCATAAGTTAAACCTTTACCAATAAATTTATCTGAAGACATTTGCAATTAATTTTAAATTAATTGCATGTAAATATACAAATTTTCATTTAAGCAATTTATGATACAAACTCTTAATGTTTTATTATTTTCTTAAAATTATCTATTGAATTTTCAAAATCTAAAATATTTAATTTTAAATTATTTTCTTTCTTTTTAAAAAAATTAATAAGTTTTTCAGTAGGAATATTACCAATAAGCTCATTTGAAGCCATTGGGCATCCTCCATAACCCATAATTGTTCCATCAAACCTAAAACAACCGGAAGAATATGCAGATTTGATTTTATCATAGCAATCACTAGACATTGAATGAAAATGAGCTCCGAATTCAATTTCTTTATATTCACTATTTACAGCATTTAAAATTTTTTTTATTTGATTAGGTTCAGAAATTCCTATAGTATCTGATAGTGAAATAGTTTTAATTCCTAATAATTTTAACTTATAAATCCAATCTAAAACAATTTCAATATTCCAAGGGTCTCCATAAGGATTTCCAAAGGCCATAGATAAATAAACTACAACTTCCTTATTTGATTTGTCTGATATCTCAATAATATTATTTAATACATTAATAGATTCTTTAATAGTTTTATTTGTATTTCTAATTTGAAAATTTTCTGAAACTGAAAAGGGATATCCAAAAATATTAATTTGATCATAATTTGAGGCATCTAAGGCTCCTCTCTCGTTAGCGACTATAACAATAATTTTAGTTTTAGACTCTTCCTTAATTAAACTTTTAATAACATTAGGTGTGTCATACATTTGTGGAATCATTTTTTCTGAAACAAAACTTCCACAGTCAATAGCATAAAAACCAACTTTCAATAAATTATTTATGTAATTAATCTTTTTTTCTGTTTTAATAAACTTTGAATAGCCTTGCATTGCATCCCTAGGACATTCAATAAGTTTTATCTTGCTCATAGTAAGATTAATAATAATGCAATAAAGACTAAAATTGAAGACTGAAAATATTTAAAAAAAATATTCATTTTTTTTGAAAAAATATTTTTTCCTACAAATGAAGAAAATAATGAAACTAAAAAAAAGATAAAAATTGCTTGAATTATAAAAATAATTCCTAAAATAAAAAATTGAATTTTTACATTAAGTATTTCATTGAAAAGAAATAATGGAAAAATGCTTATGAAAAATAAACTGACTTTCGGGTTAACTATATTCATAATTAGACCAGTAGAATAATTTTTTAATAATGTGTTTTCCTTTTTTTTAAATACTTTAATGTTGCTTTTTTTTAAAATAAG
>CACEKG010000060.1 GCA_902560065.1 uncultured Bacteroidota bacterium
ACATATTGTATTTTATATCTGTTGTGAACTTCAATTCTTTTTTGATATAGTGGTTTATTGCTGGAGTAAATGAATGAAGCCAGGAAGTTAGTTCTGCACTATAATCAGGTCTTACACCAACTTCTTTTTTATCTATCCCTAAATACCTACTATCTAATCTTCCAATATTTTTTCCTTCATTTCTAAGTAATTCCTTCCAAAAGAAATTATTGGGAACATCAAGATTATTTTGAATTATTGATTCTTCAGATAAACCAGAAAAATAAGACATTTTTTTTGCAATATCTTTCTTTTCCTCAGAAGTAATAAATCCTCCTTTTGCAATGGCAGGGATTAGTTTATTAATAGTAAAATTTTCTGAAAGAGGTAAAATTTCTGTTAAATCTTTATTTTGTAGCTCATCTTCAAGTTTTTTGTGATACCATGCTGTCGCAGTATAATAAGGGAGGTTTAAAGCAGAGGAAACAGGCCCGCCAACTCTAATTACTTTGTAGTCTGCAGGTGATACAAGAATAACTCCATTAAGATACATCCATTGTTTATTTTGAAGAGCTAAAGATAAACCCATAACTCTTGTGCCACCATAGCTTTCTCCAATAAGATATTTTGGTGATTCCCATCTATTTTTTCTAGATGTAAATGTATTTAACCATTCTGACAAGTAAGCTATATCTTCATTTATGCCAAAAAAAGTTTCACGATTTTCTTTTTTTCCATCTTTATCAATTACTATTCTAGAATATCCTGTATTAACAGGGTTAATAAATACAATATCAGCAATATCTAAAATAGAATAAGGATTGCTTTTAAATCCATAGGGTTGAACAGGATATCCTTCATTATCAATTCTTAATATTCTTGGTCCTGTATAGGCCATATGCATCCATACAGATGCTGAGCCAGGGCCACCATTAAATGAAAAAATTAATGGACGATTACTTCTATTTTTAATATTTTTTCTTTTATAGTATGTATAAAAAAGTGTAGCTATTGGTTTTCCATCTTTATTCCAAACAGGCTGAGTTCCAGTTTCAGCAATATAATTTATGGTTTGACCTTTAATAGTTGTTGTATGATTAGTATAAACAATAGTATCAATAGGAATTTCCCTCTTTTGAGAAAATAATATTAATGGTAAAAGAAAAAATAATATTTTAAAAGTAGAAGAGTTCATTTTTTATTTTAAAAATAATGAATTAAAAATAAATATAATTTCAAAAAAAAACCCTTGATTTATCAAGGGCTTTTTAATTTAATAAATTATGAATTAATTAGTTAACAGAAATTTCAGCTCTTCTATTAATTTCAGCTCTTCGATTCATAGCTCTACCTTTCCTTGTATTATTTGGTTGAATAGGTTTTGACTCACCATAACCTACGGTGTCAATTCTAGATGAATCAACTCCTTTACCAACAAGATAAGCTTTAACTGCAGCAGCTCTTCGTTCAGAAAGCTTTTGATTATAAGCGGTACTTCCATCACTTGAAGCGTGACCAGCAATTGTAATTGCTGCATTTGAATACATATCTAACATCTCTTTAAGCTTATCAAGAGAAGCTTTTCCACCATTATTAATATTTGAACTACTTGCAGTAAATAATATTTTTGATTGATCACTTTCTAAAAACTCAACTAGAGATTTAGGAACTTCAGGACAACCATTATTTGCAGCATCTCCAGCAACATCCGGACATGAATCATCTTTATCTGGAACACCATCACCATCAGCATCAGCCCAAGGACAACCATTATTTTCCTTTTCCCCAGCTGTATTAGGACAATTATCTTCATTATCAGCAACTCCGTCTCCATCTGAATCTGGACAACCGTTCATTTCAGCAGAACCAGCTTGATCAGGACAAGCGTCTTCATTATTAGGTATACCATCACCATCATTATCAGGACAACCATTAAGTGCTTCAGTACCAGCTTCTTCAGGACAAGCATCTTTGTTATCAGGAATTCCGTCACCATCACTATCAGGACAACCATTAAATTCTTTTAAGCCAGGAATATCTGGACATTCATCTTTTTTATCTGAAACGCCATCTTTATCTCTATCACTACCATCCCCGAAAGTATAATTTAATCCAATCACATGTTGCAGGTGGTTGTATGTTCCACTTTCGTTAGCAGATCTATATGATGCACTTGCGTTAATGTTTAAATTATCACCTACAGGTACATTTATTCCAATTCCACCTAATACAGTTCTTGAACTTTCAGTAGAGGGAAACTGTCCTTCATCGTTATCATTATCTGAAAAATTAGTCAAACCGTAACCACCAAAAAGATATGGATTCAATTTTCCAGCACCAAGATTATATTTTATTATACCATCCATTGAAAGATAGTCTAAATCAACTCCATTATTTGCAGATTTACCAATTACATATTGACCTCCAATAGAAAACCCAGCACCTAAATACCTTGATAAACTAAGAGCAGGAGCACCAATTTTGATGCCTGAATCAGTGTTATCTCCTTGAAGACTTATTAGATCTATACCAACAGAAATAGCCCATGGATTTTCAGCATTTTGTGCATTTAGACCTAAA
>CACEKG010000061.1 GCA_902560065.1 uncultured Bacteroidota bacterium
AGCTGTTTTGGCTGGTTCTCTTCATGTTATAGAAATTGGTAAAGATAGAATGATAACTGGTTATAGAAATCATGTCCAACCTATTGGACTTGGTGTTGACCCAAAAAAGGTTATGGCTGAATTATATGGAAAATCAACGGGCACTTCAATGGGTTTAGGTGGGTCGATGCATATTTTTTCTAAAGAACATAATTTTTTTGGTGGACATGGTATAGTTGGAGGACAAATTCCTTTAGGAACAGGAATCGCTTTTGGAGATAAATATTTTGGAAGAGATAATGTAACACTTTGTTTCCTTGGGGATGGTGCAGTAAGACAAGGTTCTTTTCATGAAAGTCTAAATTTAGCCTCTTTATGGAAATTACCTGTTGTTTATATAGTAGAAAATAATGGTTATGCTATGGGGACATCAGTTTCTAGAACTGCTTCAGATGAAGAAATATGGAAATTAGGGAAGGGTTATCAAATGCCCTCTGAATCAGTTGATGGAATGGATCCTGTTTCAGTAGCTAAGGCTGTATCAAAATCGGTTGATTTAGCTAGAGGAGGAAAAGGGCCTTCTTTTATTGAAATGAAAACTTATAGATATAGAGGTCATTCAATGTCAGATGCTCAACAATATAGAACAAAAGAGGAGGTAGAGGAGTATAAAAAAATTGATCCTATAAGTCAGGTTAAGAATGTTATTTTAAAAAATAAATATGCTGATGTAAAATTTTTGGAAGAAATTGATAAAAAAGTTAAAGAAAAAGTTATAGAATGTGAAAAATTTGCTGAATCATCTGATTTTCCAGATAAATCAGTTATGTATGACGCTGTTTATGAACAAGAAAATTATCCATTTATTAAACATAAATAATTTATATGGCTGAAAAAATTAATATGCCAAGACTTAGTGATACAATGGAAGAAGGTACAGTTGCTAAGTGGTTTAAAAAAGTTGGTGATTCAGTTAAAGAAGGAGATATTCTTGCTGAAATTGAAACTGATAAAGCAACAATGGAATTTGAATCTTTTAGCGAGGGTGAATTATTATATATTGGAATTAAAGAAGGTGAAACAGCTCCAGTAGATTCTCTTCTGGCAATTTTAGGAAATAAAGGAGAGGATATATCAAAATTAATTCAAATAAATGATGATATTAATGACGATGATCATAATGAAAAAAAAATAGCTGAATCAAACGTTAAATCAGAAAAAAAGGTTGAAGATTCAAAATTATCTTTATCAGATGTTTCTAAACAAGTTGAAATAATTACAATGCCAAGATTAAGTGACACAATGGAAGAAGGGAGAGTGGCTAAGTGGTTTAAAAAAGTTGGTGATTCTGTAAAAGAAGGGGATATTCTTGCAGAAATTGAAACTGATAAGGCTACAATGGAGTTTGAATCATTTTATAGTGGAACTCTTTTACATATTGGAATAAAAGAGGGAGAATCTTCTCCTGTGGAAAGTACTTTAGCAATTATTGGAGATAAAAACATTGATGTTTCTGAGTTTATTGATAAGACTATTAATAAAGAAGATAGTGATCAAAATAAAAATATTAATAATGAAGAAGTAATTGATGAAAAAAGTGATGAAACTAATAATAAAGAAAATTATATAGTCGAATCGGATTCAATAAATGTTATTTCAGGTATTAGGATAAAAGCTTCCCCTTTAGCAAAAAAAATTGCTTTTGAAAAAGGAATTGATTTAAATAAAATAAATGGTAGCGGAGACAATGGCAGAATAATTAAAAGAGATATTGATAATTATAAAGATTTGCCTACTTCATTAAATCGAGAAAAATCAATTTCAATAGGAGAAGAATTAACAAAATCATTTCCTAATAGTCAGATGAGAAAAGTAATTGCAAAAAGACTTTCAGAATCAAAGTTTTCGGCTCCCCATTTTTATTTAGGTGTTGAATTTAATATGGATAATGTTATTACATTTAGAGAACAGTACAATACAATACCTAACACTAAAATATCTTTTAATGATTTAATTGTTAAGGCATGTGCAATGGCATTAAAAAAACATCCAGAGGTCAATTCAGTTTGGCACGAGGATCAAATTTCACACAATTATCATATTCATATTGGAGTTGCAGTTGCAGTTGATGAGGGATTGGTTGTTCCAGTTGTTAAATTTACAGACGAAAAAAGTTTACCGGAAATAGGTAGCTTAGTTAAAGATTTTGCTAATCGTGCGAGAAATAAAAAACTTAAGCCAAATGAAATGGAAGGAAGCACATTTACTGTTTCTAATCTTGGCATGTTTGAAATTCAAGAATTTACTTCAATAATTAATCAACCTAACTCAGCAATATTATCTGTTGGTTCTATTGAGCAAAAACCCATCGTTAAATCTGGCAAAATTATGATAGGTAATACAATGAAATTAACTCTAGCATGTGATCACAGGTCTGTGGATGGAGTAACTGGATCAAAATTTCTCCAGACTCTTAGAAAATATATTGAAAACCC
>CACEKG010000062.1 GCA_902560065.1 uncultured Bacteroidota bacterium
GTTTAAAAAATCTTGAAATAAATTTAGATGAATGTTGTAGATAGTTTTGATTAATTTCTTAGTGAAAATGGATTTAGTATCTTAGACATAGAAATAAGATATGAAAAAACAAAATCAAAGAAGAGAGGCCTTAGTTTATCATGCAAAACCTAGTCCTGGTAAAATAGAGGTTGTTCCTAAAAAACCATATCGTTCTCAAAGAGATTTAGCTTTAGCATACTCGCCAGGGGTTGCTCTTCCATGTCTTGAAATTGATAAAGAAAAGAAAGAGGTTTATAAATATACTAATAAGGGAAATTTAGTTGCTGTTATAACTGATGGATCTGCTGTATTAGGGTTAGGTGATATAGGGCCTTTAGCATCAAAACCTGTGATGGAAGGTAAAGGTTTGTTGTTTAAAATTTTCGCAGACATCGATGTTTTTGATATAGAAATAGATGCAAAGGATCCAGATAAATTTGTAGAAGTTGTAAAATCAATTGCTCCAACATTTGGAGGAATTAATTTAGAAGATATTAAAGCTCCCCAAGCTTTTGATATTGAAAAAAGATTGAAAGAAGAATTAGATATACCCGTAATGCACGATGATCAGCATGGTACAGCAATTATTTCATGTGCGGCACTTATTAATGCTTTGCAAATTGCAAATAAAGAAATAGATAAAGTTAGTATTGTAGTCTCAGGTGCTGGAGCGGCAGCCATATCGTGTTCAAAATTATATATGGCATTAGGAGCAAAAAAGAAAAATATTGTTATGCTTGATAGCAAAGGAGTTATAAGAACTGATAGAAAGAATTTAAGTAAGGAGAAGAAAGCTTTTGCTACAAATAAAGATTTAAATTCTTTAAAGGATTCAATAAAAAATGCTGATGTTTTCATTGGGTTGTCTAAGCCAGATATTTTAAGTATTGCAATGTTAAAATCTATGGCTAAAGACCCTATTGTATTTGCAATGGCAAATCCTGACCCAGAGATAAATTATGATTTAGCATGTAGCGTTAGAAACGATGTAATAATGGCTACAGGAAGATCTGATCATCCAAATCAGGTTAATAATGTATTAGGATTTCCATTTATATTTAGAGGGGCCTTAGATGTAAGAGCATCAACGATTAATGAGGAAATGAAATTGGCTGCTGTAAAAGCATTAGCTGAATTAGCGAAAGAGTCAGTTCCAGAGCAAGTTAATATTGCTTATGGCGTAACAAGCATGAGTTTTGGAAGAAACTATATTATTCCTAAACCTTTTGATCCTAGATTGATTTCAAGAGTACCACTTGCAGTTGCTAAGGCAGCTGTTAAATCAGGGGTGTCTAAAAAACCTATTAAAGATTGGAATAGATATAAAGAAGATCTAGAATCTAGACTAGGAAGTAATCAAAAAATTGTTAGACTTATTCACGATAGAGCTAAAAGTGAACCCAAAAGACTTGTTTTTGCTGAAGCAGATCAGTTAGATGTTTTAAAAGCAGCTCAAATTGTTCAAGAAGAAGGAATTGCCGAAACTATTCTTTTAGGAAATAGAGAAACTATTGAAGATTTAAAGGAGACTATTAATTTTGAAAAAGATGTTGAAATAATTGATCCTAAAGACAGAAAAGAGTCAAAAAGAAGAAAAATATATTCTGAAATATTCTGGCAAGATCAAAAGAGAAGAGGTTACACTAAGTATGATGCTAAAAAGTTGATGAGAGAAAGAAACTATTTTGCAGCTATGATGATAAAAAACAAAGATGCTGATGCAATGATATCAGGTTATTCTAGAAATTATCCTTCTGTAATTAAACCAATTCTCGAAATTATTCCAAAGGCAAAAAGTATTAAAAGGGTCGCAGCCACAAATTTAATGTTAACCAAAATAGGGCCAATATTTATATCAGATACCACCTTAAATGTTGATCCTTCAGCACAAGAATTAGCAACTATAGCTAAAATGACAGCTAAAGCTGTAGAAATGTTTGGAATTAAACCTATTCTTGCAATGCTTTCATTTTCCAATTTTGGATCATCTAAATTTCCCCAATCCAATAAAGTAAGTGAAGCCGTTGAAATTTTGCATAGAACTTCTCCTGAAATTATAGTTGATGGACCAATACAATCTGATTTTGCATTAAATAAAAAGTTGTTGGATAAAAGGTTTCCTTTTTCATCGCTAAAAAGCAAAAAAGTAAACACTTTAATTTTACCGAATTTAGATTCGGCTAATATTACATATAAGATAATAAAAGAATTAAATGAAGCTCTTTCAATTGGCCCTATTTTGTTAGGACTA
>CACEKG010000063.1 GCA_902560065.1 uncultured Bacteroidota bacterium
ATCCCTTGAAAAATCGATGGATATTATGGAAAATTTTAAAGAAAAATTTCCAGACGAAAACCCTTCTCTGAGTTTTGAAACACCAAATTATAAAGTACAATCTGGAAAATATAAATTTAGAATTAGAGGAATAAAAAAATTAGATACTGTTAAAAAATATTTTCCCTCTGCTTTTTTATTAAAAAAAGCTTTATAATTTTTTCTTAATTGCAATTTCCTGAAAACATTCTATACTGTCCCCAACTTTCAAATCATTAAAATCCTTTAGTTGAATCCCACAGTCATATCCTTTACTAACCTCTTTAACATCATCCTTAAATCTTTTAAGTGATATTAAACTTCCAGAATGTTCTACAATACCCTCTCTTATAATTCTAATTCCGGAGTTTCTTAAAACTTTTCCTGTCAACACCATACAACCGGCAATTGTACCAACTTTTGAAATTTTATAAACTTCTCTAACTTCTGCAGTCCCAGTAATCTCCTCTTTCATTTCTGGAGACAACATGCCTTCCATAGCATCCTTAACATCATTAATTGCATCATAAATTATTGAATATGATCTAATATCAATTTCTTCCTTTTCAGCTAAACTCCTAGCATTTGAAATAGGTCTAACATTAAATCCTATGACTATAGCATCTGAGGCTGAAGCCAATAAAATATCTGACTCTGTTATTGCACCTACACCTTTATGAATAATTTTAACTTCAATTTCGTCAGTTGATAATTTCTGTAAAGAATCTGTAATAGCCTCAACAGAACCATCAACATCACCTTTTAAAATAATATTGAGTTCTTTAAATTCTCCAAGAGCTATTCTCCTTCCAATCTCATCTAATGTAATATGCCTTTGTGTTCTTACACTTTGTTCTCTAATTAATTGAGTTCTTTTTGAAGCAATTTGTTTCGCTTCACGCTCATCTTCTAGCACATAAAAAGAGTCTCCCGCTTGTGGCGCGCCATCTAGACCAAGGATTGAAATAGGCGAAGATGGTGGAGCTTCATCCAAATTATTTCCTCTCTCATCAAACATTGCCTTAATTTTACCACTATGTTTACCCGCTAACAAATAATCTCCAATTCTTAATGTTCCATTTTGGACAAGTATAGTTGAAACATAACCTCTGCCTTTATCCAAAAATGCTTCAACAACTGTTCCTTTTCCTCTTTTTGAAGGATTTGCTTTAAGTTCTAAAAGTTCCGCTTCAAGTAAAACTTTTTCAAGCAATTCACTAACTCCTGTTCCATTTAAAGCTGAAATGTCATGTGATTGTATTTTTCCTCCCCAATCTTCTACCATTAAATTCATTCCCGCTAAAGATTCTTTAATTTTATCAGGGTTTGAATTTGGTCTATCAATTTTATTAATAGCAAAAACTATTGGGACACCCGCTGCTTGAGCATGACTAATAGCTTCTTTTGTTTGGGGCATTATATCATCATCTGCAGCAATTACTATGATAGCAATATCTGTAACTTGAGCTCCTCTTGCTCTCATGGCAGTAAAGGCTTCATGGCCAGGTGTGTCTAAAAAAGTTATTTTCTGTTTGTTTTCCAATTCAACAGAGTAAGCTCCAATATGTTGAGTTATACCACCAGACTCTCCTGCAATAACATTTTCTTTCCTTATATAATCTAAAAGAGATGTTTTTCCATGATCAACATGACCCATTACAGTAACTATTGGATAACGGGGTTTTAAATCCTTTTCATCATCATTTTCTTCAACTATTACATTTTCTTCAGATTCCGCTTTTTCAAAAGATACTTCAAAACCAAATTCTTCAGCAACTATAGTTAAAGTCTCTGCATCTAATCTTTGATTCATTGTAACCATTATACCTAGGGACATACATGCAGATATAATATCAGTAGTATTAACCTCCATCATTGTTGCCACTTCAGAAACTGTAATGAATTCAGTGACTTTTATAGTTTTACTTTTTTCTTTTATTTGTTCTAATTCTTCTTCAGATTTTATTCTGTGTTGATCTCTTTTATCTCTTCTGTATTTTGCTCCTTTAGATTTTGTAGAGCCTCCTTGGAGTTTTTCCAAAGTTTCTCTAATTTGCTTTTGAACCTCCTCCTCTGATGGTTCCTCTTTTTTTATAAAATCTCTTTTCTGATTTAAATGTTTTTTTTGCGATAAATTATTGTTAGTAGCTACTTGATTCTTTCTAGGATCTTTACTTATTCTTTTTCTTTTTCTTTTTCTAGCTTCTTCAATATTTTTTTCTTTTTTATTGATTTCATCAATATTTAATTT
>CACEKG010000064.1 GCA_902560065.1 uncultured Bacteroidota bacterium
CTAAAAATGCACCTGAATTTATACCCATATAAAAAATCGTATATCCAGCATCTTTATCTTTACCTTCTGTTTTATATAATTGACCTACTATTGAGCTTATATTAGGTTTAAAAAACCCATTTCCAATTATTAACAAACTTAGGCCAATAAACAAGAAAAAATCTGCAGTTACTTCAAAAGCCATAGCTAGATGACCCAAAGTCATTAAAAAAGCTCCTAAAATTACAGCTTTTCTATACCCCATATATTTATCAGCAATAAAACCTCCAAAAATTGGTGTTATATAAACTAATCCTGTATACCAGCCATAAAGAACTAATGCTTCACTTCTTTCCCATCCCCATCCCCCATCTATTATTGAAGACACTAAAAAAAGTACCAATATTGCTCTCATTCCATAATATGAAAATCTTTCCCACATTTCTGTAAAAAACAACACAAAAAGACCTGAGGGATGTCCTAAAATTGTTTTTTGATTTAATAAACTTCCGTTAAATAATTGCTTTTCCATAATTACAGGTTATTTAATATAAAATTAGTCATTTTAGTATACAAATGCTTAGTTGTGTTTCCTCCGTATATTCCGTGGTTTTTATCAGGATAAATCATCCATTCAAATTGTTTATCATTTTGAATTAGTGCTTCTACCATTCTCATTGTATTTTGAACATGAACATTATCATCCGCCGACCCATGAATTATTAAGAATTTACCTTTTAATTTATCTGCATAATTAATAGGTGAATTAAGGTCATACCCATCTGGGTTTTCTTGTGGTGTTCTCATAAATCTTTCTGTATATATTGTATCATAAAATCTCCAATTTGTAACTGGAGCTACTGCAATTCCCATAGAAAAAATATCATTACCTTTTAAAAGACAATTAGTTGCCATATGACCTCCAAAACTCCATCCCCAAATTCCAATTCTTTCAGAATCTACATAAGGTAATTCTCCTATTTTTTTCGCAACACTAATTTGATCTATAGTTTCATATTTAACAAGATTTAAATAAGTCATTTTTTTAAATTCACTGCCTTTGAAACCAGTTCCTCTACCGTCCACACAAACTATTATATATCCCTTATTTGCTAACATTTTATGCCATAAAGACCTTTCATTCCCCCATCTATTAGCAACTTGTTGAGAACCTGGGCCTGAATACTGATACATTAAAACTGGATAATTACTGCTTGGATTAAAATTATTAGGCTTTAATATCCACATATTTAAATTTTCACCATTAATTTGAATTTCTGAAAATTCTTTATTTGGTAATTTAAATTTTGACAAACGTAGTTTTAAATCCCAATTATTTAGTAATTCTTTAATTTTATTGCCTTTACGTGAATCGCATAAATAATAAATTGGAGGTGTCTTTTCATCTGAATAGGAATAAATAAAATATTTTCCATCAAAACTAAAATTAGCACCATTAAAACCTTTACTTAATCCAAAGCTTTTGATTTTTTTCCCATCTATACTAATACTATGTATTGTCCTATTAATACTTCCATTTTGGACTGATTGATAATAAATTTCTTTGCTCTTTTCATTGTATCTATATAAACTTGTTACATCCCAAAAAACCTTTAGTGATCTGATTGATTAATTTTCCATTTTTTGAATAATGATATATGTGATTCACTAGTCCACAAAAAACTTTGATCATTTAAAATTTTAAAATTATCATGAACAGAAACATAATATTTATCTTTTTCTTCTAATAGTAATATTGACTTTTTGTCTACAATATTTATTTTCCATAATTTCAAATGGTTTTGTAATCTATTTATAGTTTGAACATATAACTCATTATAAGTTGAATCAAATTTAATTCTTGGAATGTAATATGGATTACTTGGCTCAAGTTCAATTTTTGAAGTTTTTTTAGTTTTAAAATTATATAGCATAATACTTACATCTGAATTATTTTCTCCAGCCTTAGGATATCTAAACATATAAGGAAACTGATATAAATCTGAACCGTAAATATCCATAGAAAAAATCGGTACTTCAGATTCATCAAACTTTATATAAGCAATGAAATTATTATCAGGGCTCCAATCAAAAGCTCTTACAAACCCAAACTCTTCCTCATATACCCAATCTGTAATGCCATTTAATGTTTGATAATTTCCATCATTAGTAATTTTTTCTATTTTATTATTTTGTAAATCTTTTACATAAATATTTCTTCTATATATAAATG
>CACEKG010000065.1 GCA_902560065.1 uncultured Bacteroidota bacterium
ATAAGATTTCTGAAAAAACTAAAAAATAAGCTTAGCTATCATTTAAATGATCTAAAGCCTCTTGAATAAAAGGATCCTCCTGGTTCATAATCATTGTAAAAACGTTCTCGCCAAATAACTGAAGAGCTATGTATGCCTTAATAGAATTAATTACCATTTTTTTATTATTAATTTTTAATGGGAAGTCATTTTCTATACAATACTTTTCAAAGGACTTAAAGAAATTATCTTGATCAACTAACTCATCATTATAAAACTTAGCTGAGTTATTAAAATTGTATTTTTTTCTAACCTTATCCATTTCTAAAAAAACATATCTATTTACTAAATTGGACCTTAACATTAAATCATTCCACTCTTCTTCAATAGAGTTATCATTTGAAAGATAAATATCAGGCATAATACCTCCTCCTCCATATACAATTCTACCCTTTGGAGTTTTAAATACTAAGCTATCGATAACTGGAACTTTTAATTTATTTTTCATTTCTCCAGTATTAAATCTGTTTTGAGGCTCTGCATAATAATCATGTCTTTTTTCATCATTATACGGTCTTTGTATTGATCTACCAGTTGGTGTAAAATATCTGGCCGTAGTCAATCTAACTTGATCTCCTTTTCCTAAAGGCATTTGTTGCTGAACCAAACCTTTACCAAAAGTTCTCCTTCCTAAAATCCAACCCCTATCATTATCTTGAACAGCTCCTGCAACAACTTCACTAGCAGAGGCAGATTGCTCATCAACTAAAATGTATAAGTTTCCATTCTCAAAAAGAGTTTGATTAGAAGATATAGTTTTTTCTCTTTTTCCATTTTTACTTTCAACAATTACTATTGGTTTTCCAGATTTCAAAAATGAATCTGCAATCTGTTTAGCAGGCAAAAGATACCCTCCTGGATTTCCTCTGAGATCCAATATCAAATTTTGCATTTTTTGTTCAATAAGGCTTTCTAAACTTTTTTCAAATTCAGAAAAAGTTGTTTGTGAAAAGCGATTTATTTTTAAATAGCCCGTTTTATCATCAACCATATAACTTGCAGAAATACTTGGAAGAGGAACAGCAGCTCTAACAATTTTAAAATTATATATTGAATCGTTAAGCTTCCTGTAAACCTTCAAATCAACAGGTGAATTACTGTTTCCTTTTAAACGAGCAACAACAGATTCACTGCTAATATTTTTATTAAAAAGAGTATCTCTATCAGCCATCAAAATCCTATCCCCTGATTTAATTCCAGCTTTTTCACTAGGACCATTTTCTAAAACTCTAACTACTGCAATAGTATCTCTAATCATAAAAAAACTAACACCAATTCCAACAAAATTTCCCTTCATGTTCTCTGATATAATTTGACTGTCTTTAGATGGAATATATACAGAGTGAGGATCTAGCTCCTCAATAATATCTTCGATGACTTGACCAACTAAACTATCAGTGTCAATCTTATCAACATAATCTTTATCTAGATAATTTATAAGTTGAGAAAGTCTATCGACATTTTTTTGCTTACCATAATTAGAAATAAATCCTTCATATCTCCCTAAAATAAATCCAATTAAAATTGAACTAAACATTATTAAATATAAGTAACTAGTTTTTTTCAAATTTTTAAATTTTAATATAATCTATTTCTACTCCAGCTTTTTCTAAAAAATCAAGACCGCTTGTGTCTTTGTATTGATTGGAATAAACTACTCTTTTAATTCCAGATTGATGAATGAGTTTGCTACATTCCCTACAAGGAGAAAGTGTAAGATATAAAGTTGAATTTTTACTAGACTGAGTTGACCCTGCAACTTTTAGTATTGCATTCGCTTCAGCATGTAAAACGTACCATTTAGTATAATTTTCTTCATCCTCACAAACATTTTCAAAACCAGAAGGAGTACCATTAAATCCATCAGAAATAATCATTCTATCTTTGACAATTAGAGCCCCAACTTTTTTTCTTTTACAATATGATAATTCTCCCCATATTTTTGCCATTTTTAAATAAGCTATGTCTTGTTTTTTTCTCTTTTCTTTATTCATATAAACTCATTTACTAAAAAGGAAAATTTGAAATAGCCATATTAAAAGAGTTATACATTATTATTAGAGTTATTGAATATAGCCAAATTTTTTTGGGCATTCTTAAAATGTTTAGCACTAAATGATTTATTAATAATACAAAAAAAACAATTATTAATTGAGCTATCTCAATTCCC
>CACEKG010000066.1 GCA_902560065.1 uncultured Bacteroidota bacterium
AAAATAAAAATGGAAAATTTGTTGATGTAACTCAAAAGGCTGGAATATATTCAAGTGAAATAGGTTTTGGTTTAGGAATTACACTTAGTGATTATAATAATGATGGTTGGACTGATCTTTTTATTTCAAATGACTTCTTTGAGAAAGATTATCTATACATAAATAATCAAAATGGAACTTTTTCTGAAGAATCTGAAAAATATTTTAAATCCCTTTCACTGGGTTCAATGGGGGCTGACTCTGCAGATTTAGACAATGATCTTTTAACTGATCTTATTGTAACTGAAATGTTACCTAAATCCTTAGAAAGAAAAAAAACTAAAGCAGTTTATGACTCTTGGGATAAATATTCTCTTGCAGTCTCAAAAGGATATTATCATCAATACCCAAGAAATGTTCTACAAAGAAATTTTGGTGAAACCGGTTTTCTTGAAATTGGAAGATATTCTGGGGTCTCTGCATCAGAATGGAGTTGGGCTTCTATGATTTTCGATATGAATAATGATGGATTAAGAGATGTGTTTATTGCAAATGGAATTTATAAAGATTTATTAGACCGGGATTATCTTTCCTATATGGCCAATACCGAAATGATTAAAAATATGATAAGAACTGAAAAAGAGGTCATAAAAAAATTAATAGATATAATGCCATCAAAAGCTGTAAACAATATTGTATATAGAAATGACGGGGAATTTAACTTCAAAGAATATACAGAAGAATGGGGTTTTGATTTTCCATCATTTAGTAATGGAATGTCTTATGCTGATCTAGATAATGATGGAGATTTAGACATTGTAATTAATAATGTAAATATGCCCGCTTTTTTATACAGAAATAATAACAATAATCAGAAAAACAAAAGCATTTCATTTAGTTTAGAAGGGGAATTGAAAAATAAAAATGCAATAGGTTCAAAAATTATTATAAAATATAATAATGGTAAAGTAAGCATGTTAGAAAATTTTCCTTCTAGAGGGTTCCAGTCTTCAATCTCTAACAGGTTACATTTTGGAATTGGAAATATAGATAAAGTTGATAGTGTTATTGTTTATTGGCCAAATAATAAAATTTCAAGTTATGCTAATTTAAAGACTAATACTCTACACAAAATTAAATTTGATGATCAAAATGTCGAAAATTTTAAAATAAATAAATATTCAAATTCATCTCATAAATTAAAAGAAACTAAATTGTTTGAGTTTAAACATAAAGAAAACAAGTTTATTGACTTTAACAAAGAAAGGCTTTTAACTCAAATGTATAGTAATGAAGGGCCAGCCTTAGCCTATGAAGATTTAAATAATGATGGGATTACTGATTTTTTTGTAGGAGGAGGAAAAAACCAAAATCCTTCAATATTTCTTTCAAAAGATGATTCTTATATAGAAATATCTATTCCTTTTAAAAATAGTTTAGGTTCGGAAGATATTGATGCTAAATTTTTTGACAGTGATAATGATGGTGATCTAGATTTATATGTTGCAAGTGGAGGTAAAGCTTTTTCTATATATAATAGATTATTAGATGACAGGTTATATATAAATGATGGTAATGAAAACTTTTCTCTTTCAAAAGATTCATTTGAGTTTGAAAAACCTATTTCAACTGGAGCAATCGCTATTGATGATTTTGATAATGATGGTTTATTAGATGTGTTTATTGGTGAAAGGTATAATACTAATCTCTATGGATTACCTGTCTCAGGATATTTATTTAAAAATAAAGGAAATAATAAATTTGAGAGGGTTGAACAAAATAGTCTTCAAAAAATAGGTCTCATAAAATCTGCTCAATGGGTAAATTTAAATAATGATGAATTTCCTGACTTAATAGTAGCAGGAGAATGGATGCCAATAAAAATATTCATAAATAATAAAGGAGATTTAAAAGATATGACAAAGGAATTTGGACTATCAAATTCAACAGGAATGTGGAATGTAATTAAAGCTATTGATATTGACAAAGATGGAGATATAGATATTATTGGCGGAAATATGGGCTCTAACACTTTTCTGAAATCAAATATGAGAATTTATATAAATGATTTTGACAAAAATGGAGCATTTGAGCAAATTTTATGTTATAAATTGGAAAACTCATTTTATCCCATTCTTGATAAAGATGAACTAATAAATCAAATTCCTGCTTTAAAAAAAC
>CACEKG010000067.1 GCA_902560065.1 uncultured Bacteroidota bacterium
TAAATTATCAATAATTATTGAAGTTTTAGGATCTAATCCAGAATTAGGTTCATCACAAAAAAGATATTTTGGATTCATAACAATTGCTCTAGCAATTGCAACTCTTTTTTTCATACCACCAGATATTTCATTTGGCATTTTATAATTAGAATTTTCAAGATTCACTCTTTTAATTACATCATTTGCTCTTGATAAAATTTCCTCATTGGATTTATTAGTAAACATTTTCATTGGAAAAGTTATATTATCTAATACATTCATTGAGTCAAATAATGCGCTACCTTGAAAAACCATTCCTATTTCTTGTCTAAGTTTAATCCTTTCCTTAGAATTCATTTTGTCAAGAATGGTATTTTCAAATTGAATTTCTCCCTTATCAACATTAATTAAGCCTAGCATACATTTTATAAAAACAGTTTTGCCTGAACCACTTTGTCCAATTACTAAATTAGTTTTAGCTTTTTCAAAGTCTGCTGAAATATTATTTAAAACGTTAGTTTGATTAAAAGATTTGTATATGTTTTTAACTTTAATCATTATGCAAGAAGACCTTGAGTAATTAAATAGTTTATTATAATAATTGTTACACTTGTCCAAACAAATGATATTGTACTTGCTTTTCCAACTTCTAAAGCTCCACCTTTCATAAAATAACCATGATATGAAGGAATTGTTGCTAAAATAAAAGAGAAGAAAGCTGTTTTAATAAAAGCATATGTTACATGAAATGGAATAAAATCAAGTTGGATGCCTTCAATAAACTCTGAACTGGAAGTCCATCCTCCATAAACACATGCTATATAACCTCCTAGAATCCCCAAAAACATAGAAATTCCAATAACAAAGGGGTATAAACTTAATGCAACAATTTTAGGAAAAATTAAATAATTATATGTATTCACACCCATAACCTCTAAAGCATCAATTTGTTCAGTTACTCTCATAGTTCCAATACTTGATGTTATAAATGACCCTACTTTTCCAGCCATTATAACTGAAATAAATGTAGGAGCAAATTCAAGTATTACTGATTGACGAGTTGCAAAACCTATTAAGTTTTTTGGTAAAAAAGGATTCTCCATATTTAAAGCAGTTTGTATTGCTACTACACCTCCAACAAAAAAAGAGATAAATGAGACTATTCCTAGAGATCCAATTATTAAAACATCAATTTCTTTAAATATAAGGGGTTTAAGAACTTGCCATTTGGTAAATTTTCCAAATATTTTGGTTAACATGATAAAATAATTCCCTATGTGTTCAAGTAGTTTCATTTTAAATCAAAGTTAATAATTTAAAGGGTTAAAATCTCAATTCAAGTTTAAGTAAAAATTAAATCTGGTATGTTAAAGCATTGATATTCATTCCAGCTCCAACAGAAGCAAATAAAATGTGGTCACCGGTTTTCAAATAATGATTATTATAATTTTTCTTAATTGTTAAATCAAAAAGAGTGGGAATAGTTGCAACTGAACTATTTCCAAAATCTTCAATATTCATTGGCAAAATATTATCAGGAGTTTTTATCTTATAAAGTTTATAAAATCTATTTATAATGGCCTCGTCCATTTTTTGATTAGCTTGATGAATAAAAATCTTTTTAATTTTTTCTATAGGGATTTTGGAAAAGTCTAAACATTCTTTCATAGCTATTGGTACATTTTTTAATGCAAATTCATACACCTTTCTACCCTGCATTTTAATAAATTTAGTGTCTTCAGAATTTCTGTGATTAGAGGTTCCATAATATATATAACTATTTTCAGAATTAGAAGTATAAGAAGCGCTTTTGTGGGATAATATTCCGCCTTTTTCATTTGAAGTTTGAATAATAGAAGCTCCAGCTCCATCAGCATATATCATAGAATCTCTATCACTTTTATCCAAAACTCTTGATAAAGTTTCTGAACCAATAACTAAACATGTTTTAGCAATTTTAGATTTAATAAATGCAGAAGCTTGAATAACACCTTCCAGCCAACCAGGGCAGCCAAAAATAATATCGTAGGCAACACATGAAGGATTATTTATTTCTAATCCAG
>CACEKG010000068.1 GCA_902560065.1 uncultured Bacteroidota bacterium
AGGAAGATTTGAAACAAAATATATAATGGAAAAACTTTTTGGAGGAGGGCCTCTTGATTTTTCTTCTAAAGAACTTTCTAAATTAATTCCTTTAATTAAATCAAAACCAACTATAGTAATAATAAATCTTGAACGCCCTGCAATAATCAAAGAAATTTCTGAAGTTGCTAAGGCAGTTATAGCTGACTTTAATTCAGATAATAAAATTATTATGGATTTAATTAAAGGAAAATTTAATCCCTCGGGAAAGCTTCCTATAGAACTTCCTTCATCTATGGAGGCGGTTAAAAATCAAATTGAAGACATTCCTTATGATTCAAAAGAGCCTTTATTTAAATTTGGGCATGGTTTGTCATATGAATAAATAGTCATCTTTTATTTTTTTTATTTTTTTTTAAAATTTTCTTTACTTTTTTTGACTGGTTATAAATTTGTCTTAAACCACCATTACTGATCGCCCAAAGTAATCCTAAAAAAATTAAAACAAAAAAAATTTGTTTAGCAAACTCTTCATCCATAAAATAAATTTATGCTTTATGTCAAAATAAAGCAACTTTAAAAAATGGTATTTTTACTTTAATATTTATTAAAATAAATATTATGAAACTTTCAATTTATCAAATTGACGCCTTTGCTGAAAATGTTTTTGAAGGAAACCCAGCATGTGTTATTCCTTTAGAAAAATGGTTAGAAGATGAACTTCTTCTTAAAATTGCTCAAGAAAATGCTGTAGCAGAAACAGCTTTTTTTATAAGAAAAGAAAACTATTATCATTTAAGATGGTTCACTCCTGAAATAGAAATGGATTTATGTGGTCATGCAACATTAGCAACAGCATATGTTATTAAAAATTATATTGATTTATCATCCAATAAAATTTATTTTAAAACATTAAGTGGAGAACTAAATGTCTTTGTCGAAAATGATTTATTCATATTAGATTTTCCATCAAGAAATCCTAAAAAAACCGTTTTACCAGATCTTTTGAAAAAATCTTTAAGCATTTCACCGCAAGAGATATTTAAATCAAGAGACTATTTGTTATTATATAAAAATCAAAAAGAAATTGAAAATATAAAGATTAATACTGAGATTTTTAATAAAATTAATCTTAGTCCAGGAGGTGTAATTGTTACCTCTAAAGGAAAAAATTCAGATTTTGTTTCAAGATTTTTTACTCCTCAAGCAAGTATTATGGAAGACCCAGTTACCGGTTCGTCTCATTGTTCATTAATTCCATATTGGAGTAATGTTTTAAAGAAACAAGAAATGACTGCTATCCAATTATCAAAAAGAAGAGGAAAATTGTATTGTGTTAATAATAAAGATAGAGTTTTAATAAAAGGAAAAGCAAAAACATACTTTATAGGTAATATTTGGATTTCTTAGAGCTATTCTTATGATTATTTATCTTTCTTCCTTATTTTACCTAACAATAACGTGGCTTCAGCTACAATACATATTCCACTATTGAATACAACTAAAGCACCTGTTCCCCAATAAAACCATCGACTGTCATTTATTGATTTAAAAATTATGGCCTCACCCAAAAGAGACAACCCAAAACCACATAATAAAAGGCCTAAAACTGATAAAGCCCACCATTTCTTTTTCATTTATTTAAAATTTTTATTTAAAAAATATGAAACAATAATACAAATAATCCCTACAATAAAAATTACCTCTTTATTGTCAATTAGGAAATCAAAAAGAGAAAGTACAATCCCCAAAATAACAAATAAAATACCTATACTTTTTAAATAATTTTTGTACAATTGCTACCATTATTAGCCACCTTCTTTTCTCCAGAGTTCAAATTAATTTTAGTTTCAGATGTTTTTGGTAACGAACCATCTTCTGATGCAATTACTATGTTTGATCAATTTGCTTTTGTATTAAGTTTTGTTGGATTAGGATTTATTTCAATGATTTTCGGAGCATTTTCGTTTGATGATTTAGAATCTTTGCGTAAAGTATCTTTTTTATTTTTTATTTTTTCGATAT